>DAONAJ010000098.1:0-14223 GCA_035400945.1 Spirochaetota bacterium
TATTTCATAGTTGACTCCTTATTATTTTAGGCGACAACTATGTTGACACAAGGGGTTGGCGGGAGGGAAAACAACGCATTTGTTCCCTATTATCAATGGTGGGTTAAAAAATTCGATTCCAGCGGCGTTGAGGACACGGCCCGCTGGAATAAAATAGCAAGCCGCTATATGGCCGACAGCACCGCGTATTGCGTAGTCGTTGATCCTGAAGGAAACATTTATGTTGTCGGAGATGACGCAAACGATTGGGCCATTAAGAAATACCGCGGCTACGGGATATAACCGGCTGCTCCGGGAATAACCGCGCCTGGAAATTACCGACGTGATTTTTCCGGGCGCTGTATTCCGGCATTATTATTTTTTATAGAAGATATCAGACCGGTTGCAAAACTTAATAATTATCTAACTGTGCCTCCGCCGCCTTCGGCGGCGGAGGCACAGTTCAGTAATTTTAAGAAGTTAAGCGGTAAGTCTATTTATTTATTGTCTTATAATTTCAACATCAGGAGATATAATTGCGATGAAAAAAGCAGGATTGTTTGTCGCCATGACGGTTATGGCCGTGTTGCTGGCCGCCTGTTCCGGCATGAAATTGCTGAAGGACGATGTCAGCAGTGAGTATATCAGCAAGAACTATGACGGCGCGACCATTGATTTCGCCGGTATCGACGGGTACATGTTCAATTATTTCAAGGAGAATTTCCGCAGGGTCGTCACTGACGATGGCCTGATATCCAATGCGCAGAAAAAAGCCATATTGAAACGGATCGAAGGGTCTGAGTACGAACCGGATCGTTATTATACCTTTTTTATCCGCACCCATGAGCCCTATCTGGATGAGAAATTGCGCTTTACCTTCAGCATAACCGATGCGGGAAACCGGCAGCTCCTGGAGGATGTCTTTCTGCTTGATGAAAAGAACGTCATCATCGGCACGCGCATGGTCGGCGGTAATGAGTTCCACCAGTATATATGGCTCATAAAAGCCAAAAAACCGTTGAATGAAGCCCATGTCAAAGGCGTGGACGCCCCGATAATCCTGAAAATAACGTTCCCCAACGGGTCGTCAAGGACGTATTCGATGCTTGATAGATTAAAGAAAAAATAGTCACGTCAGAGCAGATATACACGAATCGGGAGAACTGTCATGAAACATTTTCGGTCAATTCAGATCCTTGCACTGCTGCCGGCGGCGCTGGCCCTGCTGGTATCTGTCGGGTGCCAGCGCAACCTCAGGCTCATGAGCGACCGGGTCACTCCGGCATACATCGAATCCCAGTACAAGTATGCGACCATCTATTGCTGGGAGCTCGACTACGGGTACCTGGAAAATTACCGGGAGATTACGCGCCGCGGAATTATTGAAAGCAGGATCATCCCGGAGGCGGAAAAGAAGAAGCTCCTGAAAAAGCTTGAAGCCTTCGCCTATGAAAATAACCGGTTTTACTGTTTCCAGATCAAGGCGTGGGAGCCATACCTGGATGAAAAAATCCAATTCAGGTTCATGGCCAGGGACGGTCAAAACAGGAATGTGCTGGAAGACGTCTTTCCCGCCCAGATAAAAACGAGGTATTATTTCCGGTACGGGGGGTCCTATGATACCTGGGATTACCTGTGGCTGATAAAAACGGCGAAGCCCATTGTTTCGAAAAATTTCAGCAAAGATGAAAGGCCGGTCCTCCTGACGGTCGTGTTTCCCGGCGGCATGGAGCGGGTCTATTACCTGCTGAAAAAATGAGCCGGGTCCCGGTTATTCCGTAATCAGCATCCTGAAGAGCTGTCTGGTGTAATAATACACCTTGCACTTTGCTTTGCCGTCGGCGGTTTTCATCACGTAATAGAGCACCTTGGTCTTGTCGCTGTTGAATGAATAGATGTAGAAATTCTTGTCCTGCTGGACCAGGGGCTGGCCGAACTGGCCGGTCAGATTTCCCAGGATATCCTTTTCGGTTTTCAGTTCCACGGATTTCCAGTCTTCCATAATGGTGTAGAGCTTGTCGTTGACGAAGAGGTAGTCGATGACGGGCTGGGATTTCACCCGCAGGACGATGATCTTGTCCACGAGCTTGTTGTCGATGGCGGTGATGTAGTTCAGTATCTTGTTCTTGTACTTGGGCCGGTCCTTGGGCGAGAACTGCTGGGACTCCTTGTCCGACGGCAGGGTCTTCTTTACCTTCACCAGCTGGGTGCCCCATTCGTACTGCAGGGGCGCGCCCAGCGCCGTTCCGGATAAGAACAGCGCCAGGGTTATGACGGCAAAGGCCGCGCGGAAGTATGGTCCTTTCTTTTTCATCGTGTCCTTGCTTTTCTTGGAATTTACAGCAAATATAGCCGGCAGAACATAATTTGTCAATGAAATATAATTGGCGAACATATCAAAAGCTATTTAACCCGTGATCTATTAATTATTTGAAATATTTATGAGGGTATATTAGTTTTGTATATGGATAGGGCAGGGTATGACGCGCCGCTTGTCCGGTGCGCCGAGATGGATTATTCAGCACAAATGACGGATGAATGCCCGGTTGCATCAGGGGAGACCGTCTTTTCATTCCGGTTAAATTTTAGTGGGGGTGCAATGACATGAAAAAAACAGTGTGCGCTGGTCTGTTGATGGTGATGCTGGGCGTCACCGCCGTGTATGCCGCCTCGTCATCGGACATACAGGGTCTCATCATCAATACCACCGGGCCGGCAATAGAAGTGAAAAAAGGCCGGAAAGAATTTCTCCTCTACTGGACGGATAACACTAGGGTCTTCAGGGAGGGCCAGGCAGCGGACCGCGCGGCGGTGGAAATCTGCCAGAAGGTCAGGGCAAGTTACGCCGTCAGGGACGGCAGGAAAGAGCTGGTCAGCCTGGATATCCTCAAGGAAAGTTACTGCAGGAAATAAATGGCCCGGAACATTCACCTGATAGGCATCTGCGGCGTCGCCATGGGAACCCTTGCGCAGATGCTCCATGACCGGGGATGTGCCGTGTCCGGATCGGACCAGAACATCTACCCCCCCATGAGCGACATCCTGAAAAAGAGCGGCATGAAGCTCTACAGCGGCTTCAGCGCCGATAATGTGTCCGGCGCGGACCTGGTCATCATCGGCAATGCCGTGAGCCGGGGCAATCCCGAGGCGGAGCGGGTCCTGAATGACCGGATCCCCTATTTGTCAATGGCCCAGGCGCTTTACAATTTCTTCCTCCATGACCGCGAGGTCATCGCCGTGGCCGGGACCCACGGCAAGAGCACCACCACGGCCCTCCTGGCGCACCTCCTGGTGTCCGCCGGCGCCGACCCATCCTTTTTCGTGGGCGGGGTCACCCGCAATTATGATTCCAACTACCGCCTGGGGGGCGGGAACTACTTCATCATCGAGGGGGACGAGTATGACTCCGCCTTCTTCGAGAAGGTCCCCAAGTTCGTGTATTACCGGCCGGGGCACCTGGTCCTCACCTCCCTGGAATTCGACCACGCCGACATCTACCGGGACCTGGGGGAAATCGAGACCTGGTTCCGGCGCCTGGTGAATATGATCCCCTCCAACGGCAACATCGTGTATTCATCCTCTTATAAGAACCTGGGCGAGATCGTCGCGAAGTCCCTGTCGAAGCGTTATTCCTACGGCAAAGACGGCGCGGACTTCACCTATGTCTTCAGGGGATATGACGGGGATTTTTCCTGCCTGGATATCGTGACTCCCCTGGGTGACTTTTCTACCCGGACAAGGCTCTTCGGCGAATTCAATTTCGACAATGTCATGGCCGCCGCGGCCATGGCGCGGCTTCTGGGCATTGGCGAGGAGGCCATCGCCCGGGGCCTCGAATCGTTCCAGGGCGTGCGGCGGCGCCAGGAGCTCATCTACGACAGGAACAACATCAAAATATACGACGATTTCGCGCACCATCCCACGGCGATCAGGTACGTGCTGCGCACCATGAGGGAGCGCTATCCCGGGGCGCGCCTCTGGGCCCTGTACGAGCCGCGGTCCGCCACGTCCCGGCGCAACGTGTTCCAGGACGTTCTGCCCGCCTCCTTCGCTCCGGCCGACGCCGTTCTCATCAAGACGCCCTACGAGGGCTCGGCCGTCAGGGAGGGGGACCGCCTCGACCCGGACCGGCTCCTCCGCGACATCAGGGCCATCAACGAAAATGCCGGTCTTTTCGGAGCCGTGGAGGACATGCTGGACCACGTGGCGCGGAACATAGATACGAGGGAAGAGAACGTCATCGTCCTGATGTCCAACGGCGGTTTTGACGGCATCTACGGGAAGATCCCGGCAATGATGGAGGCCGTTGCCGGGTACGGGGTCAAGAACTGAAGCATCTCATTTTCAGTTTATATCGAGATTGCCATGGGGGTCCCCTACCCCCCCCGGAGGGTGACTTGAAAATATAATCAATCCAATAGCCCCCCCTTCGGGGGGTGGGGGGACGATCGGGGAACGTAGGGGGAATAAGATAATGTTGAGAAAAAATATAGTTACTACATTCAAGGTACCGCTATGAAACGCCTGCTGATCATCGTGAGCGCCCTGGCGCTGTTGTCCGGAACGCTCTCCGCTAAGGAGCGCTACGCCGTCCTTACGCTCGAGGGGAGCGTGAACCCCATCATGTCCCAGTACCTGGTGGAGGCGATGAAGATCGCACAGAAGGACGGGGTCCGCTTCATCGTCATCAAGCTCGACACCCCCGGCGGCATGGTGGACTCCATGCGGGAGATCAACAAGGCCATCATGGCCTCGGAGGCGCCGGTGGTGGTCTACACCTATCCCCGGGGTGCCCAGGCCGCGTCCGCCGGGGGCTATATCATGCTGGCGGCACACGTGGCGGTGATGGCGCCGGGCACCGAGATCGGCGCCATGCACCCGGTGAGCCCCATGCTCGATTTCATGCCCCGGGACGAGAAGGGCGATCCCTCCGGCGTCATGGAAAAGAAGGTACTGAACGACATGACGGCCTACGCGAAAAGCCTGGCGCAGAAGAGGAACCGGAACACCGCCTGGGCCGAGCGCGCCGTGAAGGAGGCGGTGTCGAGCACCTACCTCGAGGCCGAGCGGGAAAAGGTCATCGATTTCATCGCCGAGGACATGGCCGACCTGCTGAAGAAGCTCGACGGCCGCGCCGTGAATGTAAATGAAAAGAACGTGGTGATCCGCACCGGGGGGTGCGTCGCCGCGGACTATCCCATGGATTGGAAGCAGAGGTTCCTCAATTTCTTTGCGGACCCGCAGGTCGTGCTCTTCCTCCTGATCATAGCCATCGTCGGGATCGGCTTCGAGATCAAGAGCCCCGGCCTAATCGCGCCGGGGGTCATCGGCGCCCTGTCCCTGTTCCTCTTTTTCATGGCCATGCGGATCCTCCCGGTCAACGCGGCCGGCATCGTCCTGATCGCCCTGGCGGTGGTCCTTTTCATCCTTGAGCTGAAGATAACCAGCTACGGGCTCCTCACCATCGGCGGCATCGCCGCCTTCGTGTTCGGGTCCATGATACTATTCGATTCGCCGCTTCCGGGAGGTTCGGTGCCTATGACGACGATACTGGCGATGGTGGTTGTGCTCCTGGCCTTCATGTTCATCGTGGTGAGGGCGGTCATCAATGTCCACAGGACGCAGGTGACCACCGGCCGCGAGGGGATCATCGGCGAAACGGGCCTGGCGATGGAGGATTTCGACGCCGAGGGCAGGGGCATGGTCAAGGTCCACGGCGAGATCTGGAAGGCCGTCTCCGGCGACGCCGTCAAAAACGGCGAAGGGATTGTCGTCACGGACCTAGACGGGATGACCCTGAAGGTCGAGAAAAAGTAATCGCATACCATGGCCGCTGGGTCCGGACCTCACCCCCTCGGTCCCCCTCTCCCGCAGGGGGAGGGGGAAGGAAAGATTCAACGGCCCTTATACCGAAGCCCTCTCCTTGGAGGAGAGGGCGCGCCGGAGGCGGGGTGAGGTCGTACTATATAATCACTAAAGGAGGTCGCACATGCTGTTTGGACTGAATCTTATCATGATTCTCTTGATTTTCGGAGTATTTATCCTGGTGGCGTCCATCAAGATCGTCAAGGAATACGAGCGGGCCGTCGTGTTCAGGCTGGGAAGGCTGCTCAAATCCGCAAAGGGCCCCGGCATTATCATCATCATTCCCGTCATTGACCGGTGGGTCCGGGTCAACCTGCGGCTTATAGCCATGGAAGTCCCTCCCCAGGACATCATCACCAAGGACAACGTGTCGGTGAAGGTCAACGCCGTGGTCTACTTCAGGGTCATCGAGCCGAACCGGGCCATCACCGAGGTGGACGATTACATGTACGCCACGTCCCAGCTGTCCCAGACGACGCTCCGGAGCATCCTGGGCCAGGTGGAGCTGGACGACCTCCTGTCGGCCCGCGACCGGATCAACGCCGAGCTCCAGAAGGTCCTGGACACCCACACCGAGCCGTGGGGCATCAAGGTGGCCAACGTGGACGTAAAGAACGTGGACCTGCCCCAGGAGATGCAGCGGGCCCTGGCGAAACAGGCCGAGGCGGAGCGGGAGCGCCGCTCCAAGGTCATCGGGGCGGAGGGCGAGTTCCAGGCCGCGCAGAAGATGGTCGACGCCGCGGCGCTCATGGAGGCGCACCCCATGTCGCTGCAGCTGCGCTATCTCCAGACCCTGCGGGAGATATCGGCTGAAAAAAATTCCACGACCCTGTTCCCGATTCCCATAGATTTAATTGACATGTTTTTGAAGAGGAAGTAGTGGTTGATACGATCTCACCCCCTTTCCCCCTCTCCCGCGGGAGAGGGGGGACCGTAATATGAATTATTAATAAGGAGCCCTCTTCCCGCGGGAGAGGGCGCGGCGGAGTCGGGGTGAGGTCTGACAATGAATTTTGGAGAAGGATATGGTTTCACGCGAACTTGTCAAAACCTGGGTCCTCCAGATACGGAGCAATTTTCTCCTCCTGGCGGTCTTTCTCTGCTTTATCGGCCTTGCCCTGGCGGGTCTCTTCATTAAGAAGACCGGCGTCGGGTCCTTCAGCGTCATCGACGCCATCGTCCTGGTCCTGGGCGTGGTCATCGCCCACGCGTCGGTGAACCTCTTCAACGAGTATTCCGATTCGCAGACCGGCATCGACGATAACACCCGGCGGACGCCCTTCAGCGGCGGCACGGGCTTGATCCAGTCGGGGAAGACCACGCCCCTGGCGGTGAGCACCGCGGCATGGACGACACTCTTCTGGGCCTTTCTCATCGGCCTCTATTTCACCATCATGTCCCACTGGATGGTGATGGTCATCATGATCATCGGCGCCGTGTCCATCGTTTTCTACACCACCCATTTCGCCCGGGTGCTCCTGGGCGAATTCTTCGCGGGCCTGAGCCTCGGCTCACTGGTGGTGATCGGGGCCTTCGTGGCCATGACCGGGAGCGCCGCGGAGAGCGTCTGTGCCCTTTTTCCGGGCGAGGTCATCATCCTCTCCGTACCCCCGGGGATCCTCACGTTCCTGCTCCTCTTCCTGAACGAGTTTCCCGACGCCGATGTCGATAAGGCGGGGGGCCGGTTCCACCTGGTGATTCTCCTCGGCAGGAAAAAGGCGTCGTACCTGTACGTGGCGGGCCTGGTGCTCACCTACGCATTTATCATCGCCGCTCCCCTGGCGGGCCTTTCCTCATGGTGGGTCCTCCTGGGCTGCCTCACGATGCCCCTGGCGGTCAAGGCGGGCATGATGGCCCTCAGGTACAGCGAGGACATCCCGAAGCTCGTCCCGGCCCTGGGTATCAACGTCATGGTGGTCCTGGTGACCGACCTGCTCCTGGCGGTGGCGATCGTGCTGGAAATGATTCTTACGGTATGACGGCATGCGGGTTGTCCTTGCCCTGATCATCGCCGCCGCGCTGGCCTCGTGCGGGGGGCCGGCGCTTCGCAGCGTCAACCACGGGCTGGCAAAATCCTACCATGATCCGGTCGGGTACCTGACCAATGCGGTGCGCGAGGGGAACCTGATCGAGGTCATGCGCTGCGTCGAAGGGGGCCTTGTGGACGTGAACGCCCGCGACGCCTACGGCTGGACCCCCTGCATGTACGCGGCGCAGAACGGCCGCGACGCCCTGATCGAATACCTGGCCGCGAAAGGAGCCGACATCAACCTGACGGACGACCGGAGCGGGCCGGCCTTCATGATTGCTCTGGAATACAACCGGCCCGACACGGCGAAATACCTCCTTGATCTGGGGGCAAAGGTTCCACCGGCGGACGCCTCGGGGACCAGCGCCCTGATGAAGGCCGTTTCCCGGGGGTTCGTCGAGATGACCGCTGACCTCGTCAGGCGCGGTTGTGACGTCAATGCCCGGGACTCCCGGGGCAGGACGGCCCTTCTCATGGCCCTCGAGGGGCGCTATTTCGATGCGGCGCACCTCCTGCTGGATAAAGGCGCCGATCCGGACATTCAGGACAGCAACGGCATTTCGCCCCTCATTGTCGCCGTTGAGAACAACTATGTTGACATGATGAAAAGCCTCCTTGCCCGCGGGGCGAAGCCCAACGTTAAAAGCCGCGACGGGAAGCCCGCCGTCATGCTGGCCGTGTATAACAGACGCGTTGACGCGCTGCGTGTCCTGATCAAGGGCGGGGCCGACCTGAACATCCCCGACAGCGAAGGCGTCACGCCCCTCATCTGCGCGATAGGCAACAGGCAGACGCAGATGGTGCCGGTCCTGGTGGAGGGCGGCGCCGACCCGGACCGCCGGGGCCCTGACGGGACCACGGCACTCATGACGGCCGCCCAGTACGGCTATTATGATACCGTTGTGTATTTGAAAGAGCATGGCGCCGATCCCCGCGTCGCCAACAGGTTCGGGAAGACCGCCGCCATGCTGGCCCGGGAGAGCAGGTATGACGCCATTGCCGATTACCTGGAAAAGACCGTGAAGGAAGGGCCGGGGCATGAAAAATAAAATCACCGGCCTCTGCATCATCGCCCTTTGTGCCGCAACCGCGTCATGCGGATACATGGCCATCGGAAAGCGCGACAATGTGCATGAAGCACGCCCGTCTTCGTCCAGCGGCAAAGCCGCGGAATACAATTCCGCCGTCATCATCGGCACCGTGTCCTGCCCCCGCGACCGGGCGGTCCTGGTCATGGCCTGGAGCACGGCCCGGGACGGCGAGGGGCCGGTGGAGCAGGTCTTCCTGAACCGGCCCGGGAGCTTCATGCTCTATGTGCCGGAGGGGCGGTTCCGCGTCTATGCCATGACCGATGCCGACGAGGACGGCTTCTTCACCGACGACGAGGTCTGCGCCATGGGCGGGGGCGAGGGGGGGATAACGGTCAGGGCCGGAGACGTGGCATCGGGCCTGGAATTGATCGGGACCGGTCAGCGCATGAAACTCCCGCGGAAGATATCCATCCGCGACGACGGCTCCATTCCCCGCCAGGGGCCCAACGGGGAGATCATGAAGCTTTACGACGAGAGGTTCTGCCAGAAGAACGCCTCCGCCGGATGGTGGAAACCGACGCTCTTCATGAAGGCCTTCGGCGCCAACATCTACCTCACGGGGCCCTATGACGCGAAGAAAATCCCGGTCCTCTTCGTCCACGGCGCGGAGGGGAGCCCCCAGAACTGGGCCTATTTCCATTTCAGGCTGGACGGTGAGCGCTATCAGCCCTGGTATTTCTATTATCCGTCGGGGATCCGCCTCTCCCTGGCGTCGCGCCTCCTCTATGAATCGCTCCTCGACCTCAGAAGGAAATACGGCTTTTCGAAGATCTGCATTACGGCACACAGCATGGGGGGGCTCATAGGGCGGTACCTTCTCTGCTACCATGACCTGAAGCGTCACGGCATCGAGGTGAAGCTCTTCGCGACCCTGGCGTCCCCCTGGAGCGGCTTTGAGTCCGCCGACCTTGCCCTGCGGCTCCCGAGCAAAAAGCTCCCCAGCTGGATAGACGTGTCGACCCACAGCGGTTTCATCCGGCGGGCCCTGGAGGGTCATCTCCCAACGGCCGTTTCCCACCACCTGTTTTACGGGAAAGGCGACACCGTATCGAAGGGACGGGCCCTTGACGAGCGCGTGTACGCGGAGGCGAAGGGGAAGCACGCCTTCGACGTGGACCATGACACGATTCTGTCCGATCGCGCGGTGTTCATCAGGTACAATGAAATCCTGTCGCGGGAGATGCGGTAGAGGGACTACGGGTCGCGCCGAGCGAAGCCGGACCTGAGGTCGGTCATGAAGGCGTCGCAGAAGAAATCCCGGCATCCCTGGGGCCTGCTTTCGTATACCGTACAGAGGCCTCCGGCGCTCAGGTGGGGGCAGGCGGAGACCGTGGCCCCTGACTGCAGGAGGAGCGGCGCCCGCGTGCCGGCCATGGGGAGCCTGCCGCAGCATTGCATCAGCTTTTCTTCAATGGAGCATTGTTCACAAAATGACACGGTCACGCCTCACGGTGCGGTCCGGGAATCACAGGTCATGCTTGAACGAGGTCCCGTTGGTGCAGAAGTTCTTGTAGCGCAGCTTTGCCATGTCGTATATCTTCCGTACAAGGTCCCCGGGATTTTTGCGGTATTCCTCCATCCGCTCGGTGACCATCTGCTTCACCTGGTTGATGTTGATGGAAGAGCCGGCGAAGACCACCTCGATTTCCCGCTCGACCGACTTGTAGCTCACGCCCGAATGCTCGATGCGCTGGCCGATGACATTGTTCTGCATGTTGCGGTGTTGGACCTCGATGTCGATGAGCTCCTGCGACTTCTCCCGCGCGGAGGAATAGACCACCAGTGAGGGCATGAACTCCTCGAACTCGTCAGACAGGAGAAAATCATTGAAGGCGCCGTTGTAGTTGAAGAGGACCAGAAGCGAAAGGAGCGACGACCCGTACAGCGTTATCTTCGATTGGGGGATGATGTTGTCGAAGGGATTGAAGGCTACCGAGTTGACCTGGGAGAAGGTCTTGACGCCGGCTTCGCCGCGGCCCATGTACACCACCTCATCGTTCCTCAGATTGTTTTCGTGGAGGTATTTTTCGATGATCAGGCTCTTGCGGTCGCCCGAGATGAAGCGGTTCACGTCCCCCGCGTAGACCTCCTTGTTGATCTTGTCCTGCTTCTTCTTGTAGTCGGTGGCGATGAGGTTGTCTTCGTTCAGGCCGACGCGCTTGACGAACTCGATGGCTATTTCCTGGGGCATGGCCGTGAGCACCAGAGGGTCGTAGGCCCTAATGAACCTGATGAAGGTCTCGGCGCCCGGGAAGAGCCGTGACTTTTCCCCGATGACGGAAATGCATGACGTGGGGACTTCCTTCAGCAAAAAGTCGGGAAAGTAGACGGCGAGCTTGAAGAAGGAGAAGGGGACCTCGCCTTCGGTGGACAACCTCCGGTTGTTGTCGTCCAGTATGTTCTCGATTTTGATACCTTCGGTGTCGAAGAAGATGTTGTCGATGAGGGTGCTGTAGTCGCCGATTTCCAGGAAATCGCCCAGGCCTACAAAGACCTTCTTAGGCTCCTTCAGCAGGTAGGACGCTTCCTTGAGATAGTCCCTCTTGTCGAGGCTGATGCTCTCGAAGCCTTTCTGCCGGGAGTGGTTGATGATCAATTCGTACTTGTCGTCTATCATATCGCGCGAAGGCTCCCTGGAGCCTTCAACAACCCTGTACTGATAATACTGCATCCATACGGGAAGTCAAGTGTGAATAGTCAATAATTTTTTATCGCCGGCCATGTTCTCCGGGTCTGATTATGTCATGGACAGGGGCCGAAAACATGGTCATGAAACCGGCATAAAACAGCCGATCAATATATCAGAAATGTGCCGGTCCATGGGGGCCGGGCAGCGTTGTTTTTATCTTGACAGTTTGCGGGTGGGGATGGTAAGTAATCTGCGTTAGACCTGCAACATAAAATTTCAGACACTATCCCATCGTTCCCGCGGCCGGGGGCGGCAGGGAAGGAGATAGTTCTGACAAAGCGAAAGAATGTTCATTCTTTCTTGGCGAAAAACTGTTAGTATATCGGAATGTTCATGAAGAGAAAGCTATACCTGTTTTCAGGCGCCGTAGTTCTGCTGTGCCTAATCATTTGCGTAAGCCTCGCCGGCATGTCCCGGGCGACGACCCTCTTCGGGTTCAGGGAGAGCGATGTCGGGGAGGTGGTCGACAGGGAAATCGACGCACGGCTGCAGCAGTACGGAAAGCAGTTCGCCGGCTGGCTGAACGGCAACGTCCCGGGCGGGATGGTGCCCTCCGCCGCGGTCGGCGTTATCCAGGGCGACCGCCTCGTGTTCCACCACGGCGTCAGGGCCGACAGCACTACCCGCTTCGGCATTGCCTCTCTTTCGAAGACCTTCACCGCGGTGCTGGCGTTGCGCCTCCAGGAAAAGAAAATCCTTGTCCTTGACGAGCCGGTGAGCCGGTATCTTCCCGGCGTCGTCATTGAGCGCGAGGAACTCAATTCGAAGCCGGTGACCGTGAGGCACCTCCTGGCCCATACCTCCGGCATTCCCTCGTTTGCCGGCAGGCACGTGGTGTATGATATTAACGGAAAGAAGATCTCGGTTCCGGAGCAGGTGCATCCGGCCGGCTACAGCTACTCCTACTCGAATGAAGGATACGAGCTGATGATGCACGTCATCGAGGCCGCGGCCGGCAGGTCCTACGCGGAATGCATGAAGGAGGAAATCCTCGACCCGCTGGGAATGACATCGAGCACGGCGGAGTTCTCCAACGGCACCGGCGGGATCGTGACCACCATACAGGACCTGGCGAAATACACGGCCATGCTGATCAACCGGGGCGAGTACCGGGGCAGGCGGATAATCAGCGAAAAGTCCTTTGGCGAGCTCCTGGCCAAACCGGTGGAGCTGCCTGTCACCAAGGTCGATTATTACTACTCCCTCGGCTGGGAAGTCATCACCGTAAACGGCAGCATCGACAGTTACTATAAGGCGGGCCGCTGGTTCAACCAGGCGTCGGGCCTGCAGGTTTTCCCGAAGAGAAAGATAGCCTTCATATATCTGTGCAATCCCCCGGAACACCTGGGCGATTCCTTCATGTCTTGGCGCCAGGGACTTACCGGCATGCTCCGTTTCCTGGTGCGGAAGATTTCCGACGACGAGACCCTCTGCACGGCGTGGCCGTCGCTAACGCCGGGAGAGCTCAAGTGGTACGAAGGCGACTACCGCAATGTCATCACCGGGGAAAAGGTGCACGTCTCCCTCAAGGGCGGCACCCTTTTCAGCAACGGCTTCGGCGGCTACATGCCCCTGCGGACCTTCACCTCGAACCGCTTCCTCATAGACAGCGGGCGCATGCTGCACAACTTTGTGTGGAAGGACCACCGTGTGGTCGGCCTGGCCCTCAGGCACGGCTACTACGAGGCCGTGCGGGAATAGTTCAATCCCTGTTACAAACCCTCTTCCATTCTGGTGCGCGCTTCGTCATATCATTAACGTGACATAAGCACGCGATGGGAAAATCGGCCGCACTCACTGCAAATTTTTGTTTTTGTTTGACAGGTTTTCCGGAAATCGCTTTAATCAATGCCATGATCCACCGCAACAGAAACTGGGCCGACCTGGTCGCCGCAGTGCTCTTGCTCTGCTTTTCAGCGGTCATATATTCCGGATGCTTTATGGAAGATCGGCAGAAGAAGGAGCAGGCCAGGCCCAGGCCCAATGCCGAAAAAATCGAAGCGGACAAAAAAGCCCGGGAACTGAAAATTAATGCCGAGAAGCAGAACCTGTCAGCCTGGCTGAGGGCGAATACCTGGTATCCCATCGTGCCGTCAGCCGCCGCTGCCGTGGTGGAAGGCGACCGGGTCATATACATGGAAACGGTGCGATGCGAACCTTCAACGCCGTTCCTGGCCGCGTCCCTCACCAAGACCTTCACGGCCCTGGCGATACTGCAGCTTGTCGAGAGGGGCCTGGTTTCGCTCAACGACCCGATCAGCAAGTACCTCCAGGTCAAGTTTGAAAACAGCGAGCTCAATTCAGAACCGATAACCGTCTGGCACCTCCTCACTCATACCTCGGGCCTCATCGAGGACCCGAGCCCGAAGCATGCGCAGAACAATTATCCCTTCATCATACCGGAGCAGAAATATCCCACCGGGTTCCGTTTCAATTACTGCAACCAGGGATACAATCTCCTGGGGTTCATCGTGTTCGAGGCCTCGGGTCTGACCCTGGGGGAATATATCACCAGGAACATCCTTGGGCCCATGGAAATGAAGGATTCCAGGGCGCCCGCCGGCACGAGG
>DAONAJ010000099.1:0-14125 GCA_035400945.1 Spirochaetota bacterium
CTATAAGGCAGCTTTTATTAATTTGACATTTACTCTTCATAGCGGTCAGAGTAAAGCACCATCCTCTCCCCTGAGAACCGCGATTTTTCCGAAAAGATAGGGCGCGCCGAAGGAGCACCAGAAGCCGATGCACCAGTATCGGAAAAATCCCGCTTCCAGGCTTTCGGGCAGAATGAATTTCAGACCAAACCGGATGGCTGCCACAACGGCGATGCCGATAACTATCTTTGCCAGCTGGTAGGGCAGGCGATTCTTCGGGTTGAATCGTATGCGGTCTTCAGCAAGGAGGGCGCCGATGAGAAATCCGGATATGGTACCCATGGTGGTATTAATATGTTCCCCGGGGACCGCGATGTATATGCCTGCCGGGAGAAGGATCAGAACAATGGTTATCACCACTGGATTGACCGAGCGGAAATGCTTTCCGGTGACCGTTGCCGCCGGTATTATAACAACAAGACAGAGTATTCCCAGCGTGAGTCCCCCGATGACGTCGCCCAGATAGTGCACACCCAGGTAGAGGCGGGAGTATGTTATGAGGATTATCATTGAAACACAAATGATTCCCACTGCCTTATTGCCGGCCATGATTGCGATTGTTCCCCAGAAGGACGTTGCTCCCTGGGCATGTCCGCTGGGGAAGCCGGGCCCGCTCGGCCTGTATCTTATAGCCAGTTCCCGAATACCGGGGATAAGTTTTTCCGGATCGGGCCGGGGATTGTTGAAGAGACATTTCAGGGCGTCATTCACGGTCATGGCAACGAGGAACACGGCCCCCACATAGATGGCGCGCCGCCGGTCCCAGCACCAGTAAAGGATCGGCAGGGCGACCATGTAAAAGGTCTCGCTTCCCGCCGATGTTATGGCCATCATGGCCATGTCCAGCCACGATCCGGCGAAAATATGGACGCTGTTGAGGATGTCTTCCCCGAATAAAACGGTGTTGGCGAAGAAAGATTCCATGTCACTCCTCTGACCCCCGGCGGGCGGTCAATAATTCGATGTAAGCCTGCGTGGAGCCCGGAGGGGTCACGCAATAAAATGCTTCTTCAATTGGTCCATCGGCAGCGTCAGCATTACCGTGGTATTTATTGATGATATGATCGTGATCGCCCGTTCGCTCGTGATCCCCATGTTGTACAGGATTACGTCGATCTTGGCGTAGCCGAACCCGAATCCCGATTCGCTGGTGTCGATATTGTCCACGAAAAACTCATGCTCGCGGCCTTCATCGCGGTAGCGTCGGTGTTCGTCGCGCTTATCGTGAATCCTGTTGATGTCGCGCGTGAGGATCGGGGCCGTGTTGGTGACCTCGATGTACATGAAATCGTCATCCGCCTGGATGCGGAGAATGATCTTGATGTTCTGTTCCTTGATCTGACGCTGTATGTCCCTGATCATGGTGAGGCCCATGATTTCTTTTTTTTCTTCTTCGGTATAGGAACGGTTCTCCAGGTAGGCCCTGTTTTTTATGGTGAGCAGCCTTGACTCCTCGTTCAGAATCTCCCTGACTATGGCTGACAGGTCTTCTTTCTTTAAAATCTCCTCGGCCATGCGGTTGAAGTTGTCCGCATGTTTCATGAGGGTGTCGATGTTCTGATTTATTTCATCCGGACTCTTGTCGGGCCGCAGCTGCTGGAGCTTTTTCAGGATGCGGTCCCGGAGAAGGACGTACTTGTAATCCGCCTTCACGGCGTTTTTTATCAGCTCGTCCACGCAGGCGAAAAGGTCCGATGTCATGCCTTCAAGGCCGGCAGCGGACAGGATTTTCCCTCCTGCCTTCATGATTTCGTCCCGGGTCTTCCTGCTGTAGACCTGTATGTACCCTTTTACCTGTACCTGCCGCATGATCCGTCCATGTGTTAGCCGGGAATAATTGTTGGACCGGCGCTGCAGAAAGTCAAGCGTTAATGATTTGAGGATGGATGGACGGAATGGAAAAAAAACAGAATTTTCTATTGACAATAATGGCCATAACGACAATTGTGCTGTATATTATTTAGATAGTCGACCGATTACATAGCAAGAATAGAAAGCGGCAGTAACTATGAATTATACCTTGGCATCACTACTAAACCTGCTTCTCGGCCTTTTGTTATGCCTGGAGGGTTCGCTCCCTGGCCATATTTTGTGATGCCTTCTTGAAAACTGAAACAAGTAAAAGCCGTCACAGAATGTGGCGGCTTTTTTATGTTATGGTAATGAGTGTTAAAGCAGATATATGTAAGGCAGGTAATTGAATGGATTCATCATGTAATATCATGAATCCGGGGAGGTGGCGGGGTGTATGCCCCTTGTTGCTTGGGTGAACAGGGCGCCTGTGCACTACCATTCCACTCAGATAAGGAGAAACAATTATGTCAGATAACAGTAACAATAAAGTCGTAATATTCGACACCACGCTCCGCGACGGGGAGCAGTCCCCAGGTTTCACCATGAACATGAAGGAAAAGATGATATTCGCGGACCAGCTGATCAAGCTCGGCGTCGATGTCATTGAGGCGGGATTTCCCATCGCTTCCGACGGCGATTTTGAGGCCGTAAAGATGATAGCTGACAGGGCCCGGGGCGTACAGGTGGCCGGCCTTGCCAGGGCGAACCAGAAGGATATCGAAACCGCCTGGAAGGCCATCCAGGGTGCAGAGAATCCCCGTATCCATACCTTCATTTCCAGCTCGGACATCCATATCCAGCACCAGTTCAAGAAGACCCGCGAGGAGGTGCTGAAGCTGGCCATCGAGGCGGTGAAGCAGGCGAAGAGCTACACGAAGAACGTCGAGTTCTCCCCCATGGACGCCACCCGGAGCGATCCGGTGTACCTTGCCGAGATGGTTCAGGCCGTCATTGAGGCGGGCGCAGTCACGGTAAATATCCCGGACACGGTGGGATATGCTATCCCCTCGGATTTTCACCGCCTGATACGCTATCTGTATGAACATGTTTCCAATATAAATAACGCCATCATTTCGGTGCACTGCCACAATGACCTGGGACTGGCTGTTGCCAACTCCATCGCGGCGATCGAGGCGGGGGCCCGTCAGGTCGAGTGCACGGTCAATGGCATCGGCGAGCGGGCGGGCAACACCTCCATGGAGGAGATCGTGATGGCGATCAGGACCAGGAGCGATCTTTTCAAAGTACACACCGGCATCAACACCAAGCAGATCGTGCCAACGAGCCGCCTCCTGACGAACATCACCGGCGTATCGGTCCAGCCCAACAAGGCAATCGTCGGAAGCAACGCCTTCGCCCATGAATCGGGCATCCACCAGGACGGCCTCCTGAAGAACACCATGACCTACGAGATCATGAGGCCCGAGGACGTGGGCATTTCCAAGTCGTCCCTGGTGCTGGGCAAGCACTCCGGGCGCCATGCCGTTCTCGACCGTCTTGGTTCCCTCGGCTACAACCTGGACAAGGAGGAGACGGAGCGCTTCTTCCGCCTCTTCAAGGCCCTGGCTGACAGCAAGAAGGAGGTCTTTGACGAGGACATCGCGGTCCTGGTCGGCGAGTCCCTCTTTAAAGGCGAGGAGCACCGGCGGTACAAGGTCGAAAACGTGCAGATATCCACCGGGATGTTCTCGCCCCCCATGGCCCTGGTGACGATCAAGGACCACAAGAAGGGAAACCGCGAGGCCTTCGAGGTCGCCCACGGCAACGGCGGCGTCGATGCCGGCGTGAAGGCGGTGAAGAGGATAACGGGCACCACGGCGAGGATCACATCCTTCAACCTGGTCGCCATCACCGGCGGGTCCGATGCGGTCGCCGAGGTGCACTGCACCGTGGCAGAGGAGCACGAGGGGAGGGAGCTCAAGGCCTTCGGCAGCGCCGCCAACATCGATGTGTCCATCGCCGGTATCCATTCCTTCGTGGACGCCCTGAACAAGCTGGAATACATGAAGATTGCCGGGCAGCGCCGCCGTGATCTCATGAACGGCGGCAACGGGAACGGCAGTATCGGCGAAGGAGTATAACGTTTCCATGGAGGTGTCATTATGAAAAGAAGCATGCTGTTGATTACGGCTCTGCTGGCTTTCCCGGCGTTAATCGTACCCGGCGGGGATGCCTATCCCGCCGGGAATGCGTCTCTTGGCATGATAACCATCGAGGCTCCCCCGGGATGGGACCTTTCCGCCCGGGAAAAACGGATCATAGGCAAACCTGTTGCCGGAAACGAGCCGCCCAAAGAATGGTACGCGCCCGGTTCCGAGCTGTTTGTCATGCTGGGGCCAGAGCCGGATTCCGGGCGTGAACTGTCCGCGGCGCTTAAAAAATTCATGCAAGACACGTTCATCGGTTATGCTGAGATCGAATTGAAGTCACTCAAATTTAAGCTCCCCTCGGGGATCGAAAACCTCGGGTTCAGCGGAAGCATGAGGAACAGGAGTAGCGGGGACATTATGTATGCCATTGCCCTGGTCCTTCGTTATAAGGGGTCTTGCTATTTTTTCATTTACGACATTGACCGGGAAGAGAGCTTTAAAACTTTCTCCAGCGGGCCTTTGATCTTTCTCATGAATAGCATTAAGATCGTGGATGGTTCCGGTAAGGCCGCCGGGAAATGATGAACTTGCTGGAGACGGTTATCGGCCCTGTTTGTGCTTGATGAAAAGGCGGGGAAAGGCATCCCCGCCTTCGTTTTTCACTTCATTTTCAGATTGATCTTCTTCCCGATCTCCTGGGCCTCCTTCACCGTACGCTTTATGATCGCGTCTACAGGCGGAAGGTCGTGGATGATGCCCTGGACCTGTCCGACGAGCTGCACGCCGTTATCAAGATCGCCTTCCTGCGTCGCTTTCTGGATCGCGACGTACGCGGCGGCCATGTGGGCGAGGTTCATCCCCATCTTCGGCCCTTGCAGAAGGCCCTGCATCATTGATTTCTTTTTCTTCTTCGCTCCCGCCGGCGCCGGGGCGGAGTCGGATTTTTCTTTTCCCTTCCCCGACAGTATCGATGTGGCCAGGCCGATCCATGACAGGTCAAGGGATTTCGCGATGGCGAAGGAGGCGATGAGACCTTTGGGGAGGTTGCGGCCCCTCCTGATGGCCTTTTCAGCGGCAGGGGTCTTCAGGACCCTGCAGTTGAGACCGTCAAAGCGGTTTGAATAAATGGTGTCTTCGATACCTCCTTCGATCTGAGCGTCCAGGGTCTTCCTGTTGACCGGGCTTTCTCTGGACATGGAAAGCCGTGTCCCCATCCCGATCCCTTCCGCACCCAGGGCAAGGGCGGCCGCCATGCCCCTTCCGTCGCCGATCCCGCCGATGGCGACGACCGGGATCTTCACCGCGTCTACAATGGCCGGGACCAGGACGAAGGTGGTCACCAGGCTGCCGTGCGCCGCGGCTTCGTGGCCGGTGACCTGCAGGGCGTCGGCGCCCGCTTTTTCCTCCGCCAGGGCATGCTGAAGGGTCGTGACGGTCGTTATGACCTTGCCGCCGTAGGCATGGACCCGCTTTATGATATCCTCCCCTTTCCCCAGGGATATGTTGATGACGGGGACTTTTTCCTGGAGCGCGATCTCGGCATTCTCCCGCGCGCCGGGCATGATAAGGGTCGCGCCGACGCCGAAGGGCTTGTCGGTAAGCTCCCTGATCTTACGTATGGATGCCCGCGTCTGTTCGGGGCTCAGGGGCCCTGTGGCGAGGTAGCCGATGCCGCCGGCATTGCATACGGCTGCAACCAGTTCCGGCACGCTGATCCAGCTCATGCCGGGGAGAATGATCGGGTATTTGATCTTAAATAATTCCGTGATGCGTGTTTTCATGCCTGGTCCCTCCGGGAATAGTGATATCGGGCTGATTGTCCGATGTTATGCCCTTATATTCCGGCCGTATACGTTTTAATCAATAAAATTTAACTATTGTAAAAAAAATTATGGTAAAACGGCTCATTACGTGGACTTGTACGGTAAGACTGCAGATGTCGGATAAAATACAGCGTATGGGCGCAAGCCCGTTCCGGCGCAGTACAATACGCCTCCCTGATCAGGGTGCTCCCGGTTTATTCGTTTTCATGAGGGATTTTCACAGTTCAAAATAATCTCATGAAAGCCTTCACCGCGATGAAGCCCAGGTTGGCCACTATCACTCCGAACATGAAAATGTTTCCCGCTGCAGAGTTGCGCAAGAACGACCATATCCTGAAATCGTTTCCCAGCACCATCGTCACCCAGAAGATGTTGATGAAAAATATTCCGGAAACCAGGGCGAGAGTGTGATCGCTCCAGTATCTGCTGGTTGCGATAAGGGCGATGCCGACTCCCAGCACGATCATTTGAATGATATACGGTGTTATTCCCTGCGGTGTTTTCATGAGATTTTTTGCATTCTCCTGTCCATGGATCTGAAGATCTTCGCGGAGAAAAATATGATCATTGAGCGGAATTGTCAATGCCAAATATACGGAAAGGCGATAGCCCTGTCGGGCGGGACCCATGCGTGTCCCCCTTACAGCACCTCCATGCCCAGGATGCATATGTCATCCATAAAATCGCTGCTCCCCTTGAACTCCACGAGCCTCCGGAATGACACCGCCACGACGTCAGTGATGGGCATCATGGACAGCGAGGGGAGCACTTTTTCCATGAAGGTTGATTCAAAGGACTGGCTTTCGTCATTTATTTCTTCTATCAAACCGTCGGTGAACAATAAAACCTTGTCGCCCGGTTCCAGCTGGACTTCGGTTTCGGCATAACTGGCATAGGGATTGTAGCCTATCATGCCGCCCCTTGATTTGACCTGGATCACCTTTCCTTTTCTCAGTATCAACGGGAATGGATGACCCGCCCGCGCGAACTTCAGTATCCGGCTTTTAGAGTCATAGAGCGCGTACAGGGCCGTTATGAAATTGTCGCCGATTATGCCCGAGGCGTGGGTATTGATATAATGTAAAAAGTCCGAAACGGAGAATTTTACTTTTTCTGAAGCGGCAATGAGCGATTTGAGCATGCTGGTGATGAGGGCGGCGGGAAGGCCATGGCCGGACACGTCGCTGATAAAGATCCCGATCATATGCTCTTCGGCGAACTTGATGTAATCATAGTAGTCGCCGCCCAGGTCTTCCATGGGCCGGTACAACAGGGAAAACTTCACGCCGGGAATCTCGGGGTACACGTCCGGAAGCAGGCGCAGCTGGAGCTGCTTGGCCAGCTCCAGCTCCCGTTTCATCTCCCTGGCGTGCTGGATGATCTCCGAGTTCCTGCTTTTGATCTCCTCCTGCTGCAGGAATTCGATTCGTTTGGATATCTCAAACAGATAGGCGATTATTATGCCCATGATGTTTGCGCCGATAAAGAAGAAATTATTATTGATAAATATAACGCTTTTCGCGTCGGGCGTGCTGCTGGGATAGATTCTCTGAATGAAAATCAGGGACAGCTCGTAGCCGGCGACAAGGCACAGCAGGCAGAACACGGCGTAATGAAATCTCAGCCCGAAAAGCGTGGCTATCCCCATGATGACCAGTATGATCCCCGCGTAATAGAACGTGTACCCGGGCTCGCTTTCGCGGGCCAGAGCCATCATGGCGACGATTCCCAGTCCCATGATCAGCGAACTTGCCGATATGGCGAACTGCATGTAACGGTGAAGCGATTTATTGTATGTCATGAGGTACGTCACCGTGGCCACCGGAATGACAATGGCGAACCGTATGAACCACATGGTGCGGTATGATTCGGGCATCAGGAAATAATCGAGGATACTGAATAACGCATAAAGGATTGTGGCCAGCCAGTATCCCATGCGTATCCCCGGTATGGCGGTTTCCGCATAATGCGTTAAAAAAGCCTTTTCAACTTCACGGTTCGCAAATCTCAGATAAGTTTTCATGATTATAAAAATGATTCTGCCTTCGCAATCATGCCTCAATTGGCGGAATGGCCCCCCATGGACGAAACTAGTCTGTCTATATGTGAAACGTGATGGTAAAACAGGCATGGTCTCTGTCAAGAGATTACTATAATATGTACAGGCGTTCACCTTGTCAGGCGAATGATGATGCCTGCAAGGGGGTTATCCTGCCGGAATAATGTCCATGGCGCCATGGACATTATTCAAGGCCGATAGTTATCGGTACTTAACAAAAATGTAGTATTTTTTTACTTGACATAATCACGCCCTTCATATATCAACCTTTTCATAGGCCGTGAATTTTTTTTCTACTTTACAAAAATATGAGACATAAGTTTTAATATTGTAACGGCATATTCGTACATTCATTATAATCCATCATATATCTATTAGAGGTAATCAAATGGCTGAACAGAAAGACGTTAGTCAAAGAGAAAGCAACCAGAAGGCCCAGGCCCTGGAATCGGCAATAATGCAGATAGAAAAACAGTTCGGCAAGGGGTCCATCATGCGTCTTGGCGACGAGGACAAGGTTGTCCAGATCGAGGCTATATCGAGCGGCTCCCTGGAGCTGGACATCGCCCTCGGCATCGGCGGCGTGCCCCGGGGGCGGGTCGTTGAGATATACGGGCCGGAGTCTTCCGGCAAGACCACCCTTACCCTGCACATCGTGGCTGAGGCCCAGAAGATGGGCGGCGTCGCCGCCTTCATTGACGCGGAGCACGCCCTTGACCCGACCTACGCGGCAAAGCTCGGCGTAAAGACTGACGAGCTCCTGGTCTCGCAGCCCGACACCGGCGAGGAGGCCCTGGAGATCGTCGAAGCCCTGGTCCGCTCCGGCGCGGTGGACATTATCGTTGTCGACTCCGTGGCCGCCCTGGTGCCCAAGGCCGAGATTGACGGCGACATGGGCGATTCTCACATGGGCCTGCAGGCGCGCCTCATGAGCCAGGCCCTCCGGAAGCTCACGGCGGTCATATCCAAGTCAAGGACCTGCGTCATCTTCATCAACCAGATCCGCATGAAGATCGGCGTCATGTTCGGCTCCCCGGAGACGACGACCGGCGGGAACGCCCTCAAGTTCTATTCATCCGTCCGCCTCGACATCCGCAAGATCGAGACCCTGAAGTCCGGCGAAGAGGCGATCGGCAACCGCGTCAGGGTCAAGGTCGTTAAAAACAAGGTGGCGCCCCCCTTCAGGCAGGCCGAGTTCGACATCATGTACGATTCCGGCATATCACGGGTCGGCGATATTCTCGATCTCGGTGTTAAGTTCGATATCGTGAAGAAATCGGGGACCTGGTTCTCCTACGGGGAAGAAAGGATCGGCCAGGGACGCGAGAATGCGAAGAAATACTTCATGGATAATCCCGCAGTGGCGCAGGAAATAGAGAAGAAGATTAAAGCGGCCGCCGGCCTTACGGACAGGACAAAGGAGAACGGCAAACCCGAGGCGCCCCAGGCCGCCGAGGCGTAGTATCTGTGCATCCCGGCGCCTGTCCCGCCACGGCGCCGGGCGTCAGGGCCTGATCGAGGATTATGAGAAACAACCGGATACGGATCAAATCTCCTGACGATATAAAGCGCATACGGGACGCCGGCATCATCATCGCCGATATTTTTAAAAAACTTTCACGGATATCCCTCGCCGGCCTTTCCACCTGGGAAATTGACATGATGATCGATTCAATGATCATCAAGAAGAAGGGAAGGGCTGCCTTTAAAACTGTTCCGGGCTACAGCGCCGCATCGTGCATATCCGTCAACGATGAAGTCGTCCATGGCATCCCCTCAAAGAAAAGGAAAATCAGGACCGGCGACCTGGTGAAAATCGACATCGGCGTGGTCCTGAACGGGTACTTCGGCGACGCCTGCAGGACCTTTTCCGCTGGGAAGGTTTCGGATAACGCCAGGCGGCTGGCTGAAGCGACCCGCCGATCCCTTGAAAAAGCTATTGAAGTAATGACACCCGGGAACAGGATCGGCGATATCGGCCATGCCATCCAGGAATATGCCGAGTCGTGCGGTTATACCGTGGTGAGAAATTATACCGGCCACGGTGTGGGTTTTGCCCTCCATGAGCCCCCGGTGGTTCCCCACTACGGCAAGAAAAAAACAGGCATCATTCTTGAGCCGGGCATGGTCCTCGCCGTGGAACCGATGATAAATGAAGGGGGATACGCGGTCCGGCTCCTCGACGACGGGTGGACCGCGGTGACGGCGGATGGCAGCCTTTCCGCCCACTTTGAGCATACCATAGCAGTAACTGACTCAGGACCCGTTATTCTTACCGCATAGATCCCTGATTTCAGTAATACCTTGACAAAATAACCTCCGGTAAGTATTTTTAAGGTATGTATTGTAACCCGGCTGCTCAGGGTTAGGCGCGGCCGGTTCATGCAATGGCTGTCGAGCTGTCAGTGAATGGGGAGAAGTCATAATGCTACGGAAACCGATGGCATTATGCCGACAATTGAGGTATCTAACACCCGGGATATTGTATGAAGCGCATACTCCAAACAGTCCTTTTGGCTACATTATTTTCCTTTCTACCATTGACCTCGGCCTATCCATGGATTTTCGTGGACACCTCCCAGGCGCCCATACTGCCGATCCAGGGGGTGCTTGCGACAATTCAAGAGCTTGACAACGTCATCTGGAAAAACTTCAGGAATTATCCCGCGGCATTTGCCCTCACTAACGTGGGCGGTTACCCGATGGGGGACGCGTTGATCGGCGATTTTCCCCACATGTTTTTCGGCGTTTCCTTTACCCTCGGGTGCTCTAACATGAAGTATTACGATGAAAGCATACCGCGGGAGAAAAGCATCTACCCCGCGTACGCACCCAACCCGGTCCTCAATTTCGGTTTCGGCCTGAAGGGCGGCTTTGACGTGCTCTTCAAGCTGATGATTTTCACCGATGCCATCTACCGGCCGCCGCTAAACCAGAAATCAGCCAAAATGGGCAAGTTCAACTTTTATTCGGCCGGCTTCAAACTACGCAAAAACCTGGTCGGCAAGAAGGAATTTCTGCCCAACCTGCTAGGCTTCGGCGGGTTTACCATCGCCGCCGGCGGCGATTTCATGGACGGAATCACCGGTATCAATGGCAGTTATGACTATACCCTGCAGAACATTTACGTCAGCGGCGGTTACTATGATGTCCTTTTTACGGCGTACTACAACTTCAACCTTAAATGGCAGATGATCGGAGCCAACGCCCAGGCTATAGCGTACATCAATTTCCTCTGGATTTTTGATATGTACGCCGGTTTCGGGTTTGCCCTGACCTGGGGCCGCATCAGGCTCGACGGCAGCGGAGTCGGTCCCATCACCAGCACGGCGCTTGGATCCCTCGGCTATATCACCGCCCGCTGCGAGTATTCCAAGAAGCCGAAGCCCTTCATGGGCCTTTTCATCGCGGGACTGGAAATAAACATCTGGATCCTGAAGATCACCCTGGAGACCGACGTGAATATAACCAACGGCAAGGACATCAATCTCCAGCTGGGAACCAGGTTCCAGTTCTAGGAAAAACCTGATCCCGGACCTCCCGGCTGTTGTATCTTCGTTGCCTCCGAGGGTAAAAACCGTCCCTTTGATGAATTTCATTTGACATTTTGCAACACGGCCCCTCTGCTATGTCCTTAATCCATAACGTTATTAATTCGGGAGTCAATACATGAAAAGAAGCATCGTTTTTATTTTCGTATTGGCCGTGATGTTCGGCGCGGCCGCCTGCAAGAGATCCGGTGACGTTCTTGCCACATACAACGGGGGCCAGATCACCAGGGGGGAATTTTATGAATGGCTTGAAGCCCGCAAGATGGCTAAAGACGCAATTTTAAAGAAGAAATCGGAGCAGAAGAACCACCTTGAGCGTTTTGCCACTGAAAAGCTCGTTGTCCGGGAAGCGCGAAAGGCCGGTTTTGATAAGAAGGAAGATTTCCTTTTTTTAACCAACCTCGCGACGAGGGGATTTTACGCCCAGTACCTGGGCAAGATTATCAGCAGCGAGGGCAAGTTCAGCGAGGAAGCGGCGAAAGCGCGCATCATCAAGCTGACCGTAAAGAACTACAAGATCGAGAAAAACAACCGGCAGAAGCTCTCCGATGCCGAGCTCGAGGTTGCCTTCAAGGAGAAAATGGATAAGGCCCGCAGCATCATTGACGAATTGAACAAGGGCGCAAAGTTCGATGATCTGGCCAAGAAATATTCCGATGACTTTTCCAAGAGAAAGGGCGGCGACATAGGATACATTATCCAGGGCATGCGCGGCGAGGAATTTTCAAAGGCCGTGTTTGCCGTAAAGAAAGGGGAATACACGAAGGAGCCGGTGAAGGTCGGCAATGCCGTGTATATCATCAAGGTCGAAGACCGTGAAAAGATCACCGAGGACAATATCGAGGATGTCATCGAGGACAAGAACCAGCAGGCCGGCCTCAAGCGCCGCCTCACGTATAATTCATCGGTCCATTTCCAGGATTCGCTGATGAAGTCAAAGGACGTGGCCAACAACATCGATACCGTATCATTCCATGACCCTGCTGCGCTGATATACAAGGTGGGCCCTGCGGAATTCAAGGTGGCGGACCTGAACAAGCTCGTCGATTTCATCATGGGCAAGAGAAGGAAAATGGGCCGTCCGGACATGCCGGTCGATGAAAAAATGAAACGAGAGCTCTCCAAGCGGTTCCTGCGCGAGGAAGTTCTCAAGCGTGAGGCCATCAAGCGGGGCCTGGACAAGGATGAAAAGTTCAAGAACGAGCTGAAATTCTTCATCGACTACAATCTCGCCGGCACGTACGAGTCGGAAGCCGTTCTCACCAACATAACGGTTACTCCCCAGGACGTCCGTGATTATTACACCAAGAATCTTGACCGCATGTATACGCGGAATATGAACGAAGGCGGCAAGAGCGTGAAGAAAGTGATACCCTTCGAGGAAGCCAGGCAGAATATCGAGCGCCGGATGTATGATATTAAACGTTCCGAGAAGCGCAAGGCATGGGTCGCCGAGCTGCTCAACAGCAACAAGTTCAAGATAGACGAGTCGGAGCTCGAAGGAAAATAGGCGGAACAGACAGCAGGGGCCTCTCACGAGGCCCTTGTTGATTAATTGATGGTATTGGGATGCTGGCAGCTTGCCGTGCCGTCGAGGGGCTCATTCATCTCTCCTTCAACGGAAATCTCTGTGAGTGATTCAACGTCAAGGCCCAGCTCCTTTGCCGAATCCACGTAAAAATTAATGACGTTTTTTATCCTGCGAATCGCTTCATCCTTATCGGATCCGTAGCAGTTGATATCCAGTTCAGGGCAATTGGCTATAATCTCTTCATGGTTCTGGATCAGTCTGATAGATAATTTCATACGTTACCCTTGATGGTGTTGTTGCAACCGGCGTCCCCCGCCGATTGTCCCGTCCGCCCTGGAGGGCGGCGGCTCCCATGGCCCCGCAGCGGCGCCGGCAATCCGTTTTTTAATCTGGCTTTCTTATTATCGACAGTTCCGGATAGATGCTTAAATTTTCATATCGGCCAAACTGATAATAATATCAATGCGGGGTATAAAGGCGTCTCTCTTGTTCACCTGATGCCATGGGCCTCCAGGTTGGCGGTTATTCACCGAACTCCGGGGGAAGGTCATCCCCATAAATTGTTATTTTTCATATTCAACCAAAAAAACAAAGCGGGTATAATGAAAAACCCTTGACAATTACCTAATAAAAAAAATGCTGACAAGTGTAAGTTGAATGTAAACATTGATCAGGAATTTTATATAGATTGAATAAGAAAAAAATGAGTTATGCGGTTTTTCAATATTCAACGATAGGGATTCAACTTGCCGCGACAGTAACACTGTTTGTTGTAGGTGGCTATAAGCTTGATGAGTACCTTGAGAGAACACCGGTGCTCACAATCATCGGAGCCTTTGCCGGAATGGGGATCGGCTTTTACCACCTGATTAAGCAACTAAAGGAGCTTGATGCAAGAGAGAAAAGTAAGGAAAATCAGGAAAGAAAAAATTGGCTCAGGTGAATTAATCTTGATTTTTAACACTTATTTTTTTTAAATGGTCATAAATAAGAGTATAGGTACAGCAGCACTGGAAAACAAGATAAATAGCTAAGAGCATCTTACTGGTGCGCTTTAGGTTGGATAGATAAAAAGTAAACCAAAGTTGTAGGAGATTCCCGTGAAACGGATAATTCCACTTGTCATAGTAATTGTTGCTTATGTTCTTTTCCTGATGTTGGTTATGGCACCCTCTGAG
>DAONAJ010000100.1:0-13510 GCA_035400945.1 Spirochaetota bacterium
CGATATTATCCGCAGTAACAAACCTCCCAATCCCCCCGTCATAATGCCTTGCGTTATAGAAATAATACCCTGACTCCTTATCCAGCTCCTGTGAGTTATACTTCGGCGCGTGCTTCTTGTCCCCTTCCTGCGTCCAGGTCTCACCAAAGGGCAGGAACTCGGTCTGGGACAGGATGATGCCATTGTCATTGAGCACTACATTAACAGAATCAACCTGGTCTGTCAAGTAATACACCGCCGTAATGCCCGGGGTCACCGCAGCGATGCGAACCCCGTTCAGGTAGATGTGGTTCACGGTCTTCTTCGATTCGCGGATGACGCGGCCGGTTGCTGTTTTTTCCTTTTCGTACGTGACATACATGGAGGGCGAGAGCGTTTCAATGAAGGTATCGGCGCCATTGACGGCGCGTTTTGACACCTTGCGGACCCTGAAGCCCTGGTCGTCGTAGTCATACGAGCCGATTACCTGGTTGGCCGCGTCGCGGACTTCATTGATGCGGTTGTCGGAATCGTACCGCATCTGCTTCGTAATGTGCTTCGCATAATCGTATTGGGCCGTCATGTTGCCGGCCGCGTCGTAGCCCATCCGGAACCGATTCCCCGCCGTGGTGGTCGTAATGCCGGTGACCGCGTGGTTGCGGTACTCATAGCGCCAGTCGTCGTCGACGCTTCCGGTGTCCGGGTCGTAGACGGTCTTCCCGGTCAGGTTGCCGTTGGCCGCGTACCGGTATCCGCGCGAGAATTTCCTGACATTTGAAACGCCAGGCTGTCCGTTGGCGACCTTCGCCTTTTCATAGGAGCCGTCGGCCCTGACCAGGCGGTTCAGGCCGTCGTATTGATAGCTGTATTTGATGGACGACTGAACCGCTCCGTCCGACGCCACATCAGGCGTATTCACCATTTCCGCGATGCTGTCGTCGGTCTTGAAGGAGTACTTCACGTCCTGCACGGTCCAGGTCTTACCGTTGTGCTTGGCCGTGGTTTTCAGGTTCGCGAGGCGCTGCTTCCGGTCATAGGTGTAATACGATACGCTCCCGTTCCCCCTGCGCACCTCGGACATCTGGCCGAACTCGTTATATGATATGGATTGTACGATATCTTTTGATGACGCGCCGTTATTGACCGTAACAGCGGTCACGCCCATGGGGCAGTGCTCGTACGAGACCGTCACATAGTTCCCGTTCGCGGGATCAGCCGGATACCGTATAGCGGTCTTTCTTCCCACCAAGTCATAAGTGAACCGTGTAATATAGCTCCCCCTCTCCCCGGGGGAGAGGGGGTCGGGGGGTGAGGTCTTGACAATTCTCGTTTCTTCCTTCACGCGGCCGAGTCTGTCGTAGCTGAACTGCTTGGTTTCCGTGGGATCGTCGATATACACGATCCGGCCCAGGGCGTTCCCGCTCCCTTGCTTCGCGTCATAGGCATACCGCACCATGCCTTCATTGCCGGGAAGGTATTTCGCCGTCATGCGCCCCAGACGGTCATAGGCAAATGATGTCGTGCGGTTCAGGGCGTCGGTCCGTGAAGTATTATCGCCAAAGGCATTGTATTCCATGTGCGCGTATCCAAGGTCCGGATCGCTCATGTCCGTCATCTGGCCGAAGGCGTTGTAGCGCCAGACGGCTATGTTGCTCCCGGAGGTGTCCTTAACACCCGGTGCGAACAGGTTTCCCGGCACATCAATGTTCATGCCGCCCGCGCCCCCTCCGGGGGACGGGGGGGTCGACAGGTCCATCTTCTTCACGCGGTTCCCGGCAATGTCGTAGGCAAACCCTATTTTCGCGCTAGCGGATGCGCCGTCGTCGCCCGTTCCGGAATCCTCCACATACAGCACCTGGCCCCGGGAATTCCGCACGGTCCTCTTGGACCTTCCCGCGCTGTGGAATTCCACGACTTCCCAGGGATCATTATAGGTGTAGGAGACCGATGTTTCCGGCTCGCCGTCGTACCCCTGCGGATAGGTAACGCGCGCCACGCGGCCGCTCGGGTCGTATTCGGTGACAGTGGGGTTCTTTTCGATAAACGTGCTGTTGAAATTGTCAATTTCATCGTCACCCGTAAAATACGGCTGCAAGGAGCGGATCACCCGGCCCGCCTTGTCGTAAACCACGATCCCCGATTTGACATACCGCTTGCCCGGTTCCCCTGTCGCGCTCCGCACCATATGTAAAACGCGCCCCATGCCGTCTGAATACACGCGTGTCTCTATTATGCCCCCTCCGGGGGTTAGGGGGGCTACATCCGTGTGCTGTACCGTTTTTCCCGACAGGGGGAATTCAGTCGAATACTCGTACTCGGTCATGGTCGCGACGCCGCTTTCCACGTCGGCCCGCTCCCTGCTCAGGCGGCCGTACGCGTCATAATCGAAATACACGCTGTTCCCGTTCGGGTCCGTTTTTTTGCTTATTGAGCCGAAGGCGGACCCGTAGTTTATCTCATACCCGGTTGTGAGCGTGATTGAATCGCCAATGGCACTCTCTTCAATGACGAACTGGTGGAGCAGGGCGTCGAATCGTTTTTCCGTGACGCGCGACGGGCTACCGCTTGTGTCGCTTTCCCTGGTCCGGTTGCCGTAGCCGTCATACTCATAGGTCCTGGTCCGGTCGGCAGCGGCGGGAAGGCCCGACCCCGTGTAGCGCACCCTGCTGTGCGTCATGTTTCCGCGCAAATCGTAGTCATAGAAGGCTGTCGTCTCATGGGCCGTACCTTCAAGGGAAACCTTTTTCACCAGGCGCATCTCGTTGGTGTCGGCAATATTATCAAATTCGCTATAGGTGGAAAGGGTTTCCGGATGATGGACGCCGTCATCATAATGATCGATCACGGTTTCCGTTTTCGATTTCATTTCGTATTTGTTGTCCGCCAGCTCCACCGCGGACGTGCGGGTCTGGGTCAGCTTTCCCCGGCTAAATTGTTCTATCTTCGAGGGGACCACGAGGAAGCTCGGCGACTGAGCGCCTGACTCAGCGATCTGGTAGAGCATGTAGCTATAGCCGGCGCTGTCGTATTCCACATTGTCGTTTCCATAGTGATGGCTTTCCTTGATCGCCCCCGCCAGGGCGCGGTTTTTTCTAAAATCGTCAAAAGGAGCGTTATGGTACAGGCTCACGTTCCGGTTGCCGTAGGCGTCCATGACCGTGAACTCCCCGAAGCCGAAATAATCGGTTTCCTTGCGATCATTAATAAATCCGGAAAAGGCGTATCCGTGGGCATAGCGGTAGCGCGTCTCCACCGAGCGCCCCAGGCCGTCGCTGATTAAAAGAGAGCTGCACACCCGGTAATTCATCGGGAGGCGGGGGATGCCGTCTTCATCGGTATTGTCGAAGGAGCTTGAGTTGACATATTCGAAGGAATAACTCCCGCCGATGCCGTTATCGACCCTGGTGAGTAAATCCGGTATCGTCCCCTGGGTAAGGGCGAAATACCACTGCCTCTCTTTCAGGTGGAAAAAACCTATGTCGGTCTTGCCGTCGCCGTTGTAATCCCCCTGGAGCCAGCGGAAAGGATAAACCTTCGTAAGGAGATCGGGGCGGTCCATGCGGAATTCGGCGCCGATGGTTTCCAGTTGGAAACCGGAGGTATTCAAGATCACGCGCTTGGCAACATTATCAATATAAACAACTGGATTGCCGGTATTGTCAAAATCCCCCTTGAAAACGACGCCCGTGTCCATCACATAATCCCGCACCACGGTGACGCTGTTTGGCTGCACATTCAGAAGATGGAAGGCGACCCGGTCCGCCGGCATGGTTGTGTATACCAGCTGGGATGATCCGGTTCCTGGATTGACATGATACCCGAGGAAGCCGTCGGCGTAATACCGGGGGGTCCCGGTAAGGCGTGTAAAGGAAATGGCGGAGCCGCTGATGGTGCCCAGGTACCACTGGTGCACGGTCGTGGAATAATCGATCAGGAGGAGCTGCGCCTGGTCGGAAGAGGTGAAGAGGCCGCTGATGATTTTCACGTTATTCTGCCGGCGGAGGTTTTTGAAGTAGTCCGAAGATAAACTTCCTCCCGCGATCGACAGGCGGGTCGCGGAAGCGCCGTTGTACCGGACAAAGGCCGGGGTTTCCGCCTGGTCGTCCAGCACCAGCACGTATGAATTGGCGGTCCCGGTGAAACGGTCGATCCAGTAACGGCTTGACGCCATGTCAAAATTGAAGATGTCGGTGTCGCCGGTCCCGTCGGAGAAGGACGCCATGGTTTCCCTGACAATGCCGGTCCCGGTTCCGTACGCGATGGTGAAGGAATGCGTTTTTCCGCCGAACACGCTGCCCTCGACATTGTACCAGGCAATGCCGTCATTTGCGCGATAGCGTACCGCTTTCCCTTCGCCAAGGACCCTGACGCCGTCCGCGGACAGATCGATATTGTTGAGCTTGAGGGCGGGCTCCCCCGTTCCCTGTTTCAGGTACAGGGAGTTCTCGGCCCGCTTGTAAATGAGCATCTCCGGCGTGGACCCGCCGCTGAAATACCCGGCAAAGACCTGTTCGCCGCTGTCGTGATGATAATTGCCGTCGAATTGATAGAAAATCGGCGTGGTGCTCACAGCATTTGATACCACCGTGCGCGCGTCCATTATGGTCACCTCGTCCCGGGGAAGGGGCGCATCGAGAATCCGGGTGGAATTGGGACAGGTGGCCAGGTTTGTGTATATCCGGTAGCGGAACCCGTCAGGCGTTGCTTCCCCGACCCAGATGTTGTTATCGGTTTTGGAATAGAACCCGATGTCGGTCCTGCCGTCGCCGTTAAAGTCCCCCTGGAGCCAGCGGGTCACGTCCTTGAACTCCGGCGCGCGCGAGAAGACCCTGAAAATTATGTTCCGGTCGCCGGTCTCGCCGATCCACCATTCGCCGCTGGACCGGTCGAACAGGAGAAAATCGCTTATGCCGTCGCCGTTGAAATCGCCGCTGAAACGGTCATTGGCGAAAAGTGTTTGTTCCGGCGCGCTGAACTCCTTGTATAATATCCACTGAAACTGGAACCCGGGATTGTAATCGATGCGGTAGTTTTCTCCGACCCACCACCGGCCGGTACGCGCGTCATATATGGAAATATCCGTACGGCCGTCGCCGTTGAAATCGCCGCTGAAGAATTGAACCTTGTCCCGGTGCTGGCCGAAGTCGCTCGTATCGGACGTGGCCGCGCTGTTGTTGCCGCTGTCGGGATTAAAATCTGAACGAAATATATTCTTGAACTGCTTTGACAGGGTAACGAAATCGAAATATCCGCCCCGGTTCCGCATGAATATCCACTGCCCGCTCGGCTCGTCAAAGAGGACCGCGTCGGAAAGGCCGTTGCCGTCGAAGTCCCCGGAAAACCATTCACACTTGAAAAGATCAATATTGATGGTGAGCCTGCCGTAGTTTTTAAAATCAAAGGTCCTGCCGTTATGCTGGGCTACCCAGAATTCCTTCGTTACCGGCGTATAAAAGGCGATATCGCTCCTTCCGTCCCCGTTGTAATCGCCGGTCACCCCGCCCTTGAACCACTGAATCCTGTCTGTTCCCTTGTAGCCCCGGAAGCGGTTGCCGTAGGTTTTATGAAGGTATCCTCCGCCGGGTGCCGCCTCCGCCGCGGTCCAGTCACCGGTATCGGGATTGAAGAAGACCATGTCCGAAAGGCCGTCGCCGTTGAAATCGCCCTCGAAATACTGGATGTCGTCCGGGTTGCCCTCGGGATCATTGGCGCGCGGGTTATCCACGCTCTGCCATACCAGGTAATGGTTAGCTTTCTGATACACGAATTTCGGCTCCGTGGTTGTGCGCGAAGATTTAACCGTGGTGAGGATGGGACGATGAGAATCCTCGGAAATCCCGTACACCATGGTGTAGCTCCAGAGTGTGTCGGAAAAAACGCCGCCCGGATTGTCCCAGCCGACCTCAACCTCGTCCAGGAGCCTGTCCATTTTCATGGTAAAGCCCGGGGCCTTCGACACATAGGCATCGGTTCGATTTTTATAAGTGAAGCGCACGTACAGATTGGCCGCATCGCCGGTCCTGCTGTTTCCGGTATAGCGTATCTCCTTCAGATACAGGATATTATTCTCGCGGTATTGCGATGAATCATAGAGGGCGGTCATGTAATTGCCGTTCAGGTCGGTTGAACGGTTGAAATTCCAGATATAGGTCCGGGAGGAATCGTCGGGGCGATAGATGCGGCTGTCGGCGGTCTCGCCGTACAGGGTCACCGCGCCCGATTTATCGTACACCTTCCACACGCCGCCGGACTCCGCGCTGGAAAGCTCGAAGCGGGAGAACCCGGATTCGATCTCCAGCCGGTAGGTCCCGTTCTCGCTCGACGCGGGACCGCTCACCTTGACCAACCGCTTGCCGTTGTAGGTAAAGGTGTCGCGGTAATCGTAATAGAGCTCGCCGTAGCTCGTGGAGCGCGAGATGACGCCGAGGCCCGTTGAAAGGCTCCACCCGATGCCGGCGAGCCCGTCGCCGCCCGATGACGAATAGGAAAGGCCCACCGACGGCTGCATCCCGGCCCTGCCGGGCAATGTGTCCATAGGGTAATTCAGTGCGACCGTGCCGTAATTGTTGATCTGTGGAGGCCTCACAAAGGCCGAACCGGCGAGGCTGTCCAGCTTCGGCTGCAGGATGTTCTCTTTGCTCGAATGGTTGGTGGAGGATGAAAACGCGTCATTGCCTTCGCTCGAATCTTCATCGCCGGTCAATGGTTTGTCATGGGTTGCATGGTATAATAAAAAACTATTTATCAGTTTTTGAAGTTCAGCTTTTTTAAGAAAATCGACCTTACCGCATCCGAAAAAAAGAGAGGCGACAAGAATCAGATATATGTTAAATAATTTTCTTATCATAGTGATTTCACTTGAGTTTAACGTACATGCATCCCTCTCGATTAAATCCGATACCCCGCGTTCACGGTCAGCGACATGCTCTGCAACAGTTTACCGGCCGTAAATGTTATGCCGTATCCCGCATCAACACCGACCAGTACCCCTTTATATACATCATACAGGCACCCGGCCGAGAACCCGAACGTATTGATGTATTCCGTGACCTTATGTTTAATAAAGGGATAATAGGGATCACTCGATTTATAATGGACCCTGGAAACGCCGTCCCAGACTCGCCCATACAGGATCAAAAAGCGGTCCGATGATTTCGGCAATCTCCATTCATGCCGGTACATGATCGCCGGAAATAATTGGAGCTGTGTTATATTCGACGCTCCTGATAAACGGTTCTTCCCGCCGGCCATGTCGGTATAGCGAATAGTTACCTCCGGGCAGAACCCCCAGAACGTGAGGTAATATACAGGCAGCGAGAAAGAGCCCAGATGAGCTGAACGATACTGTTTCCCATAATCGGCAACGGGAAAACAACCGCCATACCCGGCTATAAAACCGACATGATGGCGTTTTTCCCCTTTAACATCAGAAAGAGGTGTCTTGTCTTTGCTTTCTTCTTTCTTTTCTAACAATTTTTTTTCGCTTATCGTTTTTTTCTCTCGATCCTCCCGTGTCTGGGGTTTTCCGGTATTATCAGATTTATTTAATGACTCACTATCGCCTGTGATCTTTTTATTCTCGGGTCTTGGTTCATTAACATTGTTCTTCTTATCTTCCTGGACTGAATCCGCCGAATTGGTGTTCGACATGGCATCATCGGTAAGTATTCGGCCATCTTTATTGGCAGTGCGTTTCAAACCGGATTCATCTTCATTGAATAACGACCCGGCCTGCGCAATTGCGACATGGCCAATAAACAAGATCATCATAAAATATTTAAATACCCGTTTCATTCCATCTCTCATCTGGCAACCGTACGGCGAAATAGCGTATCGGCCGGCGGAGAGCGCAATCTCCGCCGGCCGATATAATCGTATCGACTCCTATTCTTTCCGAGGACATTCTAATGAAATCATTTGCCCAACAACCTTCTTTGATGTTATCACATTATGGTTTGCATCATATGCTGTGATGGTATAGGTGATGTTATAACCATCGTTTTTTTCTATATTTATAATACCCAGCCACCAATGGGTCATGACAGTAAGTGCCGTGAATTTAGTCGTCGATGCGGCATAATTACTGATAGTTATCGGTTTGGACTTAAGTACAACCGGATTATAGAGCCAACCCTGTTTGCTGCTATAATTAAGAGCACCCGTAATGGAATAACTGGCGGTTCCGGCCGGCAGTGATTTGATTTCACACAACAGATCAGAATTGACCGCTTTATTCAATGAACCCGCAGGCCATGAATACTGACCGCCTGAGTCCTGGAACGACCATGCTACCCCCAAATCGCCTTCCATGCCGGTCACCGCCTGCTGGGTCGCTTCAGGCCCCTTCAGGTTGTTCACGGTCATCGCGTAGGCCTTTACCGAATAGGCCGTCAGGGGGTTCAGATTGGCGATCTTGTAGGTCATGCTTCCCCAGAACAGTCCGCCGTTGGTATCGATGTAGCTGTCAAACCTGTTCCAGACCGGGTCGGCCGCAGACTTCCACTCGATGATGAAGCGGTTCTGTTCCGGGTCAGGGGACGCCAGCGACACCATGATGTTTCGGGTCGTGGCCTCCGTCGCCAGGTTCATCACCGGCGCATATGCGGGATTGTGGTCCGGATACGGCATGATAAACTGGATATTGTCGCATGATCCGTTCCTGTCATAGGCGAACCGCGCGTCGCTTGTTCCGCTTAACCCCGCATTGGTTCCGACAAGGGCGACAACATAATACTGGTTCGGCGTACAATTGGGTATGGTGTATGAGCACTTGCCGTTTTCATCCACTGAAATATCGGCGTGCTGCCAGTTGGCCGCGTCAGAAGCAGCCGGCGCGTTGTTCGCCTTGTCCCAGAATATTTTATCCGATGCGAGCGGGTATTCGTAGTTTGCATTTCTGCTAAAAAACCGCCACCATACCCGATACGAATCGGCGTACCTGGATTCAATATTGTTCAGGTAGATGCATGCCGGGCCCGGCGCGACCTTGAAGGTCGGCAGGTCGAGCTTTGTCGGCTTTGTTTCAACATAATCATTCGGATTGGCTAATGTAGCACTTATATAATACTTCCTTTCCTCCAGAGGCGAGAAAAAGTAGTTGCTCAAGTCCGTCACTCCCTCTACAAGGCCCGGTAACAATCTTCCCAGGAAATCAAGAGGTGATGGAATTCGCCATGATGCGACGGTGCTCTCGAATTTTGACGCATCGGTCTCATCAAGCGTATTCCAATAATTTATTACGTCACCGATCGTGGAGTTTGTCATCAGGGCGTTCATACCCGATTGAAATACGGTGTTTTTATCAATCTTCTTCAGCCAGAAGGTATCGCGATACCGTTTCTCCGCAACCGTCCGGATATAGAGGTCCACCTCGTCATCGCTGCTTTTAAACACGTTCAGGAATGATCCGTTCTCCCCCGCGGGGGGTTTGAACAGGATCTTGAAATGCTGACCGCGGTAGTCCTGGACCATGCTTGTGAACCGGCATTCGATCTCTTTCCCGTTTGCTCCCACATCGTCATTGGCGAGCTTCAAGCGGTACCAGCCGGAGCCCTCGTTGAAATTGACTTCCAGGTCGATCGCGTCAAGATTAAACGACTTCGTATGGGCATTTACATTGGTATCACGTTCCGCTTCCGGAAGCCACTTATAAGGCGCTATGACCCGCTGATTCACATAGTGCTGATATTCCACTTCGACGTTCACGGCGCCGATACGGGATTCCGTTTGCGCTATAACAGTTTCAATTTCATCATTACCGGCATAACAGTTCCTGTTAATCGAATACACATGCACCTCGTAAACCCCCGGATCAACGGCTTCCTGCAAACCATCGTAAGGATGGTCAAGATCGATTATATTAACCCCCATATGGCCGCGTACATCCTTAACTCTAACCGGCTGGTCCTGGTTATAATTGAAGGGGCCGATGATGCGGATGAGATAATATTCTGTATTGGGCGGATCCTGTATGCATACTGTCAGCTTTCCTTGATACAGATTAACCGCATTATAACTGAAATTCGAAGTCGGAAGCAGGGTTGAAGCGTTCGTAACAATTGCCTGTCCAACCGTCGTACCATTAGAGGTGCTCCGGGTCGTTACCGGATGGCCATAATCAACGCCATGAGCAAATACCCTCACTTCATAATCCGAAGGACCGATAATGCCAATGGCATTACCATTGACATCAAGGGTTTTACTGTTTATATAAACATCGCCTCCAAGGATCGGCAGGTCCTTCGCTTCCACGCGGATCTGCCTTTCCGACGCTGGAGAAGCGCCCAGATCTATAAGGTGAACAATATAATACTGGGCATTGGGAGATTCTTCGATATGGACCTTGATACTGTTGACCCCGCCCTCTACATTATGGGTGAAATTACCGGGTATTCCCGTTATGGTGGAGTCAGTATTATCGAAGGTATAATTAAAATCCCACCAGATTTTAGGAGAGCTTGGATCTGAAGGGTCCAGGGTTGCAGGGATGCCGTACCCGGTGTCGCTCGCTACCGAAGGATCGAACAGGAAACGCGACTCTTTGAGATACACATCAAGCTGTATTACATCACCCTTGTTCACCTTTCCCAGCCTGGTTGCACGTGCCAGCTGATCGGTGTTGTTCACCAAGGCGTTCCAGCGCGTGTCGAAGGGCATGAGTTCGCCGCTTTGCAGGGGAGTATAAATCAGCTCCTGGAAATGCTCGCGGAAATCCTGCATGTTAAACAGAACGATTTCATACCTGTCGCCGGGCCATATGGGATCGTTGATGTCGCCTTCAAAATATTTCCCGTTGTGCATGACGACCCAGTATTTAGTTTTCAGGAGTTGGTCTTCAGTTAATGATTCATTGTCATTATATTTCGGATTATCGGTTTTGTTAAAAGGATTGTATTTTTGATTTATATAATTTCCATATAAATCTTTCTCATTTCCGATGCGCTTGATGGTCTCAATATGCTTGAGATTGTTAAATTCGTCAGTATAGGATTTTATTTCAGTCGCGAAATAGTCCCAATCGTTACCTTCCAGATTGGATGAATATATATACTCATGGTTTGACGGATCAGATCCGGAATATTTTGAATGCCACCATTGTCCTTCTTTTTTAACTGTCAATGGATTGTTATTTATATCACAATCCCAACGCTCTCCCTTTTTAAGGGGGGAACGAAAAATATTATACAATGCTTTCTTCAGCGATATGCCCGGTGATACGCATGAACCGTCACTGTCAAAGGCGGCCACACGATAGAGCTCCCGTCTGTTGGGCGCGCTTATCTTGATGACCGCGGTTCGATTTTTGGCCGCTTCCTCCACCTGTTTAAGATCAATTACACCAGGCTGGTAGGTGGAACCGTCCGGAACCGTCATATCATAACTAAAAATGCTTATAACGGGAATGTAGCCGTTTTTCAGGGCGGTTTTAATAGTCGCCGAGTTGATTCCATCCACCACAACCGCATAAGGAGGGGTTTCATCTGCGCCGCCTATTTCGACTTCAAATGGATACCCATCCTGGTCTTTCAGCAGAAATGTCGATAACACCTGCAAATTTCCATTAGGCATTTTAAGCAACGCGGTACAACGCACGTTGGAAATCTTGACCGGCTTGTCCCTGGACTCATTCTTGAAATACATCGCAGCCCGGAGAACACCGGCATTCTTATCTAACGTTACCGTCTCGCTTGCGATCTGGCTCTTCCGGTATTTATTCTCCATTTCCATAACCTTGGTGTCCTTCATTTCCACACCTGAGCTGTCCATGTTGTCATGGTAGGTCACATCGTCGAAGACCGTCTTTTCGCTCATGCTTGAACGACTATAACTGTTGGAGAAGCTGGTGTTTTCACTGTGGCTCGTTGACTGGGTGTAACCCATGCTGCCGCCCATTGCGAACATCTGCACATACGAAAAATTAAACGCGCTGTTGAAGCTCATGGATTGCGAATCCGAATATCCGTATGAATTGGCCTGGCTTCCGGAATCGGACTCGCTTCCCTTCACGACGTACGGCGTTGTCTTGAGGTTCAGCTTGTTATAATGGTTTTCGTCCATGTTCCTTGTTTTAGTGCTTTTCGTATCCTGTTCGTCAATGTATTCCGAATACGTTTTGCTTTCACCGGATATGTTATATTGCAGTTCCATGATGACGGGAAAACTGGTCCGTACGGTAATTCGCGGGTAATCGGTGACATAGGGATTATCCCCCATTGCCGTTTCTTCACTATTGGAAACGCCATCGCCATCATAATCATTAGTGATATTCAAACCGGTTGCGTCACAATAGGAAGATACAAGATTTGAGGAGATTTCCGTACCCGGGGTTTGAGAAAAAAGAGGATGGACAATACCATCATCAACAAAATTTATTGTCTCCCCTGAGCCTCCAGTTTCACCACTCCCGCCAGTACCTGTATTTCCGCCAGTACCTGTATTTCCGCCTGTTGGAGTATTGATTTTTTCCACACCCAGAGGAATCGGCTCCTGTTTGAGATAATCATAATTACCGCCGCAGCCGGGAATAAGCACCAGGCCAATAAATAATATGACCATGATTAAATAATACACCAAGAACGATTTTTTCATAACGGCCTCCCTAATTGTGAGAAATACAAATTCCCTCAAGATTGGAATCCTGAGTAAACACTTTATATATTTTAAGAGTATAATTGGAGTGGGAGTGTATTTTTGAGAAGACACAACTTAAGAACCTCCCGATTATTCTTCGGCAGTTAAATTTGGTCTTTTCTCTTTGATGATTCCAATTACTTCATCATCAAAAAACCAACACTCAAACACTCAAGTTATAATTGAATTTAAATATACCGCCACCCATTATCTAGGACACATTATTTTGTATACAACAAATCTCACAACACACTCTCCTCTATTATTTTTTTATTTTTTATCTTATCAGTTATCCAACAATAGGATGTATAATAATTAAAATTCAGCCGGGTGAGTTTTTTAAAATTTTCATTAATACTCTTACAGGCAGTATACACCGCTCATTTTTCTATTTCTCACTTGTCAATTTTTGAATTAGACATTATTCATCTGTGAATCTAAAAATTAAGTAGCACTTTCTTGTTAAAAATGACAAAATTTTTTTAAATAATGCAAATTATAATAATTTTCACATATTTGCATTATTCATTCTATATATTATTAAAATCTTATTAAAAACAAGATAAATGACTTCTATAAAATTCATATAAAAACTTTATATTATTCCTCTCAGAGCGGTTTCAGAAGAAATCAAGGCATTTAAACAAGCAATGGACATACTTTGATCTCTCAATAGTTTATACAGAAACCATCATAGACATCACAAATCTGTTAGTGGCAAAATTTATGATAACGATGGGAACACAAATAAAATAATCAACATTGTTGATTCCGTAAATAAGCAAAACTAATGAGTTACTTATCAGTAATTTTACTTATACATATTGAAGATTAAATTTCTTATGACACTGCTGTCCCATAGATTTGTGGGTTTGAATAAAAAATGCTATTAATTTCCGCT
>DAONAJ010000101.1:0-13497 GCA_035400945.1 Spirochaetota bacterium
CTTTAACGTGAAGCTTGATATCAGCCAGGAGTGATGGACCAGATCTACATAGAAGTCGGCACGCTCATTATCTGCATGGCGCTGTCCGCGTTTTTTTCCGGATCAGAGAGCGCTCTCTTTTCCCTCACGAAATCGGACCTCCACCGTTTTTCACATTCCCATCTGAAAAGGGAAAAGGCCATTTACACCTTCATGAAGGACCCGCAGAAGATACTGATAACGCTTCTCGCCGGTAACCTCTTCGTGAACCTGGTCGTATCGATGCTCTCGACAAGCCTCATGCTCCAGGTGTGGCCCCGCTGGGGGGACGTGATTTCAATCGCGATACTGACGCCCCTCATTATCATCTTCTGCGAGATTTCCCCGAAGATAATCGCAATTAACTCATATGAAAATGCTTCAAAGAAGGTACTCCCCGCTTTGCGCTTTTTTCATATTGTGCTCACCCCGGTCCGGGCTCTGCTGCTTCTCTTTACCAGCATGATGATAAAAATATTCAACCTGAAGCTGACACACAAGGCGATCACCCGGGACGAGTTGAAGCTGGCGGTGAAGCTGGGCGAGGAGAAGGGGGTCATCGGCAAGGACGAGGGCGCATTTATACAGAACGTGCTGCGGTTCGCCAAGAAGGATGCCGCCAATATCATGTTTCCCCGCAGCAGCGCCGTGTTCATTCCCTACGGCTCATCGATCAGGGACGCGATGAAAACATTCATAGAATCGGGCGTTATACGGATCCCGGTCTATCAGAATGACATAGACCACGTCATCGGTATGGTCGATTCGCGGGAGCTGATACCGTACCACCTGGGATTCAAAAAGGCCAGGAATATAAACCGTTTCATACAGGAGATCAAGTTCTTCCCGGCTTCGCGGGAGCTCCATGACCTGCTGAACGATTTTCTTGCCGGCGGCATCCAGATAGCGATCGTAGTCGACGAATACGGCGGCACCGCCGGCGTGGTGACACTGAACAAGCTCCTTTCAGAGCTGATGGGCCGTGACATGACCAAGTGGGAAGACTACGCCAGGCACGCCATACGGAGGATCGACGACAACATTTCCGTCATATCCGGGGAGCTTCAGATCGACGACTTCAACGCCGCCTTCGCCGAGGACCTGAAAAGCCAGAACGCCGACACCATCGGCGGTTACATAATTGAAAAGCTGGCCTATATACCGAAACGGGGTGATGTGCTCAGGGTCGGGGCCTATATCTTCAGGATCCGCCATATCAGGAAGAACAAGATAGAGACCGTCGAGGTCATCCGTCCGTCGGAAGGGGGTGACCTGCTGTCATGATGGTCCTTCTGGCGCAATACCAGGTATATATCATCCTTATCGGCGTCATGATGTTCCTTTCCTTTTTCTTTTCGGGAACGGAAACGGCGCTGCTCACTTCCAACAGGTTCTACCTTGAGTCGCTTTCCAAGACCGGGAACCGCCGTGCTAAGCTGTCGCTCAGGATAGTGGACAATATCGAAGATACCATGGGAATGATCCTCATTGGCAATAATATCGTCAATATATCATCTACGGCCTTCATCACCTATATCGTCACCACGGCCTTCATGCTCCAGGAGCTGGGAATGCTGGTGGTGACGGCGGTGCAGACGATCCTGTTTCTCATAATCTGCGAAGTCACGCCGAAGGTAGTCGCCCGGGCGCGGGCCGAGACGTTCCTGATGTTTTTTTCGTATCCCATAAAAATCCTCCTCGTCATCATGAAGCCGACGATCAAATTCTCCCTGCTGTTCACAAAGGTCCTGAAGTCGCTGCTCGGCGTCACCGAATCCGAACGGAGCAGCATCAGGTCCCGCGAGGAGATCGATATCCTCTTCAAGATCGGGGAGGAGGATGGCGTCATCAACGTGGAGCACCACGAATACGTGTCCGAAATACTTTCATTCAGGGGCATGACGGCCCGGGAGATCATGACGCCAACCATCGACATTGTTTCCATTGATGTTGACGCCGGCATGCGGGAACTGGCTGATCTCATCGTGCGCACCAGGTTTTCGAGGATTCCCGTATACAGAGGCAGGGTGGATAACCTCGTGGGGTACGTGTTTTACCGGGACATCCTCAAGCACCGGAGCGCGAAGAAGATCCCGGACATCATGAACAAGGTGCATTATGTTCCCGCCACCAAGCGGATCGTGGAGCTTTACAACGAGATGGTGGAGAACCTGGTCCCCATGGTGTTCATCGTCGACGAGCACGGGGCGGTCGTCGGCATGGTCACCCACGAGGATATCGCCGAGGAAGTGGTCGGCGAGATCCAGACCAGGGACCAGTCCGAGGAGGAGCTGGTAGTAGAGTTGGGGAGGGGCAAGTTCCTCCTGAGCGGGAAAATGGACATCGAGTATTTCATGCGGAGCTTCAACATCCACATCGACAAGAAGGGCTTCGAAACCCTCGCCGGCTTCATCGAGTACCGCCTGGGGAGGATCCCGAAAAAAGGCGACCGCCTCGACCATGAGAAATACACCTTCATCATCGACGAGGCGACGGACCGATCAATTGAAAAAGTTATCGTGCAGACAATGAAGAAGAAGAAAAAGGTCAGCGGACGACCATAGGTCCCATATCTTCTTTCCCGCCCATGACGTGAACGTGTAGATGCCAGATGACCTGGCCGCCCGCGGTGCCGTTGTTTATGATAACCCGGTAACCGTTCTTATCTATCCCCTTGATCCTGGCTACTTCCTTTACCGCGAGAAACAGGTCGCCCATTATCGCGCTGTTTCCCTGGTCAAGGTCCTCGATCCGTTCGATATGCTGCTTGTGGATCACGAGGACGTGGATCGGCGCCTGGGGGTTGATGTCGGCGAAGGCGTAGACCCTGTCGTTTTCATACACTTTTGTTGAAGGCGTTGTGCCGTTGATGATGTTGCAGAATAAACAGCCCATGGACTTCTCCTTTTGCGGGTGTCTGAGCCGGGGTGCCGGCACGTCACAGGAAATGGGAAAAAATAGTTTTAGTCAAGGAGAAAAAAAGGAGTCATTCCCTGTTAAGATCGTCTATTTTCGAAAGTATATCGTCGTTCCCGGGAATGTCGGACATTGAATTCCCGTAATGCTTGTAGCGTATCATCCCGTTTTTATCAACGATGAGCTGCGCGGGCATCCGGCCGAGTTTAAGGATCTTCACCTGCTGGCCGTACAGCTTCGAGACGCTATGGTCCGGGTCCGCGAGGCCGATAAAGGGCATCCGGTGCTCCCGCCACCACTCGGCAAAGGCCTGCGGGCCTTCAGGGCCGATGGCGATGACCTCGGCTCCCCGTTTCACGAATTCATCATGTTCCTGGCGCAACTGCGCCATGTGCCTCCGGCAATATGGTCAGGCAAATCCCCGGTTGAACACCAGGACGACGATTTTACTTCCTTTGTAGTCCGACAGCTTAACCATGCGGCCGCCGCTGTCCACCAGTTCGAAATCCGGCGCCGGCTGCGGATCGACTGTTTCAATATCGCTCATCGGTGTGTCTCCTTATGACGTGAATGATCTGGCCGGATATGGCTGAATGAAACAGGCGTGTATGCTATAACCTGGCTGATTAATAGTCAAGAAGTAATGGCGCCCTGATCAATGATCGGCGTTCAGGATGGTCCCGCGGTCTGAGGATTAAATAGTTACGGAGGTGGAATTAAATTTATTGACAGGATACATCTCCTGCGTCACCTGATTGATGCATACGCAGAAACGGCACCGGGAGGATTGGCGGATGGAGCAGGGCGTTATCGTCGGAATCGGGACCGACATCGTGGACGTGTGGCGTCTGCGGCGCATGGACGCCGGGCAGCGGGAAAGCTTCAACCGGAAAAACCTTTCGCCCGAGGAAATCTCAAATCTGCCCGACACGAACCCGGAGACCTTCATGGCCGGCAGGTACGCGGCAAAGGGCGCCCTGGCAAAGGCCCTGGGCTACCGGGGCTTCAGCTTTGCCTCGGTCACCATCCTGAACGATGACGGCGGGAAGCCATGCTTCAGAAATGCCGATGTGCTGATCAAAAACAGGGACCCCCGTGAAACGTACACCTTCCACCTGAGCATAAGCCACAATTCGGATCATGCCGTGGCCTTCGTGATTATCGAAAGATCATTGGAAAAGAGCAAATCTTCATCGTGGATATAATCGTAAGCGTTTTCTATTAGAGCGGGGTTTAACCCCCACTCTTACATAAAACACGCCTACTCGCTCTTCATTTTCGCCCCGCTGCGGTCTGCCTCAGTCCACTCGATCGTATCAAAATTTCTGACCTGGAATTTCTCGATCACGGCCCGCTGAGAATTGTTGAGTTTAACCCTGCGCAGGTTGGCATGGGAGAAATCAACGTTGTCAAGCCGCGCGTTTGACAGGTCGGCCCTGTTCAGGTTGGCCTTGCTTAAATTGACATTGATGAGTCTTGTGCCGGTGAGGTCGGCCCTGGTGAGATTGGCGCTGCTGAGGTTCGTGTTCCGTACCGTCGCGTTTTTGATCGAGGCCTTGCTCAGGTTCGCGTTTCGCAATTGCGCGCCGTTGATATTCACGGAGGCCAGGGTCGCGCCCTGGAAATTCGCCCCGTCAAGAAAGGAATCGGAGAGGCTGCAGCGGGTCAGGTCGGCGTTGACGAACTGGGCATCGGCGAAGGTGGATCTTTTCAAAACGGCATCGGTCAGTTTTGAATTTGAAAGATCGGCCCTGTTCAGGGTAGCGCCATGTATGGTGACGGATGCCATGTTCGCATCGGACATGTTCGCCTCGTTCAGGTCCGCCTCGCCGAAATCGACATGGACCAGCGTGGCGCCGGTCAGGTTGACAACGGTCATTTTCGCGCCGTAAAAATCCGCATATGACAGATCGGACCCGGACAGGTCCGCCCCGATCAGGTTGGCATCGGTAAAGTCCGCCCTGTTCACCTTTGAATTCCGTATGCTGGCCCCGTAGAGGTCTGCCTTGATGAAATCGGCGCCTGAGAGGGTGGTATTGTCCAGGTTTATCCCGAACAGCGAGGTTTGCGTGAAAACCGTGTTGCTTAGGTTGGCCCTGTCAAACACCGCCATGTACAGGTTGGCGTTGGTCATGTTGGCGTTGGCGAGGTTCGCGCCGGTCAAATTGGCCCGCCGCAGGTCGGCCCTGCACAGGATGCTGTCATTGAGCTTCGAGTTCGTGAGGTCCGCCCCGTAGAGGTCCCTTCCGGTCAGGTTTGCATGGCTCAGGTTGGCGTCCCTCAGGTCCCTCGCTTTTTTTATCGCCTTGGCGTAATCGCCGTTGTCGTACGAATAGGAGAACGTCACGCTTAAGAGAATGAGAATTGCGATTCCTGTAAACAGCTTCATGGTTTTATGCTTCATGATGATGCTCCTGAAAAAAAATAAAATATAAAACAGGCCACCCAGCCAATGGTCAATGGGTGCTCCGCGACGATATCAGTTTCAGGATGGAGAAGTTGTTTCCCGGCCCGTTGACTATATATATATATATTACGCTGATCACGGCCCGGCGTGCGCATGTTCCGCCGTGACTGGCGTCGTTGTGGGCGGGAAATTTTTTATTTTGAGGATAGACGATATTCAGTGTATGAAAAATGCAATTAAATTATTAGGAAAAAATAAATCTTTATCACCGGAATTTCATTTTTCAATTCGTCAAATGTACACAATAAACCGGCTTGGACCGTTCCAGTTTGAAGAAAAACTGTATCCTGTCCGATAACAGATCTACTGCACCTGGAGGGTACGGCCCGACGATAGCCATGACTTTATGCCGCCGCGGAGTTCGTATATCTTCTTAAAGCCCAGCTCCCGCATGATGCCGATGGCCCTTCCGGTCCGGTTGTCGCTGCGGCAGTAGATGAGATAGGTTTTGTCCCTGTCGAGGGCCGCCAGACTGTCTCTGAAAGACGTCGAATAAAAATCAAGGAGCGCCGAATTCGGTATATGGCCGTCACGGTATTCGCCCGGGGTGCGGATATCCAGTATCACGAAATTCCTGTTCCCGGCGTTGGACCGTATCAGCGCCGCGGCCTCTTCCGGTGTTACCTGCCGTACCCCGGTGGCGTGGGCCGAACCGCTGAGGAGCAATGCCGCGCTGATGATTGATGTGAATGTATGTAATGTTATTTTCATGATAGTATCCTAAATATTAAGATTATTCTAATATACTAAAATACCTGCGGGATGTCAAGTTCCTGTACAGGCATATCGATTCATATCATTGCAAATGGTTTTCATTGCCTGTTTGAAAAGTAGATGGGAAGCTGATGATTAGAAGGCAGTGAGGCATGCTTCTATTTATTCTATTCCGGGAATGCAGAAAAGGACCGGCACTTCAGAAGATGCGTAATAATGTACATGGCCCCATGCGATATCATCTCGCGGGGCCATGTGTGATCCCGGGCAAATCTCTTAATGAGCCAATTTTTTTATTTCATTGGTACGTATGTATATGTATTGACATGATACAACCGGTAACACCAGAGTCGTGCCATGAGGACCGTACAGGACATCAGGGCTATTCTGTATCTCAGCGAAGACAGGGACAACCCCATGGTCCGGCGGTTTCGCGGACTTTCCGGTGCTGAGATAATCGAATGCGCAGACGACGGGGCCATGGAAAGGACAGCCGAAGCTGTGAAGGCCCGGGGGATCGCCTCCAAGGAAGCGGTAATTTTAAAGAAGTTCCCCGGCCGCATGTTCCAGAAATGCCCCGGTTCCCCCGGCATGATCTGCTGCAACTACCTCCTGGTGAACATCGGCTTTAACTGCCTCTTCAACTGCACCTACTGCTACCTGAATTATTACCTCAATTCCTACGGCCTGGTCCAGTTCATAAACGTGGAGGATTCCCTGGGGGAGATCGAAGGTACCGCCGCTGCCAACCCCGGTACGATATACCGCGTCGGCTCCGGCGAATACACCGATTCCCTCATGATGGACGCAATAACCGGCATCGGGGAAGCGCTGATCCGGACGGCGGCCCCGTACCGGAACCTGTTCGTGGAGCTGAAAACAAAATCCTCCAATGTCCGGCACCTCCTGGACATCGGCGACAGGGGCAACGCCGTCCTCGCCTGGTCATTGAACACGCCGGAAAATATCAACTTCTACGAGGCGGGTTCCGCCTCACTGGAGGAGCGCCTTGGCGCGGCTGAAGCCGCAAGCCGCGCCGGATACCTGACGGCCTTTCATTTTGACCCGATGATCATCCATGACGGATGGATCGACCGGTACCGCGAGGTCGTGGACCTTCTTTTCAGCAAGGTCAATCCGGACCGGGTCGCCTGGATATCCCTGGGCTGCTTCCGCTACAGCCCCGGCTTCAGGGAGATTATCAGGGAGGCCTTCCCGGGCCAGGCCCTGACCTCGGCGGAGCTTTTTCCCGGCCCGGATGGGAAGTACCGTTACCTGAAACATGCCAGGGTAGAAGCATACCGGGCCATGGCGGAGAAAATACGATCGTACAGCGATGTCCCCTTCGTCTATCTCTGCATGGAGACGGAAAGCGTGTGGCGCGATGTTTTCGGTGTTGAGTATCAAACTTCAGACGACCTTGAAAGGGCTTTTTCAAGTCATCTTAAGGAAATGTTTCTTTAAATATTGCCCTGATCAGGGCAGGGTCTTTCACACTTTTCTTTTGTCACCAAAAGAAAAGTGTGCAAAAGAAAAGTGCCCGCCTGCTGTTTCGGCCTTCGGCTTCCCTGTGCTTCTCGACAGACGCGGGGGCTGCGGAACTCGCCTGCCTGCGGCAGGCTCAGACAGTCCTCGCCCTTTATCCGCGTCTGTCTGCGATGCTCGGCGAAACAGAGGGCGGGGTTTGCTCCTAACGGACATCAATAATCATAACCCACTGCATGGAGGCTGTAATTAATAAACGAGTCGCCGGGCACGAGGCCCGGCGTCGCGAGGATGCCACACGAAGTGGCTTCCGGAGCGAAAGGAGGAAAATACTTGCCGCCATCGCCTCAAAACGAACAATCAACTCAAGCTTCCAAATACAGATGAACTTCAAAATCACAAATAGCATCAATAGTGAGCCCCGCGGCGTTGAGCGGCGCGGGGGGAGGGATCGAAAGGGAGGGGGTGTCAGCGCAGACACCCCCTCCCTTTCATAAGCTTCCGCACCCGCTCCGGGGCACTACATATATAAAAAATTATTTATAAAATTCTGTTATTTTGTTGACCAATTCATAAACTTCATGTCACGTTTAACGGGATAAAAAAGAATACTATGGCCATGGATACCAGGGAGATTGGGATTTTGGACGAGAAAGATTACCGCGAGAGCCAGAGGGAACTGAAGCAGGTTTCCGATATGCTCGATGAACTCTACGCGTCAGTTAATATAGAGTCGCTGAAGAAAAGAATAGCCGAACTCGAGCAGCAGACGCAGAAGGAGGAATTCTGGCAGAACAAAGAGCTCTTCACCAGGACCAACAAGGAGATAACCGCCCTGAAGAAGAGGGTGGACCCCTTCGTCAGCATCATGAACGAGGTGAAGGAGGCGACGGAGCTTTTCGAGATGGCGCTGCAGGACAGGGACATCGACGTTCTGAACGAGATATCCGGTAAAATAGAAGGATACCGGAAAAAGTTCGATGAGCTTGAGACCCTTGAGCTCCTGTCGGGGGAGGACGACGACAGCAACGCCTTTGTGACGATCCATCCGGGGGCAGGGGGGACCGAGTCCCAGGACTGGGCCAACATGCTCTTCCGCATGTATTACCGCTGGGGGGAGAAGAAGGGATTCGCGGTGGAATTCATAGATTACACACCGGGCGAGGAAGCGGGAATAAAGAGCGCCACCATGCTCGTGAAGGGGGACTATGCCTTCGGCCTCCTGAAATGCGAGCGCGGGATACACCGACTGGTCAGGATATCGCCCTTTGACGCGAACAAGAGGCGGCACACGTCCTTCGCTTCCGTGGAGGTCATTCCAGAGGTCGCCGAGGACATCGATATCGAAATAAAGGAATCCGACCTGAGGATCGACACGTACCGCTCGTCCGGCGCCGGGGGACAGCACGTCAACAAGACGGACTCGGCGGTGCGGATAACGCACCTGCCGACGGGCATCGTGACGCAGTGCCAGAACGAGCGCTCGCAGCACAAGAACAAGGCCTTTGCCATGAAGGTCCTCAAGGCGCGGCTGTACGAGCTGAAGAAACAGGAGTTCGAGGAAAAGCAGCAGGAGAAAATCGGCCAGAAAAAGGACATTTCCTGGGGCCACCAGATCCGTTCCTACGTGTTCCAGCCTTACACGCTGGTCAAGGACCACCGCACGGGTGAGGAAACGGGAAGCGTCGATTATGTCTTTGACGGCGACATAGATCGTTTTATATACGCGTACCTGCGGGGCAAGCGCACTGCCGACCAGGGCCTCCCCCAGGAATAGCGCGGCAGGGATGAACAGGGACAATGAAGCTGACCATTGAACAACTCTCTCATCTGTTTGACAAGTACGGCGACGGCACGGAGATCAAGTATTTTGACGATATCCTGATCAAGGAGAACTGCTACCTCTCCACGGACCTCGTCCTGCCGGCGCACCTGCCGCGCCTTTCAGAAAACGGCATCAGCGAGGTCGAGGTGTTCTTCACGCCCGTGCTGTACGAGCACCTGACCAGGGAGTTCCCCGCGGAGTTCAGGAAGCCCTACGGCCGGTGCAGCATGAGCGAGATGGACAGGATGCTCGAGGAGCTGCGTGACGCCAACACCCAGTCGAAGCGGAAGCGCTACCTGCGCGTGATAGGCGAGATCTACGGCGTCGACAAGACCCTCGGGAAGCGCATCATACTCCTGCGCAACAACGAGCCGGTGGATTTCAAGAAATGGAACAACCTCAAGCGTGACATTGACCGCACCCATTATTTCCAGTACCGCAATTCCGAGGTGGCCATCATCATCTTTGTCGATCTCAAGGTGGCGCGCCAGAAGGAATATATAGAGCGCTTCAAGATAAATACCGATCTCATATCCCTGATCGTCTCCAAGAGCCAGGAGCCGGGCAACGTGATAGCGCCGGATTTTATAGCGACGGAGGACGTTATTTCCGTCACCGAGCCGGGGATGCTTCTCGAGGAGTATATCAGGTCCAACGCGCGGCTCATCATCATCGGGGAAAAGCTGGATGATTTTTACAAGAGGGCACTCCTGCAGGTGCGCAACTACGATAAGTTCGTGCGCCTCCTGGTGGTGCCTTCCCTGGACCACACGAACAGTCATGATTTCTTCCGCCAGGTAAAGCTGGTGTATAATAACGACCGGTGGCTGTAAGCAGGAGCGCCGGGGCCGTCCGGCGGCCAGGCAGTTTGCAGCACCGCAGGGAGTTCCATATTGAAAAACAAGTTTTCAAAATATCTGCAGCCGATGGATTTCAGCTCCACCATAGAAAAAGAGATGGGATCCATCGATTTCGGACTGGTGCTTCCCGACACCTCGCGCAAAAGAGAGAAGCTCTTCCTGAGGTCTTTCACCGCGGCTGACATGTATAAGCTGATGAAGGACGTCAAGCTGATAGCCCACCTCGAGTCCAAGGGCTTCTCGGACATGAAGGTGGAAGTCGACGTGGACGAATCCTATGTCAATTATCTCAAGCTTTACTACAGGGACATAGATCCGGACAACCTCCTGCTGGACCTCAGGCTGAGCGAGTCCCGTTTTGTCCCGGAAAAGCAATTCTTCGACGACGAGATGATCCATACCTACGATATGATAGTCATCGAATGGCTCTCGGCACAGAACCCGCTGCATAAATTCAACAAGGACAAGCCACAGCTTCCCGGACAGAAGGCCCCCGGGCTGGGTATCCTGAATTATTGTTTTGAGATGATGTACCTGGTGGCCAGGGAAGTGATCAAGGACGGGTTCCTGGACATCCCCGACCACATGCACGGCGCGATCATGTACTCAAAAAAATTCAAATTCTTCAATCCCGTTCACGAGGGGATACTGCGCGCCATCATGCGTGACCTGGGCAGTTATTCCCTTGCCGACATCTCCTGGGGCATCATCACCCAGACCATTATCGAGGAATACAAGAACCAGCCCCAGGCCTACGCCCCCTCGGAGCAGGTGTTCTATGTTTCCGAGAGGATGAGGGAGTATTTTCACTCGAAAAAATACACGTCGGTGTACAACAAGTATTACCGGCGCAAGCACTACCGGTTCGAGTATGATGAAATGGTTAAGCGCAGGGACGTCCTCCTCAAGAAGAAGAACATCGTGGATCTTTAGGATTTTTGCCCGGAGCGATCGATGTCTCCGGCGTCGGCCTCCTTCAGCCTGCTGAGGCGCGATAAATCATCGATGCTGTCCCGGATCACACCCGAGGCGGCCTGCAGCATGACCCCCAGTCTGGCGCGTTCGGCGAGGAGCCTGTCCAGCGTCCCCAGCACCCTGTTCCTGACCGCTATGAGGCCTTCGGCGTCACTGTCGTCCCGGAGGACCGTGTACAGCAGCCGCATCCGGACGCCGGCGAGGGCCGCGAGGGAAGTCTCGGCCCTGGCGATGTCGAAGTCGGCCGCGTCGATATCCCCGATGATGGGTTCATCGGCATCGACCAGCTCGAAAACCTTTTCCAGGTTTCCTGACCTGCAGTAATGTATTTTGTCTGATTCGCTCAGGAGCAGTCTGTCAAGCAGCTGAAGCTTTGTCCCGTACAGGCGGACAAGGTCGGCGGCGATGGATGCTGCGTCATCCCTCAATGCTGAAGCTTCCTTTCGCTCCGATGTTGGTCTTGTCCGACGTGGTCTCGCTGGCGGAGATCTTGTCCCACGCGTCCCGGAGCTCCTTGATGAGCTTCAGTACGCCTTTGATCTTTTCCGGGTCTTTCTTTATGTTGGCTTCAAGGAGGGCTTTCTTGAAGTAGAGGTACAGGTTGAATAGGTTCTGGGATATTTCCCCGCCTTCCTTCATGTTCAGAGAAAGCAGGAGCTCGGTAATGATGTCCTGGGCCTTGATGATGTTCGTGTTGACGACATCGTAGGTCTTGGGGTGCATGTTGTCGATGGCGATGTTCAGGAACTTGATCGCGCCGTCGTAGAGCATGACTATCAATTTACCCTGGTTTGCCGTGGTGATCTGGGTTTTTTTGTATTCGTTGAAAGGATTCTTTTCAGGCAAGGCCATTGATTCCCCCGGTCTGCAATGATTACCGGCGCTTCAGGCGCCTCTCCCGCACCCTGAAGGGCGGAAATGTGCTTTAACGCATCTGATCCTTTTCTATTATCGTATTAATAATACCAATTCTGAATCATTAATTGCTGCGGTCCCGGTTCTTTTGATATATAAAATACTGAACTTTTGGCGATCAGACAAATTTTAGTTATCAGACATATGAGTTTGATTTAGTTTTACCCTCCCCCTTGATGGGGGAGGGATAGGGTGGGGGTGACGAGAAAAAGACACCCTCCCCTTACCCCTCCCATCAAGGGAGGGGGAGGTACCGGCTACCGGCTGAAAATCGCCTCGATCCTCTGGAGGATCTCCTGGTATTTTTCCAGGGTCTTGGCGACGATTTCATCCGGCAGGGGAGGCGGCGGCGAATTCTTGTCCCACGAGGTGGTTTCCAGGTAGTCGCGTATGTACTGCTTGTCAAAGCTTACCGGGGAGGTCCCGACCCGGTAGGACGACTCATCCCAGAACCGCGAACTGTCCGGCGTCAGGACCTCGTCGATCAGTATTATCTCGTTGTCGGCAAAGCCGAATTCCATCTTGGTGTCAGCCAGGATGATCCCCTGCCGTATCAGGAGGTCACGGGCGAATTCATAGATCCTGAGGGTCACTTCGCCCAGGCGGTACGCCAGCTCGTCCCCGAGCTTCGCGCGCATCACGTCGACCGGCACGTTGATATCGTGGCCGGTGTCTTCCTTGGTGGCCGGCGTGAACAGGGGAGCGTCAAGCTTTTCCGCGAGCTGGAGGCCGGCCGGCAGGGTTATGCCGCAGACCGATCCTTTTTCATGGTAGTCTTTCCAGCCCGTCCCGATGAGGTAGCCCCGGGCTATGCATTCAAAATCGATGCGTTCGGTTTTCCGCACGATGACCGAACGGTCTTTCAGCAGTTCGGGATAATCGCAGAAGGGTTTCGGGAACCGTGATACGTCGTCCTCGACGATATGGTTCTTGATGACCTTGATATTCTTGAACCAGAGGTTCGATATCTTGTTCAGTATGATGCCCTTGCCGGGTATCCCGTTGGGGAACACGTGGTCGAATGCGGAAAGCCGGTCCGTTGAAACGATGAGAAGGTGCTCCTTGTCGACGATGTACAGGTCGCGCACCTTGCCGCTGTATTTCTTTTTAACGCCTGGTATCTTTATATTGACCACGGGTTTCATATAGGGCTCCCCATTAAGGTAGATGGCACACAGGGCCGCGTGGATGAAGGAATCCAACCACGGTTATTTTATGTCGTATAAGGCTATATTTTGTCAATCAAAATGAGCCGTGTATGACATTTTCCAATGGATTTATTAATCGCAGGTGGCACAAGGTGCTCAAACTAACCCGCCAAA
>DAONAJ010000102.1:0-13234 GCA_035400945.1 Spirochaetota bacterium
TCAAGTATGGCGATCGATTCGCCAAGACCGATGTTGCGCAGGTAATGACTTGCCTCCTTGTATCCCAGGCCTTTGACATTCTTAACGAGCCATTCCCTCCTGCCGGGGCCGTCATACAAATCTCCCAGGATCCTTCTTATTGAATTTCCCTTTGTTATAAAAAAATCACGGGCTTCCAGGATATAAGAGGACTTGTTATTCTTGAATCGAACTATATTCAACACCCGGCAGATTTCATCGAAACAGCCCCCGAAGAGGCAATCATCCTTCAACAGGGTTTCCACAGCCTGCCAGCACCTTCTCGCCCCTGATTGGGGAGTGAGGAGGCAGAAAACAAGCTCCACGAAGAGGGCCGTATCATCGCCGCTATCCCATATGTTCCGAAACTCTTTGAGGCGATCCTGCACCCTTCCGGATATTTCACAATGGACAAGCCGTATCTGCTCGATTCTTTTTTTTCTGCTGCCTGTTGACATTATGCTTTCTAACGCGTATACTTTCTATTGTGCAACTTAAATCAGGAAATGAAGACCTTTTTCCGGCATTGTGCCGGCACATATTACGGGATTCAATATAAATATAATTACCATAGCTCATTTGAGGACATTATGGCGCAAAAAAAGCTTGCTGTCGGTTCCAAGGCACCGGATTTTTCTATCCCTGACGCAACGGGGAACATGGTATCACTGAAAAGCTTCCGCGGCTCCTGGCTGGTCCTTTATTTTTATCCCAGGGACAATACCTCAGGATGCACCCTGGAAGCAGTTGATTTCACAGGACTGGCGCACGAATTCAAAAAACTAAAGGCATCGATTGTCGGGATAAGTCCCGATACGGTTGATAGTCACCGCACATTCATCGAGAAGCGGGGGCTGGGCATCACTCTGCTGAGCGACAGTGAACGCAGTGTGGTGAAACAATACGGCGTTTGGCAGATAAAGAAACTGTACGGCAAAGAATCGTATGGCGTTGTACGGTCGACATTCCTTATCGATCCGGAAGGCACCATACGGCAGGCATGGGAGAAAGTAAAGGTCAACGGACACGCCGATGAAGTCCTGGAAAGCCTGAGAAACATGTCGTAACCGGGGGCATTAGAGGATGCCGGCCTGGACCTGGATTCCGATCGAGAAGCCGCGGAAGTCTCGGTCTGATATACCCTGATAGCTCACTCCCCATGATATGCGGTACGATGTCCCGATGCCGATCCTGGCATAGGCGGGAAGGTTGACGAATACATACAGCTCAGGCTCAAGGATTGCAAAATTCTTCCCCGGGCCCCCGGTGTAGTCCCTGCCGAGGTGTCCCCCTCCCGCCAGCGCTCCAAGGGAAAAATTTATGATTGAACCATGAAAGATGTGGTAGGATATGTACCCGCCGCCGTATACGGTCCTGACATCCTTCCCGGCAGAAATCCAGGATGCATAGAACTGCTCGGCGTAGTTTCCGCTGTCCATGGACGAGCGGTGTGCCCCGACCGAGAACTCATACCCGGCGCCGATGGCAAAAATATGGTCCACCAGCAGGGCGGCCCTGCCGCCGATAAGGCCACCCCACCCCTTTCGGTATTGCGCTGCCTGCCCTATGAGGGAGAGATAGAACCCGTAATGGATATACTTTGAGTAATTAAGCATGTATAGATCGGCTCCATGCTCTTCTTTCACCGGATACTTTTTCTTCGATAGATCGCTGTCTATATCTATTGCAGCAGCAGGCAGCGCCATGGATAATACAAGCAGGAAGATTACAGTTGTTCTTGTCAATAAACCTCCCGGACATCCCGCCTTTTAGTCAAATTTCATCTCACGGCTTGGGGAGCGCATTACTCTAATTTCACGGTTTTTCTATCTGAGGCCATGAGAACAGCCGGTATTTTTATTTTCCCTTCGCCGACCACCGTATCAATCAGTTCCTGCGGCGCCAGCCGGTACCAGAGTTTTACTTCAACGGTCGCGCTCGGTTCATTAATCCGCGGCAGTCTGAAGGATTCCCGGGAGCTTTTCAGCGGTTCAATCCTTTTATCCCGGATAATTTCCCGTGCCTTGGCTACATTCATGACCGCGTTCCCTTTCCCATCGCCGAAAACCGTATTGTACAGCACCGTGTCCTTCTCCAGACGTCCCTGCCGGTCCAGGCCTCCATTTTTATAGAGCAACTTCCCCCCCGCGCCGGTTACGGTCACCTCGAGCCACATCTGCCTCACATGGCTCAATCCGGTCGGCAGGCTGTGCCCTGCGCCGCTGTTGGTAACGGTCACTGTCAGAGTGCCGTTTTTTAGCGCATCGCCGATCGATACTGTTGCCGCATGTTTGAGCCGCTCTTCCGCCATGGACACCTGGTCCTTGTTGCCGAACTGCGCGGGGACAAGGGTGTTCGTCCCGGTAAAATAGTGGCTATAGATATGTTTCCTGACCGGCGCTCCCTCTGCCGACGATCCCGGATTGTCAGGCCTCTCCGTCGATCCGGTGGCAGCTATTCCGGGCCGCTGTCTCATGTGACAGTCCTGGCAGGGAATGCCCCGATCGGCATAGGGCCCCTTTTCCCATTCCTCGTACGGCGATTCAAGTTTTGTGCCGAACACGACATGCCGCACATCATGGCATACGCCGCAAATTTCCGCCCTGGTATGAAATTTCGAATATGCCGCCTTATGGAACTCGGGTTTTGAGTCATCGCGGGGTCCCCTCTTTGTGCCCGGATCATTTTCGCCATGACCGGGATCGAGTTTCAGATCGGCATTATAAATCTTACCGGCGCCCGTGGCCGAATGACAGAAATCGCACTGGACTCCTTTTGCCGCCAGTTCAGGGATTTTCTTCAGATGGTCAGATGTTTTCGAAGGCATTCCTGAAAAAAAACCGACCGGCGTATGGCACGAAACGCAATGTTCCGCTTCCTTGATCTCGTCACTGTCCGTAAGACCCTTGAGATCATGGAGCGCCACTTCCCGGTAGAGAGGATCAACATGAGACAGGCTATGCATCGAGCCTTTCCATTGCTCGTAGATATCACCATGACAGCCCCCGCATGTTTCCGGAGAAATGAATCGTGAAAGTTCATAGTGCTGTATTTTCCCGCAGGAAAAAAACATAATCGAAATTGACAACACCGTTATTGTTCGCGGCAGCAGACTGTTGTTCATCGAGGTCCTCTTCGTATATTATTGGATGCTTTTTTTTCATTTTATCAAAAACGCATAAATTAGCAACCACTTTTTATCATAAATAACCTGGTCATTGAATCGAATTGTAATCATTACATGTTTGTTAACAGTATAGTTCAAAAACATGGAAACCTGTAAAACTTTAGTTGACAAATAGGGACACCGCATTATTGTACTCGGGAAGCATACACGGGCGGTACATGCCCTCTTGTTATTTAATATTAATTATCAGTCAGAAACGATAACGGAGCAGGATCATGAAGGCAGTTAAAATAAAAGAAAATATTTACTGGGTCGGCGGCATAGACTGGGACCTGCGGAACTTTCACGGGTATCTCACCCAGCGCGGATCAACCTATAATGCGTATCTTGTCATCGACGAAAAAATAACCCTTATTGATACCGTAAAATACTACCTCTGCGATGAAATGATCGCCCGCATTAAATCCGTCGTGGACCCGTCCAAAATTGATTGCGTTATATCCAACCACGTGGAGATGGATCACTCTGGATCGCTGCCGCAAATCGCGAAGATCGCTCCCAAGGCAACCATTTACACTTCCCCGAATGGGCTCAAGGGCCTGACCGAGCATTACAAATCCGGATTGAACCTCAAGGTCGTCAACAATGGTGATTCCATCTGCACCGGGAAATATAACTTCAGCTTCGTCCTGACCCCCATGGTTCACTGGCCGGACAACATGATCACCTACCTGGCGGAGGAAAGCCTGCTCTTTTCCAATGACGCCTTCGGCCAGCACATAGCAAGCTCCGAGCGTTTTGACGATGAATACCCTTTCGACATCATCATGATGGAAGCCCGAAAATATTATGCAAACATTGTCCTGCCATACGGCGAGCAGGTAAAAAAAGCCCTTGCCGCCGCGTCCGGGCTTAACATTGACGTAATTGCGCCCAGCCACGGCATCATCTGGCGGAACAATATTCCGTCGATTCTTGATGCATACACCGAGTGGTCCGCCAACAAGACTTCCAACAAGGCGCTCATAATATACGATACCATGTGGAATTCAACCAGGAAACTTGCTTCCGCCATAGAGGAAGCCTTTGAAAACCGTAATTACCGGACACTCATGATGAATCTCCAGACAAACCATATTTCGGATATTCTGACAGAACTTATTGACACACAATACATCTGCGTAGGCTCGCCGACCCTCAACAACAATATGCTTCCCACGGTTGCCGCATTCCTTACCTACATGAAGGGTCTTGCTCCCAAAAACAGGAACGGCCTTGCCTTCGGGTCCTATGGCTGGGGCGGCCAGAGCGTCGGGCAGATAGAGGAAATATTGAAGTCCTGCGGATTCAGCCTGCTGGAAAGCATAAAGGTGAAATACATCCCAGACGACGATGTTTTGAAAAATATCACACGGAAACTTGAAAAGGAAATACAATAGACATATACTCAAGGTGGCGCCGAGAATTCATCATTAATGCTTCTCGTGGCATTAACGCATTGAATATGACAGTAACAATCATCCGGCCAGATGAATTATACGGGCAGGTTATAACGTGGTCAATGACTTGAAAGACATATTAATTGATAACGGCATAAGCCCTTCCTATCACCGGCTGAAGATCTATGAATACCTTGCCCACAACAAGACCCACCCTACCGCGGATATGATCTATGAAGAAGTCATTAAGCAGATACCCACGCTTTCAAAAACTACCATATACAACACTCTCAAGACCCTGTCGGAAAAAGGCCTGGTTTCACCCATCACCATAGAGGATAATGAAGTGCGGTATGACGCTGACCTTTCCTTCCATGGCCATTTTAAATGCCTCAACTGCGGCATGCTCTATGACATAGAACTTGAACAGATGAGCATTGATAAACGGTTGAGCGTCAGCAGGAAAATACAGGGTCACCATATTTCCGAGAGACATATCTATTTTAAAGGCATTTGCAAGAAGTGCTATAGATAATCGCGTTCTTTGTCCTTGTTGGATTCCTTTCAGAACACGACATTCCCATAGGCGCCGGCATGGCGACTGGATTATTACATTCTTGTAATTTTAAAAAATCACGGTGGGTTCATTTTTTTACTTGCCAAATTAGCGTTAGTCTGTAATTTATAACTATTACAAATGTTAGTCTTATATAATTTTTATTCATCATTTATTGTTTTTCAAAAAAATTGTTTTCAAATTGAATATATGCATTATAATTATGAAACATTGAAGATTCGTATAACAAACCATTATTGGCTTCTCACAGCCGTGCACGTCTTAAATACAAAATGATTCGGAGGCTATAAATATGAAAAAATATGTATGTTCAGTATGCGGATATGTCTATGACCCAGAAGCGGGTGACCCGGACAACGGAGTTAAGCCAGGAACACCTTTTGACAAGCTGCCCAAAGACTGGGTTTGCCCGCAATGCGGCGTGGAAAAAGACCAGTTTGAGCCCTACGAAGACTAGTCAGAATGCAGTGAACTCCCGATCTTACCATGAAAATATGGAGGTAATCGAATGGATGCCGTTATTCTTTCGAGAATACAATTCGGATTAACAGCGGGTTTCCACTTCATTTTTCCGCCCCTCACCCTGGGGCTGACCCTGGTCGTTGTGATTCTTGAAACTATTTATTTCAGGAACAACAACGATCTGTATAAAAAAATATCCAATTTCATGATTAAGGTGCTGGGGCTTGTTTTCGTCATGGGAGTGGCCACCGGCATAGTCCTTGAATTTTCCTTCGGAACGAACTGGTCCAATTATTCACGGATGGTCGGGGATATATTCGGCGCCCCTCTCGCCGCTGAAGGTGTTTTCGCTTTTTTCATGGAATCGGTTTTCCTTGGTATTCTTGTTTTCGGCAGAAATCGCGTTTCCCGGGGAGTCTTTCTGCTTTCTGCGTTCCTCGTTTTCATTGCCTCACACCTTTCCGGTCTCTGGATCATCATAGCCAATTCATGGATGCAGACCCCTGCAGGGTTCGCCATTGAAGGCGGCCGTGCTGTTCTCAAGGACTTTTTTGCAGCGGCATTCAATGACTCAACGCTCATCAGATACCTGCATACCGTCATGGGCGGCTGGATCACCGGATCCCTTTTCACCGCCGGAATCGGATCATGGTATCTCCTCAAAAACCGCGACCTGGATTCCGCCAAGCCGCTCCTGACAATTGCTCTCTGGATCTATGTGGCCATGGCCATCCTCCAGTTCGGCTCAGGCCACGGACATTCGGTGCAGGTGGCAAAGACGCAGCCTGCCAAGATGGCCGCCTTTGAGGCCCTGTGGAAGGGTCAGAATGGCGCGCCCATGTCCGTCATCGGCATTCCAGATCCATCCCGGAAAAAAACCCATTTGGAAATCGCGGTTCCCAAACTCCTGAGCATTGCCATTTATTTTGATCCCGAAGCCAGGGTGCAGGGACTTGATGATTTCAAGGAGGAAGAACTGCCTTCAGTAGTGCTTTCATATCTTACCTACCATGGCATGATAGGCCTTGGTTCGCTCTTTGCCCTGCTGGCAGTCATCTCCGCGATCCTCATGATCAGCAGGAAACTATTCGAAGCCCGCTGGTTCTTATGGGTGCTGATATCAGCCGTGCCGCTCCCCTTCATCGCCAACGAACTGGGATGGATGGCGGCTGAATTTGGAAGACAGCCGTGGGCCGTCTACAAGGTTCTCAAAACCGCCGAAGCCGCCTCTGTGGTTGTACCGGCATGGCAGATCCTTGTTTCCATAATAGCGTTCAGCGCCATTTATTGCCTCTTGTTCGCCGTTTTTCTCAAGATTTTATTCAGCATAATCAGCAAAGGGCCGGATAAAATCACCATCGGATACGTGGGGGAATAATATGGAAACATTGCAGATACTCCAGATAACATGGTTTTTCCTGGTGGGAATTCTCTTCACAGGATATTCGATTCTTGACGGTTTTGACCTCGGCATTGGAGCGATGCTGCCCTTCATGGCAAAAGACAAAAAAGATATAACCGCATTGTTTACCGCAATAGGACCCGTATGGGACGGCAATGAAGTTTGGCTGTTAACCGGAGGCGGAGCCCTTTTTGCCGCCTTCCCCCATGTGTACGCTACGGTCTTCAGCGGCTTTTACCTTGCCCTCATGATTGTGCTATTTGCCCTCATCTTCAGGGCCGTATCGCTTGAATTCTGGTCCCTTGATGAGACAAGGCGCACCTTCTGGAAATGGGCCTTCAGCATCGGCAGTTTCCTGCCCGCTCTTCTTTTCGGAGTGGCCCTGGGCAATGTCATACTGGGCATTCCACTCGACGACAGGATGGAATTCACCGGCAATTTCGTTACCCTGCTCCGCCCCTACCCGCTTGCCATCGGCCTTCTCGGGTTTTCGGCAATTCTTCTGCAGGGCTGCACCTATGGGGCGCTGAAGACCACGGGCGAACTCCATGATCGTCTTGTCGCAGCCGGAAAGAAAATAGCGATTGCATACGGAATACTCATGGTCATATCGGGGGTCCTAACCGGGATTTTCATCCCCGGAAGCATGGCCAACATCCCCGGCTGGGTATGCGCGGGAATTGTCCTGGCGTCAATCTTCATGACCGCCATTCAGCTCGGCAAGGGCAACGGTCTTCCGGCTTTCTTACTCTCATCCCTCTCGTTCATGGGTTTGTGGGGCATTGCCGGATCGCTTCAGTTCCCCGCCCTTGTCCGTTCTATAGGCAGCGGGGATCTTAACCTTAGCATTTACAACTCATCATCCAGCCAGTTGACGCTTACGGTCATGCTTATCATCGCACTGATCGGTATGCCCATCGTGATTGGATACACTATATACGCGTACCGGATATTCAAGGGAAAAGTCACCCTTTGATCCTGTTCGCTGCGTAAGGGATTGTCCCTTAACAAATTTTTATATGGAGGTTCATCATGACACAGAGATTCGAAATTTACAAGTGCCAGGTTTGCGGCAATATGGTCGAGATAATCCATGAAGGCGGCGGCACGCTCGTATGCTGCGGCCAGGAAATGACCCAGCTCAAGGAAAACACAACCGATGCGGCAAAGGAAAAGCACGTTCCTGCCGTCAGCAAAACCGATCATGGGATCAAAGCCAAGGTAGGCGAAGTTGCCCACCCGATGGAAGAAAAGCATTACATAGAATGGATACAGGTCATTTCAGCGAACGGCACCTCAGACAGGAAGTTTCTCAAGCCGGGTCAGGAGCCTGAAGCTGAATTCTGCTGCGTTGACGAGGGGTCAACAGTGCGTGAATACTGCAATCTGCACGGGCTCTGGAAGAAATAACGTCACTTGAGGCATATCATGATAAACAAGAAGATAGAAGAAGCTCTCAACAGACAGGTGAATGCGGAGCAGTATTCAGCATACCTGTATCTGTCCATGTCGGCCTATTTCCAGAGCAAGGGCCTTAAAGGTTTTTCGCACTGGATGGAGGTACAGGCCGCCGAAGAATTCGCTCATTCGAGAAAATTCTATCGTTTCATCTACGACAGGGGCGGCAGGGTCATGCTGAAGGCCATTGATGCCCCGCCGACTGAATGGAAATCCCCTGAGAATGTTTTTGAAGAAATATACAAGCATGAGCAGAAGGTGACCGGCCTCATCAATGATCTCGTCAACCTTTCCATAACCGAAAAGGATCACGCGACAAACAATATGCTCCAGTGGTTCGTCGCCGAGCAGGTCGAAGAAGAGGCCTCGGCACTCGAGATACTTGACGAGCTCAGGCTTATCGGCAGCGACGGTAACGGTCTCCTGATGAAAGACCGTGAACTCGGCCAGCGTGTGCTCAACCTTATGCTCTACACCGGTCTTGCGGGACAGGGCGCTTGATTCAACCGGCACGGTGCCGGTCATGCGACATGCAAGGGCATCGCAGCCCTTATATCATCATTAAGGAGAAAAGAATGAAAAGTTTAAAAGGTACCAAAACCGAAAAAAATCTTCTGGCTTCCTTTGCCGGCGAATCACAGGCGAGGAACCGATATACTTTCTTCGCGTCACAGGCAAAGAAAGAAGGCTATGAGCAGATTGCGGCAATTTTCCTGGAAACAGCCGATAACGAGAAGGAGCACGCGAAGCGCTTTTTCAAGTTCCTGGAAGGCGGCGCCGTTGAAATAACTGCTTCCTATCCGGCCGGCGTCATTGGAAACACCGTGGACAACCTGAAAGCGGCCGCTGAGGGTGAAAATGAAGAGCACACCAGGCTCTACCCCTCTTTCGCCGACATTGCCGATCAGGAAGGCTTCAAAGAAATAGCCATCGCCTGGAGAAAAATCGCCGAAGTCGAAAAGCATCATGAGGAGAGATATCTTGCCCTTATGAACAACATCAAGGACGGATCTGTCTTCAAGAAAAAACAGAATACAAAATGGAAATGCCGCAATTGCGGTTACATCCATGAAGGCGACAGCGCCCCCGAGGCATGTCCGACCTGCCTCCACCCGAAGTCATACTTCGAGGTACTTGCTGATAATTTTTAGGCGTGGTATATAACGAAAAATAAAAAAAGCGGCATGTTGCAATGCCGCTTTTTTATTAAATCAGGAGATTTTGGAGATAAAAGAATCAACAGGTTTTGAGGCCTTCAAAAACAAACCCGGAACCATATTTTGATTCAATATAGTTGACGGTCAAAGCGGGAATCGTTTCAAGAAAACCTGAAACACGCTCATCAACAAGAATTTTGATGTCATCGCTTTCAACGACCTGGTCACTGCAGTTTTCCAGCTCATCCAGAGCCAGTCCCAGACGGGGGCCGCCTCAACCAAAACCGGAAAACACTACCCTGAGGGCAGGTTTATGAAATCCAGATTCGATAAGCGCCTTGCGCAATTTTGCACGGGCATTTGCTGTAATATTAATTTTCAATTATTCCTCCATAAATGGGATTATTCAGAATTTACTAATTTTCTTAAACAATGTCAACATAGTTTTGCAGTATTTTAGATTTTTCTGTATTATCTCATTTGACATTTCATTATTTTTTTTATATTTATTATAAAATAGCATGTCTTAAAACAGTACATTTATTTTTTTCGGGCAGGTGCTTTTATGAAAAATTATGATATTGTCATAATCGGCGGAGATGCGGCGGGTATGAGCGCTGCATCACAGGCCCGGAGGAAAAACAGCAAATTATCGATAATCGTTCTGGAAAAGGGTCAGCATGTTTCTTATGCAGCATGCGGACTGCCCTATTATATTTCCGACGAAGTTAAGGCATCGGAAGACCTGATAGCCATTGACGTCAGTGAATTCATAACCAAGCGAAACATAGAAATCCGCATGAATACCGAGGTTTTCGCCGTTGATTTTTCGGAAAAAACAATTGCCGCCCGTTCAGCCGGAGAAACAATGCAGCTGTCTTACAAAACACTTGTCATAGCCACAGGCGCGCGCGCCGTTGTACCTCAAATCGCGGGAATTGATAATTCCGATGTTTTTTTCCTCCGTAATCTTGCCCAGGGCGTGCAAATCAAGGAATATCTCGCGAAACGCCAACCCCATTCCGGGATAATCATCGGCGGCGGTTTTATAGGTCTTGAAATGGCCGAAGCGCTCCGGAAGAAATCAATAGACGTCACCATTATAGAAAAATTCAGCTCAGTGGCAATGCCGCTGTCGCCGGAAATACGGGAAATCATCACCCGCACCCTTCTTGACAACAGGGTCAAAATCCATGCTTCGGCTTCTATACATAAAATCGAAAAATCCGGCAACAGTCTCTCCGTAACCACAGATGGCGGGATTCACGCGGCTGATTTTATCATTGCCTCTGCAGGGATACTACCCGCAACCGATTTTCTGAGGGGTTCCGGCATTCTTATGAATGAGCGCGGAGCAATCATCGTTGATGAAAAATCGAAGACAAATATCCCGGATGTTTTTGCCGCCGGAGATTGCGCAACTGTTAAAAATCTTATAACCGGCAATGACGTTTATTTCCCCCTGGGGACCACTGCCAACAAGCAGGGCCGGGTAGCGGGGCTCCAGGCGGCCGGTGTCGCAGATGAAGTGTTCAGGGGCTCCGTCGGCTCACAGCTCGTCAAGGTTTTTGATCTCGAGGTTGGCAAAACAGGCCTTAACGCCGAAGATGCGGCGCGGGAAGGGATTCGTGCTGATTCAGCATCCGTCCTCTGGAGGTCGCGGGCATCATACTATCCATCATCACGGGATCTTACCGTTATCCTCACCGTGAACGCGGATACCGGTGATCTGATCGGCGGCGAGGTGGCCGGCACCGACGGAGCAGCGCTGAGGACAAACGTCATTGCCGCCGCGGTCACCGCAAAAATGAAAATAGAGGATGTTGCCTATCTTGACCTGGGCTACGCCCCGCCTTTTGCGCCGGTATGGGACCCGGTGAACGCCGCCGCGCAGAAGCTTATGAAGCGGAAAGGCGTCTAGATCCCGAGCCCGTCGCCGAAAAAGTTTTCTTCGGCCCTGCTCTGCATGACATGGGAACCGGGCGCAACGTCCCTGGTGAGCCACACGTTGCCCCCTATCTCAGCGCCCTTTCCGATGGTAACCCTGCCCAGTATGGTGGCCCCTGAATAGATTATGACATCGTCTTCGACGATGGGATGGCGCGGTATGCCCTTGATGGGGCTCCCCGATGAGTCAAGGGGAAAACTCTTTGCCCCCAGGGTGACGCCCTGGTAAATCCTGACATTGTTTCCGATGACTGCCGTTTCCCCGATAACGGTCCCGGTGCCGTGGTCGATGAAGAATGATTCCCCTATCTTCGCCCCCGGATGTATGTCAATCCCGGTCTCGGAGTGGGCCATTTCCGAAATAATCCTCGGGATCAGGGGGACATCGAGGCAATACAGCTCATGGGCAATGCGGTGGTTGGCAAGGGCTGACAGGCTGGGATAGCAGAAAATCGTCTCCCCCACCCCCTTTGCCGCAGGGTCACCATGGTACGCGGCCTGCGCGTCCAGGGTCAGCAGGCGCCTGAGCCGCGGCAATGAAGTCAGGAACACGCGAGAGACGTCCTTGGATTTTCTTTCGCAATCCTCGCATTCATGGTCTGTTTCGCCGGCCTCGGCGCAGGAAAAACAGAAACCACGCTTTACCTGTTCAGCAAGGTTGCGGTATGCTATATCGATTGACGATCCGATGTAAAACTTCATGGTCTCTGGTTTTACGTCGGAATTGACAAAATAGCCCGGGAACAGTATCGACTTTATCAGGTCCACGAACTCCCTGAGAGATTCCACGGAAGGCATGGGAAAATCATGATAGGTCCGGTGGTATACCGACTGATACGACTCGGGCCTGCAGAGCTCGCCGACGATATCGTTGAAAAAATCATCCGTCAAACGGTCATTGATAGCTCCAATGCCACATTTCATGTCATCCTCCGGTATTGTTAATATCAATAATTAATATACCTGGGGCCATTAATGTCAAGCAGTTCAGGCTGGATTGCAATAGTGCGTTGCCGGTCTGTAACTCGACCGAGACGTCAGGGCGGGCAAATAGCGCAGACGGACCTGAATACTTCAGTTGAGAGGTACCGGTCGCCGCGGTCCGGAAAAAGGACGACAATGGTGGAACCCCGGGAGAGATCTTTTGCCACGGTCATGGCGCCCCACATGGCCGCCCCGCTGGACATGCCGCAGAAGAGACCTTCCTGGAGGGCGAGGTTGCGCGTCGTATCAAAGGCATCGTCGTCGGTGCACTGCAGCTTGAGGTCAAGAAGCGATGGATCATAGATTGCCGGTACAATCGACTCGTTCATGTTCTTGAGGCCCTGGATGCGGTGATTGAGGGTCGGCTCGATGCCTATGACCCTGGTACGCTTATTATGCTCGCGGAAATACCGCGAACACCCCATGAGGGTACCCGTGGTCCCCATCCCTGCGACAAAGGCATCCACCTCTCCTTTGGTGTCCCTGATTATCTCCGGGGCGGTTGTCTCATAATGGGCCAGCCAGTTTGCAGGATTCCCGAACTGGTTGGGCATATAGTATTGCTCGTGGAAATGGTCGATTATATGATGGGCCCTGGTTATGGCCCCGTCGGTCTTGTCGCAGCCCGGCGTAAGTTCCAGCTCTGCGCCGAGCGCCATGAGT
>DAONAJ010000103.1:0-13055 GCA_035400945.1 Spirochaetota bacterium
AAGCGGTGGGCCTCGTCGCGGATGTTCTGCAGTATCTTGAGGGCCGGGGAAGAAAGGGGGAGCCGGAGGGGCCCGCGGCCGGGTTCGGTGTAGATCTCCTCGAAGCGTTTTGCCAGCGATATGATCCTGATCCCGGCGGAAAAGTTGGCTGCCGCCTCAAGGGCCCGGGTCAGCTGAGCGGGCCCGCCGTCGATGATCATGAGGTCGGGGAGGGGGAGCTCCTCGTTGACCAGGTACTGTATCCGACGCGCGACGACCTCGTGGACCATGCCGGGATCGTCGGCGGCTTCATAGCCCCGTATCCTGTAGCGGCGGTATCCCGATTTGTCGGGCCTTCCGTCGCGGAACGATACCATTGAGGCCACGGCGTCCGCGCCCTGCAGGTTGGATATGTCGAAGCATTCCATGGCGCGGGGAAGGGTCTCAAGCTTGAGGGCGCCCTGGAGCCCCTCGAGCCCGGCAAGGGTGTCCCGGCTTGCGCGCTCGGCCATGCGCTCTGAAATGATGATGTCTATGTTCTTGTGGATGAGGCGGATGATGCCGTGGTCTTCGGAGGTTTCCGGGACGCCGATGGCGACCTTCCTCTTTGACCGGCCGGTCAGCAGCTTCTGTAAAAGTGCCCGGTCGGAGAGGGGCCGTTCGGCAATGATGCGCTGCGGCGCCTCCGATTCCCGGTAGTAGCCGATGATGAAGGAGCTGATGATTTCTTCAGGGTCGGCGTACTCCGCGTTGTCGAATATGGATATCTTCCTCCCCAGGAGTACGCCGTTCCTGAACTCGAAGAGTATGACGATGCCCTCGTTGCCCTGCTTCGACATGGCGATGTAGTCCTGGTCGGCCCCTATGGGCACATGGACTTTCTGCGTTTCCGATATCTTTTGTATGTCGAAGATCATGTCCCGCAGTTCCGACGCCTTTTCATATTTCTGCTGCGACGAGTATTCCTTCATCATTGCCTGGAGGTTCCTGATGACCGGCGCGACGTTGCCCTCGAGGAATTTAACCGCGTTGTCGACGATTTCTCGGTATTCCGCGGCGGTCATGTCTCCCCGGCAGACGCCGCTGCACTTATTGATCTGGTAGTTCATGCAGGGGCGCTCGTTTTTCTTCAGCGGGAGCTCCCTGCTGCAGAGCTTGAGCTTGAAAATTGTGTTGATGAGCGCGACGGTGCCCCGGGCCGCGTTCGCGTCGGTATAGGGCCCGAAATAACGGGTCCCGTTTTTACGTATGGTCCTGGTGAAGAGTACGCGGGGATACTCCTCCCCGAGGGTGACGGCGATGTAGGGGTACCGCTTGTCGTCCTTTTTCTGGATGTTGAATTTCGGGCGGTGTTTCTTGATAAGGCTGCTTTCCAGGATCAGGGCCTCGACCTCGGAGTCGGTGACGATGAACTCGATATCGCTGACGATTTTGACCAGGACGCGCGTCTTGATGTCAAGGTCGCGTTTCTGGAAATAGGAGGATACCCGTTTTTTCAGGGATGAAGCTTTCCCGATATATATGATGGAACCGGCATCGTCTTTCATGATATACACGCCAGGTTCGGCGGGAAGCCCGGCGATGGTCTTTTTCAGACGGTCAGGGTCAGTCATCGGGGTCCCGGAGTTTTTTTACTTTCTCGATATACTGGGTCGTTACTTCAAACGTGGGGTTTATCCTTGCCGCTTCCTCGAACATGGCTATCGCCCTGTCGTAGTCGCGCTTCTTCGCGTAAGCGACGCCAAGGTTGAAGTAACTGCCGAACCCGCCGGGTTTCACTATGGTGAGGGTCAGAAAAATGGCGATGGCCTCTTCCAGCCTGTTTTCCTTGAGCATGGACACGCCGGTAGTGAATATATCGCCCATGCTTTCGCTGTCCGCCGGAGATTCCGCACCCTGCGGCGGTGTTTCCCGGGGCGCCTCCTGCTGACCGGGCGTCTGTTCCGCCTGTTCCGGCTGCGCCTCCGCTTCAGAGGGAATCCTGACGGTTTTCTCCTTTAATTCGTCTATGAGCGTGTTGAAGGAGAGAGCGAGCTGATTCAGCTCATCGTCCCCGGTCTGGTTAAGCGATACATCCAGGTCGCCGTCGGCGGCTTTTTTCATGAAATTCGACAGGTTGCTGATGAGAAGCGAGTAGTTATGGAGGAAAATGACCGACAGGACGATCACCGCGATGACCAGCATTATGGTGAAAATGATATTGAATAAGCGCATGCTCCCGGTTGATGCGGCATATGAGTCGATGGTGGCCTGCAGCCTGGCCGCCGAGACCAGGAACTGGATGACCGCCTTTTTGTTTTTTATTTCAAAGGGGTAATACACGTTCTGCCAGGTGTATCCGCTCTGGGAATAGATGTCCGGGTCCACAGCGCTGTGAAGGAGCCCCATCTTCAGGTAGTTGATGTCCTTCTGTTCCCTGACGACCTCGGCCCGGGTGATTTCAAGGGTAAGATCCTCATGGAATAAGAGAGTGTCGGCAATGCGGAAATAATTCTCGTCCTCGGTCTTGGTAAACATGATGACGCCGAGAATGTCCCCCGTGGTAGCGTTGTAGTCGCGCAGTTCGTTCTTAACGGCGTCGATCGTTGAGGCGTTCCTGATCTTCAGCCGTTCAGCCAGGACCTCTATTTTGCCGAGATACAGGTCCCTGCTGTTGGACGCCAGCGTATCTTTTAAAATGCCGGCATTTCTGGTCATGATGACATGGAATGATACCGAGGTTGTTATGATGAGGGCGGCATAAATGGCCGAAATGGCGATGATGAATCGGCGGGATATAACCGATCGTTTTTTATCTTCCCGGGTATCGACAAAGTTGCTTTTTATTCTTTCAGGGAGTTTCAAGGACATAGTGACCACCGGTACCTGTGTAGCATTGATTTCAACATCGCCCGGAATGTTTATTTTGTAAAGAAATCTTTTCCCTTCGACATGTATTAATTATGCTGACTGGATCATTCAGAAAAACTGGTTGGTATTGCTGTATTAATCTTAAAAAAACCCTCTCGCAGAGGCGCAGAGCCGCGGAGACATTGTTGTTTAATACTACCTTTTCTATATTTATTTGAAGATTGATTTTATTAGAAGCTATAATAAAAATAGTACCAATATTTTCATAATGTCATTGCGAGGAGCTTGGCGACGAAGCAATCCGGATAACGATAATAAAGAATACATGTTATACCATTATACTGAATTCAATCAGCAACAAGATCGCATCGTTTCACTCGCGATGACACGGTAATTACGATCGGTTCCAAAACCCGCGATCCTCTGCGTCTTTGCGCCTCTGCGAGAATAGTGTTGAATCGAATCGATCCACGCTAATCCCATCAATTGGACGTCCGTCCAAAAAATATTTGCATATTGCAACAAAAAATAGTTGCCAAATGGTATGATTCCATATCATTATCCCATCATGAAGAAAAAGGCCGTTATAGATTTATCCCATTCCAAAATCGAAGATCTCCTTTTTCACGCCCTGCGAAGCATTTACCTCTTCGAGAGGGCCGAGATCGAACAGTTTGACCTCAATTATCAGCAGATGTATCTCTTGAAAGTGCTCAGGAGGATGTCCCCGCTGCGCGTAAGCGATATCGCCGAAGAACTGAGGATACCGGTATTCTCGACAACGCGCCTGGTAAACCAGCTGGAAAGTAAAACCCTGGTATTAAAAAACCGCGACATCAAGGACCGGAGAAACATCTTTGTACAGATTACGGCCGAGGGCAGGGAACTGGTGAAAAACATCGAGGCGCATATCATTGATCTTATCTTGTCCGGCCTGAAGACATATTCTGAAGAGGAAGCCGGGCTCATAATTAAAGTAGTGGAAAATCTTGATCGTATCCTTGGCCTCAGGCCGGAACTCAAAGAGGCGTCTTATTCAGGATGACGCATCATGGGTGCGTCAATTCCAGCTGATGCCCGGGCCCGGGATTGATTGAATTTAAAATTCGGAGGTAGTGACAATGGCAACCAAGTATAAAGGATATATGGGGAAAATGCTGGATATTGACCTGACCACGGGGAAGATAGGTGAGTATCAGGTAAGCGACACAGACCGGGAGCTCTTTCTGGGGGGAAGGTATCTCAGCACCAAGATACTCTGGGACGTGCTGAAGCCCGGCATAGATCCCCTTTCCGAGGAAAACGTCCTGGTCGTCATGACGTCTCCCCTGACCGGGTCGGGCGGGCCCTGCACCAGCAGGTATGACATATCGGCAAAGAGCCCCCAGACCGGAGCCATAGGGCATTCGAACAGCGGTGGCAATTTCGGCATGAACCTGAAGCGCGCCGGCTGGGACGGCATGCTGGTCCGCGGAAAAGCCAAAAAACCGGTTTTCATTGAAGTTGTAGATGACAAGGTGGAAATAAAACCGGCTGACAAGATCTGGGGCATGGACACCCAGGAGTCCCAGAAGGCCATGCTGGGCGAAAACAAGAAGGCCGGGTCCATGGCCATCGGCCCGGCGGGCGAGAACCTGGTCAAATTTGCCGCCGTGGTATCCCAGGAGCGCTGCCACGGAAGGACCGGCATGGGCGCCGTCATGGGATCCAAGAACCTGAAGGGCATGACCGCCCGCGGGACCAGGACCGTGCCGATCCATGAACCGGAAAAATTCAAGGAGACCATCAAGAAATGGATAAAGATGCTCCAGAACCATCCGGCCACGGGCGACATAGCTCCCAAGCTCGGCACCGCCTTTTCCCTTATCCCGCTATCGGTGAGGAACACCCTGCCGACGAAGAATTTTTCCGTCGGGACCTATGACAAGGCCTACAACATCAGCGGGGAGCTCCTGGCGGAAAAACACCTGGTTAAAAACTTCGGCTGCATATCATGCCCCATCCGGTGCGGCCGGGTCGTCAACATCAACGGCCACGAGGTTAAGGGGCCCGAATACGAGATCCTCTGCCTCATGGGGTCTAACATCCTCGTCGACGACATCAAGGCGATCATAGACTGGAACTACGAGATAGACCTCCTCGGGATGGATACCATCAGCATGGGAACGATCCTCGGCTTTGCCGCGGAGCTGAATGAAAAGGGGCTCTGGAAGAACGGCCTTGAATGGGGTAAAAAGGAAGCCTTCACCAAGGCCATCAGGGATACCGCGTACCGCAAGGGCATCGGCAATGATCTTGCCGAGGGCGTCCGGTTCCTGTCGAAGAAATACGGCGGGGAGGATTTCGCTCCCCATGCCAAGGGCCTTGAATTCCCGGCTTATGAGCCGCGGGGAACCGTGGCCCAGGCCCTGGGTTACGCCACGTCGTCACGCGGCGCCTGCCACCTCGACTCGGGCTACGGCGTGTACATGGAAGTGACCGGACCGGCCACCATGAACCAGCACCAATACCGCGGCAAGCACCCCTGGACGATACTGACCCAGAACCTTATGGCGACGATAAGCGCCGGCGGCAACTGCCTGTTCACCGGATGGACCTTTTATCCGGGTCCGGCATACAAGCTTCCCGGCAAGCCGCTCCTTTCGAAGATCGTCAATGGCATCATGAGCAACATCGGGGGTATAATAGCCCTGACCATCAAACTGCCGCCCTGGGCCCTTCCGATACATGTACCCTTCCTCCTGCCTCATTCAAAAGCCCTGAAGGAGGCCACGGGCATGAAAATCGATTTCGGCAGATGGATACGCATCGGCGACCGCGGCTATAACATGGAGAGACTCTTCAACCTCCGCGAGGGGATAAACAAGAACCATGACAAGCTGGCGAAGAGGTTCACCGATGTGCCGCTCCTCCCCGGCAACAAGAAGACCGTGGTGCGCATGGATAAGCTGCTTCCCAGATATTACAAGCTGAGGGGCTGGGACAAGGACGGGATTCCGAAGAAAAGAACCCTGAAGAAGTTAAAGCTCGATTTTGTCGATCGATCCCTCATAGAAAAGACCGCCGCTGCCGGCGTCACTGCCGGGATGAATAAGAATTAGTCCCCTGGCTGGTGCCGGATTCCGCGTCCTCGTCATGAGGATCGGTACTGATTGTGCTGGTATGGAAAAGCCCCATGAAAATGCGGTTACGGCTCCGCGCTTTCAGGGGGCTTTTTTTTATGTTACGCCGCATACATGTCCACATGCTTGACTTTTTTAAGGGGTATTTTTTTCTCCCCGTTGTTCACATCAAAGGTGACAATCATGTCGCCTTCAATCGATCTGTTTTTATAAAGTTCGATTTCGTTCCCATCCTCGAGAACCAAGATGATGTCCAATCCCTTGATATCCAGGTACTTCGCCAGCAGCTGTTTGAAATTCTTTTTTTTCGCTTTTCTGTGTGCCATGGCTCCCCTCAAGAAGATTATTTATGTCTCATTTAAATTATCGGAATTTTCATTAATATATTAATTAATTTTTATATATATTGATAAAAATTTGTTAGTACAAATTAATTAATAAAGCATTCAGGGCGAAATCTGTATAATAATGGGGGCTGTTATAATCATGGGGCCAGGAGCTGTCCCGCGAGGAAGCGACAAGGATGTCGCTGATTCCGCCGAGTCCACATGGACGTTATATGAGGCGGACGAGCGGGATGGCTCCTGACCCTCCCTCTCGCTTATCAATCAAGCTCATACGTGTACAAGAAGAAGCAGATTTCGCCTTAATCATGTATATCTTATATGGAGCTGTCCTAAAATGCCCCCTAAATCCCCCGGAGGGGGACTTTTATGAACAGAACGAAGTAAAAAAGCCCCCCTTTGGGGGGGGTGGGGGGGTTCTGAGACAACCCCATATATTCTAAAAGCTAGTCATCGAAGCCGATGCGCCAGAGGGCGGTGCCGGCAAGACCGTAATCGGAGGCGAGTTTCTCCAGCAGGGACCGTGTCTGTTTATCGGAGATATATACCGTGCAGGTACGGCCGGTGTCAGAGTAGAAGAAGCGCAGGGTGCCCGAAGTATCGCGCGCCGGGGAATATTTTTCCGTAAGCCTGGCCCCCTCCCGGGCGGAGAGGGCAACGGCTTTACCGCCGCACCACCGGTATCCATAGGCCGGAATGCCGAGCCATATCCGGGAAGGTCTCATGCGCTCCAGGGCCCTCTTGATGTTCTGTTCTGCCCACCGTATATCGGTGACCGGCCCCGGTCCGGTATGGGTCCCGTGAAGATCGTAGCACATGAGGACAATTTCATCCACGCGGGATGAGATGATATCAAGGTCATGGAAGCGGTTCCATTTTTCGGGGAACCCCTCGGGGGGGAACACGGCCATGGTTATCTTTCCGGAATATTCCCTGCGCAGATAGTCAAGAAACTCCCCCAGTCTTGCGGCGTCTTCAGGGGGAAGATACTCGAAATCAAGATGGACCCCGGCAAACCCCTTTGACCGGATAAAATTTGATAGTTTAACCGCAGTTTTTTCCCGCATAATCCTGGAGGAAAGTATCCTGTGTCCCAGGGCCGCGGATGTGAATGAAACAAGAGGGTAGAGCGTCACGTGGTGCTTTCGGGCCAGGGAACTGATTTTATCCGTCACGGCGGCGGATTCGACAATAATATCGCCTGTTTTGCCGATTTTAAACCCAGTCATGCACAGGACGGTGTAGCTCCGCATAACAGGTTCCAGATAGTTATCGGTCAGGGCCGGATTCTGCACCAGGTAACCCCACCTGCCCGGTTTGGTGTCATTGGCATATGCCATAAACCGGAGAAGAAGGATTAGCGTAATAACCTGGATTGTCAGTTTCATGTTGCACCTGCCGGCACCTATTCTAAACAAGAGCGTCATTATATTCAAGCCAATAATTCTTAATCACGGTATCCGGGGGGCGGTAACACTTGGAAGAAACTCCCCTCTTTTTTTTGACAAATATCGATTAAAGTATTAATTTTATTAGTAAAGTTCGAGATAATATATGTAGCAGCATAAAACAGGTGCACTATATGAAATTGACTAGCATAATAGCCGGTGCGGTTCTCCTGATCATATTCCAATTGTTATCCTGCTCGAAAGTGACGGGAGATCTGGATGACCAGGCCCCGAAATTATGGGTATCCATTGAAATTGCCAATGATCCCACCAATATCATTCAGATCAGCAGCACAAACAAGGTCTATCTGGTATATTATTCCAACAATGACTGGACTAATCCCTGGCTCCAGCAGGGCGCCGACGGCAACATGCTGTTTAATCCCACAGTGGGTTCTTTCACGCTGTATCTCATGGCCTTCTGGGACGCCGACGGCAACGGCGTTGTTGATGCCGGCGAGCCCTGCACCGGTTATCTCGATAAAACCCATTCCGGTACGCCGGAGGAGCTGACCAAGCTGGAACTCCTCCCCCTGGAGTGGAAATCCCTGACCATAACCCTTGATCCGGCCCGGGTATACTGACCGAATGCGGCTCTAATAAGGAGGGATGACAGTTGATAAGAAACCTTCTCCAGAAACTGGTCGTAGCAGCGTTACTGGCCGCTGTTCCCATTGTGATCAGCTGCGATACTGAACCGGATAAAGACCCCTATATCGTCATCAATGTGAACTATTCAGGGACCGTGAACGCCACCAACAAGCTTTATATAATATTCTATGTTCTTCCCAACTGGACCCAGCCATGGATGATCCTGCCATATTCCTCCACGCAGATAGTAATCCCGCGTCTGAATATCGGTACGACGCCCCTCTATTTCGAGATCGTCCATGATATAAACGGCGACGGGGTGGGCTCCGGGGATCTTTACCAGGGATGGGACGGCGTCACCAGCATGGCCGCTGTGCTGACCCCCCTGATACTTCCGGAAACGGAAATGGTAATGCTGAATTTCAACCTGGACAACAACGCCGCAATCCCGTGATGACCTTTTGCGAAACGGCCCACGCTTGCTCCAACTTTTACCGGCGTATCTGAAAAAACAGTTGCCATAACCGGCCCTCCGATTCTTTTCTGTTACCTCATCATTCAAATAACCTGTTGGGGATGCATATGAAACCACTCAGCGGCAGCCAGAAGCGCTCGTTAAAATCCCAGGCCCATCACCTCAGGCCGGTGGTGATGGTGGGCCGGAACGGCATAACCGATTCCCTGATCGAAGCGGTAGGGAAGGCCCTCGATGACCATGAGCTGATTAAGATAAAATTCATAGAATTCAAGGACGAGAAAAAGGACCTGGTGGAGGAGATCGTGGGCAGAACGGCCTCCGGCCTGGTGGCACTGATCGGCAATATAGCCATAGTGTTCAAACAGAATAAAGACGTTAAAAAGCGGCGAATTGTTGTCTAGTCCCGCTATTTATTGTTGACAACCGGATATACCAATTACAATTACCCAAAATCATTGCGGGATATGATCTGCCGCCTGCGGGCACGGACTTCATACCCCCCGCCTTATCTGGAGGTTCAAAGTGAAGAAGTACAATGTCGTCATTCTCGGCGCAACCGGCGCAGTGGGTATTGAATTCAGGAAGATACTGCTCGAGCGGAAATTTCCCATCGATAAAATAAAGTTCCTCGGCCTGACTACCGTGGGTAAAGAATTTGATTTCGGCGGAAAAAAAATAAAGTCCGAAGCCGTAGTCGACGGCTGTTTCAAAGGATATGATATCGGCCTTTTTTCCGCGGGCGGCGATATCAGCAAAAAAGTAGCCAAACGGGCCGTCGAAGAGGGATGCATTGTCGTGGATAACAGCTCCGCATGGCGGATGGACCCGGAAGTTCCCCTTGTTGTACCGGAAGTTAATCCGAATGATGTTGACTGGAACAAGGGCATCATTGCCAACCCGAACTGCTCCACCATCCAGATGGTGGTGGCGCTCAAACCGATCCATGACGCTGCCCGTATCAAGAGGATCGTTGTCAGCACCTACCAGGCGGTGTCCGGGACCGGTCTGAAGGCGATCGAGGAGTGCCTCATCCAGACCAAGGACATCGTAAACGGGAAGGAGATATCCCAGCGCAAGGTGTATCCGCACCAGATCGCATTCAACGCCCTTCCGCAGATAGACGTATTTCTCGAGAACGGCTATACAAAAGAAGAGATGAAAATGGTCAATGAAACCAAGAAAATCATGGGCGACAACTCGATACAGGTAACCGCGACCACCGTAAGGGTCCCGGTCCTGTACGGCCATTCGGAATCGGTGAACATAGAAACCGAGAAAAAACTGACCCCCCATGAGGTACGCGAACTGCTCCGGAAGGCTCCGGGAGTTACGATTGTCGACAACCCGACCAAGAGTGAATATCCCCTGGCCATAAACGCCGCCGGCAAGGACGACGTCTTCGTAGGCCGGATCCGCGAAGACGAATCCATCGCCAACGGCATCAACATGTGGGTTGTTTCGGACAATATACGGAAAGGGGCGGCCCTTAATGCAGTGCAGATTGCCGAATTGCTCATACATAAGGGGAAGATATAACACTTATAAGTATATAACCTATGCTTACAAGCCCTCGCGGCCGCTGCCAGAGGGCTTTTTTATTGTTAAAATTGCTGATTTCAACGCCGCAGGATTGATATTTATCATTTAATCCTTATTTTATCCAAAATATTGAATCTAATCCTTAATATTTAGTAAATTTATTACGAAAATGTTAATAGCGGAACCGTTACGGTATTAATATACATGAAAAAACTGATATTCTATTTTGATCCCACGGCGAATAAGATGCTGACCGAAACCATTTCGGAGACCGGTGAGAAAAAGCTTGTCCTTTCTTCCACTAAGAATTTTGTTTTTACCGCCGAGATAGTCGCCAGGATCATTGACATAGACAGCGACGAACAGATCCCCACGCGCCTTGATCCGGGCTATAATTACTATGTCATTAAGGATTATTTCACCATTAAAGCCGACCGCGGGATCTATTACGATGAATCGATCGGCGCCTACAAGGCCTCGGAATACGGTTTTGTCGTCCTTGATGGCCAGAAAATCAAGCTGATATCGCCTCTTTCCGTCAGCAAGGACAAGCTCAAGGCGTATTACTACGTGTATCCTACCAAGTTCGGTAGAATTCCGGCCTATGCGGACATCGAAGAGATCATGCACCAGTACCGCATCCTGTCGCGACTTGATCAGAACCAGATAGTCGAACAGATGCAGGGAATCGATACCAACCAGCCGAAGTTCACCCGCATCCTGATTGCCCAGGGCAAGGAGCCGGTCAACGGCCACGAGGAGTATTATCTTCCCCTTATCAACCTGCAGAAAAAGGCGGGTGAGCTGAAGTCAGACGGAAGCATCGATTTCAAGGAAGTCGGCTTCATCGTGGAGGTGAAAAAAGGGCAGGATATCCTGAGGCGGATCCCGAAAGAAAAGCCGGTGGACGGCTACAATGTTTACGGCGACAAGGCACCGGCGGAAATCGTGAAAACGGATGGCTTCAATAAGGGCGCAAACATGGAGCCGAGCAAGGACAATGAAAATATATTCGTATCGACGATCGACGGGTGCGTCGACGTGGACGGCAAGACAATATCGGTGCTTCCCATTGTCTATATCCAGGGCGACATCAATTACGAAACCGGCAATATCGATTTTGACGGGTCGGTCCATATCATGGGTTCCGTGCTGCCGGGGTTTACCGTAAAGGCGCGCGGCGATATCATAATTGAGAAGAATGTTGATGACGCCCACATAGAGGCGCAGGGCGATATCACGGTTAAAATGGGCGTTGTGGGGAAGGAGAACGCGAAGCTCATCGCCAACGGCAAGGTGACGGCAAAGTATCTCCTCAACGCCAATGTCGAGGCCGTGGGCGACATCATTGTCGAGGATTCGATCATCAACTGTGACGTCTTTTCCAATTCAAAAATACGCGTCGTGGCGAAGCAGGGTAAAATAATAGGGGGCAAGACAACGGCCCTGTACGAAATCATGGTCAACGTGTCGGGGTCGCCCAACGAGACTGAAACCCAGTTGAGCGTCGGGAGGAACCTGTTCATCGAAAAAGAGCTGGCGGATGTCCATAAGGAAATCGCCAAATGGCGCCAGGCCGTTGATGAATCAATACGCAAGCTCAAGGGTAGCTTCGGCGATTCGGTTTTTGAGAACCCCAAGGAATATATATCAAAGCTTCCGCCGGTGAAGCAGAAAAGCTGTCTCATGTTGCTCAAGGAGCTGAGCAATAATAATATTGAGATGAAAAAACTGATCGAGCAAAGCAAGGAAATCCAGGACAAACTGAAGATGGAGCGGGAGCCGTGCATCATTATTAAAAACAAGGCGTACCCGAATACCATCATAAGCATCAGGAAGAGCACCAAGCGCATTGACAGTCCTATCGATAACGTCAAGTATTACGAAGATCCCGAGGATAAAATCATCCGTTTCAGCCCCGCCTTATAGCCACCCTGTAACATTTACCCGTACCGGCAGAATTTAATTTGACAAAAGTCTTCATTTAATTTTAATGACCTAAATTCGTATGGAGGTAATCCATGAATACGGGAGTACAACTGGCCATTATCCCCAATGTGGGCCCCTGGGAACTCGCTTTAATACTGCTGATCGTCCTGATTATTTTTGGCGCCAACAAGCTGCCCAAAATCGCAAAAGACCTCGGAAGCGGTATACGGGAATTCAAGAAGTCCATATCCGGCGAAGCATCAGAGGAGAAAAAAGAAGAGGCCAAGTGCGTTAAATGCGGCGCCAAGCTTCAGGCTGGTGCTAAATTCTGCCCATCCTGCGGCGCCGAGCAATAATGACGCATGCGTAATGTTACAGGGCATTCTTGAAGAGCTCTGACATCTTGCAGGAACAGTCTTCGTAAAGATTTTAAAAAATCTGGCAGCAGAATAGTTATAATTTGACAAAACAATTGGTTTCATTTTTAAATCAATTATCAAGAGTGGATGGCGGTACTATAGATTCCGCCATTTGTTTTTTATTACGGCAGGCAACCGGCAACGTATGATTCTGATACTCACTTCATTGAATAATCCGCTGTCGCCGGGACCATCCATCCACCTCGTTCTTCAGGAGTATTGTTCATCCTCTCTCGCCGTAATAGATGATACCGTTATGCCGTACCCTGATCAGGTTGGCCGGCTTTTTGACGAATTCCGGCCCAAGATCGTCCTCAACTGCCATGAATACCCGGACATTGACGCGGCAGAAAATG
>DAONAJ010000104.1:0-12531 GCA_035400945.1 Spirochaetota bacterium
CATCACCTATCACCGGAAGCTCCGAGACAAGAAAACGACCAGGTCGATCCTCGACGACACGGGCATCAGTTCGAGGGCAAAAAAGCTCCTCCTGGAGCACTTTAAATCCATTGACGACATCCGCAAGGCTACGATGGAGGAGCTTATGGAAGTTGAGGGCATTGGAGGCAAAACGGCGGAAAAGATCCACCGTTTCTTTCATTGACGGAGCTTTGTCCCGTGTCCGACCTTCCGGAGAAGCAACTGGAACCTCGGCAGCTTCCTCACATTCTCCAGAGCCGGCTCGGTTTTCATACGCTCTGAATCAGAAAAACCCTCGGCAACGGCCTTCTCCAGGGCGGCGATTGCCCCCTTCAGGTCCTTCTTCTGTGAAGCCAGGCAGGATTTGTTATACCAGGCCGCATAATGGTGCGGGTCCAGTTCTACGGTTTTGTCATAGGATTTCAGGGCGTCCTCCGGAAGCCCCTTCTTGTAATACGCCAGGCCCAGGTTGAAGTAGCATTCAGGATCGCGGGGATCGATCTGGAGGGCCTTGAGGTAGCTTTTCAGGGCCCTGTCAGGGTCATTCAGCTTGAAATAGGCATTACCGCGGTTTACATAGGGCATTGGATACCGGGGGTTCATCATTATCGCCTTGTTCGCGTCGGCAATGGCGCTGCCGTAGCGCCCCGTGCGGTTGTACTCTACGCAGCGGCCGTTGTACGCGGCAACGCTGGGATCGATCTGGATCGACCTGCTGTAGGCCTTGATGGCCTCCTCTGGTTTATTATCCCGCGAATACCGGAGGGCATCCTCATAAAATTTCCTCGCCTCTATGTTCAGGCTGTACATGCGCGTGTTGTCGAAGGCAATGACACCCTTGCTCCCCGAGGTGCCGGAGCAGGAGACGGCTGCCACCAGCACGAGACCGACGAGAATATGCGCATATATTTTTAATGAAGATTTCATGATGAGCTTTTATCCACACTGCCTAACATGGCATTTTATTCAAGAACGTCAATTAATAATTCTTGGCCTTATCCGCGCACCCTCCCATGGTCGTCTTCACACCGGCAATACGAATAATTTTAAGAAATTTACTTTACATCGATCCGGTATGCTGTAACTATTGGTCACGAAACTGATACGGGGCGTAGCGCAGTCCGGTTAGCGCACTTGACTGGGGGTCAAGGGGTCGGAGGTTCAAATCCTCTCGCCCCGAAAGTTTTACCAATCGACTATCTTCCAATTTTTCTACCTGGCGGTACACTATGGATCTTGAAGAGCTATTTGAGCGAAAGAAAATCATCAAATTGAAATCCACCGAAAAACAGCTTGTCATCAAGGAGCTGGTGGATAAGCTCCAGGATCTGGAATGCATTACCAACAAAGAACGCTACTACGCACAGGTGATCCACCGGGAATCTCTGGAAAACACCGGCATCGGCAACGGCCTGGCGATTCCGCACGCCCGGACCGAGTCCGTCACCGACCTCATTTCAATTTTCGGTATACTGGACAAACCGATCGATTACCAGTCCATGGACGAAAAGCCGGTCAAATATGTCCTCCTCAGCATATTCCCCACCGAGATGAGCACGAAGTACCTCTACCTGGTGGGCATGATGGCGAGACTGTTCACCAACAAGGAAAAGAGAAAGATGATAGACAGCGAGCCGACGCCGGCGAAGCTGTACGCCCTGCTGAAAAAAGAGGCAAAATCCTACTTTGAATCCATATCAACCAAGGATAAGCCCGCCGCCGGGAAACCCGATAACCTTTCCGGCGTCCCGTCGTCTGACCTCGACCTGCTGATACGTCTGGACAGCCTCTACAAGCTCCTCGACGAGGGTGATAAGAGCGAATCGGTCGCCAAGAAGATCGAGTCCATGAGAAAACTCATCGACAACCGTTCACTTACCTATTACGAGCGGATGAGGAAGAAGCGCGACAATCCCTTTTCCATCGTGGAGAAAAACAGCTGTTCCGGGTGCCACATGGAGATACCGCCCTTCTATGTCGAGCAGATCAAGGAGCGCAAGGGCATATCTCTCTGCACCCACTGCGGCAGGTTTTTAATACTGCTATAACCGCTTCCCGATATACTCTTCAAGCTGCGGGTATAATTCAAAAGGAATGGGGCTTTCCTTCTGGTAATTTCCTATTGTTTCATCCTTGTCGCCGTGGAAATCGCTCCCGCCGGTCATCAGCATATTATATTTCACGGCCAGGACCCGGTACTGCTCTGCCATTTCTGGCGTATGCATCGACGCGTAGACCTCCATGCCCTCCACGCCCGCGTCAATGAAACCCTTCAGCAGGACTTCGAACTCAGCCATGTCCCTGCATTCCAGGGATACCGGATGGGCAATGACCGGGATGCCGCCGCTTTCCTTGATAATTGATACCGCGTCGCTGAATTCAATGCGGACTTTCTTGATGTATCCCGGCTTTCCCTTCACCAGGTAGCTCTTGAATATGTCCCTGATATTGGCGGCATAGCCGTGGTTCACCATGACACGGGCGATATGGGGGCGGCCGATGGCCCCTCCCCCCGCCTCGGCCATGACCTCGTCCAGGGGGATGCCGATGCCGTGTTTTTTCAGGTCTTCGATGATGCGGGAAGCCCTGGTGTCCCTGTACTCGGCAAGGCGTTTCACGGTATCCCGCAGTCCCTGATGGGTATAATCAAGATTGAGGCCGATGAGGTGGAAGGAACCGGTCTCATATTCGATGCTGAACTCCACGCCGGGGTACAGCCGGAAGCCGATGGACCTGGCGTAATCCATCGCCTCGGGCAGGCCGTCAACGGTATCGTGGTCGGTGATGGCCATGGCGACCAGGCCGTTCCGCACCGCGAAGTCGATGAGCCGCCGCGGGGTATAGATGCCGTCCGAAGCCGTGGTGTGGGTGTGAAGGTCGATTTTTTTCATAAGAATTAATTTCCTGATGGAAACATGTATATCCCCCCGACCCCCGGAGGGGTCGTGTATCGAATATTGCAGCAATTAAATAAATCACCAGAAAAATATTCAATATGTTTTCTTTATTATTACATTAATCCCGCTGCAGACCCTCCATTTCGATGAATCCCGCAATTCCGGGATCAGGAATAATAGTTTAGCATTGAGAATAATATACCATTTATCATACCGACAAGCAGGGTTGGAATGACAGGAGATGTAAATGTCAAAGGATGAAAGTATTGATACATGCCCCCTCTGGGGGACAGGGGGTATAAAAATGCTGGAGAGTTGCCAGGTTATGAATTACCAGTATTATCAAAGTCAATGGCAACGACGCAGACCAGGCTTATAATAATCAGCACGCCGGCCATGGCGAAGAGGAGCCTGTACGAATTGACCCCGAGACTGGAATGGGCATCCAGGAACAACCCGCCCAGGAATGGGATACCGAAGCTGAGGGGAAGCCACCCCTCTCCCACTCGCATACTCCGCCCGGGGAACCCGGGCATGAACCTGCCCCGGTCCAGGGCAAAAAAGCCATTGCATAATCCTACTTGCTTTTTATCACAATTAGATTAATTATATCCGCACCTTAGAGGAGAGATATCACAATGCCATCAGCTCTTGATACATTCAAAGAACGTTGGGCCCGCATCAGCATCCTGGAACAGACCATGGCGATACTGGGCTGGGACATGGAAACCTACATGCCCGAAGGAGGCGTCGCCGCCCGTTCGGAGCAGATGGCGCTCCTTTCAGAGCTGGCACACCAGTGGCTCATATCTGACGAAACCGCCCGCCTTCTTGAAGACGCGGAGCGGGAATCAAAGGGCGGCGACTATTTTGCCGTTGACGTGAGCATGCTCCGCGCCGCCCGAAGGACCTACGACCAGAGGGTCAAAATACCGGAGCAGCTGGTGTCGCGGATGGCCCGGACGACCGCGAAGGCGAACTCGATCTGGGTCGATGCCCGGGCGAGGTCAGACTTCGGCGCCTTCGCCCCAATCCTTGCCGAACTGATCGAAATGAACCGCGAACAGGCCGATTGCCTCGGCTTTACCGAACACCGGTATGACGCCCTTCTCAACCTCTTCGAGCCCGACCTGAAGACGTCAACCGTGGAACAACTCTTCTCAGAGATGAAGGGTGAGCTGGTTCCCCTGGTAAAGGAGATCACCGGCCATGAAAAATCCCCGGACACCGGCTTTCTCAACCAGAAATTCAGCACCGCAGCGCAGGAGGCCTTCGGTCTTGTCGTCCTGAAGGACATGGGCTATGACTTCAGGAGGGGCCGCCAGGACCGGTCAGCGCACCCCTTCACCACTTCATTCTCGCCCTATGACGTGCGGATCACCACCCGCTATGATGAAAAGGACCTGCTGTCGGCGCTCTTCAGCACGGTCCATGAGGGCGGCCACGCCCTCTATGACCAGGGGCTTCCCCTCGACCTGGTGAACACGCCCCTGTGCCAGCCCATTTCCCTTGGCGTCCACGAATCCCAGTCACGGCTCTGGGAAAACATCATCGGCAGGAGCCGCTCCTTTTGGATACACTACCTGCCGATCCTCAAACAGCATTTCCCGGGTCAGCTGGACGGCATAAGCCTTGATCAGTTTTACCGCGCCGTCAACAGGTCACGGCCGGGATTGATCCGCGTGGAATCGGACGAACTGACCTACAACCTCCACATATTCATCAGGTTTGAAATCGAGAAGGACCTCATCGGGGGGTCCCTGTCAACCGGGGAGATCCCGTCAGTCTGGAACGAAAAATACAGGAATTACCTCGGGATCACGCCGCCTGACGACGCCCGGGGCTGTCTCCAGGACATCCACTGGGCCCATGGCTCTTTCGGCTATTTCCCGACCTATACGATCGGCAACCTTTTATCGGCGCAGCTCTACAACAAGGCCCTGGAGGATCACCCGTCCATCCCATCAGAAATTGAACAGGGCAATATGCGGACCCTGCTGGGATGGCTCCGCGACAGGGTCCACCGCCACGGCTCGCGCTACACCTTTGCCGAGCTGGTGATGGAAATCACCGGAGGCGAGGTCCAGGTGGGGCCTTTCATGAAATACCTTTCGGACAAGTTCCGCGAGCTATATCCCTGATGAAATTATTTTTAATGAAAAATTTTTCTTTACTTATTGCTGGCCATTTTTTCTTTTAAAATAAGCACGGGGAGACGGGCTTTCGTATCAAAAAATTATCCATGGAGTCATGGGCATGTTTGTTGGCATAGACATAGGCGGGACAAGAATAAAGGGTATCCTCACCGACCGCTCCGGCAAGGAGTTGAGCTTCAGGGAAACCGAAACCCTGAAGACCGCGAAGGAGATCGATGACAGCATCATCAAGCTCATCGAAAATCTCGCGACCTCCGCTTCCGTTTCAAAGATCGACATCAAGGCGATCGGCATCGGCACCCCGGGCCCCATTGACAAGGAAAAAGGGCTCATAGTCAAGGCGCCGAACATCCCCGAATTCAACAACCACCCCATCGTTAAGAACATCGAGTCCCTGACCGGCTCCAGGGTTTTCCTGGAAAATGACGCAACAGTGGCCCTCATCGGGGCATGGTGGAAGGAAAATGTCAGCAAGTACCGCAACTGGGCCATGATAACACTCGGCACCGGCATCGGCGGCGGCGTTGTCATTGACAACAGGGTCTACACCGGCCAGGCGGGGAATGTCATGGAAGTGGGCCACATGTCCATCGATTATAACGGCAGGGAATGCCCCTGCGGCAGCCGCGGGTGCTGGGAGCGGTACGCGTCCGCCCCGGCCCTGGTGGAACTGGCCCGCGCGCACCTCAAGAAGAACAAGCAGTCTTCGATAAATGCACGCCTCGAGAAGGAAGAGCTGTCGGCGTTGATCATCAATGAAGAGGCCGTTAAAAAAGACGAAACGGCAATCAAGATACTCGAAGAATATGCGACCTTCGTCGGCTTCGGACTTGCCAACCTTATAAATATCCTTAACCCCGAAGCCATCCTTATCGGAGGCGGCGTATCCAGGGCCCATAAATTCATTCTGCCGGCGGCAAAGCAGGTCGTCAACGACCGCGTGCTCAAGGGCTTCAAGGGTAAATGCGCCATCTTTGCCGTGGAAGATCCCGTAAAGGTTCCCTCCTTCGGCGCCGCGAAGATAGCCATTAATGCTTTGAATGCCTGACAGTTTCCCGAAATCAACTGTTAGCAATAAAAAGTAGACGGTGTGTTATACGAGGCGGACGAGGGGATAGATCACGGACAAAAAAATTCATCACATTGTTCTTGACTTTTACCGGTCCTTGACCCTATTGGTCATAACGCGGTTGTGACCGCAGGGAACGATCACATGGAACAGGAACTGGGGACATTACGAAGCGAGGCCCTCGCGGCCATAGCCGGAGCAAAAAGCGTTGAATCGATCGAGGAGTTGCGGATCAAGTACCTCGGCAGGAAAGGCGCCCTCACCCAGATACTGCGTTCCGTCGGAAACCTTCAGCCGGACGAACGCGCCGCCATTGGAAAACTCTCCAACCAGTATAAAAGCGAAATTGAGACCGCCCTTGAGGCCAGGATCACAGAGCTGGCAAAATCAGGTTCGGAAGAAAAGATACAAAAGCAATGGATCGACGTCACCCTTGACAATGCCGCAGCCACCGAACGGGAGCGGCTGGGCAGGCTCCACCCCATATCCCAGATACAGTATGAAATAGAAGACATTTTCACCTCCATGGGGTTTGAAATTCAGGACGGTCCCGAAGTTGAGACAGATTACTACAACTTCGAGGCCCTGAACATTCCCAAGCACCACCCCGCCAGGGACATGCAGGATACCTTCTGGACCGAGGACGGGAATTTACTGAGAACCCATACCTCCGCCATCCAGATACGGGCCCTGGAAAAGGTAAAACCTCCCTTCAAGATCGTTGGACCCGGAAGGGTCTTCCGGTACGAGAGCACCGATGCCTCCCACGAGAACACCTTTTACCAGGTTGAGGGGATGATGGTGGACCGGGAAATTACCGTGGCGCACCTCATCTATGTCATGAAAAAGCTCCTCAGCGAGATCTTCCACCGCGAGGTTACGGTGCGGCTCAGGCCGGGGTATTTCCCCTTTGTCGAGCCCGGCTTCGAGCTCGATATCAACTGTCTCATCTGCGACGGCAGGGGCTGCAGCGTGTGCAAGCAGTCAGGCTGGGTGGAGCTCCTCCCCTGCGGCCTGGTGCACCCCAACGTGCTCCGCATGGGCGGCATCGATCCGGAACAATGGTCCGGCTTCGCCTTCGGCCTGGGGCTTAACAGGCTCATCATGATGAAATACGGCATTAATGATATACGGCACTTCCTGAGCGGTGATATCCGCTTCCTGAAGCAGTTTTAACGGAGCTCGCGCATGTGGCTTTCACTGAATATATTGAACCAGATGGTGGACACGAGCGGCATTTCCCCGGAGGAAATGGCCCTCCGCATCACTATGTCCAGCGCCGAAATTGATTCGATCGAGCATGTCAACACCCATTTCAAGACCATATACGCCGCCAGAATACTGGACGTGAAGCCCCACCCCAACGCGGACAAGCTCACCCTGGTGGACCTCGACGCGGGCGATAAAAAATACCGTGTCGTGTGCGGCGCCCCCAACCACCGGAAGGGCGACATCGTCCCCCTGGCCACGGTGGGCACCGTCTTCGCCGAGGGCACCATCAAGAAGACCAAGATCCGCGGCGAGGAGTCCGAGGGGATGCTCTGCTCCGAGCGGGAGCTGGGCCTCAGCGACGATCATTCCGGCATCATGATCATGCCGCCCGACACGAAGCTTGGCGCGTCATTGAGCGAACTTTATCCGCACCGGATGGATGTGCGCTTTGAGATCGACAACAAGTCCATAACCCACCGGCCGGACCTCTGGAGCCACGAGGGGTTCGCCCGGGAGATCGCCGCCCTCTACAACCGGCCCTTTAAAAGCGTCATCGATTACTCACTCCTCGACACCCTGAAGAACAGGGAGGCTTTAACCGTTCAGATCCTCAATCCCGAAGCCTCGCCGCGGTACAGCGGTCTGGTGGTGACGGGCATCAAGATAGCGGAATCCCCGGAATGGCTGAAGGCGGCCGTTGGAGCGATCGGGATGCGCCCCATCAACAATATCGTAGACATCACCAACTACGTCATGGCCGAGATCGGCGAGCCGATGCACGCCTTCGACAGGAAAAAGCTCAACGGCAACACCATTTTCGTCCGCCTGGCGAAGGACAAGGAGCCCCTGATGACCCTGGACGGGCAGACCTTCGAGCTCCTGCCCGAAGATATCGTCATTGCCGACGCGAAGGGCCCCATCGCCCTGGCGGGCGTCATGGGCGGCGGCAACAGCGAAATCGAGGACGGCACAACGGAAATCGTCCTGGAGGCAGCAAGCTTCAACCCGGTCAACATCCGCAAAACGGCGAACCGCTATGCCCACCGGACGGAAGCGGCGATCAGGTTCGAGAAATCGCTCTCTCCGGAGCTCACGATACCGGCGCTGCTGCGCTGCTATGAACTTATCAAGAAAATTATCCCGGGGGCCGAAGCGGCCTCGGAAATTATTGATTCCTACCCGGTGAAGCAGAAACCGATCACCGTTGAGACATCCACTGACTTCATACGCAGGCGCCTGGGCCAGCAGATAGACGATGCGAGGATAAGGCAGATCCTCACCTCCCTCGACTTCCGGCTCAAAGGCGACGGCGCGAAGCTTTCAATCGACGTGCCCAGTTACCGCGCGACCAAGGACATATCGATACCGGAGGATATCGTCGAGGAAGTCGGAAGGATCTACGGGTACGACAACATCAAGCCGGCCGCACCCATGGTTACCTGCGAGCCGCCGCGCAAGAACGAATTCCGCCTCTTCGAGCGGAGGGTTAAAAACATCCTCTCGACCCATCACAACATGATCGAGGTCAGCGGATATTCCTTCATCGGCGAAGACACCCTGAACAGGCTCAGGGTCAACGAAGACCTGGAGCTCCGCCTGAGCAATCCCCTGTCAAACGAGCAGGACCGGCTACGGAGGAGCCTCGTTCCAAACACGGTGAACAACATCAAGCTCAATTCCCGGTATTTCGACGAATTCCAGATCTATGAACTCGGCCGCGTGTACCTCAAGAACAGCAGGAAATCCGTCGACCTTGCCGCTGAAAGGACCATGGTCACCGGCGCCATTTTCAGGAAGAAAAGCGAAACCCCTCTCTTCTACGAAGCGAAGCGCGTTGTTGCCGGCCTCATGGACAAGCTCCAGGTGTCCGGCTACAGGCTCCTTCCCGAAACGAAGGCGCTTCCCTCCTACGCCCATCCCGGCAGATCCATGGCCATCGTAATAGGGAAGGACCCGGCAGGCTATATATTCGAGCTGCATCCCGATACCTTGACCGCCTTCGACATTACCGGCTCGGCGGCAATGTTTGATATCGACGTCAATGCCCTGTTTGACTCACCGCGCAGGGACACCGCCTTCAGGGAGCTCCAGAAATACCCGGAAGTTCCCTTTGAAGTAAGCGTCCTCGCGGACCGCAGGGTCTACGCCCGGGACCTCTGCGCTCTCATCGAAAAGAGCAACAGGGAGCTTATTCAGAGCGTTGAAGTGGTGTCCATTTATGAAGGTTCACCGATACCGGAAGGGAAAAAATCCGTTTCCATCAAGGCGGTCTTCGCTTCCAGGGAACGGACCCTGACGCCGGAAGAGATTGAAAAGCTGCAGAAAAGCACCATCGAGATCCTCAACAAGAACGGCTACCAGCTCCGCTAGCCCTCATTTCCCGGATTTCCCCATCACCTTCGGGTCGTAGCAAGATATCCTGTTTCTTCCCTGTTTCTTCGAATGATAGAGGGCCATGTCGGCCATCTCGATAAGATCGCTCGGGTGGTTGGCCTCCACTTCCGGAAACGTGGCTATCCCGCCGGAAATGCTGAATCGTATCGTCACGTCATCGTATTCAAGCCTGAGGCTCTCCACGACTGACCTGACACGTTCCGCGAACACGCAGGCCTCTTCGCGATTCGTCTCCGGCAGTATCACCGTGTATTCCTCTCCGCCATAGCGGCAGGGGATGTCGATGTTGCGGCAGTTGTTGAGCAGCACCTGGGCGACCTCCTTGATGACGCGGTCGCCGGCCTGGTGCCCGTAGGTGTCGTTGATGCCCTTGAAGTTGTCGATGTCGAAGATCACGACCGAAAGATTGTGATTTTTCCTGCTGGTGCGGTTCCACTCCTCCTGGAGCCTCTCGCGGAAATACTTCCCGATATAGAGCTTCGTCATGCCGTCCCGGATTGCCTTGTTGTACAGGTCCGCGTTGTTGATTGCGATGGCGGACTGGGTCGACACGAACTGGAGCACCTGCATGTCGAAGATGGAAAATCCGCCGTCCAGCTTGTTGATCGCCTCGATGACACCGATGATTTCACCGTTGACCGTCAGGGGAACAGCGATGATGGACCGCGTCGTGTTCTTGACCATCTTGTCCGCCCTGTCTGAAAATCGGGGATCGTTCTGGGCGTCGTTGATGAGTATGGGGATGCCGTTCTGCCACACGGTCCCCGCGATACCCTCGCCCATGCGGAGGCTCGCGTCTTTCAACAGGTCGCCCTCTTCGTCCTTGCTGAGTACCGCGAAGTTGAGCTGTTTCAGGCCGCGATCCACCAGAAGGATGCTGCTGGATTCGCAGTTGAGGAGTATTTTGGTCTGGTTCAGTATCCGCTTGAGGACCTCCTCTTTTTCGAGGGAGTTTGCTATATAGGTATTGATTTCGATCAGGGTCCTCAGCTGCCTGTTCTTGTTTTCCATTGCCGACAGCTGTCCCCGGATGTTATCCAGTTCCTTCGACTGATTGCGGTGAAACATCATTTCCCTCGAGATATCAAATTGTGCTCCGTTCCGCGGAGGCCAGAAACGGGGCGATTGTCCGATTTACTTGCCCTGCCCCAGGTATTTCAATTCAAGATACGATTTCGTTTCAAACCGGCTCAGGCCCAGTTCGCCGGCAAGACTGAACAGTTCCTTCTCAACGTGCTCGCGGTCCGTACCCTTCAATTCAAGTTCAACAAAATTACCAACACCCTCGACCCTGTCAATGCATATCTCGATGTCGCCGAGCCTATAGATATCCCGTTCCTTTTCCACGGTCCCCGACGGGATGAAACCGAGCAGCTTGAGTATTTCAAGGGTCTTCTCGAAATCACCAGCCGAGACCTCCACTTCGCGCCGTGTTTTCGTCCCGGTCCCGAGCTTCGGCCCCTTGTAGGTAAGTATGACATCCTTGCCGATCTGCCGGAGGCGCAGGGCCTCGTCGGTCTTCCTGAAATCCCGTGACGGATGGTTGAGATACAGGTCCTTCTCGCGCATGGTGCACCCGTGCCGGGCGCCCAGAATAACCGCCTTCTCGATTACCGAATAATGGTCGTCGCAATAGGCCTTGATTTCGATTTCAAGCATGTCCATCGCTATCTCCGGTGCAGGGGCCCGCCGATGGAAAGCCCATCGGTTCCAAGGGTCTGTTTCTGTTTTCCGTTGATCTTGATTATAACGCTGCTGACGTTCGGAAACTGGGTCGCCGTGTAGACGATCTGGTCGATGCGGTTTATCAGGATGCTTCCACTGGCCCCCTGTTCAATGGCGCCGTTGAAATCGATTTCCGCCGCGCGGTTTTTGATCCTTACGCTGTTCACCCGGAGGCCGGACGGGACGGCGGTCATGTGGCCCTTCTTCTTTTCAGACGGCGTCGGGCCCTTTATCAGCTCTTTCATGGTGTTCTCCAGGAGTGACCCCCGGGGCACATTCCTCGCGACAGGAGCGAGATACATCTTCTCGGATTTCTCGTTGAATTTAACGAAATATACCTTTACCTCTTCGGTATCGGGCCGTTCGGCCGCCTCTTTTTTTGCCGGGCGGTCCGGCTTCTCGCTCTTATCAGCCTTTTCTATTTTATCTTTCTTCTCCGCTTTCTCGGCTTTTTTCTTTTTTGATTCCTGGAGATCACGGTCGTCCTTCAATTCCTTCTTTGTTTGAGACGGCTCATCACGTACTGGGACCGGCTTCTTTTTCAGCTCACCCCGCTCGACGCTCTGGCGCAATCCGTACCGGTTAACCATAAGGGCTATCGCCGTCACCAGCCCCATAATGACCAGGACATAGAGGGGATTTTTGCCTTTATCCGCTTTACGAGGAGCAGCGGCCGTCGTTGGAACAGCGGCCTTTTTTGACCTCGGCTTCGATGCTGCCTTTTTCTTAGTCGTCTTTTTCGCCGTTTTTTGAGCCACCGCGCCACTCCTTGTCAGCACAATAATTCTGTGAATACCCGTCAGGCATCCACGCACTATTCAACTTTTTAAAGCTACCGGTAACAAATCACACCAGGATGTCCATAATTGCAATCAATAAGTTATAGAAAGCAAAATTTATGACCGGTTACCTGAATTCATGAAAAATTTATTTCTTGAAATATATGCCGTTATTCACTACATTTTAAATTAGCAGTTTGCTGAAAAACAGCAAACTGCTAAACGATACATGGATGTATCGCCATTTTTCGAGGCGTTAGCCGAGAAAAATGTAAGGT
>DAONAJ010000105.1:0-12051 GCA_035400945.1 Spirochaetota bacterium
TTGTCGTGAGGGACCGGCAGGTGATGGATAAGATCGCAACCACGTATGCCCCGAATAACCCGGCAACGAAATGCACCCAATCCGCATCGGTGCTCATTGTGGGGTGCGCCAAAACGGGTGTATCCGGCGCCCATGACGGAAAGAACCTGACGATCTTCTCCGAGTGGTTTCTTTTCGACCTTGCCCTGGCGGTCCAGAACCTGTGCCTCCGCGCCCATGACATCGGCCTGGGCACGGTCATAGTGAGCCTGCTCGACCACCGTGCCCTGAAGCAGGTGCTGTCGGTGCCGGATGGATATGAGGCCGTGACCGTTATTCCCGTGGGCAAATCGGCGGTGCCGGACAAACAGGGGCCGCCGAGAAAGAGCATGGCGGATTTCACGCATCTTAACAGATTCGGGACAAAGTATAAACAGTAATATCCGGGAGGCCCGTCATGTCGGATAGTTGCGTTCAGGTTGAGTACCGGGGCCATACTGCTATTGTCATTTTCAACAGGCCCGATAAGAAGAACGTATTCAACAGGGATATGTGGACCGGCCTGGAGCAGGCTGTCGTGCAGCTCAAGGCTAACCTGCCCCGGGCCATTGTTGTGACCGGAGCTGAAGGCGCCTTTTCCGCCGGCTTTGACGTGAACCCCGCCAATCCGCAGGTGACCATGCTTCTGGAAGCCATCAAGAAGAGGAGCCGTACCGCCGTTGAGGAGGTGGTGAGGTATATTCGTGAAACCACGGACAGGCTGGTGGCCCTGCCGGTCCCCATCATAGCCGCCATCAATGGAATGGCCTTCGGCGGCGGCGCCGAACTGGCCGTTCGGTGTGATATGCGGGTCATGGACCCCGGCGCGGTGATATGCTTTTCCGAGGTGCGCCTGGGCCTCATGCCGGACTGGGGCGGAGGGGTGGCCCTGAGCCGTCTCCTGGGCAGGTCGTTGGCGGCTGACCTGATCCTGACGGCCCGCAGGGTTGGCGCGGACGAGGCCATGTCCATGGGCCTGGTAAACCGCGTCAGCAGTCCGGGAAAATCCCTCGAGGAATCCCTGGATCTGGCAGGGATGATATCCAAAAACGGCCCCCTGGCGGTTAGGGCGGCGCTGGAAGTGATACGCCGCTCCCCGGATATCCCCTTCCGTGATGCACTGGAGCTGGAAACCCTGGTGGCATCTGACCTGATCGCCTCCGGTGAATGCGTTCACGGCATAACGGCCTTCCTGTCAAAGAAAGATCCCGATTTTCCCGATCCGAAATAGGGCCGATTTTTTCTGTTTGCTCTGACACCAGATTAATTCAGGAATTATACAATATACTTATTTTGTACTTTTTGATTGGTTATTAATGAATGTTGCTCTGACACCGGCCTGGGGCCGGGCGTCATCGATAGTTATCGGCAGCGGTTGGAAGCCGCGATTATCGGGACTCTGACCCCTCATCAGGAGATCCATCTTGTTTATCCCGACAGCCATGGAGGAAGCCGGCGCCCTGGGGTGGGACCGGTTCGATATCATCCTCATCAGCGGAGACACCTATATCGACAGCCCCTACCTTGGCACGGCAGTGATCGGCCGCGTCCTCATGGACGCCGGTTACCGCGTGGGCATCATTGCCCAGCCTGATACCGGCAGCTCCGCGGACATTTCCCGTCTCGGCGAGCCGCGCCTCTTCTGGGGAGTAAGCTCAGGTTCGGTGGATTCCCTGGTGTCCAATTACACGGCCACGGGGAAAAGACGCCTCCAGGATGATCTTACGCCGGGGGGGAAGAATATCCGTCGCCCTGACCGGGCCGTTATCGTGTACACAAACCTTATACGCCAGCATTTCAAGGATACGGCACCGATAGTTATCGGCGGCATCGAGGCGAGCCTTCGCCGCATAGCCCACTATGATTTCCGCGATGATAAAATCCGCCGGTCGCTCCTTTTCGACGCCAAGGCCGATATCCTTGTCTACGGGATGGCGGAGCGAACCGTGACGGAGCTTGCCGCATGCCTTAAGTCGGGAAAAGATTTCCGCGGGGTACGAGGCCTCTGCTACATTGCGGGATATACCATCAGCGATTATATCAAGCTTCCCTCCTTTGAGAGTGTATCGAAGGAGAAGGATGAATTCATAAAGATGAGCAGGATCTTTTTCGGCAATAGCGATCCCTTAAGCGCCCGGGGGATGGTCCAGAAGCATGGTGACCGCTATCTGATCCATAATCCTCCCGCCATCCCCCTTTCTTCAGAGGAGCTGGACCGCGTCTACGAGCTTCCCTACGAGCGGGATGTTCATCCCTATTACAAAAAGACGGGGAGCGTCCGCGCCCTGGATACGATCAGGTTCTCCATCACCACGCACCGCGGCTGCTTCGGCGGATGCAATTTCTGCTCCATCGCGGTCCACCAGGGGAGCGAAATTGTTTCTCGGAGCGAGGAATCGATTGTTAGGGAAGCGAAAAGCTTTACGAAGCATCCGGCGTTCCGCGGCATCATAGCCGATATCGGCGGCCCCACGGCGAACATGTACGGGATGCTGTGCAAGAACATGGCCCGCAAGGGGATCTGCGCAGACAGGCGCTGCCTGGGCGGGCATGTGTGCCGGGTAATGAGCATATCGCACAAGAGCCAGATCAGCCTGCTCCGGAAGATACGCAATATCCCCGGCGTCCGCAAGGCCTTTGTCGCCTCGGGTATCCGCCATGACCTGGTCATGGCTGATACGGTCGCGGGGGAGGAGTATCTGTCCGAAATCGTGAAGTACCATGTCTCGGGTCAGCTGAAGATCGCGCCAGAGCATTGTGTGGACCGGGTCCTCGATCTCATGGGGAAGCCCTCGGTGGAGGTTCTCCTGGCCTTCCGCGACCTCTATGTCCGCCTGAACAAACAGCACCGGAAGAAGCAGTTCCTCACCTATTACCTTATCGCCGCGCACCCGGGGAGCAACCTGAACCACATGAAGGCCCTGCGCAGTTTCGTGCGGCGGGAGCTGCACCTTGATCCCGAGCAGGTCCAGATATTCACCCCGCTGCCGTCAACCTGGTCCACGGTCATGTATTATACGGGCCGCGATCCCTTTGACGGGAGGGATATCTTCGTGGAACGGGATACCGCGGAAAAAGAGAAGCAGAAGAGGGCCCTGGGGCGTCCCCGGAAGGATTGAAAAAGCTGATTCGCAAAACATCCGTTATTTGTAAATAACTGACGCAAAGGTCCGCTTTATTCCCCTGACATATCGAATCGCCGGATACCCCAGGATCATGGCCAGGGCCACCTTGTTTTCCGCCGGTATCCCCCATTTTTCCTTAAGTTTCTTCTCGCGGTCCAGGGCGAAGGAGACAGTGCCGATCATGCAGGTCCCAAGGCCGAGGGATTCAGCAGCTATCATCGCATAGGTGCAGGCGATGTGGCCGTCGACCGGGTCGGCGTAGGGTGACTGGTGGAAGAGGAGCACGCAGGGGGCCCCGTAGAAGAGCAGGTCGATATTGCGTTTTTGTTCATCGATCATCATTTTTGTGGCGGGCAGGATGAAATCCCGGAACGCTTCGACATCCGTCTTTTTCATGAAAGGCTGCATGAGGGCCATCACGACCGGGTTGAAGAATTTCTGCCATTTTGCGAAAATTGCGAGGATGTCGCCGGCGCATTTCTGAACGCGGTCAAAGCCGTGGACGACGGTCACGCCGACATCGGATGGCGGGATCCCCATGGGAGCGCTGGTGGATATGACAAGGAGCCTGTCGATTGTTTTCTTTTCAATATTCCTGTCTGCGAATTCCCTGACGCTGCGGCGGGAGAGGAGCAAGGCATCCAGGGTATCAGGGGTGGCGCGTTTTTCCTTTTTTGGAAGGATGAAGGTGTCCCCGGCGCCGATCCTGCGGCCCGTCACGGTGACTGCGCCTTTAGGGCAGACCATCATGCACTGGCCGCAGCCGATGCAGCCCAGGCCGTTGTCGGGAACGACGGTTGGCGTCCCGTCATCTTCTATAATCGTGAAGGACTTGCATACCCTGACGCATAATCCGCATTTGGTGCAGATCCTGGTGTTGATAACGGGCCGGGCCGCTTCATTGCCGAATCCGGTTTTAATGGTTTTTCCTGGTTTGCCTTTCATGGATCACCCCCTGTAATTGTTTATAAAGGTTTCATTAAAATCATCGATTGTCTTTTCCAGCTGGAGGTTTTTATCCATAACGAGGTATCCGATGATGCCGTCAAGGGCAGCCATGAGGGCAATGGAAGCGCTCCTGACATTGAACATTCTGAATTCACCAGCTGTAATGCCCTTACGATATATTTCCTCGAAAAAAGCGATCATCTGGGACGTATATCCGTCATAAAGGTGCCAGAGGTTCTGGTTGGAGATGGTTTTAGTCATGGTGAGGAATATGAAGGATAATTCCCGGGGATGCTGAGTCCAGTAGGTGAGGTACCGGGTGATATACACGGCAAGCCCGTTCGCGGCATTGGCCCTGCCCATTGCATCTGTCATGAACGCAAAAACCGGTTCCATGAACATGTTATTCGCTTTAATCAGAATATCATCCTTGCTCTCGAAATGATAGTAAAGGCCCCCCTTGGTCAGGCCGGCCCTGGCCGCAATGGATTCCATGGAGGTGGCTTCATAGCCCCTTTCGACAAACTCATGGATGGCCGCGTCAAGGATGTCCTTTGTTCTTTTGTCTTTTGCCTCTTTTTTAGTCATGATTTTCTCTCCGGATGCTCCTTTCCATTTAATTGAGCGGGTCTTTTTGATAGTCCCTGAGCTTTATTCCCGGTGCCCGATATCGGCGCCAGTACCGCGTCAAAGAAGTATAAGTAAAAAGCGCGTTCACTGGTTTCAGCTGGAGCAGCCACTGCAGCGCACCATAGAGGAAAAAGACCATGAGGAGCATAATATAGGAGTTAAGAAAATAGACGATTATAGGATAATTGATGACCGTCAGGATCGGCATGGAGGTGAAAAGGTACATGGTCAAGGGAATCTGACTGATGAGGACGATGATCAGGAAAAACAGGTGCGAAGCCTGGATCGCCTGCTGCGGACAGTTGTCTATGCAGCGCATGCAGCTTTCGCAGGTAAACTTCCAGTACGGCTTTCCGTGACGGATCTCGATGGCACCCACAGGGCAGTTGTTCACGCAGATCATGCAGTTGTTGCAGCTGCTTGAATAAATGAATGTCTTGGCTAATATAAAACGCCCGATCAGGAAATAGATTACGGCTATCGGTGCAATGGCGATATCCAGGGGAAGGGTGATCATGGTCCGGAAGAACCTGCGCTTCCCTGCCAGGATGGCGTCGGTAAAATTGCCGGTAATCTCCTCGCAGCGCTTTATGATGAAGGATATCCAGCGATCGCTGTATCCCGGATGCAGCGAGATCCAGTTGGACGGCATATCCAGCGGCAGGCCGCCCCGGATGCTGTAGCGTTTGATCGCGAGGATAAGCATGGGGAGGACCTGCGCCAGTCCGGACAGGCCCGGGCCCAGCAAACGGAATATTTTACTGCCCGCGCGCGTGTTGAGGACGAACGCGTGGGCCCCCCTTGCACGGGGGAATTTTGCCAGGAAGTAGAGCATGGATGGAGCTGCATTAAAACCATGGGTCGGGTACAAAAACCCCATCAGAGTTGCGCTGTCTATGGAACCTGGATCCGGCCGGTAATCGCGGTCTATAGGATGAAGCTCCGTTGCTATGCCCATGGTGGAGGCCTTTTTAATGATCCATCGTGCTGCCATAAGGGCATTTCCGGTACCTGTAAAATAATAAATTATGAGTTTTTTATATTTTATCATGATATTCATCCTCCTGATTTAAAGATACCTACCGTCGGTATTTTAGTCAAGTATTTTTCAGCACTCTGAGTTTGGGGTCAAAATAAAATAATAAAAATATTTAAATGAATATATAAATATTGTAAAATGTATATTTATTTAAAGTCGGTGTCAGAGTAAAAATTATCAACTTGGCCCTAACGATAACTATCTATACAATCCAACATGACTGGTATCAGAGTAAATGCCTATTTTAGAAAATCATTTGAAATCTCTTGACTCTTTTTTAAGCATTGTCGCCGATAGTTATCGGTATGATACAAATTAATAATCTATCCAAGTCCTTTGGCAGGCAGCTCCTCTTCGACAATGTCAGCTTCAGCGTCAATTCCAGGGAGCGCATTGGCCTCGTTGGACGTAACGGTCATGGCAAAACCACGCTTTTCCGCATAATCATCGGGGAGGAACAGCCGGATTCCGGCGAGATAGCCATACCGAAAGGGTACCGCATCGGCTATGTGACACAGCACCTTCTTTTTGCCGAGCAGACGGTTCTGGCCGAGGCATGCCGGGGACTCCCGGAGCACCTCCACGGCGAGACATGGATGGCGGAAAAGATCCTTTCCGGCCTGGGCTTCACGAAGCAGGACATGCAGCGGCCCACATCCGAATTCTCCGGCGGCTACCAGGTGCGCCTGGGCCTGGCCCGGGTGCTCGTGTCGGAGCCGGACCTCCTGCTCCTTGACGAGCCGACCAACTACCTCGATATCGTTTCGATCCGCTGGCTGGAAAAGTTCCTGCGCCAGTGGAAGAGCGAACTCATGGTCATTACCCACGACCGCTCCTTCATGGACAGCGTCACCACGCACACCGTGGGGATACACCGGAAAAGGGTCCGCAAGATCGAGGGCGGCACTGACAAATACTATGAGCAGATATTAAAAGAAGAAGAGATATACGAAAAGACCCGCGTCAATGACGAGAAAAAGAGGAAGGAGGCGGAGCTCTTCATCAGCCGGTTCCGCGCCAAGGCCCGCCTTGCAGGAATGGTCCAGTCCCGCATCAAGGCCCTGGAGAAGCAGGACAAGCTCGATCGCCTTGAAAAGATCAAGACCCTTGATTTTTCCTTCAACTACAAGCCCTTTCCCGCCAAGGCCCTCATGACCGTGGACGGCCTCTCCTTTTCTTACGGGGATGAAGAGCTGATCCCCCATGTCAGTTTCACCGTGGGCAAGGACGACCGGATCTGCGTGATCGGGAAAAACGGCAAGGGCAAAACAACGCTCCTCAAACTCCTGGTGGGAGAGCTTGAGCCGAAGGCGGGGAAGATAACCGCCCATGGAGACCTGAGCATCGGGCATTTTTCCCAGACCAATACCCTTCGCCTGAACGGCCTCTATACCATAGAAGAGGAGATAATGAACGCCGGGTGCGAACGCCAGAAGTCGCGGGACATCGCCGGCGCCATGATGTTCGAGGGAGACATGGCCCTCAAGAAGATCGAGGTCCTGTCCGGCGGGGAGAAGAGCCGGGTCCTCCTGGGCAAGATACTGGCCCAGAAGTCGAACCTGCTCCTCCTCGACGAGCCCACCAACCACCTTGACATGGAGTCCTCCGAGGCGCTCCTCGCGGCCATTGACGGGTTCGAGGGCGCGGCGATCATCGTGACCCACGACGAGATGTTCCTCCACACTCTGGCCAACCGCTTCATCGTGTTCCAGGGGGGGCGCGTGACCGTGTTCAACGGCACATACCAGAATTTCCTCGACAAGGTCGGATGGGAGGATGAGCGCGAGGGCCCGTCGCAGCGGAGCGCCCCGGTGCAGCGGAGCTCGGACCGGGACATGGTGAGCAAGAAGGATTCGCGGCGCATCCGCGCCGATATCATGGCGCGTCGCTCGAAGGTCATCAATCCCCTGAAAACGAAGATCGCCGATCTGGAAGGGGCCATCGAGGCGAAGGAAAAGCGGCTCTCGGCCCTGAACAACGACATCATCGCGGCCTCGGGGATAGGCAGGGGCGAGACGATAGCGCAGCTCTCCCGGGATATCCACCAGCTCCGCGCCGAGATAGATTCCCTGTTCGATGAGCTTGAGGTCCTCATCACCGAGTACGAGGAAAAGTCGAAGGCCTTCGACGCCGAAATGGACGATCAGGGCCTGGCGATATAATTAAACAATTGAGGCGGTCTGGTATGGAAGTATTAATCCCTTTTTTGTTCATCCCTTTTATTGCCCTGCTGTGGGTGGGTGTGACCGGATTGATTTCGGTCATTGGCGGCTGGCGCGACCTGGCGCGGTCCAATCCTGAGCAGGCATCGCTGCATGAGACCGGCGTCACCTATTCGTTCCAGTCGATGCGGATCGGGTTCCTGGGCGGCTACAATTCAGTCCTGAATATTACGGTCTACTCCCAGGGTATCCATATTGTTCCCATTATTCTCTTTTCCTTGTTTCATAAGCCGATCTTTATAAGCTATTCCGCCATGGACAATGTCGAATTCGGCAGGTTCCTGGTCCCCTATGTCACTTTCAATCTGGCAGGCAGGAAAATCAGGATCATGGGCAGAAGCGTCCTTGCCATCAAGGAAAAGCTCGGCGCCCGGTAGCGCGGCGGGATCAGAGCACGTCAGCGCCTATGATGACCATGTCGTCGGTGATCTTTCCGGAGCCGCGGAAGCGGTTGAGCGCCGCCATGATGGCGTCCAGGGCCTCGCCGAGTGGCAGGTCCCTGGTGCGGCCCACTATGTCCAGGAACCGGTCGTATCCCAGGTAGTCGCGCTGCTCATCCACTGTTTCCGGAAGGCCATCGGTATAAAAAAACACCCTGTCTCCCGGGTTGAGGTTCAGTTCCAGCTCGGGGAAGGAATTATCGCTCGCCACGCCGATCATTGTTCCCCGGATGTCAAGGTAGAATGCCGATTCCGCTTTCGCGCGGTGCACGATGGGGGGCGGATGTCCGCCGCATGAAACAGATAGATTGACGGCCTGTGTCCCGCCGGTGATTTTAAATATGCCGTATACGGCCGATAAAAAATAGGAATGCATGTGTTCAAAGAGATCGGCGTTGACCGAGGCGAGGAATTCGGACGGCTGGTAAGCGTATTTGCGAAGGTGCGCGCTGCTTATTGATTTAAGCAGCGATAGAAACAGGGCAGCCGAAATGCCGTGACCGGTCACGTCGCTCAGGAATATGGAGAGGCCCCCGTCCGACAGGGGCAGTATGTTGAAGAAATCGCCGCCGACGGCCTCCAGCGGAAGGTAGCGGAAATCTATGGCCAGGCGTTCGCAGCGCGGCGGCTCCGCGGGAAGCAGCGCCCGCTGGATTATCTGGGCGGTTTTGAGATCGTTTTCGATCGTGTCATTCCGCTCTTTTAACTGTTCCAGGCTTGAGCGGAGCTCCCCCTCGAGGCGCTTGAATTCCGTAATGTCCCTGGTTACCCCCAGGACAGCTGTCGGGTTTCCTTCCGTGTCCCTTATGAAGGAAGCTTTTACCTCGATATCAACCATCCCGCCGCCCTTGGTCCGCTCCTTCAGCGTGAGGGACCTTGACCTGCCCGGGTTGCGCACTCTGTCGCGGTCGATTTCGCTGATCATCAGCCGTGTCACCTGGTTCACGTCGTCTTCATTCAGTATGTCAGTGAGAGAAAGGCGGGTATACTCTTCCGGGGTCCAGCCGGTGCTTGCCGTCGACGAAGGGCTCACGTAGCTGAACCGACCCTTTGCCAGGTCGTAAATCCAGATGACGTCGGTCACGTTGTTGGCGATGAGCCCGAAGAGCTCATTCGATTCCCGGAGCGCCTCGTTCATGCGGGCCATGGCGGTGATGTCATTGATGATAAGTATTTTCCCTGTCGTTATGACCCCTGCCCGGATGTCGGACTGGCTCAGCAGCACCGTCCGCTTTTCCTTGGGTCCGGCGGTCGTCGTCTGAAAATTGCTGTATACGGCGTCACTGCGGTAGCCATCGATCAGCGTTTCCATGCGGAGCGACAGCATGTCGGCCTCAGCGATGTTAAGGATGCGTAAGGCGGCCTTGTTGATGTGCAGCACCGACCCGGTGTTGTCAAGTATGACAACACCTTCTACGGAAGATGAAAAGAGCTCCATCGCGATGGTGTTGATGCCCGGCGTCAGGAAGCGGTAGCGGATGATGGTGTAGAACACGAAGAGACTCAGGATAACGCTCCATGAAGCCGTGTACCTGACGCTGTTTTCAAGACCGGGAATCCTGGGAATGAGGAACTGGTTTACGGCCGAGAAAACGAGGGCGATGATTGTTCCGGAAAGCAGAGGCGTGAGCTGACTGCGCCTGACCGGGTCCTGCGTCCTGATGCGGTAGCGGACCGCCAGTATCCACGATATCACGATGGGCATGATGATCACCAGGACGGTGGCTGCGGTGAACAGAGGGCCCTCGGTAAAACGCCATCCCCAGAAATAATGAGAAAATCCTGAAACGATGAGGTCCGTATTGGTGGAGACCAGAATGGTCAGAGCCGCCGCCCCGAGGATAAAATAGTAGAATAGGTCCCGACGCCGCCGCAGGAACACGTAGGTGAAGTTCATGAAAAAAAATCCGGTGCTGTACCAGAATATGGATGAGAATTTACTGAAGTGAACAATGGCTGTGTTTTCAATGGGAAGGTGGAAGGCGGCGCTGCAGAGGACCCACATGCTGATGGCGGAGGCAAGCATCACGTAGGTCCGGTTGACCGGGTTCCTGATATTGAGTGCAATGGCATAGGGTATGGTGGAAAAATTGATCAGGAACGCCAGTACGGGCAATATCAGATAATAGTTCATGGGCCCAGATATTATCCTATCCGTATCCTTGCGTCAAGCGCAATAGCTCCCGAGCCGTCGGCGAGAATCCGCACCGGGTTCGCGTCAAGCTCCCTTATCTGCGGGTACCTGGCCAGGAGGTGGGAAACCCGCAGGATCATGTCCGCGAAGGCATCGATGTTTCCCGCCTGTTTGCCCCTGGCGCCCTTCAGGATATGGTATGACTTGAGCTCTTTCACCTGTTCCATGATTTCATCCCTCCCCGCGGGGCAGAGGAGGAGCTTTACGTCCTTGAATACCTCGATGTAAATGCCGCCGTATCCGAAAAAGACCACCGGGCCGAAGGACTCATCCTGCTTGCCGCCGATGAACATGTCATAGCCTTCGCCGGCCATCTTCATGATACGCACGCCGTCAAACCGGGCGTCTTTCTTGTATGCGCCGAGGTTCTCCTGTATAGTGTTGAAGCCTTTTTTCACGGCGGCGTCATCCGATAGGCCGACCAGGACCCCGCCGGCCTCGGACTTGTGCAGGGCGTCGGGCGATATAACTTTCATAACCACGGGATAGCCGATTTTTCCCGCCAGGGCGGCCGCCGCGGCGGCGTCCCGCGCCGTTCCGGATTCAGCGACTGGTATGGCGAAGCTCGAAAGGAGCGCCAGCGCTTCTTCCCCGGAATCGCCGGGATGGTCTTTGATCCATTTTTCCGATGCCGCCGGGTCTATCCCCTCGGGAGGCCGCATCAGGTCCGGTTTCCGCTCCTTTTTCATGTGATAATCACACTGCTTCTTCATGGCGATCATCATCTCCTCGAAGCCGTTGAAAATGGGGAAGTTTATGTTCCTCTTCATGGAGGATGTCGTTGTGGAAGGACCGAAGATGCATGCGCCGAGGGGCTTTCCAGACGAGAGCATGGTGCCGGTGGCCTCCTTGGAAAGGTCGGTGTGGAACATCTTGTAAAATACGTCCTCGCCCCGCGGCATGTGGGGCCACTGGCTCACGAACACCGCCCCGTCGATATGGTCGTTGTGCATCACCTCGTAAAAGATCTTGGCGTACAGGTTCGGGTCATAGATGTCGCCCATGTCGAGGGGATTGGAAAAGTTGATGACCCCGGCGTTGGAAAAGCCCTTCAGCCCCTCGTAGAACTCGCGGCCCGGATCGGCGAAGCGGAACCCGATCTTTTCGCACAGGTCGGCCATCATGACGGTGATGCCCCCAGCCGGGCTCATCATCATCAGCCGGTTGCCCCGCATGGGCGGGAGATCAAAGGCCTTGGCCACGCTGATGAAATCGTTAAAATGGGAAATGCGTATGATGCCGGCCCGCTTGAAGGCCACGTCGATGATCTCGTCGTCGTTGGAAAGGGCGGCCGTGTGGCTCATGGCCGCCCGGCGTCCCGCCATGGTCGTGTTGGACTTGAGTATTATGATAGGCTTGTCGATCTTTTCGGCGGCGGCGATGAGTTCCTTGCCGCGCGGGATGCTCTCCAGGTACATGCCGATGACCTTGGTCT
>DAONAJ010000106.1:0-11506 GCA_035400945.1 Spirochaetota bacterium
CTCGCCTAACCTGCCGACCTACGAATCGTCCATCGTGTACACCGCCATTGTCCTCATGGAGGGGATCAACCTTTCCCTCGGCCGCGGCACCACCAAGCCCTTCGAATATATCGGCGCGCCGTGGATCGAGCCGGTCTCCTTCTGCAAGATTCTGGAGGAGCTGGGGCTGGAACATTTCAGGTTCAAGCCGGTCTACTTCAAGCCGACCTTCAGCAAGTATGAAAACATGCGCTGCGGCGGCGCCCAGATATTCTATACCGGCGGCGAGTTCAGCCCCACCGAGGCCGCCTACCGCATCATCGGCGCCATCATGAAGCATTACCCGTACTACGCCCAGTGGGTGCGGTTCGGACCCTTCTATGACATCGACGGCCTCGCCGGCACTGACAGGTTCAGGGTTTTCATCCAGGCGGGGAAACCATGGGAGGAATTCAAAAAGGAAATCGCCCCCGGCCTGAAGGCTTATAAAAAGAAGAGAAGGAAATATACTCTCTATTAATACTATTTCTCTTCGCTCCTGCGTCTCTGCGAGAAACAATGAAGGTATCAATTATGAATAAACAATGGGTGCTCATCACCGGTGCAAGTACCGGAATCGGCAGGGCCTGCGCCGGGATTCTCGCGTCAGAGGGCTTCGGCGTCTATGCCTGCGCCAGGAAAAAAAACGACCTGGAAAGTCTCGGCGGCATATCCGGCATCGTGCCCCTGAAGCTTGATGTTACAAAGGCGGAAGACTGCAGCGCCGCCCTCACGTTCATCAGGAAAAGAAAAACCGGTCTCTACGGCCTGGTCAACAACGCCGGCATCGCCGTGGCCGGACCGCTTATAGATATATCTGACGGCGACATGGGCCGTCAATTCGGGGTGAATCTCCTGGGAGTCCACCGGGTGACGCGGACCTTTCTTCCCCTTCTCATGGAATCGTCCGGAAGGATCGTGATGATGTCGAGCGATTCAGGCTTCTTCGCCACGCCCTTCACCGGGCCATACTGCGCGAGCAAGTTCGCCCTCGAAGGCTACTCCGATTCCCTGCGACGGGAACTCCTCCTCTGCGGCGTGAAGGTCATCATCATACAGCCGGGCCGCATCACTACGCCCATATGGGACAAGACCGAGGAACTCCTCAGAATGAAAGGCACCTCCCCCTTCATCGAAGTCGCGAAAAGAATCGGAGAGCAGGCTGTCAGGAAGGGCAGGACCACCGGCCTGCCCCCGGAGGCCATAGCCCGGCTTGTGCATGGGGCCCTGACGAAGAAAAGGCCACGCCTTCGCTACCTGGTGGCGCCATCGACGCTGAAATACAGGATCGTCAAGGTTTTGCCGGTATCCATGGTTGACAGGATGGTTAAGAAGGAGCTCGAAAAAGAATGAAAATCAACCAATGCCACTTCACGAAAGAAAAACTTGACATTATTTAAGTTTTTTATTATATTCTTAATAATTAAAAATTTGAGGATATAACACCATAACAGTTAGATACCCCAGAACCATACATGACCGTCTGTACGGTATTGAATCCATGGGGCAATTAAATAAAAAGGGCATGGATTGCCTGCAAACAACGAAAGCAAGCGCCAGCATTGCATCGCCTGCTTATACTTCTGCCCGATGGGAGCGATTAAAGAATGATGAATGAAAAGGAAAGAACCTTGAGCAAGAATAAAACGAGGAGGATTCCCTGGGGCCTGGTGCTGGGCATCGGCATCGGCGGAATCGCCGGTTTTCTCTTTTATTACTTTATCGGCTGCAGCACCGGAACGTGCCCCATCACGTCAAACCCCTACGGCAGCGTTCTCTACGGCGCGCTGATGGGAGCCATGGTATCCAGGCTGTAGGACATTGAATCTCTGTCAGTACTTGCTGAATGAACAATAGATCTTGACCATGAGACCGGCCTCATGAAAAACCCGCCGGTACACCACGGGCCGGTAATACGGCTGTACGTAAAAATTATAGTCGCCAAGCCTGATCGTATAAGAATCCAGCCTGTTAACCGGGATCAGCACCCCAACGAACAGGTGCAATGAATGCCGGTGCACCCCGTGTATTACATAGGAGTAACCGATCCCCATATTCATCACAAATAACGATATGCCCATCTCCAGGTAGGGAATGAAGATGCGCTCCGGCGCGTTATAATACCTGAAACCGGCGGAGATCCAGGGCCAGAACATGGCCGGCACATGAGCGTGTTGCGGAAAACCGATTCCGTAGGTAACCTCAAAGGAAGTTGCGACGTCGCTGCTCCTGCCGGACGAATGCCCGCATTCCTTGTTATCACGGGGATAGTTTGCAACACCGACGGAGGGCCCCAGGGAAAGCCCGCTCACATCGGCAATGGAAGCGGCGCATTCATCGGCCCGGGCTGTAAAGAACAGGGCTGCGATAATTATAATGACAATGGCCGGCCGTTTTCGATCCACATCAGCCTTCACCGCCTGTATCCTTCCCCTCACCGGCCGATAGAGCGCGCATATACCAAAAAACATAAAGGATCATACCTACCAGATATAAGGTAAAAGCCGATATCGAACGTTCCTCGCATACTCCGCGTAGCCCTCCAGCTCCGCCTTCAGCGTCCCGTCCTCCAGACCGGCGCGTATAACCAGCAGGGAAACCGAAACCGCCGACGCTATCAGCCCATACAGGGATCCGAGTATGAGGGGGATCATAAGGTTCGACAGGATGAAGCCGACGTAACCCGGGTGCCTCACGAACCGGTACGGGCCGCCTGTGGCCACGTGGTGGCCCCGGTCCGTCTGCAGACGCACCATGGTGGAAAAGAACCTGTTCGACACCATGGCCCAGGTCACCAGCATCGAGCCGAGAAAATACAGGAGCAGGGCCGCCGCATGGATGCCGCCGTCAAGCTCGATGCTCCAGTAGAAGCGGTAATCCAGGCCGGCAACGGCATATATGCCAAGCGAAGGTATGATGCTTATGGCGGACAATATCCTGTCCCATTTCTTGACGTTTTCTTTTTTCCTGCCGCGCTCCTCGATCACTTCCCGGGGAAGCGCGAGGAAATTAATGGCAAGTATCACGGTGTTTGCGGCCACCAGGACCCAGGCCCACAGCCACCTGACGGTCCAGGCGGTTAAGAAGAGAATGACGCTGACAATTATAAAGGATAAAAGGACCTGCATCACCCGCTTGACAATGTTTCTATTCATAGCCGCACTCCGCCGGACAGTGATTCACTCGACACATGCATCCACCATGAAAAACTATTGACATTACATGGTAATGCATTTAATCAATTTGTCAATCAGAAACCCGCTGCCTCGCAACGGCATACCGGATAAAAAACTGTAACCGGTTCCTGCAAATCATTTCGTATCAGTATGCCGAAAATTCAACGCCGGGGTTTATAAGCCATGCGAATCATCCTGGACTATCTCTACGCGAACCAGATCATAGGCCTGATAACGACAATAACCTTTATCACTGGCATTACCTTTTTCATGACACGGGCGTATCCATTTGAAAATTTCAGCGCCATCACCCTGAGAAAAAAAATCTATTACTATACGCTGATCGGGGGCGCCATCGCTCTCTGCATTTTTCTCCTGGTACAGGCGACCATCAATCCGCTGGATGTCGGCCGCGCCGGCCATATACGCCAGGCCGTCATACTGAAAAAAACCGTTGTTTTCACCGACCTCTACCCTCTGGGGGGATCGGAACTGGGAGAAACCCCTCCCCTTTTACGTGCCTGGGTGCTTGACGGCAAAACGGGGAAATTGATAACGAGAAAAAGCGTCGAAAGCGAAGACCCAATCCTCGGCGCCAATGACAGCTCCCTGCTTATCTGCGAGGGGGATGATTGCCACCTGACCGATGACAGGCTAAAGACCACCCGAAGGATCGTTGAAAAAGGAAGGTACGGCAACAAGAAAATCCATAAATACGCTTTTCACAGCGGCGCGCTGGTGCTTTCCTTCAAGGATTTTTCCGAATCCCGGGTTCCCCTGCCCCTCGTCGCCCGTCGTGCGGGGGACAGAAGCGGCATTGATTTCAGGTTCATGGACACCGACCGCGAAACCTATCAGGTCACGCGCCGCATCGGCGACAGGACCGTGTGGCAGCTTGACCAATCGGAGGGCGCAATCAGGGAACACATACCCGATCTTCTTTATGAATCCCCCTCGAACGACCTGTACCTGCTCTGGACAGAATACCGGCTGAAGGCAATATCCAAGAAAACCGGCAAGACCGTGTGGACGTTCTGGTATTGATTCGTAATCCCGGGTTTAAATCCCGGGCTAGCAGATGTCAGATATTTTACATGTTCAAAAATTCAAAAAACTTCTTCAGCTCTTCCGGAAGCTCGCCGGCCTCGTTCTGGTACTTCTTGAAGCGGCGCTCATAGGCCTCCACTTCCTTTTTATGCACATTCTTGTACCTGGTCGCCGGCTGGGTGAAGGCCGGCATCGCCTCGAGCCTGGTCCGGAGCTCCTTGCGGAAGGGAATGTGGCGGAAAAACATCTCACGCACCACGTTGTTGAGCTTCATGATGCCGTCCTTCTCGTACAGGACCCACTGGATGTAGTCGTCGGCGAAACGGTCGCGGTTGTTGCGGATGCTGCGGAACTTCTCGTCAATCTTCTCCTTTGCTTCCTGTGACAGCTTTGACATCTTCTTGTACGTGTTGGCATAATCGAAATATTCGCCCGTCACGCCGCCCTCGATCGGGTCCGCCCACATGGCGCCCTTGATGTCGCGGTTCAGCTCCCAGCGGAAGCTGGCAAAGGTATGGACGAGGCTTCTCATAAGGTCGCCGATAAAGAATATGGGGACCACGATCCTCCCGCGGCTCCGCTTGTTGGTGCCCGTCATGTCCTGCCAGAGGAGTGTCCGGGTCCCGAAAATGGGAAGGAGGATGAAGTACGGCACCACCTCCTCCTGTATGATCTCCCGGGCGTCGCCGATCTTGAGGACCGTCTCGCGGAAGAACACGGAAAAGTCGATATTCCTCACTTCCTTGGTGATGGTCTCGATCTTTCTCTTGTCGGTATATATCTGCTTTAGGCTGCCCCGCACCATGAGTGCCGTCAGGATCGGGAATGCCGTGGCTGTCGATCCGGAACAGATGGCGGCCGTGGTCGCCAGGCGCTGCCCTATCTCGTACATCACCTTGCCGACGTTCTCATCCACCTTTTGTTCCTGCTCGCGCTCCTTTTTCGTCTTGTGCTTATCCATCTCCTCGAGGTGTCCCTGGTAGGTGAGGCCCATCTCGGTGATGCTGGGCTCCACCTTCCCCTCGTAGATCATGTTGAGGAACTCCGTTTCCAGGAGCACGGGGATGTCCCTGCTTTTTTCCCGGGACCGGGACAGGTCGGAAAGCTCCGTCACCTGCTGCTCTTCCAGGAGCCCTTCATCAAGAAAGCCGAAGCTGAGCATCATCTGCACGGGCCGCGGTACGGCGCTCTCGCCCTTGCTCCGGATGTAGACCTGCTTGTAGAGGTCCCAGTAGAGGGCGGTGATCTGCCGCCGGAGCTTTCTTCCCTCCTGCTCGGTATTGAAGGGATTCTTGGAGCTTTTGAACTCGTTGAGGAGTTTCAGCATTTTGGTCCTGAAGTCCTTCGGCATCAGGGCAAATTCGAAAATCTGGTGTATCGATTTATTGAGGGCGCCTGTCGAGATGACCGCCGGGGCCTCCCGCCTCGCCTCTGACGCCCCCCCTCCCGTTCTGGCCGATGAATAATGGCCGTGGATCTTGCGGATGCCCGGGAACAGGGCTGTCATTTTCCTTCCGGACAGCTCCTCGTACAGGGCGTTCAGCTTGACCAGCAGGCCGAGGAGGTTTTTGATGAAATCGGCGGAACACCTGCCGCTCCGCTCCCATTCGTTTATGCCGCCGCGGTCCACCAGATACGACGCCCAGCTGTCATCATCGCCGAAGAGGACGGCCAGCTCGTTGTCAACATAATGGCCGATTTTTTCAACGCGGTCCAGGGTCGCCATGAAGCTCTCGGACAGGCCGTCATACATGCTCGAAGCCATGGTGGCGTCGGACTTGAACATGGAGACCACCACGTTCTGTTCAAGCTGCAGCGTCTTAAGGATGAAGTCATCGTACTTGGTCTGGGGATGTTCCTTTACCGCTTCGGGGAGCTGGTACTTCTTGTCAAGAAAGGCGCTGCCGTCATTAATGAGGAAACGCGCGTCAAATTCAGCCGGGAATGACCCGCCCTTTGACTTGTACTTCCGGTGGAGGTCCTCGGCGTTATGGTGAAGCCGTTCGCAGGCGTTGGTTTCCGACAGCTCGCGGTACATCAGCGACATGTTATCTGACATCATGCACAGGGTCTGGTAAAGCCTGGTGTACTTGGCTACGATGCCGTTTACCGCCTTGATGTTATTGTACACGTGCTTGAGGATATTGAGGGCCTGGCCAGGATCGGAATCGGCAAAACCCTGGATTCCGCCCCGCGGGAGGGGATACCGGCCAATCGTCGCATCGGTCAGGGCCCGCACGCTCTTGCGGTACGCCCCGGTGAGATGGGCCGAGAACCCGGACAGGAGCGCCTTACCGCTCAACAGGCCCACGCGGACGCTCTTGGAGATTATTATGCTCCGGTCAAGGCCGTCGTATTCATCGGAAGCGGAGAGTATTTCCAGGGTCCCCTCCTGCAGCATGAACAATCCGGACGGATTTTCCCCCTGCACAAAAAGAATGTCGCCTGCCTTTAACGTGATAGCGCCCTCAGCCATATCATCTTCCTATTGATTCTTCAGGTTCTTCATGTATTCTTCCCACTCCGTGGGGAGCAGGTATTTCTTCTTGTTGTTGCACTCCTTGCACGCGGCAACAATGTTTATCTTCTCTGATGTACCGCCGCGGCCAAGGGGGATCTTGTGGTCCATGGTCAGCTCGCGGGGGGGGAACTTCCTGCCGCAGTAATGGCAGATTCCCGTTGCTATCTTCCTGCGCCACCACGCCGAGTGGCGCAGCTCGCGGGCCTTACGCTTCTCCCTGGCAATGTGGGCATCATCCGAAACGGCATCAAAATGTAACACCATAGACGTTTATACCGCCGGCATGGATCATCAATTCATGCTCCGCAACCCATGTCTGGGCGACCTTTTAATATATCCCGGTGATATAATATTTGTCAATAATTATTACTTAAATTTGTATTGACAATTTAGGCAAAAAGCAGAAAGAGGAAGATTTATACAAAACCAGATTACATATAAGGATACTATGCTATTTACCGAATTAAACCTACACCCCTCGGTCATGAGGGGAATCCAGGAGGCAGGCTTCGTCGAATGCACCCCGGTCCAGGAATCGACCCTGCAGAAAACCCTCGCCGGTACCGACGTCATGGTACAGTCGCAGACCGGCACCGGAAAAACCGCGGCCTTCCTCATTACCATATTCAACCTGTTCCTGTCTGATGACAAATACCGCAACAAGAAGGCGCTGGTCCTCACTCCCACGCGCGAGCTTGCCGTCCAGGTCGAGCAGGACGCGGTGCTCCTGGGAAAACATACCGGGCTCAAGACCGGCTGTTTCTACGGCGGCGTCGGATACGCCACACAGGACAAGCTCCTCAAGGAGGACCTGAACATCTACATCGGCACGCCGGGCCGCCTGATCGACTACCAGAAGTCGCGCAAGATCGACTTCCTCAAGTTCGAGGTCCTGGTCATAGACGAGGCTGACCGGATGTTCGACATGGGCTTCATGCCGGACATCCGGTACATGATCAAGCACATGGTACAGCCGGACAGGAGACAGACCATGCTCTTCAGCGCGACCCTGGACCAGCGGGTCAAGCACCTCGCCTGGGAATACATGAACGAGCCGGTGGAGATCGAGATAAACCCCGAACACCTCACCGTCGAGCTGATCACCCAGGAGCTGTACCACGTCGGCAAGGACGAGAAGTTCAACCTCCTCCTGGGCCTCATCCGGAAGGAAAAGCCGAAGAGCGTCCTCATCTTCACCAACATGAAGCGGACCGCGGAGCGCGTATCGAAGCGCCTCTCGGCAAATAACATCACCAACGACTACATCTCCGGCGACCTGCCGCAGAGCAAGCGCCTCCAGATCATCGATGCCATCAAGGCGGGAGAGACGGAAATCCTGGTGGCCACCGATGTGGCGGCCCGGGGCCTCCACATCGAGGACCTGGACATGGTCATCAACTACGACCTGCCCGATGACTGCCAGAACTACGTGCACCGCATCGGCAGGACCGCCCGGGCCGGCAAATCCGGCAGGGCGATATCCCTCGCCTGCGAAGAGGACGTGTTCAACCTTGGGCCTATCGAGAAGCTCATCGGCATGAAGATCCCGGTGAAATGGGCCGATGAAGGCATGATCGTGGAAGCGGCCGGGGCGCCGATCCACGGCGGCCGCAGGGAGCGCGGCGAGCGCCGCGGCGAGAGGCCGCGGGGCGGCAGACCGCAGGGACGAGACAGGGGCAGAGACAGGGAACGGGGCCGGAGGCCCCGCTCCGAGGCGCCGCAGCGGGAAGAGATCGGCGGCACCATGGCCGCGGCGGAGCGGCGCAGGGACCAGCGCCGCCTCCAGTCGGGTCGCCCTGCGCCGGCGGCGGACCTGCAGCCGCAGGCGACAGCCGGAACCGAAGCAGGGGCCGAAGCGGCCCAGGCCAAGAAGCGCCGGAGAAGGAGACGGGGCAAAAAGCCCGCGGCCGAAGGCGCCGTGCAGGCCCAGGCCCAGCAGGCGCCCGCCCAGGGCAGGGAACCGCGCCGCGAACGCGAACCGCGCCGTGACCGGGACAAGCGCCGCGAGCCGCGCCAGCAGCAGGGAAGAGACCAGCACCGGAAGAGACAGCCGGCCCTTTCCAGGGACGCCTCGCCGGAAGAACGCCTGGAATACTTCAGGAAGAAATACGGAGAGAATTTCGAAAAAACGGGAAGGATCATCGGCGACGAGAAGAAACAGAAGCCGAAAACCCTGGTGCAGGGCATCAAGGGACTTTTCGACAAAATCAGGAAAAAGAAGTGATTTCTGCATCTATGGAGCGGACTGGAAATCCCCGCGGAAGCGGGGATTTTTTTATGCGCCGGTTTTTTACTCGAACCGGTCTTCCGGCGCCAGACGGTAGCCGTTAATAAAGGACAGGCCGTCCATGACCTTCTTGTTGGCCGGCTGCAGGGAGAGTATCTCCACCATACCCCTCCCCGTTCCGGCAAAGAGGCGCTTCTTCTGGTAACGGACCAATGAGCCGGGCCCCGCCGCTCCCGGCACATCAGCGCCCGGCAGCGCGGTCTTCCATATCTTTATCGCCTCTCCCCTGAAAAAGGAGAAAGCGACCGGCTTCGGATTGAGGCCGCGTACCAGGTTATGAATTTCCTCCGCGCTCCTGGACCAGTCGATCCTCGGGAGGTCCTTGTCGATCTTGCCGCAATAGGTCGCTTCCGACTCGTTTTGCCTTTGGGGCTCAGCGCCGCCCGAAGCGAGAATTCCGATGGCGCTGTCCATCAGCCTCGCCCCGCGGCACGATACGATCTCCATCACGTCGCCGGCGGTCATCTGCCGGTCAAGGGGCAGCCGCTCCTGCACGACGATGTCGCCGGCATCCAGCTTCTCGTTGATGAGCTGGACGGTGATCCCGGTTTCATGTTCGCCGTTGATCAGCGCCCACTGCACCGGCGCGGCCCCCCGGTACTTCGGGAGGAGCGACGGGTGGAGGTTTATCGTTTTCAGGGGGGGATATTCGAAGACCGCCCGCGGGATCAGGTTCCCATAGGCGACGACCGCGTAGATATCGGCGTCATGGGAGCGGAGCTCTTCGATGAATGCCGGATCCTTCAGGCTTTTCGGCTGCAGAACCGGTATGCCGAAAGCCAGGGCCTTCTCCTTGGCCTGGCAGTAGTGCAGAGCGCGGTTTCTCCCCGCCTCCTTGTCTTCCGCCGTGACCGCGAAGAGAACCTCATGTTTCTCCCTGAGACCGGCGAGGACGCGTGCCGCGAGTTCGGGGGTTCCGAAAAAACCTATCTTCATGGCTTTCTGTTGAGCTTCTTTATCTTTTTCAGCTCCGGGCGCAGCTCGTTACGCTTGTAATCCTCGAGATGATCGACAAAGAGAATACCGTTCAGGTGGTCCACCTCGTGCTGTATGACCCTCGCGAGAAGCCCGCCTGCCTCGAACTCGATCTCCTTGCCGTCGCGGTTGAGCGCCGAAACCGATATTTCCACGGGACGCACGACCTCTCCCATGATTCCGGGAACCGACAGGCACCCTTCCTCGTAAGGCTCTTCCTTCTTCGAGAATTCCCTTATCACTGGATTTATCAGCTCCATGACGATGTTCTTCTTGTTATCGTCTATATCAAGGGTGACGACGCGCCTGGACCGGTCCACCTGGGGGGCCGCCAGGCCGAGCCCCTTGGCCCGGTACATTACGTTGAACATGGAATCGATGAAATCTATCAGCTCGCCGTCGATGTTCGATACCTCTTCGGCTACTTTTCTGAGCGTTTCATGGCCGTAATAAACTAGATCAATCGCCACAGGCACCTCTTTTCTTTTCAATAATCCTTTCATGCGGTAAAATCATGGAAACGGCCGACATCCTGTCAATTGTTTATTTCCATAATACATTATTCAAAAGACCGCGTCCCGTCCCCGCAGCCACGGCTGCGGAAACAGGCCAAATCCAATTACATGAATATATAACAAAACGCCGGAGAGAAAAAGAATTTTTATCATATAGCGGGAAAAAATTGCAGGATAATCCTCCCCCGCCTGCAGCCGTATTCGCTGAAGCCGCGTCATTCAAGCTCAGCATCGACTTTTTAATTCATGATCAACGGTCAATTTATTCTTGTCAAAAAACCGCGGATTGGCAAGGTGGAAAGAGAAATTACCGCGGCCCCTGCCGCCTGACGGAACTGACCATGATCGAGAAAACGACCGACCGCCTGCAGGAGTTCTTTTCCCCGGCACACATCGCCGTTGTCGGGGCCTCGGCAAAAAACATCTGGTTCAGCAACATCCTCCAGAACGCCCGACGGATTGGCTTTACCGGCCGTTTCTACCCGGTGAACCCGAAGTCATCGGAGGTATTCGGAATACCGGCGGTCCCCTCCGTGGCGGACCTCCCGGAGGGCATCATCGACTTTGCCGCGGTCATAGTCAGGAGCTCCCTGGTCCTCGAAACCGTGCGTTCCCTGGCGGAGCGCAGCATAAAGAACATCCTTCTCGTGTCATCGGGATTTTCCGAAACGGGCGACGAAGGGGCGCGGCTGCAGAAAGAGCTTGTCGACTACTGCTCCGCCAACGACGTGGCCCTTGTCGGGCCCAACTGCCTGGGGTTCCTCAATGTCATCGCCGGATCGGGCGTTTTCGCCGGGGGTTCCCTTGAAGGGGAGATCCTGCCGGGAAACGTCAGCGTCATCGGCCAGAGCGGGGCCTCCAGCGAAGTCATCGCCACCAAGCTACTTAAAAAGGGACTGGGGATATCCCTCTTCGTTTCCTCCGGCAACGAGGCGGTCATCACCTTCGAGGACTGCCTGGAGTTCAT
>DAONAJ010000107.1:0-11386 GCA_035400945.1 Spirochaetota bacterium
GGTGCGCCATTTCACGGGTGGTTATGCCTGACAGGACCAGGCAGGTTGTCATGCCCGATTCGATGCCGGCGATGATGTCGGTATCCATGCGGTCCCCGATCATGAAGCAGCTGGCTGAATGAACGCCAAGCTTTTTGCGGGCCCAGTACATCATGGCCGGATTGGGTTTGCCGAGAAAGTAGGGGGCCATGCCGGTTACCTTTTCGATGGGAGCGACCAATGCGCCGCAGGCGGGGACAGGTCCGCGCTCAGTAGGGCCGGTAATATCGGGATTAGTGGCTATGAAACGGGCGCCTTCGCCGATCAGCAGAGTCGCTTCTACTATCTTGGCATAATCATATTTCTCGGTTTCACCCACGATAACGTAATCGGGAGTGTCCCGGGTAATGGTGATGTTGGCCTTTTCCAGTTCAACCTGAAGCCCCTTGCCTCCGATGACATAGGCGGAACAGCCCGGTTTCTGATACAGCAGGAAGCTCGCCACGGCCATGGCGGAGGTGTAAAAATGATCCTCCCCCACTTCAATGCCGAGATTGCAGAGATTGCGGTTGAGCTGTTCCGGCGTGTAATAGGAATTGTTCGTGAGGAAGAGAAACTTGTGATTGGCCCGTTGAAGGCGGTCGACAAACTGCAGGGAGCCCGGGATGAGGGAGCTGCCGCGGTTTATGACGCCGTCCATGTCAATGAGAAAGGCCTTGTCATAGCTCCTGTTTTCAGAAGCTGAGGTTGTTAGGGGTTCAGTCATGATTAAAAGCCTTCTTAAATTTCATCAATGATCATTTTTACCAGAGCGTTTGCATCATGAATATCATCTTGGATTTTCTTCATGTCCCCGGCTTTTTTTGTGCTCTTGACCCTGTTGTACTTATCCACCAGGACTTTTAGCGACTGGGACAGTTTATCAATTTCAGTATCAAGACCGGGGCCGGTCTCCATGGCTGTATACGGGGCAACTTCGCTTTTCATGGTCGCAGGATCGATGGATTCTCCCCAGTCGGGGACATGGGTGGTGACGCCCAGCTCGGCATGCATCTTTTCCGCAAATGATGTTGCCGACTCTTCTTCGCCGTGAACCACGAAAACCTTGAGCTTCGGATTCTTGATGTTCCGGACCCACGCCAGAAGGCCTTCCTGATCAGCATGGGCTGAAAAGCCGCCGAGGGTATGGATCTGGGCCTTTACCGACACGTCGGTTCCGTACACGCGGACCTGTTTGGCCCCTTCAATCAGTCGCCGCCCGAGGGTGCCTTCAGCCTGATATCCGACAAAGACAATGCTGGATTCAGGCCTGAAAAGATTGTACTTTAAATGGTGCTTGATGCGCCCAGCCGTGCACATGCCGTTTGCGGATATTATGATGGCGCCCTTCGCCTCGGTATTGAGCCACTTGGATTCATCGGTCGATCTCGTATAATGCAGGTTGGGGAATTCGAGGGGACTGTCGCCGGAGAGTATCCGTTTCCGCATTTCTTCGTCGAACAGGTCCTTGTTTTTTTTGAAGATCTCCGTGGCTGATATTGCAAGGGGAGAATCAATATACACCGGCATGGAGGGAATCATGCCGTCTTTAAATAATTTCGAAAGGGTGTATATTATTTCCTGGGTCCGCTCGATTGCAAAGGCGGGAATGATAATATTGCCCTTACGGTTGTATGCGTCCTGGATTATCCTGGTGAATTCCTGATAGGTGTCGGTTTTGCTTTTATGTAGACGATCGCCGTAAGTGGATTCCATCAGGAGAATATCTGCTTCCTCAACGATATCCGGATCGCAGATGATTGCCTGTTCTTTGGGGCCGATGTCACCGGAAAAAACAATTTTAGTCTTGCTGTTCCCTTCATCGACCCACATCTCGATGAATGATGAGCCCAGTATATGTCCGGCATTGCGGAACCTGACCTCGACTCTGGGATGGATCTGTATGATTTCATCGTATGCAACAGGGACTAGATTCTTGAGCGATTCAATGGCATCATCGGCGGTATACAGGGGTTCAACTTCCTTGCGGTTCAGCTTCAGATTTTTCTTATTGACGAAGGCCGCGTCCATTTCCTGGATATGACCGCTGTCGGGCAGCATGATGGAGCAGAGGTCGGCAGTGGCCTTTGTAGTGTAGATGTTGCCGTAAAACCCGTTTTTCACCAGCTTGGGGATTAGGCCGCTGTGGTCTATATGGGCATGGGTAAGCAGAAGGGCGTCTATTTTTTTGGGCACGTAATTCTGGTGGAAGTAATTTCTCTCGCGGATCTGCGTGGTTCCCTGAAACATCCCGCAGTCAACCATTATGGTAAAATCGGCATCGCTGATAATAAACGATGACCCGGTTACCGTCTTTGCCGCGCCCAGAAATTCAATTTTCATGGCTCACTCCCGAATGCTGTTCCCGTGCCAGGAAATATATTGCTGTATCTATTGATAATCCTATCAATAAGACAGGATCGGATACATTATTAAAATATTCAAGCACTATGAATTTTTTCAATTAAAATTGAGAAAATAATAATGATGTTTTTTTACAGAATTCAGCATTAAAAAATGGTTTATTAATAAACCAGGACCAGGAGTGATTATACAGGGATATTCTGGCGGAGGGAGTGGCAAAGGGCAATGGCAACAGCATCAGCAGCGTCATCAGGCTTCGGCAGTTCATCAAGCTTGAATATTGATTTAATCATGTATTTTATCTGGTCTTTGCCGGCCCGGCCGTAACCGGTAATTGCCTGCTTGACCTGCGATGGCGTATATTCATAATAGCTGATATTATATAGCTTGAGGGTAAGAATTACAGCTCCTATTGTTTTTGCCACATCAATGCCGGTCGTGATGTTATTGACAAAAAAAAGTTTTTCGATTGCTGCGCAATCGGGCTTATGAAGTGTTATAATTTCAATGAGCCGCTTATGAATCTGGTATAATCGATCGTCAATGGCCGCATGCGATTCGGTTTGAATTATTCCGTAATCAATAAGCTTTTGGTTTTTTTCAACGACAGACCAGCCCAGTATGCCATAACCGGGGTCTATGCCGAGTATCCTCACTGGGCCTCGCTGATTTTCATCATGACTTCGTCAGGTATGTCATAATTTGAATACACATTCTGCACGTCATCCAGGTCTTCCAGCGTTTCAATGAGCCGCAGGCACTGGGACCCTTTTTTCTCGTCCAGGGTGACGGTGGTCTGGGGGATGAAAGTTATTTCGTCTTCGATGAGTTTGAAGCCTTTGTTTACCAGCACATCATGAACTTCATTGTATCCATCGGGTGGAGTTACGACCTCGATGTTTCCGTCCTCGGTTTTTATATCCTCAACATTATTGTCCATGAGAAGTTCCATGACGGTGTCTTCGTTTGTTTGCCCGGCTTCAATGAGCATGTATCCCTTGCGGTTGAAGAGGTATCCGACGGAGCCGGTTTCACCCAGGTTCCCCCCGTGCTTGGTGAAGGCAGCCCGGACTTCGGCTGTGGTGCGGTTGCGGTTGTCGGTCAGACAACTCACCATGATCGCAACGCCGCCGGGACCGTATCCTTCATACTGGATTTCCTCGTAGGTGACGCCTTCAAGCGTGCCGGTTCCCTTTTTTATTGCCCGCTCGATATTGTCGTTGGGCATGTTGTTGGCCTTGGCCTTGGCTATCGCGGTCCTGAGCCTTGGGTTTGCGGTGATATCATCGCCGCCGTTTTTGGCAGCAACGGTAATCTCGCGGATAATTTTAGTGAACAGGGCCCCTCGCTTGGCGTCAAGCGTTCCTTTTTTTCTCTTGATGGTTGCCCATTTGGAATGACCGGACATTGTAGTACCTCTTCGAACGGTTAATTATTATTTCTAAGAAAACGATAATTGTATGAGAGCGGGTCAATATTCAAAATAATGCATCACTAGTTATGAGGCAACCATTTAATAACCGCGTTTAATTTTCAACTCTAAATTAATTATTTTTTTTCTGGCCTGATTTGAATTAAAATCGAAAGAAATGGCATCACGGTAATAGGCAATGGCTTCGTTCAGCTTTTCCAGGCGCTCCAGTGAATAGGCAATATTCCAGCGTACCTTGCCGGCATTCAGCTTGTTGTATTCATTTTCAATCTGACGGAGTTCGGCTTCCTTTTTTCCCTTTTCGTCCATCAGGTTTTCGTATTCCTCATATTGTTCGAAATTTTCAACCTTCAGAAGATTTGACTTTAGGTTCCTGATCTTTTCATTTAAACCGGAGATTTCGATTTTTTTGCCCTTGATCTCATCATCTATTCTTTTCTGGTATTTGATTGTTTCGGTGTAAAAACGGACGGCATTTTCAAACTCAAGTTCCTGAAGCGCTATGTCAGCCTTATACTCGTATGTCTTTGATTTTTTAAATATTTCTTTTTCCGGAAGCAGAGCCAGAGCCCTTTCAAGCGACGTCAGTGCCAGGGGATAATTCCCGGTCCGGAGAAAAGCAATATGGCCCAGGGCGAAGTGGATATTTCCGTCATCGGGCTTCTTTTCAAGGTATTTGATGTAATACTTTTCTGTTTCCAGGTATTTACCAATGTCCTCATAAAGATTTCCCAGCATGAGATAGAGCTCAGAAGAAAACGGCTCATCGGTCCCGGACAAATATCTTTCGAGGTGATAAATTGCGCGTTTTTTCATTTCTGTCCGATACAATGCGCGTCCCAGTTCAAGGGAATAGCTGTAATTGTCCATGTTCAGGGAACTGGCGGTTTCAAGGAAGTTCACATAGGCGTTGATATAGTTCCCCTTTTTGAAAACTTGGGCGATTTCGTAATAGATAATGTCGTCTTTTTTCTCTTCAACTTTTTTAAAACGAAGGCACTGTATGTAATGGTTCAATGAATAATCGTAATTGGTTAATTTGAAATAGTTTCGGGCAGCGTAGAGGTGCAGAATCGATATGTCAGGCTTGTCTTCAATCAGAAATGGCTCTGCCTTACGGTTCCTGAAAAGCATTTTCAGGTCAACGTCCTTGGACACGTCTTTCATGGTGATGAAGCCGGTTGGGATTCTCTTGTCTTCGACGCGGGTACTGTAGAACTCTTCAAGCTTTTTATTGATGATTTCCAGGGATTTGTTATAATTCCCGTTATTGAAATAACTGATATATTCCTCTGTATCCCTGGCCTGGGCCGTCAGTGGAGCGGGCATAAGACCGCTTACGGCAGTTAAGATGATGGCGATAAAAATAATATTGTTCATGATAGTTCAAAATGAAAAAAAATAATCTACCAGAAACAGGCATAGATATAGATATCCTAAATAATTATCGGAATAAAGCAGGAAAATATAATGCTTTTACAGAAACTTATGACAAAGATTGAGAAAAAGGAAGGTTATCGTATCCGAAAAATTATCATCGTGATATCATCATGCTGAGGAATGTTTCCGGTGAATTTATCGATCTCTTTCACTATTGATTGAATCATATCCTGCGGGGTCTTCCCGTCATGTGCCATCAACGCCTTCTCAAAACGATCAAGGCCGAATTCGTTATTACCGGAATCCATCGCCTCATCTACGCCATCAGTATACTGGATAAAATAATCTCCTTTTTGCAGCTGTATTTCCTTGATTTCAATTGACCTTGAGAAGATATCCCCGGATACGGCGCCCAGGGCTATGCCGCCTGCGGGAAGATGGAGAATCTTGCCGTTTCGAATTATCATAGGTTCGCAATGACCGGCGCTGGAATAGGTCAGTTTTTTCGATTCAATATCCAGTATGCCGTAAAACATTGTCACGAAAAAGTTGCTGGCGGTATTCCTCTTCAGATAGTCATTGATGGCTTCGAGAATTTTTTTTGTATTGGAAGTTTTTGTACAATAGGTGTGGAGCAATGTTCTGGTCATGGCCATAACAAGGCCTGACCCGACACCATGACCTGAAACATCGGCTATGGTAACACCGGTCTGGCCATTGCCCAGGTCTATGAAATCGTAATAATCCCCCCCTGATTCTGTCTGGGCGGAATAATAGGCGCCGAATTCAACGCCCTTGATATCGGGAAGCTTGTCCGGCAGGAGGGCTGCCTGGATCTGCTGTGCGGTAAGAAGTTCCTTCTCCATGCGGATTTTTTCGATTTTCAAGTCTTCAGCCTTCTTCAGGTTCAAGGTCATGACATTGAATATATCGGCAAGCCTTCCGATCTCATCGGAGCCGGCTATTTCAATTTTCTTATCCAGATTGCCCTTGCCGATTTCAATGGCGCCGTCGGCAAGTTTTTTTATTGACCTGATGATAAATGTCGGGAAGAGAAGGGCGAGAAATATGGCCCTCAGAAGTATTGATATCATGAGGTTTATGATTTCGTTTTGGCTCTTAACCATTTCCGGGAAATATTTTGTCCGGTAGAGAAACAGCCCCAGTATGCCGGCAAGGTCTTTGCGGAATGAGAGGAGAGCCAGTTCTGAGAGCGGTTTTTCCGAGGAGAGGGGGATGTTGCCCAGTGCCAGGCGGTTCGGGAATTCTGTCTGGATTTGCTTCAGGGTCGCCATGGTAAAAACCGGCATGTTGTATTTTTTCTGCAGCGATTCCCATAGGGTGATAACGCGGGATATCCGGATGCGATCTTTGGTCAGGTTTTTTTTGATAAGACCGGAAAAATCAGCGGCAAGTTTTTTTAGGTGGAGACGGTTCAGATTATTAATGGATGATTTTCCCAGCAGAAAGTTGAACAGAACCTGAATGCTTTTTTCGGATTCTATGCCGACGCTGTAATCAATAGTTAATCCCTGGCCCAGAATGTTCTTTATGAACAACTGGGGCAATTCCCTTTTCTTTTTAATGTACTGCTGGACTGTTGCTTTTGACAGGGATTGTCGTTTTAATTCAAGATATTCGTCATAAAGAACGGGTTTTTTTCTGAATATCGGTATGCCCACGATGACATAATCGGGCTTGTTCTCAAAAAGGTATTTGAACTGCTCCTGGACATCGGTGACTGAGGCAAAGCCGATATACGTGCCGGTGTCGATTGTGTTCATATAATGGGCGACAATGGTGGGCTCAAGGAGCGGGTCATTTCTGCCGCTTTTCTGCATGAAGGGTATCCCGGTGATGCGGTTGAAATAGACATACAGGGTCTGATCCCATTGCTTCCAGTCGATGCCGATGTTCTTCCAGTTGCAATCAACCATAAAGGCGATGTCCAGTATCCGGTCTTTATCCTTTTCTTTTAACGCTTCCTTTCCCACAACGGATGAAAAGTACTGGCTCATTTTCTTCAGCGCTTCGGTCTGCTGCTTTGCCATAAGGGCTTTCTGTGCGGGAGTAATCGGCTGACCCTGATCGGATGAAAGAGCATGCTTGTTGGAAAGGAATATCTGGGCCTGGTCAGATATGCCTTCAAGGATCGTGGCGCCCTGCTGCTGGAGGTTGTCTTTTATCTTTTTTTCATGTTGATTGAGGAGGGCGAACCCTATCAGCACGGATACAAACAGGACAGCGAGGATAATGATAATGGAAAACTTAAAGCGTATGCCGAAAATGATTCTTCGTATCTGAATTTTTTTTCTTCTCATCGGATATCAGTCATTTGACTTGTTTTTTTCTGAAACTGAAATAAAAAAATTATACAGGGCGGAAAATGCAAAACCGGCTATGAGGCTGTCAAGGGCCGCATACATGGTGTTGATCACTATGCCCGGGATGCGGGCCGTTATTGGACCGTCAATAGTTTCAATTATGGAAAGTCCGCCATTGGGATGTATCGATTCAAAGAGTCTCACGACATCTATGCCGAAATTATTTATTGAGCACCAGACGAACAGTATCAGCATCGGTGCCGTCCCTATGATCAGGGTCGTAATGGAGAACCATTTAATATTCAGTTTCATTGCTATCCTCTGGCTGCATAACTGTTAAAGCCTATCGCAATATACTAAATGATTGATCGAGCAAGTCAATTAAATAATTTATTCATAGGCCATCGGATTTCATCAGGCGGTTTATAATAAGAAAAGTATGAAAAATAGGGAAGAAAGAAGGTATATTTCGAGCCGATTTTATTATTAAAGAAAAAATATTTGAAAAAATATTGATACTGTCGACAAATTGCTCCAATCGCTGCAGGTCACAATTATATTGTTGGCTCTTAATGAAATGAATATTCTTCTGACAAATGATGACGGCATTCAATCCGAAGGGATTAATTCTCTGTTCAATATACTGTCCGGCCAGCATAATGTTTTTATGATAGCTCCGAAAAGCGAGCAAAGCGCCTGCTCGAATGCCATCACGGTCAGGACACAGTTGAAGATAAAAAAAATTGCCGAGAACAGGTATTCAGTAACCGGTTTCCCTGCTGACTGCGTCATAATAGGCTTGAGCGGAACATTCCTTCCGGAAATAGATCTCGTTGTCTCCGGCATCAATCACGGGCCCAATGTGGGTGATGACCTGGTGTTTTCCGGGACCGTAGGCGCGGCCCGCACCGGCTATATGTTCGGCAAGTCCGCTATTGCCATATCCATCGATTCCTATCATCGCCCGTCACACTATGCCGATGATGCATCCCGGTTCCTTCTCGATTTTATTGGTACCTATATCGGCGATGGACGCTTATCTCCGGCCCCTGACGGGAGAAAAAAAAGGGAATATCCCCATTCACATTCATTTTATAATATCAATTATCCAGACCTTCCGGCAGAAAAAATTAAAGGGAAAAGAATGACCTATGTCGGAAGAAGGATTTACCGGGATTCTTTTAAAAAAACGCGGTTTGAATCTGATGAAGCGGTCGTACAGATGGGGGGCTATATTGAATCAGTCAAGGCGGAAGGTTCGGACACGACCGAGCTTGAGAGGGGATTCATTTCCATCACGCCGTTGATGACGGACTGCACTAATTATGATTCATTAAAAAAATTTCTGGGATAAACAGGCATGGGTGAAATCGACCTCCAGGATAAGATTGACGACTTTCTCCGTTCGGCTATGAAAAAGTATGTGATACGGGATTATGAAAGCGCCATCAGGGACCTGAAGGCCGCCGAAATGCTGGATAAAAATAATCCTGAAATCTTATATAATATCGGGATCAATTACTGCCGCATGGGATTGGACAGGTCGGCCATTGAATATTTTAAAAAGGTTCTGAACCTGAAACAGTCGTTTATTGACGCACTGGTCGTGAAAAAGCTTCTTGCCTATGCGCATATTCGCCTGAAGCAGTATGAGGAATCATTGGAGTTACTTCAGCAGGTGTTGCAGCTGGTTCCGATGGATACGGCGGCCCTGAACATGAAGGGCTATAGCCTTGAATCCGTGGGGCTACATAATGAGGCGCTTCGCGTATATTCTTCTATTATAGAGAATGAGAAAGACAATTATAATGCCTATAATTCCCTCGGGTATATTCTGTCAAAAACGGGAGTGAATCTTGTGAAGGCTCTACAATATGCCCAGATTGCGTACAATTCGAACAATGACAATCCGGCATACCTTGATACCATGGGCTATGTATATTTAAAAATGGGCAACAAGGATGTTGCCAGGAAATATTTCATAAAGGCTTTGGAAAAAGCCCCTCTGTCCGCAGAAATTAAAGACCATATTAAAGAATGTGAAAATAACAGAACGGTGAGACGGTAGTCGTTTCAGGGCAAAATCCGTTATTGTCTCTCTTGTTGTTTTGCCGATAAATCTGTAAATATCATAAATGCTAAAATATTGAATTAATATCTTGACAATTCCGCTGTTTTGAAAATTATATGAACAATAGTAAGGATAAATGCTATGAAATATCAGCATAAAATTACATCAGATATGATCAGCAGCATCCCGGTCATTATCATTGAGGGTGACTTAACATCTGATGCGGATGGTGATGCAAAAGGTGTTTATTCTGAAGTTAAGGAAAAATATACCTCCCAAAAAATTATAATCAACTTTGAAAATACCAAGTATATCAATTCTTCCGGCATCGCAACCCTGATACACATCATACAGGATGTTAATGAAAAGGGCGGAACAATAGCCTTCGTGGGGATGTCAGATCACCTTAAAAAAGTCATGAATATTGTAGGAATATCAGATTTCGTCCAGATATTCAATACAAACAATGATGCTTTAAAGGCAATGTAATTTCTGACAATTGTTCGAATCGTTTACTTCTTAATTAATTTCTTTCTTACACTAACTTTCACAATAAGTTTTATTATTAATTTATAGATAATTTTAAAACTTGGTTGCGGCTGGTTTATCATGGCTGAAAAAGCAAGAGCAAGGGATGATTCTATTTTTGTTATTGATGCCGGAACTCAGTCTATACGAGCCGCACTCATTGACCTGAAAGGCAACATTCGCTCCATCGTGAAAACCCCCATAGAGCCTTATTTCTCGGAGCATCCGGGATGGGCCGAACAGGATCCCGAATACTACTGGGATGTGCTCTGTCAAACCTGCAGAAAATTATTAAAAAAATCCTCCTCTTTCATACCGGCAATACAAGGAGTCACGGTCACGACGCAGAGGGGAACCGTCATCAATCTTGATAAAAACGGGAAGCCCCTGCGTCCCGCCATTACCTGGCTGGACCAGCGAAAAGCGGACAAGACGGCATGGCCGCCCATCCATCTGGCAACGGTACTGAAAGCGATCAATATGTATGAGCCTGCTATCCATACGTTCCGTGAGACTGAATCAAACTGGATTCGGCAAAACCAGCCCCGTATTTGGGAACAGACGCATAAATTTCTGCTCCTGTCAGGATTTTTCGCGTACCGGCTTACCGGTGATTACGTTGAATCTGTCGGCAGCACCGTGGGCTATGTTCCCTTTGATTTTAAAAAGCACCGATGGATGACGAAAAGCGACATCAAGTGGGGGATCTTTGACTATGATCTGTCCCTGATGCCGAAACTATTCAAACCCACCGAGATCATGGGCCATATATCCAAAAAGGCCTCCAGGGAAACCGGGATTCCCTCGGGACTTCCGGTCGTCGCGGCCGCTGCCGATAAAGCCTGCGAAATGCTCGGGTCAGGCTGCATGAAGCCGAAGATAGCCTGCCTGAGTTACGGGACCACGGCGACGATTGAAACAACAAACAGCAAGTATACAGAAGTGGTTCCGTTTTTCCCGCCCTATCCAAGTGCCGTTCCCGGAGCCTATAATACCGAGGTCATGATATTTCGCGGTTACTGGATGGTAAGCTGGTTTAAGAAAGAATTCGGCCTTAGGGAACAGGAGCTAGCCAAAAAAAAGAAGATAGCCCCTGAATCACTTTTTGATGAACTGGTTAAAAATATACCCCCCGGCTCAATGGGGCTGACGCTTCAGCCATACTGGTCTCCGGGCGTTAAAATTCCGGGACCAGAGGCCAAGGGCGCCATTATCGGCTTCGGCGATGTTCATACCAGGGCGCATATTTATCGCGCAATTCTGGAAGGG
>DAONAJ010000108.1:0-11080 GCA_035400945.1 Spirochaetota bacterium
CGCATCTGCTTGGTGTCCGGGTCCTGGATGGTGATCTCATCGTCGGTGCGGTCGATGAGCTTGCCCTTGACGGTCACTCCGGACCGGAGAACGATGGTGGCAGCGTTTGATTTTATTATAATTAAGGGAACAAGGAGAAAAGCCAGGATTACAATGTGTGTTTTTTTCATTTGATTAACCTTGTTTTGTTCCAGGTGAGATATGAGTCATTACTCTAATGCTTTGACTCATCTTATGATTTGAGCACCTCTTCTGTTTAATAAGGTATACAATATACAATGCCATTACTAAAATATTGTTCCGGAAGGAAAAAGTCAATAAAAAAAACCCATCCGGGCGGGATAATATATTAAATTTTCATATAAATTTTTTATAAACAAAATAATTAAAATAATATATTTTTTTAAATTCAGATGAAAAATAACACCGTTTCTTTGAATACTATTTATTGCCATAAATGTAGCGCATAACGTAATGTATTAAATATGTATAAATATTTAATTTGTATATAAATCATACCGGTATTTTAATTTTTTAGCAATAACTGAAGATGTGATTATTGCATAGCGGAACCTGTTATTTATTTTTTAATAAATATCAGGAAATTGAAGTGAGATTAGAGAAGAGTAAATAATGAAGGACAGTATAAATAATATTAATATAGCAGATTAATTGCTTTTCGAACTTATCTGTCCATATGTCATGAAGACTGCACTTGGCGTATACTTAAGGTTCTTCTTATTGTCAGGAATATTGGCGGAATAGAACTGCGCCTCAAATATCTTGGCAACCGGCCTGAACTCCTTGAAGACCGGGTCATTCCATTTTTTCATCCATGATCCCTATTTTTTCAATATAATTGCTGCATCACTGATTCTTATCATAATATCTCTATATGAAAAAACTTAAAAATAATCTTGAAACATTAATGTGTATATTATATTCTCATTTTTTGTTATAAAAGATATTATCAATCAGGACAGTATAGAAATATGAAGAAACCGATAACAATCACTGTTTTTCTAGCAGTATTAGGGCTATTCATTCTTCAGTGCAGCAACATTGATGAAAATGAAAAGATATCAATCCCGAAATATCATTCAGAGTCCAATGAAGGTATCTGGATCGACAAGGCATCCAGCCATGTCCCTATAGTCACTTTCAGCGGGAAGGATCATGTCAGTGTCGTTGTTCCGATGAAACCCTCAAAAAGGCCGCTTCATTATATTGAAGCTATTGTCCTCATGGATGGCGACAGAGAGATCGATTCGAAGAAATTTTCCTTTACGTTTGATGAACCTCAGGCAAATTTTATACTACCTGATGTGAAAAAGGGGAATTACAGGGTTGTTGTGAAGTGCAACATTCATGACATGTGGATGGCACCGGTGATCATTCCGGGTCGCGACAAAAAGAAGTAGTCTGTCACATGTAAACGGGAAGGCAATGAAGCATATTTTTTATCTGGCATTGATAATCGTATCGATAGTGAGTTCCTGCTCCGGGAGCATGGATTCGCTCATTCCGAAATCGCTCGATGGGAAGGGCGCCGCGAAGCTCGAAAAAACCTTTCATGATGGTGAAGCTATTGCTCTGTTTGATAAAGACCCGCTGCTGCAATCAGCCCTTGCGGAATTCGGCCAGAAGGGTATAAGCGCAGGGACGTATGATTACGGCGGTATTCTTATATACCTTGGCTTGGCCAGGTGCGAAAATGCCGACGACGCCTATGGAATATACTCGGCCCTGACTTCGCGGCCCAGGGAACGGTGGGAGTACGGAAGAGGGGAGATGTCCTACCGATCGCCCTATCTGTCCGGGTGTAGCGGCGAGATGGTTTTCTGGATTTTTTCTCCCACGAATCCCATGACCTATGCCGACTTTTACCGCCGGCACGGCGAAAGAATTCTAGCTGAATTTGAAAAGATCAGGTCTAAACCCGGCTGTTCGTATCATTGGAAGATACTCCCTTCTGAAAACCGCTTCTCGGATTCGATTGTGTATGTCAAATCAAGGAATATCGGCGACATGGAAGTCGTCAATGCATACGGGGCCGCGTATCAGGCCAAGACAAATATGGCAGGCATATATGTGCAGAAGTTTGATTCCGAAGATGAGGCAAAACAGCGTTACAGCCGACATGTCGCTGCCTTGGCGGCATCGAACAAGACCCTGACCGGTTTTGTTCCGGTTCCGGGACCGCCGTTACGTGCGTGCCACTGGCAGGGTAAGTGCGGTGTTTGGATCCTGTGTCAGTACCGCTGGATGTTGTTCCTGCTGACAGATATGCCGTCAGTGGATTATGCCACCAATTTCATCCGTATTATGTTCAATAATATGCTGAAAGTAAGGAATGAGGCGGTGCCTTCAAAGAACTAACCATTGACGATGGTTATAATGATAGTATGATGGTATGAAAACAGAAACGGCCGCTTTCGCGGCCGTTTCTGTTCCAGGTCCTGGTTACTGGTTAACCTGCCGGTACACCGACATCGGAGTCAGGTCTTTGCCGGTGCATATGTACAGGTTGTAATCGCTCCCCTGATTTATCGAAAGCGCCGAGAATATCTGCTGCATATTGGTCGGATCGTTCAGGCCGGTCGTTCCCACCTGTTCGAAATCGCTTGCCAGTGAAGGATTGGTTACCCCTGATTTGGTCCTCCATACCTGTACGCCGCTGGCAGAGTCATAGCCGATATAGAGCCTCGATCCGTTTTTAATGACCATGGTGATGGAATGGTTGGCAGAAACGCCCATGTTGGTCACGCCGGATGTTGCAGCCACCAAGCTCCATTCTCCCGATTCGCAATCGCCGTTCCCGCCGGGCACGCATTTCCAGAGTTGAGGCTGACGGTTCGTGTAGGTGCCGTCGGTACATCCCGCAGTGGTGTGGGCCGCCGTGTCGAAATCGGATCCGGAAGATGCAACATTACAGGAGTTGCGTATCATGTAAAGGTTGCCGTTGAATTCCGCGAAACCTGGAACAGCCTTGTCCGCCGGGATGAGGTCCGCTATTTTTGTCAGCTCTATTGAATACCGTGTATTAGAGTTGTGCCACGCCGCATCCGAGGGGGTTATGCGCGTCCAATCGGCGCACGTGTCCACGGCTGAACAGGCGGTCGGATTGCTGTTGGTTGACCTGATGACCGCGCCGTTATGGTTCGTGGCGTTGTGTCCGCCGTTACCCGCGTATATCTTGTTGTTGAAAACATAGAGGGAATCGACCCCAACGATCCATGCCCAGTTGGGGTTGCTGTTGGTGTTATATTGACCGCCGCCCCCGAAATATGGCATGTGGTTGATGAAGAACCGGGCTCCCCGTGTGCCGTCGGTCGCGTCACAGCTGCTGCCCGGCGTGCAATCACCCTCTGCACTGCCGGTGGAGAAGTTTATCTTGCCGAAGTCAGGCGAGTTGTTTGTATGAGACGCGCCCTGAGTTTTCGCCAGCCCTATGAAAATCCTGTCTCCATTGATGACAAACGAAGAAAGTCCCTGGGTCGCGGTGCCGGTAATTGTCCCAAGGTCCAGGTAATTGAAGTTCAGGGTGGTGCCTGTACTGTTTGAATAGTACAGGTAGTTGAAGTTCGCCGCTGAACGCGCGCCGCCTATTATTATATAATTGGTGGATTGGAGATATCCCGAGTTGAAAACACCGCGGCCATCCTCGTTGTCTGGACCGCAACCGGTGGCCAGGTTTGCGTTATTCGTGGTGCAGCCGGTGTGTCCGATAGTGACGTAGGGCGGTACGGCGATGCCTCCATCTCGGGTGGTTGCGGTGTTGCTTGAGGTGTCAACAGTACCCGTATCCTGTGCGAACGAGAAATAGACGTTTACCGGGTTCGTGGCGTCCGGATCCATCCGGTTGGCCGCGTTGCCGTTCACGTTCGGGCCGATGTATACCTTGCCGGCGTAGGAGGCCAGATAACCGAAGGTCGTTCCGTCACCGAACGGGTCATTGGAGATGGGCCCCTGATCAAGATCGGTTATGGCCGTGCCGCATCCGACCCATGGCGATCGGTCACGCGGTGAATCCTGCAGGGATTCGGAAAGATCCGACGTCTTGATGGGCCGGTACGATGCCGTCCCGCTTATGGATGTTTCATCGAAACCATCTGAGGTTACGGTGTTCGCGCCGATGACCGTATAGGTTGAGCCGGTCTGGATTACCGAGTGGGTCAGAGTGACCTGGTTGGTGTTGCCGCCTGTTCCCCGCACCGCGCTGGTGATCGAGCCCAGGTTCGACGGGCCGGTAAACAGGTACCGTGCCGTTGATTCGGCGCCATTGTTGCCCGAGCCCGCCAGTACCGCCTTGTTGAACGTGACCAGCATGGTTGAGGTGGTAAGGCAGGATGCGGACGCCACCTTAAGGCGTTCGTTCCCCAGGAAGTTCCCGTAGGTCGGGGCGGCTATGGCCACTCCGTCGTTGATATCCACAACATTCGCTACCGTGAGTCGGTACGTCGTGGTGGGGCACTGGTCCGCGTCGGTACTGAGTTCGAAAACAGTGTTGGCCGTTATTTCGGTAACGGTGCCGGTGAGGTTTACCGTGTCCGAACCGCCGGAGCATCCCGACTGTACCGGATCTTCGATAAGAGTGTAGTTCGCAAGCCTCTGGGCGCCCGTGGTGCCGGTTCCGTTGACCACCGGTTCAGAATAGGTAATCTGTATCTTGCGGGCCCCGGTAGCTGTCACACCCAGGACATAGGGCGATATCGCGCCGGTGACCGCCACGCTGGCACCGGTGTAGATCGCGTTATTGTTCATATCGTAGACGCTATTGGTCACTGCTGTCAGGTGGTCCGGCGTCGGGGTAAGGTCAGCCGCTGTCAGCGCCGTGTTGAGCTGTACCGTAACCTTGTTGTCATCGCAGGCTGTGTTATCGACCATGCTGGATATGCTGGCCGCACCGCCGCCGCTGTCATTAGAGTAGGTGAAGGCACCGGTACCAATGGTTGACACGCAGCCGCCGGTGCTTCCGTTCGGATCCACGGGCTCGCTGTAGGTTATGGCCATGGTGGTGGAGCCTGTCACGCCGGTAACCGAGATTATGACCGGTGCCGCCTTGTCCGTTTCAACTATCGTCGATGTGCCCACCTGAGCCAGGGCGTTACCCGAGGTGCTCACCGTGTCGGTCAGGCCCGGGTTCGTCGTCGTGGTCAGGTCAGGTTTCGAATCCGTATCGTACCCGGTCGATATCTCATTGAACAGGAGATAGATAATGTTGTCATTAATCGTGTCTGTCTCCGGCGCCGCCGTACCGTGGGCCAGGACGATGCTGGTATGTCCCGCCACGAGCCAGTCGGTCTGGGAAGATCCGAGGTTGTTGGCGATATAACCCGGGAACGTGCTGTCTTTGACATTCTTGTTGAAGGTTATCTTATAGTAGTCAATCCTTCCGTCATGGTCGACGTCGAGAGTTTCCGCCGCTGTTATGGCCGGGAGCACGCCATCAATGATAATGTTCTTCAGGTCGCCTATATTCTGCGTTGGCGGTATCGTGAAACTGCTCAAGGCGTTACTGGCGCCGTCGCTGATAGTTCCGCCGGTTGTCCCCACGCTGCTTGCAGTCAGGTAGGCCCCCGACGTGGTGTCCCCCACCTGCACGGTGTAGGTGCCGCTGGCCGATGTCCCAGAGAATGGTGCTATATGGAGCGTGTAGCCGGAATTGAGGGTAACATCCAGGGTGCCGGCGGAGAGCGTTACCGATTCGGAGAAGTTTACCGTCACATTCACGGTGTCGCCCGACGCGTAGGTGCCGTTGGCCGTCGCAGAGGTGACCGATGATATTGTCGGTGCAACGCCGTCGATCACCAGGGCCTTGTTGTTGGCCAGGTTGCTTGACGGCAGGGTAAGGTTCGCGTTATTCGGGCTGCTGGGGACGGTGTCGCGCAAGGTGCCGGCGCTCAGCGCCAGGTTCGTTGCGTTGAGATCGGCGCTGCTCTGTCCCGACGCCACCGAATAGGTGCCGCTGGCCGTGTTCGCGTTGGTGAACGGAGCGATGGCCACTACTGCGCCGGTGTCGAGGGTCACGTTCAGGTTGCCGCCTGAGAGCGTCACATTTTTACTGAAATTGACGGTCACATCTATGTTCGCCCCGATGCCGTAGGTTCCGTTGGTCGTAGAAGACGTTATTGAGGAAATGACCGGAGCAACGGCGTCGATGACGATGGCCTTATTGTTGGCCAGGTTGCTCGACGGCAGGGTTAGGTCAACGTTGTTGGGATTGTTCGGGACCGTGTCGCGAAGCGTGCCGGCGCTCAGCGCCAGGCTCGTTGCGTTGAGATCGGCGCTGGTTTGTCCCGCGGAGACGGTGTACGTGCCGCTGGCCGTGTTCGAATTGGTGAAAGGGGCGATGGCCACCACCGTGCCGGTGTCGAGGGTCACGTTCAGGTTGCCGCCCGACAGGGTAACGTTCTTGCTGAAATTGACGGTGACATCGATCGTCGCGCCCGCGCCGTAGGTGCCGTTTGACGCAGACGACGTTATTGAGGAAATGACCGGAATGACACCGTCAATGACGATGGCCTTGTTGTTGGCCAGGTTGCTCCCCGGCAGGGCCAGGTTCGCGTTGTTGGGGTTGTTGGCGACGGTATCGAGCAGGGTCCCCGCGCTCAGTGCCAGGTTGGTCGCGTTGAGATCGGCGCTGGTTTGTCCCGCGGAGACGGTGTACGTGCCGCTGGCCGTGTTCGAATTGGTGAAAGGGGCGATGGCCACCACCGTGCCGGTGTCGAGGGTCACGTTCAGGTTGCCGCCCGACAGGGTAACGTTCTTGCTGAAATTGACGGTGACATCGATCGTCGCGCCCGCGCCGTAGGTGCCATTCGAGGTTGATGATGTTATTGAAGAAATAACCGGTGCCACACCGTCGATCACGATGTTCTTGTTGTCGCCCAGGTTCTGGCCGCCCGGAACATTAAGGCTGGCCAGGGAGTTGGCGTTCTGATCGCAGCTGTCGACGATGGTGCCGGTCAGCGCGAGCGGCGTGTCTGCGTTGAGATCGGCGTTGGACTGTCCAGCGGTCACGGTATAGGTTCCGGTGAGCTGCGACGCAGGGTAGGATCCGGCGCTCACGGATATGACGTTGCCTGTGTTCAGGGTCACGTTAAGGGCCCCGCCGGACAGGGTGACCGCCTCGCTGAAATTAACAGTCACATTGATAGTCGCGTCCGCGCCGTAGGTGCCGTTGGCCGTGGACGATGTCACCGAGATGATGGTCGGCGCCGTGGTGTCAACGATGATATTTTTCGTCGAGAAGTTGCTGCCCGGCAAAGAGACAACGACGTTGTTATTGGGTGCGGCGTGTTGTTTGAGTGTCCCGCCGTTCAAGGCTATGTTGGTCGCCGTCAGGTCGGCGCTGGTGTCGCCGGAGCCGACGGTATAGGTTGCGCTGGCCGTCGCCGAGTTGGAAAACTCCGTGATGGAAATCACGTCGCCCGTGTCGAGGGTCACATCGAGGGTGCCTCCGGCGAGGTCGACTGTTTCGCTGAAATTGACCGTCACGTTGATGGTTGTGCCTATGCCGTACCGGCCATCGTCTTTGGACGATGTAATGGATGTTATGGTCGGTTGCGAGCTGTTGACCACGATATTTTTCAGGTTCGCTATGTTCTGGCCGCCCGGTATCGCCAGGCTCGCGAGGGAGTTGGGGTTCGAGTTGCAGGAGTCCACGATTGTTCCCGCAAGGGAGAGGGGCGATGTGGCGTTCAGGTCCGGGCTCGAATCGCCGGTTCCTACCGTGTAGGTCCCGGTCAGCTGTGATGCCGGGTATGAGCCGGCGCTTACGGATATAACGTCCCCGGTATCAAGGGTGACGTTCAGGGTGCCCGACAGGATAACAGGCTCACTGAAATTTACGGTTATGTCTATGGCCGTGCCGATCCCGTAGGTGCCGTCGCCGCTTGATGACGTCACTGAGGTTATGGTTGGTGCCGTGGTGTCGATGACGATGGCCTTGTTGTCTGCCAGGTTGCTTGCCGGCAGGGAAAGGACCGCGTTGTTCGGGCTGTTGGGCACGCTCCCGCTGTCCCGCAGGGTCCCTGCGCTTAAAGCGACGTTCGTCACGTTCAGATCGGCGCTGGTGTCGCCCGACCCGACCGTGTAGGTCGCGTTCGCCACGTTGGTATCGCTGATGGTGCCGATGCTGAGAACGTCTCCCGTGTCGAGGGTCACGTCCAGGGTGCCGCCGGCAAGGGTCACGTTCTTGCTGAAATTGATCTGTACGTTCACGGCCGTGCCGACGCCGTACCTTCCGTCAGAGGTCGAAGACGTTATCGAGGTAATGACCGGCGCCACCCCGTCGATGACAATGGCCTTGTTGTTTGCCAGGTTGCTTGACGGCAGGGTCAGGTCCGCGTTGTTCGGGTTGCTGGGTACGCTGTCACGCAGAGTCCCGGCGCTCAGCGCCACGCCGGTCGCGTTCAGGTCGGCGCTCGTCTGGCCGGCGCTCACGGTATAGGTGCCGGTAAACACTGAAGCCGGATAGGAACCGGCGCTGACCGATACCACGTCTCCCGTGTCGAGGGTCACGTTCAGCAGGCCGCCCGACAGGGTCACGGACTTGTTGAAGTTGACGGTCACGTCAATGGCCGCCCCGGTGCCGTAGGTGCCGTTGGCGCTTGACGATGTTATCTGTGTTATGACCGGCGTCACGGCGTCGAACTTGATGTTTTTCGGATCGGTAGAATTGGTGGCGATGTTCTGTCCCGCGGGAAGCGGCATGAGGACCGCATCGTTGGGGTTGTTGGCCACGGAGTCGCGCAGAGTTGACCCGGTTCCCAGGGCAATATCGGTTACCGCTATATCCGCGCCTGAAGAGTTATCGCCCGCCACCATCGTATAGGTGGCGCTCACCGTGCTGGCAGGTCCGAAGGCCGGTATGTTGACCACGATCGGCGATCCGCCGCGGGTGGCGTTCAGGGTCACGATAAGGCCGTTTGATCCGGACAGGGTCACGTTCTTGCTGAAATCAAGGGTTATGTTGATGTTTGATCCGGCGCCATAGGTGCCGCTGGAAGTCGTTGAGGATATCATGGTCACGGTCGGCAATACGCCGTCTACCTTTATATGGCTGTCCGCGTCATTGGCCAGGTTCTGGCCCGAGGGGATGGTGAAGCTTGCCATGGCGTTTGGATTGTTCGTGACGTTGTCCTGCACTATCGCCCCTGATCCCGGGGCAATGCCGGTCACATTAAGGTCGCTCGGCAGGCTCGTGTCGCCGGCGCTCACCGTATAGGTGACGCTCGCGGAGCTGGCCGCAGTCCCGAAGGGGGGGATCACCACGGTTATCGGTGTCCCGCCGTTGGAGGAATTAAGGGTCACATTCAACCCGCCGCCGGTAAGGGTCACCATCTCGCTGAAGTTTACGGTGACATTGATCGCCGCGCCGGTCCCGTAGGTGCCGGTAAGGGTCGTGGATGTGACCGAATCGATGGTAGGCAGCACGCCGTCGACAATGATGGCTTTCAGATTGGCGATGTTCTGTCCCGAGGGCGGATTCAGCGCCGCGTTATTCCCTGCGGCGTCCTTGAGGGTGGCGCTGCCGGAGCTGAGGGCAATCCCTGTTGCCGTAAGGTCCGTGCTGGTGTCGCCCGATCCAACCGTGAATGATCCGGTGAATTGCGTGGCCGGATAGGAGCCCGCGCTGACCGAAACGATGTCCCCCGTGTCGAGGGTCACGTCCAGGGTGCCGGCTCCCGCCAGGGTCACCGGTTCGCTGAAGTTCACCGTCACGTTGATGGTTGAGCCGGTGCCGTAGGAGCCGTCGGAAGTCGAGGATGTTATCGAAGTCACCGTCGGCTCGACGCCATCAATAACTATGTTCTTGTTGTCGGACAGGTTCTGGGATGCCGGAATGGCAAGTGTGGTCGGACCGGTCACTATGTTTGGGTTTTCATTGCAGGTGTCGGTCATGGTCCCGCCGGATAATGACACAGGCGAGTCCGCGTTGAGATCCGGGCTCGTGTCTCCTGACACCACCGTATAGGTGCCGGTCAGGGTTGATGCCGGATAAGATCCAGCGCTTACCGATATCGTGTGGCCCGTATCAAGGGTCACGTTCAGGCCACCGCCGGACAGAGTTACCGGCTCGCTTAAGTTGACTGTCACGTTGATCGTTTTGGTGATGCCGTAGGTGCCGTTGCTGTTCGACGATGTCACCGATGTAATAGCCGGTGGGGTTGTATCAATTATAATATCATTTGAAGCCAGGTTGTTGCCTGAAACCGTCAGGTTGACCGGGTTCCCGCCGACCGTGGTCACGAAAGTGCCGCCGTTCAGGACGATGCCGGAAACCGCGAGGTCCGCGCTGTTTTGCCCGGCGGCCACGGTATAGGTGGCGCTGGCTGATGTTCCGGAAAAAGGCGTGATGCTGATAGTTTCTCCGGAATTGAGAGTTACATCCAGGGTGCCTCCGGCGAGGTCGACAGAGCTGCTGAAGGTTACGGTTATAGGGATGGTGGTGCCAATGCCATACCTGCCGTCGGCCTTGGTCGAGGTAACCGACGAGATACGCGGGGAGCCGTTCAGAATGGCCATGGCTAAAATTGTCGCTTCATTCCCTTCGGCAAACAGCGACTGAAACACCTTGCCGTTGCACCCTGCGAGGGAAAACGCGAGAAAGGGAGCGATAGCTCCCGCGATGAGTTTATGACGGATCAGGGCACGGCCGCCGGTCATCCGGGTAATGCTTTTTGAAACCATGGTGGTTATCATATTTTCCTCCAATGCGGCCCGCAGGCCCCTCCGATAACTTACTTTTTCTTTTCTTCAACTTTTATGGTCTGTGCCGCCGGGGGCGCGCCGAAGCGGTAGGCGACGCCCAGGTTGATTGTCACAAAATCCCCCCGGACCTTCTCAAAGGCCATCATGAAGCCGGCCTCGAAAAAGAACTCCATGAAGGGTATTTTATTGTTGATGTAGCCCAGTCCAACGCCCGCGGCAAAGGTCGGGTCAATGGAGGTGCCGCCGCCCATGACCGGGGTGATGCCGCCGCCAAGCTTGATGTAGGGCCGCACCCCCACCGGGGTGATGAACTGCAGCCTGGTATAGGCAACCACGGGGATCATCATGATGCTCGATGACG
>DAONAJ010000109.1:0-11043 GCA_035400945.1 Spirochaetota bacterium
TTGCTCCACCCTGAGGTCCGGCACAGGAGACACAATAGACCTTATCTGAAGCATGTGTCAACAGGAAAAGTTATGGACAGAGGCCTTAAAATTTTCGCGCGCCGGGCCGAAATTGCGAAAAATTTCCGGAAATGTCCAAAGAATATTCAGCCGCTGAATAGTACAACAGCGGTGAGTGCAAATAGCAAGAAATTTTCGTTAAGTATTGGCGAAAAATAAACCTTAACCTTAACCTTCAGGGTCCTTTCTTCATCCTGAAATAGCCGCCGATCAGAAGATGTGTTTTCCAGAGTTTATGCCACTCATTATCAGCGTTGTAAGAAAAAACAGCGGATCCGACCATTTCCGCGCCGCAGTCAGGGCATAGTTCCGGATTTGTGTCGAAAGAGTTTTCTATGGCCCGCGCCCAGGTCTTTCGCGTTATTTGGTCCAACTTATGTTTAATGCCGTGCGCGTATATCCCGTAATATCGTATCGCTTTACGGTGCTTGTCCGGCAGATAAAAGAGCATCCGCGCCATGAACTCATAGATATCCAGGGTCGTTTCCGAGTAGGTCTTTTCCTTCGTATTACGGTCAACCCAACTTTTATAGCTGAATGTTATTTTCGCGTTAGCATGGTCTACGCGCGTTATCATGCTGTTGTGGAAGTACCCTGCCGCGAGGTACTCCGCGGTGCGAAATAATACTTCGTTATTGGTGCCGTTTACAGGTTGTAGATGGACATGAAAGCCGTTTTTATGCCGCTTCCTGATATCACGAATCTCTTCTTCGGTAAAGATTTCATTTCTTCGGAATAAGCGAAGCGCGGCGTTCATCCATGAAAAGCGGATTCTCCGGTAATTCAGGAGCGGCGACCGCAGTATCTCTCCGGTTACGGTATTGACCAGCTCGCGCGTGCCGATGAGGTGCACGTGCGGGTTGAAGTTCAGGGCGTTGCCGCACTTGTGGAGGGTGGCGATACTCCCGGACTGCCATTCCCTGCCGGTTTTCCCCGCGCTTTTCAACAGCTCCTTCCAGTATACGCCCGCGGCGGCAGTTATCAGGTCTTCGCAGTGAAAGCGTTTTTCAAAGAGCGCCCGGGCCACCGGGCCCGGCAGGGTGAAGGTAACGTGAAAATGCCACAGGGTTGTATCCATGACCAATGAGAGGTTCATCGACCAGCCGTACAGCTTTTTCCGGTAACAGGAGAGGCAGAGGCGAGACTTGCAGGTAAAGGGTACCATGAGGACCGTGCCGCACGCAGGGCATACATGCTTACGGAAGCCGTTGCGATAATCGCCGCAGGAGAGGAGCTTGTTAACCTCTGCTGTTTTCTCTACTGAAAGCTCTCCATAGAGGGACGCGAACCGTTCCGGGTATATCTTCCTGAATTCACGCCAGTGCCTCTGCCACACGCTTTTATACGCGGATTTCCGGTCCATGCCGGGCCGGTAGGGCGGCGGGGTCTCGTCCGTTCGAAGGTACATGAAGGGAGAACGAACGGGGAAGGCGGATGATGAAAAATTCTTTTAACGGAGAGGGCTCAGAGCGCGGGTGAGGCCCATCCCTAAAGGCCTTGGTTATTACTATTCAAGAGAATGATGCAAATTGTTCATTGGCCTACCGCAGCTCGATGGTGGCTGCGCTTATCGGGTCCGACAGGACATAGCCCTCGGCCCCGGTGGATACGCGGCGCACCCACCGGTTCTCCCGGGAGTCCCATACTTCCTCGGCCAGCCCTGCCGGGACCCGGTAGGCGTAACCTACTCTGAATATAACATACAGCTTCTGCCCGGGGCGGCAGTTTGCAAGATGCGCCTTCAGTTTTTCCCGCCGGGACTCATCGGGACCGATGGAGTCCCACCTGAACCCGGACGTGGTGTCGCCGCCGTACCTCTCCTGCTGTTCCCAGTAGCATTCAACAACGGGGTCCCACCGGGGGATATCGCCGGTCTTCGCCGGCCACGGCCGGGACGCGTCATCGAGCCTGTTTCCGGCCGCGTCATGGGAGGCCCAGATGGACCAGAACTGCACGTCAACGGACCGGTACGCGAGGTTCTTCCCCTTCTCCTGGACCACCGCGTCAAGGCACCTCTGGAGCGTAAGTCCCTTCGGCAGGATCTGGCGCATGTTGATGGTCATGGCGCCGCCGAGCTTGACATAGAACAGCTTCTTCACCGGGTCGTATTCGAACCGGGTCCGGTCAAAGGCGTTGAAGGGTGGATATCCCGTTCCGGACACGACGATCGATCCGTATCCGAACTGCTCCACGTACCCGGTGGCGGGGCCTTCGGCGTAGGCGATCGACAGGGCCAGGAGCATGACCGGGAGGACATAGTTCTTCATGGCGCTACTCCTTATCTGCCGTCCTTCAGTATCGGCCGCAGGTCTTCGAGTTTGTCAAAGAGGTGCCAGACATAGCTGCCCCTGCCCTTCTCACGGTGCGGGTGCAGATCCGCCAGGGCCGGATCATCAAGGTATCCCTGAAACGCCTCGCGTGATTTCCATTCGACATGGATGAGTACCCTCCGCGGCTTGATGTCGCCCGTGACCGCCTCCCGGAACCTGCCCAGGGCGATCACGGTGCCTCCATGGGCGGCAACCTCCTGCGCCGACCTCCTTGAATAGGCCGTATATTCCCCGACATCCGCGATGTCAAAGAGGTTCAGGGCATACACCGGTCCGTCTTCATCCATGGCATCACCATCCTTATCGTGAAAAAAGTTTTTCCAGGGGATTCTTCATTTCTTCTGTTAAGAAAATTATCTTCACCAGCGTGTCGCCGGGGGCATTGGTCTCGGGATAGCTCCTGTCGGACTGCCCGGAATTCCTCCACGCCCCGTTCTTCCAGTAATCATAAAAATACGCGAAAACGAAACGGCTTCCCCCGCTGTCCCTGAAGGCAAGCCTGTTCAGGAGGGAAACGCCGCCGTTGCATAACAGTACCTTTTTGTTGAGCATGGTGATTTTCATCCCCGCGGGATAGAAGGCGAATTCGTTTTTCCGCCGTTCTACGCCGCGCCACCGGGTGAATTCGATCGAGTCGATAGCGGCGATGGGAAGGGACATTTTTCTGAGGGTGCCCCCTTCGTCCGCAGAGACCTCAATTAAACCGAATTTCACCGTCAGGGTCCCGGTCTTTTTGTCGCCCCGGGCCGTGACTATGGTGGCCGGGAGGTCGCTCTTCCTCCCCGCTTCGCCGGGGTCGCGCAGTTCGACCGATGGAGACGACGGGTCTTTCGGGGAAACGGGCCCGCCCGAAGATGAAGCCGGCTTCTCCGCAGCGTTGATAGGCGGCCGAAGCACCGGTGCCGCGAGGAGCAGACCGATGCAGAGGCAAAGGGTCCCCGCGCTACGCATTCCTGATATCCCTCAGCTCCAGCTCGGCAAGGTCGTTGTCCGGGTCGATGGAAAGAACCTTTTCGAAGACCTTCTGCGCCTCTCTCCGCTCGCCGGTCTTCTTCAGCGAAAGCGCCGTCAGCATCATGGCGTCCACGAAATTGCCCTTCAGGTTCGTGGCCCGCGACGCGTACTTGAGGGTGGCGGGATAATCATCCAGACAGTAGTGGGCCCAGGCGAGATTGAACCAGACGTTGGCGTCGAACTCGTTGTTCTTGACGTATAGCGACAGGTGCTCCACGGCCCTGGCGTAATCACCGTTTTTCAGATAGCACTCCCCGATGAAAAGGTGCGACTGTTCGTCCTTGGGATTGATGGCCAGGGCCTTGGACAGGAGCGGAATGGCGTTCTGGTAATGCTGGTGCCACATGAGTTTGAAGGCCTCGTCGCGGTACTCCACGAGGTCCCGGTACGCGGGGTCGATCTCCACCATCACCAGGGTCATGTCGTCCGACTGCGGGGTGTCTCCGATGTGCTCCTGGCATTCGCGCACGATCAGGTCCCGGGCGTCCTCAAGCGACAGCGACGCCGTTTCCACGAAAAGGCGCTCCAGGCGCCGCTCGCCGAAGGCCGCTCCCCTGCTGTTCTGGGCGCCAACGATCCCGTCGGTATAGAGCAAGATCCGGTCGCCGTAACCGAGCTGGTTCTGGCCGTCCTCGTACATGTCGTTTGAATCCAGGAAGTATCCCATGAAGAGGCCGTTGGTGTCCCAGGTCTCGATGGACATCATGTCCTTCCGCAGCACCAGCGCCATCTGGTGGGACGCGTTGCAGTAGAAAATGTCCCGGGTGGGGCTTATGACCGCGAAGAAGGCCGTTACGAAATCATCGGTCTTGATCGCCTTGACCAGCTCGTTGTTCACGTGGCGGAAGATGTCCGCGGGAAAGAGCGATGTCTGGATCGCCTCCGCGAAGCTGATCTTCGCCAGGGCCGTGATGAAGGCCGCCGGCATGCCGTGGCCCGAAACGTCTGCGATGAGGACGCCCAGGTAGCCCCCCTTCATCTGGAAAATATCGTAAAAGTCGCCGCCTACCTTGCCCATCAGCTTGTAGTAGGCGACCACCTTGACCCCCTCGTGGTAGAAGGGCGTCTGGGGAAGGAGGCCGTGCTGGATATCGCCCGCCAGGTCGAATTCCCTCTGTATCTCGTTGTCCTTCCTCTCCATAAGGCGCAGGGCCTTGTTGAGCTCGCGCGTACGCTCCTGCACCTTGCCCTCGAGGTTCTCGTTGACGGTCTCCATTTTCTCGTTCATGAAATTGATCTTGTCGGCAAGGGCCAGGGAGAGGAGGATCACCTGCGCCAGCGACGAAATCTGCAGCATCCACCGGGTGACGAAGGTGTCCGGGATGATCCCGATGAGCTTCAGGGAATAGATCAGGGTCCCGATCCAGAAGGCCGCCCAGGTGATGATGTACATCCGCGCCGCACGGTTCCCCAGCATGAGCACCTTCACCGCTATGACATAGAGAAAGATCGCCATCATCATGACCACGCCGAGGAGGGTGATGATCGTGGCGGTGTAATCGGTAAAAAACGACAGGGGGATGGCGGCCGCAAAAACCAGGCTGCTGATCTTCAGGACCCGATCCACGGCCGGCACGTAATGCATCGTGTCGAGGAAATACCTCAGGAACTGTACGGCGAAGATCGACGTTAACAAGACCCAGAAGGGGATGCTGTGCTTCGCCCACCAGGGAAAATCGGGCCACAGGTACTGGAAGGCCAGGCCGTTCATGCACAGCTGGAACACGACAAAGGCCAGGCAGTAGAGCACGTAGTAAAGGTAGCTCCGGTCCCAGAGGGAAAGAAAAAGAAAGAGGTTGTAAATGATCATGACCAGCATGGCGCCGTAATAGATGGCAAAGATCACCTCCATCCTGCCGGCGTGCTCCCTGAAGGCAGCGGGAGACCAGACGGTAAGGAACAGGTCCATGGCGCCCTTTGTCTGGCAGCGGACATAGCAGGTGCGGCTGCTCATTTCCGGCTCGGTGAAGGAAAAGACCGCGTTAAAGTAAGGGACCTCGCGGGAAGAAAACGGCAGGATGTCCCCGGAGGCCCGCTCTTCAGTGAGCCTGCCCTCCCTATCCATCATGAAGATATTGATGCGCTCGATCTGGGGGTGGCCCACCTCGAGGTACCACCCGATCTCCTGGCCGGTTTTGTTGGCCACGGTGAAGCGGGCCCAGTATGCCGAACGGGTGAACCCGAAAACGGGGAACTCGTCCTGAGACTGCCGGAAGGAGCGGGAGAGGCCGTCCGAAACGACATCATGGATGCCCCATTTCCCTGCCGGGTCCTCGAGGATCTCCAGGTGTCTGCCGATGTTGATGCCGGCCAGGTCCTTGTCCAGCACAACCGGCTTCCCGGCACGGGCAGCCAGGGGGAGGAATAGCAGCAGGGCAGCCCCCAGGAGAACAAGTGTTTTTATATGACAGTGTCCGCGGTTCATGCAAGTCATCGGGATCATAATGAAAATTCGGCAATCAGCGGGGTGTGGTCGGACGGTTTTTCCCACATCCGCGGCTCCCGGTCAATTGACGCGCCCACCGAAAGGGCCGCCATGGCCCCGGTGCCCCAGATGTGGTCCACGCGCCACCCCATGCCGCGCGCCACGCTGTCCCGCACCCGGTAATCCCAGAAGGTATAGTGCCCCGCCTCGGGATGGTGCTTCCTGAATATGTCGACAAACCCCCACGCCTTCACCGCCGCCAGGGCCCGGTGCTCGTCGGGATGGTACCCGACATGGCCCAGGAGGCGCTTCGGGTCATGGACATCGATCGGCTCCGGCGCCACGTTAAAATCGCCGAGCCAGACGAGGCGGTCTCCCGCCGTGAACCGCATGTTGAAATATTCGAGAAGGCGGCCGAACCACTGGAGCTTGTACTGGAACCGGTCCGAATCGGGGGACGTGCCCTGGGGCACGTAGGTGTTGACGATATCAACGCCCTGCACGCGCACCGCGATGAGCCTGGTGCCCTCGTCATTCCCGTTCCCGTCAAAGCCGCAGGAGACCCCTTCGATATCGTGGCGGCTCAGCACGGCGACGCCGTTGTACGATTTTTCCCCGTGAAAGACCGCGCGATAGCCCAGGGCCTCGATCTCCGCCGCGGGAAAATCATCGTCCACGACCTTGGTCTCCTGGATGCACAGGACGTCGGGGCGGCTTGCGGCAAGCCACCGCTCGATCACGGGCATCCGTGCCCTGATTGAATTGGCGTTATATGTGGCGATCTTCATGGATAATCAAGCATCCGGCACAGGCGCGCTCCCTCCCGGCAGCGGTCATTTCTTCACGTCAAGCATCACGCGGTTCGTCGGCTGGATGACCGCTTTCCTGTTCGCCAGGGAAACGACCTTTGCGCGGAAGTTTCCCTGCTGATCGCGGTAAAGCTTCACCCTGCCCACATACTTGTCGCCGTTGTAGACCGACGCGGACTGGCCGTCATCGATCTTCAGCGAACGGTTCATGCGCACCAGTATGGCATCGGCGTCGCGCGGGTCGAGGACCAGGCCGTTCTCTTTTTTGGCGCTCAGAACGAAATCAAAGAGATAATCGTATTTTTTTAAAAGCTGGTTCCTTCCCTGCAGGGTCCGGGCCAGGCCTGACCAGAGGGTCTCGTAGTCCCTGACGATGGACCCGGAAAGGCCGTCGATGGCCTTCAGCGCCGGGGGCACCGAATTTTTATAGGGGACCCGCATAAGCCGCTTCAGCACGATGACCTCGTCGCCGATACGCTTCCTCAGAGCGCCGAAATCGTCGGCGGTGAAGCCGCCTTCGCCCAGGAGCGGGTCGTACTCTTTCAGGAAACCGCCCCGCACCAGCGACGCCCCGGGCTTTGCGCTGATGATGCCGCTCACCGGCTGCGCGTCCAGCATCGGGTTATATTTCAATGTGATGAATTCCATGTAGCTGTCATAATACCTCTTCAGGGCCTCGACACCGGTGTCCTGCTTGTCCTTGAGGCGCTTCATCTGCAGGTTATAAAGCCGGTCGGCGTTGGTTATCCTTGTTTCGGCCCCCTTGGAGGCAAGCTCCTTCTCCTCTTTTTCGCGGGCCTCCTCGAGGGCCCATATCTCCGATTTCTTGCGCCGTATCTGTGCCTGGTAGGAAGCCCTGACCTTTTTAATGCGGGCCTCCTCCTCGGTCTTCAGGGCCGACACTCGCCGGTCGATCTCGTCGTCGGAAAGCCCCTGGGACAGGAGGGCCGCCTCCCGGGCGCACACGTCCTTCCTCACCTTCAGGATCTCGCCGAGCATGTCGACCTCGAGCATCTCCATCTCTATCTTGAGGACGTCGATGTTGCTCCCCCGTTTACGCGCCGAATCGATGATCTCCTTCAGCCGCAGGTCTTCGAACTCCGTGATGTCCACGTTGATGATCCTGTCGCGCCAGTCGCGGTACAGCTTGAAGAGGAGGACGCCGCCGATGACCACCGCCACGAAGAGCAGTATGAAAAGATAGAGCTTGTAGTTCTTGTTCTTCCGCGTGCGGGCATACTCTTCCTCCAGGACGTAGACCCGTGAGAACCCGTCCTGGTCGTGGATCTCCTCCGGAAGGAACAGCGACCGTCCCTGGACCGCATCCTTTTTTATTATTTCGTTTTCATTTCCCATATTCCGTTCCATCCCTTTGGAGGCCGTTCCTGCGTCCGCTCGATGAACATCTCCGCCACCGGGAGCTTGCAGTTCCTGAATTTCGCGTTGGCGCCGGTCCAGTCGCCGCGGTAGTAAAGCTCGAGGCCGAGTTCAAAGGCGGAAAGCTCTTCCGAGAGGACCTTGTCGTACTCGCTGTCCGGTATCGGCCAGTATATCTTCTGCCCCGTGGTCTTGCCCTTCACCATGACGGTGTCGAGCTCGACGAAGTGCAGCCCCGGCGATTCCATCGACGTCTCAATGTCGTTCCTGACATACTCCGAGCAAATGACCGGCACCTTGTACACCCGGGTCAGCCCCTCCATCCGCGACGCCGCGTTGACGTTGTCGCCGATGACGGTGTTGGTCATCCGGACATATGAACCGAGGGTGCCGTAAAACACCTCGCCGCCGTCTATGCCCACGCCGATCTCCAGGAGCACCGCCCGGTAAATCTTCTCCTCATCCTCGGTAAGCTTCCCCTTTTTCAGGATGATCTCGTCCCTGATGGCGGTCATCCGCAGGCCCAGGAGCTGCGTCACCTCGTGGAGCTTGTACGCCGCCTGGACCGCCTGGTACGACTTGTTCGCCCGGGAGTCCTCCAGCACGCCAAAGACGGCAAGGAGCGCATCGCCGATGATGGAGCCGATGACGCCGTCCAGGTTGACGATTTCCCTGATGGCCCGGTCGTAGTGGAGGTTCAGCAGTTTGATGATGTCGGTGCCGAGCGTCTCGGTGATCATGGTGAAGCTCTTGATGTCGGAGAACAGGATCGTGAGCTCCTGCCTGGTCCCCTCCAGCTTGACCATCCGGTCGCGGTACGCCTTGAGCACCACGTCCTGGTTGGCGAACTTGCGGAATATGGTGATGAGATTGTCCACGGTGCCGGACAGGGAGTTGAAGGCCGCCCCCAGGTACGTGATGTCGTCGTTGGTGGCGCCGGAAAGATCGATGAGATCGAGCTGCTGCGTCCTGACCATCTTCATGATGGCGCTGGTGATGATGTCGATATACCGGAGGATATAGCGGAGGATATAGATGCCGATACCGCCGATGATGATGGTGACGATGATGATGACGGAGCTGATGATGATCATGTTGTTTCGCGTTTCCCGGTAAAACTCCTGCCGCTCCTCGGCCCGGACGATGAAGGCCTTCCACTTCGTATTGTACTTGTACATCCCGAAATAATCCATGCCGTTAAACTCGAAGTAGAGGGGCCCCTCGTCCTTCCCGGCTTTGAGGTTCTTCAACAGCTCCCCGAGGCAATCGGCGTCGTCAAAGGCCTTCCGGCGCGGCACCTGGCCGCTGGAAGCCTGGAATAGGATTTTCCCCTCTGCGTCGAAGCCGATGAAAACGGCCCGGTCATGCCGCTGCTCGCGCTGGCCGTTCCCCGCCGTGAGCCCCAGCTCGTGGAGGCCCTTTTTTTCCATGCTCTGCACCGATCCCTCAAGGTTCTTGTCGAACTGAAATATCTCGTACTGGTCGTTGCAGTAGGCATAGATGGTCTTCAGGTCCTTGGTGAGCAGCTGGTTCATCTGCTTGAAGAGCTGGGACCGGTTGAAGATGAAGTTGATGTAATTGGTAGAAAAATTGGATATGAGGATGAAAAGGCTGAACGTCACGATTATTTTTATGGTTACCGGCCAGACCCTGGTATTGTTTACTTTTTTAACGAACATACAAAAATAGTGTCTCCGGATTATCGCGGACGGCAATCATACTAGTAGCTTACGGGTCACGGGCCAGTTGTCAAGATTAATATTAATCCAGCCAGGATGACGGCCTATAATACCCCCGGAGAGTGATACAGGATACTGTCATCGCGAGCAAAGCGACGCGATCTTGTATTTAATGCCATTTGAAGTAATGAAAACAATGCTTTTTTCTAATTAATCATCACGCAACAATAGCAAGATTGCTCCGTCGTCCTGATTGCATCAGGACTTCTCGCAATGACAGGCTGTTAAAACCCCTGCATTGCAGAAACCGGATTTTGTAAAGTTCGCCAGTATACATGCCTATATAGCTACATCTTTTTACTTAAAAATTTTATCCATCGCGCCGATAGGTATAGTGATGTGGCATAATCATCCGCTGCAGCCGGCGCACGTCCCATGAGCCGCCGGCCGGTTCCGGGTGCCGCGCCGCATCGCGAAAATAAGAAAGAAGAAAGAGGGACTCCTATGATAAGCAGCTCAGTTCCGAGAGAAATCGTGGTCATGTACAACAACGCTCTGGAGCTTTCAAACCGGGGCGACCTGGACGCGGCCCTCAGGGAATACCGCCGCGCCATAGACGCATATCCGGATTTCGTGGCGGCCTACAACAATATCGGCGAAATATACACGCGCATGGGAGATTCGGAGAAGGCGATCCTCTCCTACCTTGACGCGCTGAAAATAGACAAGCATTACCGCGTGCTCCTCAACCTCGGCGTGGAGCACTTCAACCGGAAGAATTACGACCAGGCCCTCAAGTATTTCATCGAGTCGATCAAGCAGGAGCCCTACTTCCTGGAGGGGAATTATTATGCCGGCCTGGTCCATTACACGAGGGCCGAGTACAAGAAGGCGGAAAAATACCTGCTGACCGTCGCCGACCTGGACCGCCGCCACGTGAAGGCCAACTACCTCCTCGCCCACATATACTACGAGTGGAAGCAGTACCGGAAGGCCATCGAGTGCCTTGACCGGATCAAGGACCTGGCAGAGGACAAGTCCTTCATAAACCGCTTCTACGGGTTCTGCCATTTTTACCTGGGAAGCTACGACAAGGCCGTCACGTATCTCACCGAGGCCCTGGAATGCAGGCCCGAATACGCGCGCTTCAAGAAATACCTGGATCGACTGAGCTACGAGAACAAGATGAAGGAAATCGGCGATCTGGAGAAGGCCATCGCGGAACTGGAAGAGGACCTGTCACAGCGGGAGGCCCAGGTGCTGGACCTGACCAAGCTGAGCATGCTTTACATATTCAAGGGCGAATACAAGAAAGCCGAAAAGCTCATCCAGGCACACAAAAAGAAACT
>DAONAJ010000110.1:0-11027 GCA_035400945.1 Spirochaetota bacterium
GGTACGGTGTTTTAACCTTATTGCGAATAAATGGTTTCGCCTCTTTACTTTGATTTTTCTTAGGGCGGATTGGCGGACACAAATTCAATCTTGGCGTTATTTTATTAGGAGGAAGCCGTGTATAAACGTATTGTTTACATCGTATTGACTGTATGTTTATTCAATAGTTGTACGACTTATCAAAATTATTCAGACAAAATAAAAAAAGTAAATGTTGGTATGACAAAAACTGAAGTATTGGATCTCATGGGTAATCCTGATGATAAACAGATAGACAACTACGGAGACGAAGCATGGCAATACGGTACACGTGTCTGGGATCCGTCCAATGTGAATATGGTTATGTTCACATTAATAATGTTTTATAATGATAAAGTAACAGAAATTTCCTCTGATGACAGACCGCTGCGTATATCTTGGGAAAAGTCCCCCGGCTTTATTAAAGCAAAACGTACAGAAGATGAAGCAAAAGCAAAAGAACTTGGTTATCCATCAGTTGAGGCATATAAACGTCAAAGTTTTGGAAATCTCATGACACTATTGCTGTATAATAACGGGATACCTTTTAGCAAAGGCGATATCATCACGGTTCCGGCCGGAATACTTATCGGCATAGATCGGCAAAATGACGGGAAGAAAATAAATTATCTCGTCCAAATAACCGGCAACCCTGATAGCAGAGCAATTTATATAGTGTCTACCCGCGAGTTGCAGATATATGGTAATGTTATTCGTGAGCCGCTGAAATTGAAATATATTCAACCAGTGCAATATAAGGACGGTCTGCAAATTATCAATAGTTGGGCATTTGAAATAATAAAATGAGAACAAAGAGCAAATCAACCGACCCTAAAGAACAATCGCAAAGGGAATATAAAGAGAGAACCGTGGCTGTCTACCATTTTGAACTACCTAAAAGGACAGCTTTAATGGCAGCCGCTTTAAAAGGTCGTTTGAAGATGATTAAATTTCTGCTTCTATTCCAAAAGAAAGAAAATATCTTTCTAAAAGATGACAATGGAGATACGGTTTTGGATTATTCCATCCTGGGTGGGAATATTGAAATAATAAAACTATTATTAAGTAAAGGTTTAAATGTCAACGGAACAGAAGACGGTAGATGGTCACCGCTTATGTCAGCAGTAAACGATGCGTATTCCGGCAAAAGTTTTCTCAACGGGAAAGATGAGGTAATACAATTTCTTTTAAATAATAAAGCATCAATAAACTATCAAAGTGAAAGTGGAGAAACTGCTTTGATGTTAGCTGTCGATAGTGAAACTGATTTATTGCCAGACCTTGAAATTATTAAACTTCTTATTAAAAACGGTGCTGACATTAATTTGAAAGATAGCGAAGGCTACACGGCGTTAGATAAAGCCGTTTATCTTGAATTTCAAACGGTGATAGATTATTTAGTAGCTAATGGAGCAAAAGGAAAGAAATAGAAAACGGTTATTTTTACGCAAACTTCACAACGGGAACATTTGTAAATCTTGCCGAAACGGAGGAATTTATATGAAGCGGATATTTTTTCTTGTTCTTATGTTTTCAATGTTTGCAGGCTCGGTAATTTCCTGTGGTGCTGATAAAGCCCATGGTCAGACATTATCCGGGATGTATGTGTCCCAAGTAGGACTTAAGAGTATGGCGGGGGAAATCAATTACCTTGAGTTTAAAAATGAATTCTGTAGGTCAAGTATTGCGGCTGGGAAATACACGATACGAGGGAATACTTTATATATTGAAATGGCGGTATTCATTCCAACCTACGGGGGATATGCGTCATTCGAGATTGTCGATCCTGATACGATAAAGACTATGGAATTTGGGGCTGGATTTATCGAATATGATAAAGGGATTGTGTTCAAGAGAATAAAGCATGACTGAATAAAAGTATAATTTTTATACAAACCAAAGAGGAAGCAAAGGGAAATCTGCCTGAGAACAGACAAAAACAGGCATTTCCCCCGCTCAGAACAGCAAGAAAACAGCAAGCTAAGAGCCGACAGGTCACAAAGTCCGATCAGTGAACCCCGAGCGAAACGCGCAAAAATGAAATGAACAACGGACAAACAACGATGAAATAGTACAATCCGGGTAAGCCGTTTTTCTTATTTTCTCCGAGAGAAGGTGTGACCAAAAGTGTGACCAAATTTAAAACATAACCCTGCATAAGTGTGCAAATTAATACTACTTTCCTGACAGTTCCCTCATAAAGTGTTGACAAAAAGCACGAAAAAGACTAAACAAGCATATAGAAGCACATACGGAAAAAGGGTTCCGCTTCTTCCCAAGCTGGACGTCGTGGGTTCGAGCCCCATCACCCGCTCATCATTTCTCAGCCTTTCTCCGGTACAGCTGTTTCAGCCTGAAGAGGAACAGCTGGAAATAAAATGATATCCGCGCGCCGAACCCCATGGTCGTTATCACCAGTCCGATACCGACAAAGGTTATGGTGATGAGCCCGAACCGCCCGGGGAACTTGTTCATCACATTCCGGGCATAATACAATACCGGAGAGCGCTCAGCCGGCAGTTGAATGGATATCTTCGCTATGAACGGCTTCGTCCAGTAATACCGCTTCGACCCGTTGACGACGGCGACATACTTGCACTTGACCCCGATATAATAATCCCCGCTGCGCAGACCTTTGACGTCCATGATCCTGCCCTTATGGTTTACGCGGTCCCCCGGCACGATTTTGTCATCATCGATGAAAACGGAATAACCCACGATCGATTGCGGCGGCAGGGTGGAAACGATTACAGCCTTAAAGGAATCCTTCCCGTAGGTCTTCCTGACATCGAAGGGAAACTGTATCATCACCCCGGGGGCGCGGGCAATGGCCGGGCCCACGTATTTTTCGCGGTACTGAAAATTTTTTTCGAAGTATTTCTGGAACTTTTTCTCCTCCTCGGCGATCCGCTTGTAGTAATCGGGATCGATCACGCGGTCCGGGGGCCCTATGATAAAATCATAGGTGGACACCCGGCTGACCTGGTTGGTCTTGTCAACCGCGGCAACACTGAAAAAATAATTTCCTTCCTCGAGATCGCTGAACTCAGCCTTTACGTCCGTGGTAAACTGGTCTGGCATCCTGATGTTGTCCTTCGAGAGGCTGTAGATGAACCCCTTGACGCGCTCCGGTTCATCCACGGCCCAGGAGAAGGCAGGCGCCGGAGAAGGCGTCGACTTTCCCTGGCCGTGGGTCGGAGACACGACAACGGGTCCGGGCAGGGGGTTTATGGCCAGCTGCAGCTTGTAATGGACGGTGCGGCTGAAATTGCCGGCCCCGTCAACGGCCCGGATATGGTAATAGGATATGCCGTCGGTTATGTTATCGGTTATCTTCTCCGTGGTGACGTTGGGCTTCAGGTTGACGACCGTGGGATTGAAGTCCGGTATCTCGTTGCGCAGGGCCGCATATCCCACGATGCCCGATTCGTCCGGGGGCTGCTTCCACTGCATCACGATATACGGAAGGCGCGACCACCCCCCCACCGGGTTTGTCTCCGAAAAGACCACCGGCGCCTCGGCGTACACATCGGTCTGCTTCGCCATGATGACGTTCCGCTCCTCCCAGAAGACCACGAGGCGCTTTCCCATGGAGACCACGACGGGGTTGCGCGACTCATACCGTGCCTCGGATACTTCCGCTTCAGGAAGGAAATTCCTTTCCCTGAGAGAATACTTGCGTGAATAGATATGGGCGCGTCCCTCCCGGGTATCGTACCAGAGGACCATGAGATCACTGCCGGACAGGCCGATAGCCGGCGAATAGCAATTCGCCGCGGTTGTCGACACGTTCAGGGGCACATCCTCCCACGACCAGCCCCGGTCAATGCCCCTGATCATCTTGATGGCCCAGTTTTTCTCATCATTGTTCTGGTATACGACATAGATCGTGTTGTCATGAATAACCAGCGACGGCGCGTCATTGTTTCCGCTGCTTTTCGTTATCTGCGTCTTCATGCTCCAGGTCCTGCCGTAATTGGTGGACTTCATGAAAAACAGCTCATCGGAAAAATCCTCTTCCTTGCCCTGCCACACCATGAAAAAATAATTTCCGGAGATCTGTATAGACGGGAAAAAGGCGCCCCGCATGCTGCTCGTCAGCCGTATCAGGGACCCCGTGGTCTCGAATTTTTCTCCGTCGTCGCTTATCGCGTGGAACAGGTTGATGCTGTCCTCGACGCTGCCGTGGTAGAAGAGATGGAGGCGGTTCCGGTCGTCATAGTAGACCCGCGGCAGCATTTCCGCTTCCTTGCCCAGGGCAATCCTCTTCGGCTCGCTCCAGGACGCGCCCAGGTCCTTAGACGTGGAATAAAATATCCTGTTGGTCGATTCCCCCTCCAAGTAACTGTGCCACACCACGGTCAGGTGGCCCGCCGGTGATATGGCCGCATGAGGGTTCATCGCAGTCCTGGAAGCGACGGCGGCAACCTTGAGCGACGGCAGAAACGTAACACCGGCATCGAAGGAGAGGGTGGCATAGATCCCCTGCGCCCCCCCGGTACGGCCCTCGTACACGGCGGCGACGATATCGCCCCGGGATGCCACGGTGATATCCCGGGCCACAACGTTAAATGAAGACACCTGGAAGCTTTTCTCCCATCCCGCCGGATTCGTCAGGACCCTGCTGCTCTGGAAAATCAGGGCCGCGGCAATGGAAAAAACCGCGAAAAGAAAAATCGACCAGAGCAGCTGTCTGAGAAAGGCAACTCTAAAATAGAGATTAACTATATATGATAGAAAGTTTCTCATGGGATTGTCTTTTCCCGGCCAAACGGATCAAACTACCGGATTCAATCCGGCGAGGAAGATCACATATTGGGCAAATGATTGTTCCAACTGTAAAGTACTAAACTCCCGGGAACCATGTCAAGGCATCCCCTTATATGATCGCCAAATAATAAAAAAATATTATGCAATTATATTTATTTGTATAAAAAAATTAACGATATCCGCCCTTCACTGATATTGGTGAGGATGGTTTATTTCAACAGGGTCAGAGTACCGATAACTGTCGGCGGTATTCAAGGCGGATTACCTGGTGTCAGAGTAAACTATCAATACCCCTGCCCTGGAGGCGGCTAGTGACTACCCCGGTCAGAGCAAAATGTAATTGCCATCATATCCTTATCATTATAAATATGATTTTTATTGAAAATTGACATAAAAAAGTGTAACAATAGGGCTGTTTATTAACCCTCTTTATGGTTTGGATGGATATGGAGATCAGAGATATCATTAAATCCGACAGCGACCGTCTCTTTATCGTTGATCCGGAATGCTATATAATTTTCACCGGGGAGACCACGGACGACATCAAGCCCTTCATCCGCATCGGCACATGGAACGATATGCCCGTTGAGCTGATCCCCCTCATTGAAAACATCATCATTACCGACAGCCTTATCGGCAATCCCGCCCATGAGCAGTTCAATATCGACGTGCGCCATCTTCCGGAAAACCGCTACATCGGCAGCAGGGCCGTTGTCCGGAAATTCTTCGACTACCAGAGGATCTTCGGCCTTGACCTTACCAACGCCTCAGTCGTTGACATTGAGAAAGACCTTCCGGAACTTTCCAAGGAAAAAAACATATCCCACAAGGACCAGTTCATCGGGGTCTTCTACCGCGACGGAAACTTCAAGGTGCTCCTCAACAAGAACACCATCTTCGACCTGAACAGCATCATAGAAAAGCCGATAAGCTGGCAGAAGTTTCATGACCTCCTGTCGGAACAGCACCGGGGAACGGCCCGCTTCGATGGCTCGGGCCTTGTCGTGATCGGGCATAACCCTTTCTTCTATGATAAAAAACATTTTTACCCATACTTGTTCCCCGGCAATTACCTTCGCGATTTTTCGCTCCTCGGCATAGATCCGGGGAAGATCCAGGCGATCCTGCACCCGTCGCTCAACCTAATTAACATATCCAAGCTCTTCAAGTGGCTGAACAACACGAACAGAAAAATCAATATCTTCGCCAACAGCACCGACATCGACCCGGTGAAGCGCCTCTTCTCCCATGCCATCGTGCGGAATGACCAGTTCAGCAACCTCGATTACCGGAGCGACACCGGCCTTGAAATCCGGAACTATCCCGGCAGCTTCAACCTGAAGGTAACGTATAACGGCGTCCGGAACCGAGGCGAAACGCTGACGGCAGCCTTCATCAAGGGCCCGGCCGGCGTCCGCGACATCATCAGGGAAAAGCTGGACATCATCATCATAACCTACTCGGCGTATGAAGACATACACATCCTGCTCAGGTCAACCGGCACTCCGGTCGTCATTGTCGATGACGGCAACAGGAACGTCGCGAAGCTTGGCGGTGAAGACAGGATCATTCTGTCGCCGGGTATCCATTATGAATTCCGCACCCTTTCAGGCCTCGACGAAATTGAGACGCTGGCGGGTCTCGCCGGCGACACTGCAGCAACAATAACAGGATCGCCGGAATCGCTGGCGGCGGAAATCGATTCTTCCCGCGGATCCGCCCTGACGCCGGAACGGCGCAGGGAGATATTCAACCTTCTCTCGATGGTGCGGGTCCATCTTTACAACACGCGGGACCGCAAGCTTTCTTCCCAGCTGCGAAGCATTGCCGGCAGCCTCTCTCTCATGGCAGGCAGGACCTCTGCTGTCAGCGACCCCTCCCGCAGCACCGTGGTGCTGGCCCTGTTCAACGGAGCGGTCTTCCCCTTCATCACCGACACCAGCCCTGCGGCGGGGACGACGCTTTTCGACGGCATCGGTGCCGCCGGGGAAGATTCCGGGAGACCGGACAGCCCCGCCATGGCCGAACACTATGACCGCATCCTCGCTGACCGCGAGCGCCTCCGCCACCTTATCGACATATATGCCCGGTCAGCGCATTATAATGAAAAAAACATGCCGGAGCTGGGCTTGCTCAAGGAGGCTATCGGCGACCGGAAGAGCCAGTACAGCGAAGAGGCCCTGAGCCTCGAAAACTCATGGTCCCGCTCCATCGCGTCATCATTGTCCGGTTCAGACGGCGATGAATCCTTCAGGACCGGCGCCGAGAAAATCGCGACCGGATCGCGCAGAGGAAAAAAATCCGCGATTTCCGCCGAAGCGCACTTCCAGGGAACCGATTCAGCCGGGGCAGCGGGCGCGGCTTCCGGCGCCGCAGAAACAGCTGATGCCGCCGGGGCACCCGGCGTCGCCGGCACAGCAAGAGGAATAGCCCGAAGAATACAGTCGCTTCCAACTGCCGTGAAAATAGCCCTGCCCCTCGGTCTCATACTGATAATTGCGGCTCTCCTTTTCCTGTACCCAACCGATCATACAGGCACCGCCGGAAAGCGCGCGGCTTCCATCAAGGCCAAGGGTCCCGTGGCCCAGAGCCGCGACATCGACACCCGGTACCGCCAGCTCGGGATCCAGCTGAACATCAAGGTCAAGGACCATGACATATACCGGTACGCCAACGAAGTCGCCGTGAAAAACGGGTATTACCGGATAGCCGAAACCAGGCTGAGGGAACGGAACCCCGACTGGATTTATCCGGAAAACGTCTTCATCATGCTGGACTTCCAGCCGGTCGTCGTGAGCAAGGGTGACACCCTCTGGAACCTGTCCAAGAACAAACTCATTGAATCGACCATAAAGATCAACGATCTGATGAGGCAATTCGCCGGTGCGGACAAGGCCACCAGGGCCCGCCTGGTGAAGCAGATAAAGCTCTACGCCTTCACCGCCGAGCAGATGGCGATGCTCAAACAAGCGGAAGCAACCCTGGCGGCGGAAAAACAGCAGGTGCCCGGAAAATGATAATCGATCCAGGAAAAAATTACTACATAGAGCCCGTTGAGATAGAGGTCTATCTGAAGAAGGCCGGCAAGGTCCGCACCGTTATCAAGGACCTCCACGTGGAGCTGATACCAGTCGAACCTTCAAATGAAAAAAGCCGGGAGATATTCGAGCACTTCGGCGTCAAGGGCGAGCCCATTGACCTCATGGAGGTACAGAACGAGTTCCCTGAACTGATAAAGGCCATTTACGATTCCTACTACCAGAACATGGACCTGTTCGAAAAGCTGTCCATGCACTTCAAATCGGGGCTTACCGGCAGCAACGACTCATGGCGCATGGCCCTTTATTTCACCGAGCTCCTGATGAAATACGAGCCCACCGTTGCCTCAAAACTGATCGGCGATTTCCAGACGCACAACCTGAACTACCTCATCATAAAGCTGAACCAGCTCAAGGAACCCTTCCTCCTGGAAGACTCCACCGTGGCCTACCTGATAAAACGCAGGAACATGGCCTACAAGGACCAGCCCCGGGACAAAGAATTCGACAAGCTTGTGGAGCTGTGGGAATACAACGTCAAGGAAAAGTTTTACTGATAGCGGCGGGCCATCAATTGAACAGCCAGTAGAGGATATCCAGCAGAATAAAAACCGAAAAAATGGCGGAGAAGATCATGATAACGACGAAAAAGATTTTCCTGCCCACCGTTCACTCCCCCCGCACAACGTCAAAAACGATCGTCTCTCCCTTTCTCTCAACGATAATGGTCACCTTGGTGCCCGCGGGGCCGCGGAGCATGGTATTGTAGATATGGTCATATTCAAGGCCGTCCAGCTCTTTTCCGTCAATCTGTATGATGCGGTCATCGGGTCGGAGACCCGCCCGGTACGCGGGGCTTCCCTCGTAGACGCCGGTTATCACGTAGGGCGCGTCTTTCTTTACCTTTTCCTGCCCCACGGGGACCACGATCCCGAGAAGCCCCTTCTGGTCGCTCTTCCTGCATGCCGTCGTGCCGGTGGAAACGGCAAAAACGGCGACGAGAATGATGGCGAAATGCATAATTTTATTCATTGCTTTGTACCTGGCCCGGGTCCGGCTCACTGAAGTTTTTTATCATCTTTCTTCGTATCGTCTTTTTTGTCTTCCTTTTTTTCCTTGTCGCCGGTCACGGCCCTGTCCTCTTTTTTATCGCTTCTTACGGACCCGCCGTCCTTGTTAAGGGTATCGATGCTGACGCCATCTTCCTTGCTTTTCTCTTCCACGTCATCCTCGACCTTCAGGGTATCCAGGATACTGTCGATCATCGAAGGCTTCGAGAAACGGGCGTAGTTATCCATGAGGTGTACCTTGAATTTGCTGTAATCATACCTGTCGGCCTGGGCCTTTTCCTCCGCACCGGCATCTTTCCCGGAGGCGGACAGCACTTCAAATGTCGAAAGGATGAGCTTGAAGTTGAAATCATCGATATATTCGCGCATGATGTCCTCGGCCCTGTCAAATTCCCCGTCAAGGAGATACCGCGCGGTCTTGGTCTCGTTCCGGTAGCGGACCCGCTTGACAACCTTGGCCTCGTAGCTCTGCACGTTGGACTCAAAGGCCGCCCGTTCGGCGTCCTTTCCGGTTTCCTTCGTAGGCTCTTTTGCATCTCTCGAAGGCTCCGCCTCCTTTGCCTCGGCATAGGACTTTTCGATTTCATTGATATAGTCCTGGTCGTTCAGGTCAACGAACCGGTTCATGTACTTGTTTTTCATTTCCCGTTCTGTCTTGCAGAGCTGGTTGTAAATCTTCCTTTTCGTTTCCCTGGTCTGGCTCTCGAAAAGGGCAAGGAAGGCGAAGCGCTTGGCGCGGCGGGCCATCTTGATCGAATCGACATACTTGTACAGCTTGTAGGAATACAGCTTCGGGTTGGAAGCGTCGCCCACCGTGTAGTGGGTCCAGCTCACGGTCCTGTCGCGATACCCGAGGGTCAGGTACAGACGGGCCCTGGCGCTTTTCGAGCGTATGATCCCGGGGGCAAGGCGGTCGAGGATCATCTTCGAATCCTCAAGATAATAGTTCTTCACCAGTTCGCGGTAGATTTTCTCCATTTCACCCTGCGACGCGTATACCCGCTTGAAAGATCTGCGGTAATCCGACTGGAGATACGCCACGTCGGCGTTGAAATGCTTTTCATAGGCCTTGCGGAGCTCCTCTTTCTTATCATCCGCAAAATTGGTGACGCAGACATTGACAAACTCCACGAAGCGCTTGTTCTCCTTCAGTATTCTCTCTGTAGTGGTCTGGTCGGAAAAAGGAAAGACGCTCGAAGAAGCGAAGATGAACGCAACGGCCAGCAGTGCCGCTCTGATGTTTTTTCCTTTTTTCATAATAACGGTTCCCCTGGTGGTATATTCATAACCCTAGTGCATATCTGCGTCATGAAAAACATGCGCTTCGTCATAGATTCGTGAACAACAATTGTACCGGTTATTGGTTATATTGTTCACCTCACCCCCCCCTTGATTCGGAGGAATATCGATGAATCAGCCACTATATACACCGGTCTATTATATATATCGTACATAAGCAGTGTAAATCAAATATTTTTATTTTTATTAGGATACAAAAGTTTTAAAATATTCAGTTTTTATTTCATTTCTGCCCCGGGACTCAGGAGCACTATCAATGACTTTCCTGATTTTTTTACCTGCAACAGCCCAATAAATCATTATTCTGGTAAATGGTTTTGTATACAATCTTTCAGACCCACGACCGCCCCTGGTTCCCCCATTGGCGGGTAATCACCATGATCGAAATATACGAAGGCGCATCCGCCGCGCAGGAAGGGATCCTTTGCCTTCCACGGGACTTATAGTATGATTGCTGGCTGGTTTTAGGGATGGAGGGTTTTACATCTCAGCAAAATTTTATATTGACACATGGGGGTTTTTATCTACAATTAACATTAGACTGTTGCCAAATCCATTGTTTATCGACATAGACCTTCGCTGTCAATTATGGCTGAAGCATATATCGGTGGTATTATAAAGCAACAGATCTGGTTATCATAATCCAAACATCAATTATTACACGGACAATCGCATGAGCCAGGATCCAAAGGATTTCCAGGATATTAAAGATAACGTCATGATCGTGAAAGGCCGATTCAAGGCCGTGTCACAGAACCTCTTCGGCCAGTTCATACTCATTTTCAAGAGCAACGCTAACTTCGAATCATACAGCGCCGTAGTCTCCACCTAT
>DAONAJ010000111.1:0-1918 GCA_035400945.1 Spirochaetota bacterium
ACACCGTCGTATGCGGTTATTCCTACGACGTGGCCCTCAAGGCGGTGGGCGGATCCCTCAGAATGTGTGACGCTATCATGGAGAAAAGGGCAACTAACGGTTTCTGCGCGGTACGCCCCCCGGGACATCACGCTGAATATGATTATGCCGCCGGGTTCTGCATATTCAACAATATTGCCATTGCTGCCCGGTATCTCCAGAACAGGCATGGAATCGGGAAGATAGCCATCGTTGATTGGGATGTCCACCATGGGAACGGCACCCAGCACTCCTTTGAACAGGACTGCTCCATACTCTACATCAGCCTCCACCAGCACCCCCATTATCCCGGGACCGGAGCGTCATCCGAATCCGGAACAGGTGCTGGTAAGGGCTATACCATCAACGTACCCATGAGCGCGGGAAGCTCCGAGAGGGAATATATCCCGGCGTTTCAGAACCGGATCATTCCCGCCATTGATGACTTCAAACCGGAAATAATACTTATTTCTGCCGGTTTCGACGCGCACCGGAATGATCCGCTGTCATCCATACGTCTGAATACCGAGACCTTCGGGGAATTCACCAGAATGCTGATGTCAGTGGCGGATATCCATTCGCAGGGCAGGATCATCTCATTTCTCGAGGGAGGATACAACCTCCAGGCCCTTGCTGAAAGCGTCAGGGCAATGATGGATGCCTTTGTATACGGGCAGGGGGAAAAAAATGATTGAATCATTGACGGTTAAGAGCAGGACGGCGGAAGAATTCATCGATATTACCGCCATGATCCAGGGCATAGTTACACGCAGCAGGATCAGCGATGGCATATGCTTCATTTACACCCCCCATACGACGGCAGCGATCACCATCAATGAAAACGCCGATCCCGCGGTGCAGAAGGATATCCTGAAGGGTTTACGTCACCTTAAATTAGACCAGGTCGATTTCAGCCATGCCGAGGGGAATTCCCATGCTCACATAAAATCATCGCTGATAGGATGCTCCGAAACAGTTATCATTGATAACGGCAAACTCAGCCTCGGCACCTGGCAGGGGATTTATTTTTGCGAATTTGACGGGCCCAGAACCAGGACGGTGCTGGTCACGATCCTCAGTCAAACTTGAAACGCGGATACACGTCGACAATCCCTATGCTGAAAGCCAGCACCCTAGCAGTATACCGATAATACCTGTTCATGAAATCAAAGAGCAGGTGCGGCCATCCCCCGGTAACCAGCACTGACAGTATCCCAACGAAAAACACGAGCGGTATGATCAGGCTCATGATCGACAGAATGATTAGATGCGGCAGCGTAAGGACAATGATCCCCAGCACGGACAGACGGAGAAAGGCAAGAAGCCGTGACGACCTGATGGGATATATGATCCTCATCTGCAGAGGATAATCAATATTATCTCGGCCGGCAAAAATCGGGAGTTCCTCCACGATGCCCAGCGATGAAGCGCTGATGGAAAGAAGGTAGCGGAGGGTATTTTCATGTATCCCGGAAAAATCCTCCATGTTCTTCTCGGTAAAAATAACCAGGATGTGATTGATGAAGCCAAGGATTATAGATAATGCGTTATACACGAAGAAAACCACGAAATGAGGAATGAGGCCGATGAAAAAGATGCCGAACAGCCTCAACAGTGCGCCAATCCTTGAATATTTGATGGAATAATCAATTGAAAAATTGACCGCTCCCTTCGGAACCATGTCCGGAAGCTCTTTTCTGAGACCGCCCCTCGCCTTCGGGCCTTTTTCCCCTTCATCGAGACTGAACAGCTCATCCTCGAATTTTGAAACAGCGACCCTATCCGTCTCTTCATCTATGCCGACTAGTTCCAGGTCTTTGTCGAAATCTATTTCCGGCAGATCTGAAAGCTCATCAACGACGAGAAGGTCCTGTTTTTTTCTGGGGGGCTCAACCAGAAT
>DAONAJ010000111.1:1928-10588 GCA_035400945.1 Spirochaetota bacterium
CCGCTTCCTTCAGCTCCTTTTCTATTTCATTCATGTCAATATCAGGAGCGATTTCATTGATGCTCAATTTGATATCGTCCTCTTCGGCTTGCTTTGAATCCCGTCCGGAAGATACCGATATCATTTCATCGGTGGTCAATTCTTCCAGCGTAAGTCCGGCATCCTCAAGGGTCAGCTTTTCGTCGTCACCCAGATCCTCTCCCTTCTTTATTTCATCACTCTCCTCGAGTGATATATCAAGAGAATTCAGGTCCAGGGTAATACTTTCGTCATCCTTCTCGTTCGGCTTTTGCGAGACTTCCTCAAGCTCCTGTATGGTTTCCTCGGAAAAATCAGAAAGGTCAAGATCCAGTTCCTCATGGCTTTCGCCCTTCATGGGCTCCTTCTCTTCCTGAAGATCAATATCAAGCGTATCAAGATCTATGGTGATGCTTTCATCTTCAGCCGGCTCATGAAGAGGCTCTGCTTCCTTTTCGGAAACATCAAAATCAAGGGGAGCTTCGCCTTTGGCCGACTCCTTCTTTTCGGCATCTTCCAGATCAATATCCAGGGTATCAAGATCAATGGTTATGCTTTCATCCTCCACCGGTTCCTTGGCCCGGTACACCTCTTCGGCTTTTATCTCCTCATCGAGCACCATATCCGGCGCCAGCGGTTTTGATTCAATATGCTCCGTTTCAACTTCCAGAGGCTCAAATTCATCCACGATTTCCTTTTTCCGGTCATCCTCGGCAAGGAGTTTGTCTATATCATCTATTTCATCCAGATGAACCGGGGCATTCGCATCTTCCTTCAGGTCCATTTCATCAAGGATTATATCGGATTCCAGTTTAGCCTCGCCTGTTTCCAGGTCAAGATCCTCAAAAATCGTATCACCCGCATCTTTCCGGGAAGGTTTGCCTTCTTTGCCCGGACGATTCTCTTCCAGGTCCATATCGATATCGGCGAGGCCGAGATCCTTCAGGTCATCGTCAATATTAATGTCATCAAGGGGGATACCGGAGCGCATGTCGTCCGCCGGGGGAAGGTCGGCTTGTTCCAGTGAGGTGTCTATTTCTTCCATCTTTTCAGGTTCGGCAAGCCCAGAAAGGTCGTCAGTGTCCACCATGGCCGATTCATCGAGCATCAGCCCTTCATCTGAAAGAACATCGCTTTTTGACGACCGTTCCGGAGCCTGGGCAACCATCGATTCCTCAAAAAGGTTATCCCTGCCGGTGCTTACGGCAGCCTCATCCCTGGCGGCGCGCTCGGGGATTTCATTATATTCTTCATCTATTACAGTCGGTCCTGCAACTGCAGCCTTCAGTTCTTTTCTGTTGTCGATGACATTCTCGTTATCGCATTTGGGACAGGTAAACGCGAATTTCTTATCCTTGACCTTTCCGTCATCCACGGCAAATGCAGAATTACAGTTTTTACACCTGACTATCATTGGTGGCTCCTGTAGTACTTAACGACCCGGGAAAAATTTTTCATTCAAATTGTGCTGAATAATAATCGGGAATATGACAATGCAGGGAAGAAACAGAATCATGTACCATTTAACGTCCCTGCCGTTCATCAACTCCGATTTTTGAAGATACTTCAGATTCAGATACAGGCCCCATATCCCGAGGGTAAAAACGGTCAGCAAAATGTTTATTACAGGGTCATCCTCAAAGGCCTTGCTGACCCGGGCCAACCACCAGAAATAATAGAGACCGCAGGTTATGATCATCAGCAAAAATAGAACAACAAGATTGTTTTCGGGTATATATTCATCCATCGATAATCACCCTGATCCAATTGGTATTATGAATCCTTTGCCTGTACCATATTTTTAATCTGCATAATCCAATATTACAAGCCAAAAAATGGTTATACATTCCTATATTTTATTAACGGAAAAAAATATTTATTTTTTTATATTTTTTTCACGATTTTATCATTTTTATGTTTTAAACATCCAAATTAAAATCATTGAATTTTTTACCAATTCCATCATTAAAATACACTCCGGAATGAAAAATTTCAATTTGAAATAACAATATCCGGCCACTATTTGCCTCTAATATTCAAATTTCACCGCGGACAGGTAAATTATTTGACATAATATCCTTACCGAATATTTCATAATAATATTTTTTTATCGGTTATCAGGGGATATATTCAACTGATTTTAGGTGAAGGATATTCTTCTGCTACAGCCAGATCAATGAAGCGATGATTTAATTTCGCCGTAATATATATAATACCAATGAACCTGCTGGCCAGTAAATACTTGATCAACAGCCCCATCGAATGGCTCCTCGATGAATCGGACCCATCCATTTCATATCTGACCAGAAGGGATATTCTTAAGGATGAACGATGCATTGATCTGTATCCAAAAATTGCAGAATCAACTGAAATCGGAAAATTGATCGGTAAAACAGGGGCCATTCTGGGCGACAGCAAAAATCATGACATTTACTACAGCGGCACCATCTGGTGTTTCGCGGAGGCGGTTGAACGAGGCCTTGACATGCGTTCGCCGGTAATTCGTGAAACAGCCGAATTCATCATTTCCCGATGTCAGACCCCGAGCGGAGGATTTTCCCTGAAATGGAAACCGCAGGCGGAACTGGCCTGCAGGACGGGCGACATGGTGCGGCTTCTTCTCAAGGCCGGTTTCAACGACAATACGATCCGGAACGGCGTCAGATGGATAACGAATCATCAGCGCCATGACGGGGGCTGGCTGCATTGTCCCCTTGCTGGCATATGCGACCAGTTCAAGCTGATCCTGCTCAACAGGCCGGGAAAGGGCCTCACCAGGGAATCGGACGATGCCGTGACAAGCTGCATCTACGCGACCATTGCCTGCTCGATGGCCCTCGCGGAATATAGAAATAAGACCGGTTCCCGGGTCAATGATCCTATTATGAAAAAAGCCGCGGAGTTTTTCCTGAAGCGTTCTCTATTCAAGAACAGCAGCAAGGAACCTATCAAACCGCGCAGTTCCTGGAACCGAGATTTCCGGCTGCTGGGATATCCGGTCTTATCACAGTATGACATTCTGTACGGGCTCCTGTTTATAGCCCGGGCCGGGTTTCTCGGTGACAGGCGTGCCGGCGAAGCATTCAATCTTGTCATATCGAAACAGAATGGCGATGGTACCTGGAACATGGAAAACGCCCGGACCGGCATGATGCATGGGAATGAGCCGAAAAAGCATACCGGCAAAAAAAGCAAGTGGGTGACCCTCCAGGTCATGCGGCTGCTGAAGCACCACGGAACAATCGACGGTGCTGGGGAGTAAACAGAGCCTTTCATGCGGCGGGGCTCGGCAAGATTAAATTTAGATTTACATTATTCTCTATATATCGGATAATGACCTTATTCTGATTTCCCGCACTTTGGCCCATCAGAACGAAAACAGTACACCCAAGGAGCATATCATGGTTGAAGAAGGAAAATTCGTACAGATTCAATATACAGGGACCTTTGACAACGGGGAAATTTTCGATTCCAATGTCGGTCTTGAGCCCCTCGAATTTCAGGTCGGATCAGGCGCGATAATCGCAGGTCTTGACCGTGGTATTATGGGCATGAAAATTGACGACGAAAAAAACATCACGATCAAACCGGAAGACGGCTACGGCGATTACAATAACGATTTTGTCCTCACGGTGCCGCTGGCTGAAATGCAGTCGAATTTCAACCCTGAGCCGGGCATGGTAATATCCATTCAAATGGAAAATGGAAGCCTCATTCCTGCCCGCATCACTGAAGTTAACGGCGAAACCGTCATATTAGATCTCAATCATCCAATGGCTGGTAAGACCCTTCATTTTGCCGTTAAGATTCTCGCCATTAATGACGAGGCGCAGCTGGAAAGCGGATGCGACTGCTGTAGCGACGGATCATGCAGCGATGATTCCTGCGGCGATGGCGGATGTTGCTGTTAACTGCGGGTTCCTCCCTGAGATACCATGCTGCTGGTTCATGAAAGAAACTGATCGCCTTGACATCAAGTCAATCCGGTTCCCAATATATTTTCATGGTACAGCACCGGACTGTCCAAGATTTTTATTCTGGATTCGCCGTGGTGCTCTCGCAATTCGGCCGACATTAAACACACCAACATCATGACACCGGAAGATTGTCGTCGGGCCGAGCCACGCTTGGCCTTGTGTGGATGACGTTCCCTGCCGTTAACAACTGCCAGAGGAATTAATTTGAAAAGGCATAACCCGCTGACAGCATGAAGCACACGGAGTGCATGTTTGAATTATTTTTATTCTGGAAAAACCACGAAAAATTCTGAATATTCGAAATATAAAATTTACTGTTAAATTTCAGCATATTCATGTTCCAGTCGCATCCGAATGAGAGTAAAAACCCCCCCGTGAAAAACATGGATATGTTAAGCTCAGCTCCGACGACAATGTTATTTGTTCGCTTTTTCCGTCTGGCAGTATAGAAATAAAAATATTGGAACTCGGTCGGTATATCATAACTGTAAATCAGCTGGGCGGCTATCGGTGTCGCGGTATATCTTCCAAGGGCGTAACCGACGAGGGGGGTGAGGGAGATATCCCATGCCCTCCTGCTAGTGAAATGTACCGCGGGACCCAGAAAAAAAGAAAAATCACTGTAGAGCATCTTGGTCCAGTTCTGGTATTCAGATCCGAACTGGGATCTCTGCACTACGGATGATCTTCGTCCTTTTACTTTAATGCCCAGATAATCAACGGGCATATATTCGTAAAATATGCCATAACTGAAGAACAGATGCTGCAGCATGATCTTCTTTGTTATGAGATTACTCAGAAACGTATAGGTTGAATTTCTTATGTAATTATTTTCAGCATTAATGATAGTGCCGTAGGGAACCCCGATGGTTGCAAAGGCCCCGAGCAGCATTTGACCTTTATGGGCTCCTTCGGGGGGTTTATCGAGTTCTTCAAAACGAGCTGCATGGACAGACGATGCTGCCATCAAAAATACAATGATGACTAGTATACTTTTCATGCTGATAAGCCGATTTCTGCAGTACCATAGAGCAAATAACCCTGACTGTCAATTAAAAAGTTATATATTTAATTATCTTAATAAGCATGCCTTCAACATAATGAATAATTATCCCTGACGGTTAAAAATACTTGCCATCATCGGTTGGATATTTTGTATTGTCGTATTATAACCATGATATATTGTTTCAATAATTCATGGAGAAGACCATGATTCGAATAGGATTTTGCAGATTGTTGTTATCATGGCAAACGATTTATACGCTGTTTGATGATCGGATACCAAACCATTTGAAATGCAACAGTTTTTATATTAATATTATATAGACAAGGTGAAGCACAATGAATTACTTCAAGGGATCCGATGATTATGTTTTATCACAGGCACTGCGTGACAATGTCAACGTCTCAATTGCCCTGGAACGGCCTCTTATTGTAAAAGGGGAGCCGGGAACTGGCAAGACCCTCCTTGCCCATTCAATAGCCAGGGGCCTTGGTAAGGAATTGATAATCTGGAACATAAAATCTACAACAAAGGCAAAGGAAGGCCTTTACGTGTATGATACTGTCCAGCGTCTTAATGATGCCAGGTTCGGCGACGGCAACGTATCCGATATCAAGCGGTACATCAAGCTGGGAAAACTGGGAGAGGCATTTAAGTCCGAAGAGCAGGTGGTGCTTCTCATCGATGAAATTGATAAAGCTGAACTGGAGTTTCCCAACGACCTCCTGAACGAACTGGATGAAATGAGTTTCTATATTCCGGAAACGGGGGAGAACATAAAGGCCAAGCACCGTCCCATCATGATCATAACTTCCAACAGTGAAAAGGAGCTCCCGGACCCGTTCCTCAGGCGCTGCATCTTCCATTATATCGAATTTCCTGAAACCGAACTTATGGAAGAGATCATAAAGGTCCACTATCCCAAGATTGAAAAAAATCTTCTCCGCGAGGCATTGAAGCGCTTTTACTGGATCCGCGAATTTGACATGCTGAGGAAGAAGCCTTCCACCAGCGAACTGATTGACTGGCTCCAGGCCCTGATGGTCGGCGGCATTTCGGCAAAAGCCATAGAAAAGGAAATCCCCTTTATCGGCACGCTCCTCAAGAAAAAGGAAGATGTCGATCTTGTTGAAAAATCCGGGAAATCTCATTACGCGTACAATACCAGCATGAGGACCAGGGATGTTTATTAATTTCTTTTTCACCCTAAAATCGTATGGAGTCCCCGTATCAATCCATGAATGGATGACACTCCATCACGCCCTCTCCCTGAACCTGAACAACTGCAGCCTGACGGATTTCTATCACATAGCCAAATCAATCCTGGTGAAGCATGAAATCCATTTCGACAAGTACGACCTTGCCTTCCTGGACACCTTCAAGGACATTGAAACCACGGATGAAATGCTTGAGGAGATCCTTGCCGGTTTAAAAAAAGTCAAGGAACTTCATCTGACCGAAGAGGAGAAAAAGCAGATTGAACAGCTCAACCTCGATGAGATCCTGAAGAATTTCGAAGAGCAGCTGAAAGCGGGTCATTACAAAGACCACGTCGGGGGGAACAAGGCCATCGGCACCGGGGGCCGCTCCACCCAGGGCGCGTGGGGATATAATCCGGCCGGCATACGCATCGGCCAGGGTGAATCACGCCACCACCGGGCCGTCCAGATCGCTGAAAAGCGAAGCTTCCGCAATTATTCAAGTGATATAACGCTGGACACAAGGCAGATGAAGGTTGCTCTTTCCCATCTCCGGTCTCTGCTGCCCATCGGCATGGGTGAAAAGCTCAATGTTGATGAGACGATTGACGCCACATGCAAAAACGCCGGCGAGATTGAATTCATCTGGGAAAACAAGGAAAAAAAGGCTTCAAAGGTTATGCTTCTCATGGATGTGGGCGGCTCCATGACCCCCTATGCGGAGCTTGCAAGCAGGCTCTTCTCGGCAGCCTCATCCCAGATAAGCAAATTCAAGCATTATTATTTTCATAACTGCATCTATCAGGAACTGTGGACCGACATGGAACGAAACAAAACCATATCATCCCAGGACCTGCTGAGATGCGAGGACAACGATTACAAGGTCATCATTGTCGGTGACGGGGAAATGGCCCCGTCTGAACTGACATGGGTGAACGGGGCCATTGACTACTGGTATCACAATGATACGCCGGGCATCGTCTGGCTCCAGCGTTTCAAGGACAAGTTCAAGAACATAATCTGGCTCAATCCCATCCCGGCCCGTTCATGGAATTATGTTCAGACTATCAGGATGATCCGGGGCATATTTCCCATGTTTGAGCTGACGCTGGATGGTCTGGATGAAAGCGTGAAGTATCTCATGTCCGGCAAGTGCGAATTATATCACAATTAGCGGTTCGAAGCCCCGCCTATATCTTTTTTGTCATGGTCAGAGTATTGAGCATATCCACATGCGAATATTCCACTTTATCCATTAATGTCATTATGAAGTATATGCCGAGGCCTCTCATCTTTCCCGATTTATAATGCTTTTCTATATCAGGCAATTCAGCCTTGGTTATGTCGAATTTCTCGCCGAAATGTGATATAACGATAACGACCTCGTCTTGATGAACAAGGCATTCAACATGGATCGTATTGTCCCTGTTCTCATGAGAACTATGCTCCACAATGTTCACAACCGCTTCATAGACCGATAATTCAATGCGGGAAGCGGCTCCCTCGCTGACGTCATGCTGTTTGAGAAAATCAATGACTGAATCACGAACATGATCGAGCTTGCTTATCACCCGCGGAACATCTATCGTTATTTTATCCGGAACACCCGCCATTACGTAGGTATCGCCCCCCATTCATTCAACCTCAGAACGAATCAATGGCCTTCTGGTCATTCTCAAAAATTTTGAATAAATTGATAAATCCCAGCAGTTTGAATATCTTTATAATTTTCTCATTCATTGCTGAAAGCCTGATTTCCCCGCCCTGCTTGCTCAACTCATCATTAGCGCTGATCAGCACCCCGAGTCCCGCGCTTGCAATATAATCCAGGCGCTCCAGATTACATACTATTCTTTTTGCCCCTTTCTCTATTTCACCCTTGATCTTTGCATGAAACTTCGGCGAAGTTTCCGCATCGAGGCTGCCGCCAATTGTAATAAGGGTTACCGGGCCGTGTTTGGCCGATGAATACTGTAATACTGACATAGTCACTCCCTCTTAAAACCTGTGATATTGCCCCCCATTACATAAGAAGATACGCCGACTGCAATTCTTTGTCTTTGTATATATCAATGAATCTTCTGCGGATATCCGGTGATATCCCTTATCTCGTCATAAAGAGCCTTCAGCCGGTCATACATTTTCAAATATACCTTTTCATACAGCTCTCGATATATGTCCCTGTTCTCCGGAATCGGTTCAAAGGCGTCCCGCAGCCTAGTCATGGCGCTGACCGCACTGTCAAAATCAGTGTGGAGCTTGAGTCCCACGGCGGCGTCGATCGCGGCGCCCAGGGCGGATGTTTCATACGTGTGTGGCCTTTCAGCGGTCAAATCGAATATATCGGCAGTCAGCTGCATGGCCACAGCGCTCTGTGACCCGCCGCCGGAAACCCGCAGCCGTTCAATCTTGATCTTGTTTCTGCTTTCAGTCCGGGCTGCACCTTCCTTCAGCGCATATGCA
>DAONAJ010000112.1:0-10548 GCA_035400945.1 Spirochaetota bacterium
TCAAATTAATCGAAAAAATTAATAGCACTTTTTTTAGTTATGCAACAAGTCTATTGATTTTAAAGAAGTTAAACGAGTGATAAAACCAGGAGGAAAATTTTTATTAGTACATTCAGCCTATAAACATGAATTATTCCATGAAAGAAACACATATTGGAGTAAATTATTTAATATTTGTATTCATACTCCTGATGAACTTATAAAAATATTGTATGATTCTGGATTCAAATTAATAAAAACAATTGAAAAAGTTGAATGCAACTGGCTAACTATTATTGCAAATAAAGAATAAAATAAATTCGCACTGCCCTCGCCATCCATGGCTCGGGCAGTATTAGCTGATTAGTTTTTGGCCGCTTCAGCTAATAAACACTTAAATGCTTCGTTCCCCGATCTGGACAGCGGCATGGAGGCCGCGGGAGGCGTTCGTCCGCAGGAGGCCGCATACGAACGCCGAGCAGATATGATATTTCCCAGGTAATGACCTGCCCGCCGCAGGCGCGGGGGTGAGGGGGAGCGCGAAGGGGGAGAGGGGAAGACACCCCCCTTCCCCTCGCAACAAAGCAGACCGGCGCCCGGTCACAACCCCTGCCCCGGTCCGGGGCACTCGGTCACAAGGGGAATCGTTTGTATAATAGAATAAAACAATTGTGGCAAAACAATGAATAAAAGCAAATCCGCATACGAAAACCTCGCGGAGCGAATTAATCGCTTCCCCCAGGGGGCGCCCCCCACGGCGCTCCTGTTCGACATTCTCAAGGTCCTGTTCACCGAAAAGGAAGCGTCCCTGGTGGCCCGGCTGCCGCTAAAACCCTTCACCGTGGAAAGGGCCGCCTCCATATGGAAAACAGACCCGGCCACAGCGCGGAAAAACCTCGACGGCCTGGCAGCCAAGGCCCTTATCGTGGACCTGGAGATTGACGGGAAAAAAGAATACGCCCTGCCGCCCCCCATGGCAGGCTTCTTCGAATTCTCCATGATGCGCACCAGGAACGACATAGACCAGAAAACACTGGGCGAGCTCTTTTACCAGTACATCAATGTCGAGGAAGACTTCATCAGGGACCTCTTTGTCGACGGCGAGACCAAGATGGTCAAGGTCTTCGTCAACGAGTCGGTTCTCCCGGAGGACCGGGGCGTTGAAATCCTCGACTACGAGCGGGCCAGCGAGACCATAAAGACCGCCTCCCACCGGGGGATCGGCCTCTGCTACTGCAGGCACAAGATGCAGCACAACGGCCGGGCCTGCAGGGCGCCCCTCGACATCTGCATGACCTTCGGCAGGACCGCCGCCTCCCTGATCAGGAACGGCTTCGCCCGCGAGGTGGACGTGAGCGAGGGCCTTGACCAGCTTGCCCGGGCCCATGACCTCAACCTGGTGCAGTGCGCGGAAAACGTGAGGAACGACGCGGCCTTCATCTGCAACTGCTGCGGCTGCTGCTGCGAAGCGCTTATCGCGGCCCGGAAGTTCTCCTTCCTGAGGCCCGTCAGCACCACGAACTTCCTGCCGGGAATTGACAGATCCGGATGCAGCGGCTGCGGTAAATGCGTCGATGTCTGCCCGGTCGAGGCCATGGCCCTTGTCTCGGCCAACGACCCGGCGAAGCCGAAGGCGAGGACCGCCCTGCTTAACGAAGATATATGCCTGGGATGCGGGGTCTGCGCCAGGGCGTGCCCTTCCCGGTCGATATCAATGCTGCGGAGGAAGCAGAGGGTCATCACGCCGGCGTCGACGGCGCACCGGACCGTCCTGATGGCCATTGAGCGGGGCAAGCTCCAGGACCTCATCTTCGACAATCGGGCCCTTTTCAGCCACCGGGCCCTGGCGGCGGTGCTGGGCGTTATCCTCAGGCTCCCGCCGGTAAAACAGGCCATGGCAAGCAGGCAGATGAAATCGGTCTATCTTGACCGCCTCCTGGAACGCTACAACGGCAGCAACAGATAAATTCAGGGAACGCATAAGAACATGAAAGCTAAAAAACGATTCCTCCGCTGGCTGTACCGCCGGGGTCCTGTCATGCGTCCCGGCATGAAGGGTCTCGAATACATCTTCCGTCTCGGGAAGATACCCCTCCTGCGGCGCCTGAACCCCTGGCTGGACCCGGGCAAAAGCGAGATGAGCTACATTCCCATCAACAGGAGCCTGAGCGCCGGCTCGACAATCCTGCCCCCGCAGATCATCCACGATTTCATCGACATGACGCCCTACCATGTCGTCAGCGAAACCTGCGGGTGCCGCCTGGCGCAGCGCTGCGAGCGCTTTCCCGTTTCCATCGGCTGTCTCTTCATGGGAGCCACGGCGCCGGAGCTCTCGCCGGGGACCATGAAAAGGGTCACCCGGGACGAGGCGCACCGCCATGCCGAGGCCGCCATGGCAGCCGGGCTCACGCCGGTCATAGGCAAGGTACGGGTGGATAACTTCATCTTCCTCGAACGGGACCGGGACCGTCTCCTCAGCGTCTGCTTCTGCTGTCACTGCTGCTGCATGATGGGCTATTTCCGCCACATCCCGCCGCATCACCTCGATGAGGTCATGCGGCCGATCGAAGGCCTCTCGATACGGGTCTCCGACGCCTGCACCGGCTGCGGCGCCTGCGTCGACTACTGCCGTTTCGGCGCCATAACCATAAGCGGCGGCAGGGCGGTCCACGGCGGCCACTGCCGCGGATGCGGCCGGTGCGAACGCTACTGCCCTAATGGCGCCATCTCCATTACCCTCAACAACCCCCGCTTCAAAGAAGAGGTCATCCGAAGGATCAGCGCCTATGTGGACGTGACCTAGACCACCTGTCGCCGGCGGGACATATGTTGATGCACAGATTTTTACTGGACAGGGCCCGCCGCAAATAGTAAAAGAATCCTGTTTACACCGTATGGGGGAGTCGCTGATGCAAACAAAAAAAACAGCAATCATGTTGGTGGCGCTGGCCATTGTTTCGACCCAGTGCTGCACGTACCACAAGAAAAACAAAAGCAGGTCCCTGGCAACGGCGCTGGCCTTGGGCCAGTTCGGATCTCTCCAGGAAGCGGCCGATGCCGCCAGGACCAGGGCCGGCACCAAGAGCATTTCCGTGGCGATCATCCGTCATGACGGCACGATGGAAACAGCGGTCTCCAACGCGGCTGACGGCACCAACCCCGTCGCGGCCGATACGCGCTTCAGCATTGGAAGCTGCACGAAGACGTTTATCGCCGCGTCAATCTTCAGGCTGATAGAATTAAAAAAACTGGGACTGGACGACACCCTCGGGGAGCTCCTGTATGACACCCTGGTCCTGGACGAATCTTTGAAAACCAGAATCGGCCCCGGCATACGGATACGGGACCTGCTCGGTCACCGGACCGGCATCGATGACTACCTGGGCGCGTCCTATTACTCCGCCATCTATGGAAACCCCGACGAGCGCTGGGACTACAATAAAACACTCTCCTATGTGGACTCGCCGGTTTACGACTATGACAGCGCCAACCCGGCAAACAATAAATTCTACTATTCAAACACGAACTATATCATCCTCGGCATCATACTGGAGCGCATATCCGGCAAAAAGGCGCTGGACTTCCTCACCCAGAACTTCCTGACACCCCTCGGCCTGGACAGCACCTACATGGCGGGAGTGGAGCCCTATGCGGGACTGACATCGATCCCCGGCACCATGGCCGTGGGATACGAAAATGTCCTCGGCAGCTGGATCAAATCAAGCACGTACGTCTCCCCTGAAGCCGTTGCCGTGTATTCATCGACCTGGACATGCGGCAACATGGTCTCGACCGCGGCTGACATGGCGAAGTGGATCAGGCATTACTACAACCTGCAGCACGGCTACGGCTACCTGGCCGGAAAATACCTGAGCCCGGCCTCCATCTCGTCCAGTTATTTCACTGAAAAGAATTTCGGCTTCGGCATTGAGCAGGTCAGGCACATCAGCGGCTGCAAACTGTGGGGACATACCGGTACCATTATCGGGTTCAACAGCCTGGTGTTCTACATCCCGTCGAAAGACATCAGCCTGGCCGTGCTGATCAACGACCACAGGTCGGAACGGTGGAAAATACTGCACGTTTTGATGGGATATCTCCTGTCGCTGGATTAACTGCCGGAAGCGGCGGCAGGCCCCGTGATGATCATCCCCGTTTCATTGCGATATCGCGGAAAAGACGCGACGACCCGCGCCTGTCGAGACGAACCGCGGCGAGGGCAAGAACGAGGTCCATGTAGAGCAGCGCCAGGGGGCCGGCCGCCGATGTCATCATGTAGTACCGGTAGATCATGCTGGTCATCGTGAGGTAAAGCCGCACAAGCCGTTCATCGGTTTCCGAGTTGCCCAGAAAAGCCCTGTCGCGGTACAGCTTCTCGAAGATCTCTCCGAGGGACGCCAGGGTCGACTTTTCCCCCAGGTGCGCCCTGACAACGCCCCGGAGGCCGGGGGACCCCCGCATATCGTCGCGGAACTGCCGGTCAAGAACCATGAGCATGGCATAGGCGAGTTCACGGCTGTTTTCATTGACGCGGGGGTCGTTGCGCATCGCCATGAGATGAAAACGGTGATAATCGGCGGCGCGGCCGATGATGTCATGCCACGCCGGTCTCCTCTTGAGGAAATACAGGAAGGACAGGAGCGCAATGCCCGCTAGGGCCGCCGCCTTCGGCAGCCATGTTAGATCCGATAGGTGTAACACGCGAAAAACTCATCCCTTCAACGAACCGTCAAGATCATCGGCCACGGATTTGCCGCAGGCCCTGCACCGCTGGGCGCCCCTGAAAAGGGGCTTCCCGCATGACGGGCAGTGGTACCTCTCGCATTCGGACCGGGCCCACTCGACGCTCCCCTTTTCGTCGCCGAGCTCGGCGACCTTTTTCCGCCAGATCGGGATCGCACGCTTCATGACCCTGACCCCGGTCACGAACCCGAATTCATGGATCATCCGGCACGGCCATTCAGCGCACTGGTGGCACGAATAATAATTCCTGGACCTGACGCACTGGCGGATGGTGCAAATTCTGCAGAAACCGTATATCTTTTCCGGAGGTTCCGGCTGCATGCATCCCCTGCACTCCGTCTGTTCGAGGGCGGTGCCATAAAGCTTCCCCATGACGCTTTTGAACTTGTCGTTATTGTCCCTTGTCGCGATGTACACCCCGCAGGCGCCGCAGTACAGGCCGCACGGAGCCATCAGGTTCCTGTTTTCAAACTCGCTGTCATCCCATCCTTCCATATGAATCCCCTTTCGCGGAAAGTCCCCATTTTATTTTTGTGTGATTGGTATGCGTACGCTCCCTGATAATCGGCACTATTGAAGAAATGTCAACAAGTTTATCCTGCAGGTCTCGCATCATGACAGTTAATTCGACAGGGTGTTCATTTTTTGCTTGCGCAGATTACTGTTTTGTTTCTATAAAGGCTTATACCGGCTTTAGGATACCATAGCAGCGGGACGGGTAATCGTCATTCCAATGGCATTCAATGATGGTCCGCGCCCTGTCCCGGCAAGAACCAGAAAGAGCAGCCGAACCAGAGAGGAGGTTTATGCGATGCTTTTTACGATCACCATGTACCGCCGGACATTTCTTAAGGTAAAAGCCGAACTGATGCAGGAGATTAAATTCCGCCTCGACTTCGACTTTACCGACAGGGAGATCAAGGACATCAAGGACGCCATCCGGGCATGGCTCTCCCAGAACCAGGGGAACCTGTATAAAATAAACATCAATTACGATTACACGGTCAACGGGGCAAGCACAGAGACGCAGGAATGCAAAGTTACCATACGCGACGCGGCCCAGGACCTGGCCTTCAAATTTGAGAACGGCATAATCCTGAACCTGATCATCGCGAAATACCTCAAGCATATCGTGAAAATGGACAACGACCAGGCCTACAACAACGATGCCGCCAAAAAGCTCATCCTGGAGAAGTACAGGATCAAGAACTACCTGACGCTGGTATCCTCGAAGTTTACCGACAATCTGACCAGCATCATCTTTGAAGATAAAAAAACAAAGAAGACCTACGAATTTAAAAACGAAAAGGGCATACTCCTGATAAGGTCGTATACCATAAAATAGCCTCAACCCTTCGCTACCGCGCCCCGGCCTTCTTAAGCAGATCAACCGCCTGTTTGAATGGCGAATCGGGAACATCCATCACCATGAATGACGCGTACCGGAGCGCCGTCATGCCTTCGTCCGACCTGGTGCTGACATCGGCGCCGGCCCAGACCAGCGCGGTTATGATGTCCAGGTGCCCGTCGGTAATATTCTAAGGGACCGGTGCGAATTTATCAAGCAGGATTTACCGGCGCGGATAGTCATTGACAGATTCACCGCCCCGGTCAATCGTTCTCCTATCTTGGAACCTTAATGCAGATCACTCTATGAAAAAAATGATCGGAACGGCCTTCGTCCTCGCAGGGCTGGCGCTATCCCTGGCCCATGCCGGTGAAATGATCCCTGAAAAACTGGAACAGGAGATCATTTCGAAGATCCGGGCTAAAACCGAGCCCGTATACCGCAAATACATCGGCGTCGAAAGCACCCGCGAGATTATTTCACGGCAGTATGATTCCCGCGATAATTCATACCGCGGCGGCTATACCGTCCGGCTCAGGCGGAAGGAATATTTCCACAAGAAAGCGCATTACAAAGTGCTGAAATACGTTAAGGACGGCAAGGAGGAGCCCGTCTGGAAATATAACTACCCGACGCGGAACCCGGTCCATCAGCCCTTTGATCCGGACACGGATAAAAATTACATCACGAGGCTCTGCGGGAAAAAGACAATAAACGGCATCCCCTGCTGGGAATTTGAAGTGATTCCGAAAAAGGAAACTCCTCGGCACCTGAGGGGAAAGATCTATTTTTCAATAAGCGGCCTTGACCTGATTTACCTTGAAGGCACCCTAGCCCGCTATCCCGTTGGACTGAAAAGCCTCACCATGGCGATCTATTTCAAAAAGCTTGATGACGCCTACGTGATAAGCAAAGGATCCTATACCTTTGCAGTCCTTGTTCCCCTCTTTTATCCTCACCGGAAGTTCGAGCAGACCTTCACCTCAACTGACGACAGGCTCATTCCCGCCGGCTCCTGATACAGGGCATCCCGGGACCCCCGGCATGTCCGTTACCGCGCAAAATCCATGATCAAATCCAATTCGGATGCGTTTTGGAAAGACAATGACGGACATTGCGGTTATTATTAATATGAAAAACAGGGTGTATTTTTATCCCATCACATTCGTGGTGAGACCACATGAACAGGAAAACACTGCCGTGGGAGGAAATCAGCGGCGCCGCGGTAATCCGCACGAGCGGAGCCTTTACGGCAAGCATCTTGCCACAGCTGGAATACACGGTGCAATCCCTGGCCGGCAGGGCGCCGTCGCACATCATCCTGGATTGCGCCCTGATCAGCGACATAGACGCCGCCGTTATCGCGTTTTTACTGAGGTCCGGCAACCGGCTCAGGAAATATAACATCACCTTCGCCCTCTGCAACCTGAACCGTGAAATGAAGCGCAAATTCGAGATATTGAATGTTTACAAATGCCTGACTATCCTGGACAAGGCACTTAATGACCCGGACAGGACACTCAAGGCATCCCGGCCCGATCAGGAAGCAATCCGCGCAGAAAACACCCGCTTGTTTTGAGGGAGCTTCACCCGATCAACCAGAAACCGGTGGTGTCCCTGGACGGGACAGCCACCGCGGTACAATCCTATCATCCGCCGTTTTTCTGGAGCTTGATGGTCATGCCCGGATCCTCGGTTTTGGAGGGAGCGCCGAAGAGCTTAAGCGTAAACCCGATGGCGACGCTCAGCCTCTTCTCGTCGAAGCTCTTTGCTATCGCATGGTAGGTGGCCCCGCTTACATTGGAATACTCGTAGCCGAAGAGACGCTCTTTCATGTATATCGAGTACATGCCGCCGAGGGTGATGTCGAGCCAGTCGGAAACGCCGAAGAGGAAGCCCCCGCCGATGCTGTGGCTCCGGAGGAGCGGGTCGACCTCGTTGCGCGCTTCAGGCTTGACGCCGAAATCATTGAAGGCATACCCGAAGCTCACCGTCGCCTTCGGCAGGAAAGTCCATTCAAGGCATCCGCCGACCCGGTAGCCCACGGCCTTGAAATTCTTTTCCCTGCCGTCCAGGTCACGAAGGTTGCGGAGCTGGATCTCCGCGGATAATTCGGTCCTGATGCCTTTCCAGATTTTGACCGAGGCCCCCATTGAAAGGGTCTGCGGGTACGTAACCTTTAGCTCCGGCTTGACTTCTTTCCTGAATCGCGTCAGGGCCTCGGGTGTTATCTTGGCGATGTCGTAGCCGCTCGGGTCATAAAGATATTCCCCGATGATTGGCGCCAGTCCGTCCAGGAATATGTTGAGGTTGCCCGACGACGCGACGACGCCGGGGGCGAAAAACTTGTTTGTCTTTTTTTTCAGGATCATGGGAGGATAGTATTCATATTTCAGCCCTATATCGAGGATGCTCAGGGGCCGGAAGTGCAGCCCGGCGATTATGCCAACGCCGCTCCCCTTGACGTCAACGTCAATGAGCCACGGAAGGGTGTTGCTGACGTTCGAACCGCCGGCAGTCTCCGTCACCACGCCCGCATACTTGACGGTGATGTTCTGGTTCCCCATCGCGTAAATATAGCGGACGCCCAGGGCCGCGGACATCCAGTCGATGAAGCGGTACACGCCGCCGACCGTGCCGGCGATATAGTACTCGGTCCGCACCGCCTTGGCGTCTCGCCAAATGCCCTGTATGTTGTTCGAAACGCCCCCGGTCGATGCGTATGACGTCTCGAAGGGCGCCATGATGCCCCAGTCAATGACCGCGAGGCCCTTGGGGAAGGTCATCCCCGGGGCCGCCTGGGTCACGGCCACGTCGAGATATACCGCCCAGGCATCATCCTTCCATATGAGCTCGAAGCCCGGCAGAACGGGAGCAACGGTTTCCGCCGTGTATTCCTTCGGCTTGCCATTGTTAGGATTCAGGAAATTTGACGTGGGAATCATCGGGTTGGCCTCGAACTTGATCCCGTAGTAATCCATGGAATGGAGCCTCTTGACGTAAAAAGTCTGGGTGCTGAAATGCACCGTCAGACCCTTGTAATCGAGGAAGCCAAGGCCGGCCGGGTTGTAAAAGGCCGCGTCCGCGGACGTTGAAGCGTTCCGGTTAAGGGTACGCACATAGTCGGCGCTGTGGTTGGGAAGTATGCCGTCCTCCTGGTTAAGCCGGGAGGCGAAAGATGTGACGGGAACAACAAAAATCAGAGATACTACTAGCATGGCGATTGACAGTATACGATTCATGATTCCTCCATATTACCATGGTACATGCAGATTGCGACCCTGCCACCAAGAGCGGAACGGTCGTGTACAGCCGCCGCACCCCTGTTTTACCGGGGGTGCGGCGGTCCGTTATTTGTTTATCCTTAGTTGATATACTTTTTTATTGGCCGTGTTCCCGTCCTCGGGAATTATATGAATATGAACATCAAGCGGATACATTTCTGTGCTGAACAGGTCCTTGTCGAACGTGTATATCCAGTAATCACCATCCTGGGTGAACGAACCGCTATTAAGCGGTGTGGCACCGGTATTGGGATCCTGATTATTTGTGAACACCCTAGCCGTCATGCTTGAAACAGAATTATCTATGGGTGAAATAAAGACCCTGTATTTGGACCGCCACCAGGCACTACCATCGGTAACGGCGTACATGTAGGTTGACGCCAGCATTGTTGGCGTGGCTCCGACATCAACAACATACCACGCCCCCGCATAGGCTTTTAGCTGGAGGTAATCAAGCCGTGCCTCATGGGACGGCTCACCTTCCTTGATAACGGTGACCGTATAGGTCTTCGTTGTGCTCTCGTCCTGGGATGTCACGGACACGGTTATCGTGCCGGAACCTCCCGGCGCGGGAAGGTTGGTAATGGGAACGGCAACGCCGGAACTTGCCGTCCATCCATCCACCAGGGCGGTCATGCCGGAGTTTTCCGGAAATGTCAGGGTTATATCGATTGAAGTGACCGCGTACGATACGCCGACAGTATAATCAGCAACATTCGGGTCATAGGAAGGAGACAGGTCAGTGGTGACTCCACCGAGGGAACCGGATGTAAGCGAGACCGCGAGGCTCGACGGGCTGGCGCTGGTCCCCTCATAGTAGACGCGCAGCGTGTAGGCCATGGTAGCGGAACCGTCCTCCGATGTAACGCTGACCGTTATCACGTTCACATCCCTTGACCCGTCAAGGGTAAAGGTGGCGCAGTAATCCGTTTCCGGAACGGCCTCCGGCGTCAGATCATTGATACCGGCGGTCACGGCCGCGCCCTCCGGTCCGATGGCCCTGATGGTAAGGGTCGGCGTCGCCGGCTTGCTGACGATCAGGGTATAGCCTGTCGTTTCCGCTTCAAAGGCGGGCGATATCGAATGACCGACTGCCTCGAAACTTACAAGGGAGGCGTTGCTGCCCGCTCCGGGTACTATGGTCCCAAAGGGAATAATGTTCTTTTTGCCTCTTTCAAGGATGTCACAGCCCCC
>DAONAJ010000113.1:0-10517 GCA_035400945.1 Spirochaetota bacterium
ATTAAATTGTGAAATCAGAGGGAATAAAACCCTGTTCCCTACACTGTCCATAACCTCCTTCGGCAATTCGGCAAACATCGCCGCAATATTATATACGCCGAATAACGCCAAGGGAAAGATTTTCCCAAGCAGAATTCTGTCCGCCTGTGTCGCCAGAAACATCATCGCCGTGGAGATAAAAATCCATTTACCAAAGGATATCAGCTCATGGGCGGCTTTTTTTTCAATCTTAAACCCTGTGCCGGAATTGGCGGGAAGGTACAGGCTCCATATTGACTTGATGAACGGCGCAATAAGAGAACCGATCACCAGCGCCCATATGCTTTTATATACATAGGCAATTATCATCATTGTTATGAGGCTGATGATCTGCCCTGCAATATCAATAAAAACAAGTTTTCCCTGGTTCAGGTCTCTGTTAAGAAGATAAAGAGAACATGACTGGAATCCCTGAAATATTGAGGTTATCCCTATTACAGGAAGAATCATCAATAGCACGGGACTGTTGTAAATCAGTGATACCGGATAGGCTATAATGGCGGTTAAAGCGAAAAGTATAATACCGCGAATGAACTGGATACTCCACGCTGTCTTGAGAAATACCGGATCATTTATCCTTTTACTCCTTATTACCCCCGGTTCAATTCCGATATCGGAGAACAGGCCAAGGCCCCGGTGAAAAACATGCGCGAGGGCTATTAAGCCGAATAATTCGGGCGCGAGCAGTCTTGTAAGCACAAGGTTTCCCGCTAATCTGAGTACCTGCGAGAATCCATATCCGATTATTACAAACATTAATGCCTTAATAGCCATTAATTTAATACTTTTATTCACTTCACAACCTTAATTATTACTTTCCAGGAAATTACATCCAATTCAGGAGAGACAAAGAAACAGATTGCGTTTGATCAGAACCCGCCGACTCTCAAACAAGACCCTTACGACCCTGAAAAAGCGCTGGATAACGGTCGTACAATGCTGTTTTTAGTATTCTATTATTTTTGTCCATCAAACAGTCAATAAATAATTAAATAATTCAAATTGTATTTAATACTTTTTATCCATGAAGAAATCGGTTATTAACAAATAACCGATAATGTAATTTACTTGACATATAAAACACAAATTCAGGAGTAAAACAATTTATTTCAGCAGTTTGCTGAAATACAGCAAACTGCCAATCGATACATGGATGTATCGCCGTTTTTCGAGGCATCAGCCGAGAAAAACGTGAGGTTTTACGAATTCACTTCGTAAAACCGTCCCTGAAAAACTCCATGGATGGAGTTTTTCAGGAAACTGTTAGTTCATTCCTGAACAATAATTTTATCAGGGGACGTCTAAAACAAAGGATAACTGACGAGGTATCTGTATATTAGTGGTCTTGATGACATATTTGCAGCAAACAGGCCGGGGAAAAGTCGCTTCCGGTTCCAGTCGAACATGCTCTAAGAGCCGCGCGCGCCCCGGGCCCGGGACGCGCCAGAAAAATGACCGGGCTCCTGCGTGACATGGGAAGGATCACTCAAGAGCCGTTTTTAAAATCCTTATTGCTCAAATGCCCCAAGATCGGCTGAGGATGCAGGCCGGGAATTCATAATAAAGTCATCGAAAACAGGAACGCTAGCCCCCTGGCCAAGGGCGGGCGATCCGGCCTGCAGCCTGAAATCCCGATCCAGTGGATTGACCGCGTTGGGAAGAACAAACCGAGCGTCACTGGTGAGCAGATTGTTCGAGCTGGCCAGAATGCCGCTCAGATCCTGCACCAGCGTCACCGGTCCGGATGCATAGGGAAACGATACCAGGTTGTTTCGCGCCTGTGAGCCAGTGACTTCAGCCCCGATCCGTATGGCCGTGGGCGTATTCGATACGCTATCGCCCCTGTAGATAGTATTATGATATATCTCCAGGTTCGCCGGGGCAGGCTCAATGCCGCGCCTGTCAACCACCATGGCGTTAAAGTACCTGTTCCCCCCGGTGCCGTCGATAATGTTGTTCCGGATCGTGCAGTGCCTGGCCCATACAATCAAAGGCACCTGAACGGAACTGACGCTCTGGGTGCCATAATCCGGGTGAATCCGGTTCCGCTCAAAGATGATATGGGAAAGCCTTTCATCGGCCTGCCCATCCTGCGGACCGATTGCCACCGGCCAAGGACCTGAGGACCCGAAAATATTATCAGCCACAATGCTGAATTGCGTCTTCACATCAAGTAAACCGGTGCCCGGGGTGGGCACCCCTAGGCTGGTGCCGCTTATATTTCCCGGCCGCAGACCTGGTCCATGCAGCTTCAGGGCATGCCTTCCCTCGCTCGAGTTCACGCTGGAGCCGGAAATCATGTTATGGCCGATGACGCTTCTGTACGCCTGCCACACCCGGACGACATGGGATTGTTGTGCGTCCCTGACAATGTTCCCCAACAGAGCCAGCCGCTCACTGCCCACGTAGACAATATTGGTTTCACTGTCCGACAGTTCGCATGAAGCAATGACCATATCGTCTATGCGCATAAGGCTGGCTTCGTTCCAGTGGCTCCATCCCAGTGCGACTCCAAAACCTTCAATCTTCAACCGATAAAAAAGAAACCGCTGCATATCAGAGGCGCCGCCAAAACTGCCAGCGCTCCCGGCCGAATCAATCAGATGCAGGTCCATGATCCTCCAGTCCTGCTTGAAACTCATGTCCATAAAGGTTCCGCCGGTCACGGTTATCCGGGGCGCATTAACATAGATTCCCAGCCCATCAGGACTGATGCCGGGTCCGTATGCGCCGATTGTTACCGGACCTGCATTGTCGGGCCATGACAAGCCGGCCGTGCTCCAGGAAGATCCCCTCTTAAAAAGGATCCTGCTTCCGCTGGTGGCATATTGAACAACAGTAGAAAGGTCATTGGTACTGATGGTCCGGGCCCCTGCCGGAGCCGCGCTGAAATCGGTATCGCCGGCATTGTTAACGCAAGTAGTCATGGTCCCGCCGTAAACCGTATCCGGATCGCTGACGGTTATGCTGTGATTTTCAGTGCCCACAACTCCGGAATTGTCCCTGATGGTGAGGACAACATTATATGTTCCGGGGTTTTCAAACACGTGGACCGCTGCCGCTCCCTTTGCGCTGTTTTTTGATTTGCCCGTGGTGCCCCAGCTGCCGCTCCCTGCATCTCCAAAATCCCAGGTGTAATCATAATGATGGAACCTATCAATTCTTTCATCCCCGCTTGCATTATCAACATAATCAGCGAAAAAGTGTACAGCCAGCGGGGCAACACCGGATGCCCGGCTCACAGGGCGGTCATTGGGAGAGATGCTGAAAACCTGGTCATTGAGAGCTGATGATCCGTTATAGGATAAAATTGATAATCCGCCAACATAAACTAACATCTGACGGGCATTAGAATTATTTCTTATGGCACTGATGATATCGTTTCTACAAGAAGGATTAAATAGCAATACAAGGCCAATAAGCAATGGTGATACATGTTTTTTCATATTATCTGCTCCATACCCTTTTTTTTTGTGGATAAATCTATGGCTTTAAACAAAGATGTAAACGGTTTTGGTTATTTCAATGATGCAGTTTTTTGTCTAAAACCAAACAAATTTATTGAAGTTTTTTGTCATCGTCAACAAAAAGTGATATTTTTATTATATTTAACGCTCCGGCTGAATTTTAGATTTTTCTTAATTACTAATTTTCCGAAGGACCTTTGTTAAATTCAATAAAAATGACGAGAAAAAACATTTCAACTATTTCGATTCATATATAAATAATATAATCCTGTGGTTAATATAAATTGCATTTGCCATTACAATGCAAATAAGGCCAATTGATAAAGTTCTAACAGTTTCCTGAAAAACTCCTTCCATGGAGTTTTTCAGGGCCGGTATTACGAAGAGAATTCGTAAAACCTCACATTTTTCTCGGCTAACGCCTCGAAAAATGGCGATACATCCATGTATCGCTTAGCAGTTTGCTGTTTTTCAGCAAACTGCTAAGCCTTAATTTTTTTATTGACTTCTCCATTGATTATTATTCGTTACTATAACTTAAATAGCATCCGAACATTTGATAAGCTTTTCAAGGAAATATAAAAATTCTACTATTTAATTTTGTATATTTTAGTTTTTTCATCCCGGATTATTACAAATAATCGTGAAGAATACTATATTCAATTAATTGAAAAAATATAAAATCAGATTTATTACCCGTGAAGGTAAAATTTGTTACTAGATAAATTACATAAACGCCAGCTCATAATACAATTAAACAGGATCCTGGACGTTGGCCTTAGTGTCCTCTCGTATATATTAGCCTATTACATAAAAGCATATTTCCTGCCCTCAAAATACTCAGGCCTGGGTGCAACCCCTGACTATATCATCATATCACTTTTCATTATAATAATATGGTTCATATTATTAATGTATATCAACACGGACACCCCCACATCCCAGAAATTAAATGACCTTTACAGCGATATTATAAAAGTGGTTTCCTCTGGAATAATAATCCTGGTTCTTCTTCTCTTTTTAGTTAAAATAAAGGATGTGAGCCGCCTGCTTCTCGGAATTTTTTATATTCTCAACATCGTCATCCTTATGATCAGCAAAACCATCATATACTGGTCAAACAAGAAATCGAAGCAATCGGACTACAATAAATGCAATATCCTCATCATCGGCAGCAAGGAGCGGGCCGTGGGGGCAATCAACCTGATCAACTCCATGAAGGAACAATACAATATCATCGGATGCCTTGACATTAATAAAGACAGGGTCGGCAAAACCGTAAAAGACGGCATAAAGGTTATCGGGATCGTTGACGAGATCCAGACCCTTATAATCAAGGAAGTCGTTGATGAAGTCATCTTTGCAATGCCCATGTACCAGATAGATAACATCGAAGCCTACATTCATCTCATCGAGCTGATGGGCATCAAAGTAAGGATTTTCCCTGACTGGCACATCCATTCCCTGTTCTACGAGCCAAAGGTAGCTCAGGTTTATTTTGACGAATTAAACGGCATTCCCTCGATGGTGTTAAGCTCCACAAGCAACAGGCACCGTGACCTTTTGGTGAAGCTCTTTTCAGATTACCTGGTATCCGGGATCATGCTTTTATTGCTATCTCCTTTTTTAGCGATTATCGCCGCAATGATAAAGATCGTTTCACCCGGACCGGTATTGTTCAAGCAGGAGCGGGTGGGCCTGAACGGAAGGATATTTAATGTGTACAAGTTCAGGACCATGGTGAAGGACGCGGAAAAAAAGCTGGAGGAATTAAAGGCCCTCAATGAAGCTGACGGCCCGGCCTTTAAAATAAAGAACGACCCTCGCATCATTCCCGTCATAGGAAAGATACTGAGGAAGACAGGCCTGGACGAGCTTCCACAGCTGTTGAACGTATTCAGGGGAGAGATGAGCCTCATCGGCCCGCGGCCTCCCCTCCCCTCGGAGGTGGCCCAGTACAACATCTGGCACAGGAGACGCCTGTCCATGAAACCGGGCATCACCTGCATCTGGCAGATACAACCCAACCGCAATGACCTTAGTTTTGACCAGTGGATGGACCTGGACCTGGAGTATATCGACAACTGGTCCCTGAAGCTGGATGTTGAAATTTTTTTCAGGACAATCTTCGTGATGCTCCTGGGCCACGGACGATAATATCCTGCCATGGGGAAACACTTTCCTTTAATGGGAGCGTTATTGACACTGCTTCTTTTTTCGGCGGCCGGCATATCCCTTGCGTGGGAATTCAATATAATCGGCACCATTCGTGAAACTTTTGACGACAATATCCGCGCCATTGCAGAGACCCCGCTACAGAAAAAAAAATATGATTATATCACCGAGGTGCTGGTGGGCCTGGGACTGCGCCACGAAGGGAAAACATACACCTTTGACCTGATGGGCCATGTCAACCAGCAGATTTATGCGCGGCATTTCGGTTTAACGAACAACAACCAGGATGTGAGGCTGCGCCTGACGAAGAATTTTTCAGAACTGGTGTCTTTCGAGTTTACCGATATATTCCAGAATTATCCCGAACCGGACCGATTTGAAGTATTGTTCGGGAACAGTGAAGGAAGGATGCGTTACTGGAGAAACGAATTCAGCCTGACCGGGGTATTTGAAGCCAACAAGTATTATACGATACGCCTGGTATACATGAACCAGTTCAGCAAATATTTTTACACCAGAACGAGACAATGGCATCTGGAGAGATATTTTTTCAGGTCATATATCAACCAGGACCTGAAATATTCAATGGTCAATGCGGCGCGGATGCATCATGAAATCCACTGGGATTCATCCAATTATACGTATATATTTTACGAATACCAGTGGACAAAATCAAATCCAGGGGGCATTCTCCAGGTCCACAGGCCCGGACTGGGATATCGCCATGACTTCACCAGGCAATTATACATTGAAGGGCGAATCTCACCGGATTTTGTTTTCCCGCCCAACAGCCCCCGCAGCAATATTTCAGTCTCCGGCGTACAGGTGGTGATCCCCCCCTCAACCCCCTATGATATAAGCCTTTACGCCTATCTCATGGTTTCCCATGACGTTGATCAAAGAACCAATGCCAGCTTGAATTTTACATACCAGAACTCAATACTGGCCAACAACTCCGACCCAACGACGAACTGGTTTATAACGGGGAACGTCACCCGACAGATATTCGAAAGGTTTTCATTCGCATCATCGCTATTTTACGGCGAATCCTATATTTTCGCAAGAAAAACAAAAGACAGGCTTATTGGACTTTCAGCAACCGCCACTTATGAATTCACCGAACATATTTCGGCCACCATAGCCTATAATTTCGCATGGAATTATTCATACGTCACCGGGTATCGCTTATTCGGCGGTTATGTTTATAGCAATGGAGCCGCTGTAAGGGAAATTAGCGGGTATTACCGGAATCGCGTATCCCTTGCCCTGAACGGCACCTGGTGAGTATATTGATGATATGTCATGCTTTTTACTATTGACCATTGATGAAACTTAGATCACTGATAGTTGCATGCAACATCTGCATAGTACTGGTCCTTCTTACAGCCGGCCTCTGGCCCTTTAAATTCAAGTTCCCAAACAACGCACACCGGTTACGGAATAACAGCGGCATTCTGCTCATGCGGAACAATCTGATACTGGAGCGGATCATCCCCAATCACCATGGCCTGCTTGCACAGTGCAACGATAGCGATGAATTGACGATAGAAATACTGCTGAAGCCCTACCCTGCCACGAGAATCTGGCTATCGAATATTCTGTGCTTCTATGATGATAAGGATCCGGAAGTTTTCATGATGGCCAAATGGAAGTCCGAATTGATCTTACGGAGGCGGGTCCAAAGGACTTCCGGGGATTACGCGTATCATGAAGCGGGCGTCTCTGACGCGCTTTTAACCGATAAAACCGTTTTCATAACAGTGGTGCTGGCTGCATCGGGTACAACTGTATATATTGACGGCAGGGAGGCCTCGGTTTTTCCGGGATATACTCTCAATCCAATGAAGAATGATCTTTCAGGGGCCCGCCTCATAGTCGGCAACAATCCCCATATCCGGGTCCCCTGGGAGGGGGAAGTACAGGGTCTTGCCATATACCGATCCGCGTTACATCCGGGAGAGATATCCAGGAACCATGGAAACTGGAGGAACCATGATCATAAATCTCTATCACGGCAAAAAGATATTATCGCCCTGTATCCGATGAATGAAAGATCCGGCCGGATAATTTTTAATATAATCTCAGGCCGCAATAACCTGATGATTCCGGAGCACCTCCGTGCCATAAAAAAATTGGTTTTATCAAAACCGTGGGCGAATTACTGGAGGGAAATGAAGTTCTATTCCGATATCATACTCAACATATCTGGATTTATTCCCCTCGGATTTTTCCTTCCGGCCCTATTCATAGTCTGTGGCGTGAAAAAGAGATGCCTGTGCTATCTATTCCCAATCCTCATCGGCTCCATTCTCAGCCTCGCCATCGAGCTGATACAGGTCTACATGCCGGTACGGACATCATCCCTCACCGACCTTCTCTGCAATATCCTCGGGACGGTTCTGGGTGTTGTCATCTTTCATAAACTATACAACATCTACCTCCATAAAAAGAAAAAACCGGACAAGTCCGGTTTCTCACGTACGTGACGCTCGCAAGCGCGGTTACGAAAACACGCCTATTACACCACCTTCGCCTCCTGGAATCCGTCAAACCACTGCATCTCCGCGTCGGTGAAATTGTTCACCAGGCCGAGGTTCGTGTAATAGTCCTTCAATATCTTAAGGTGCAGGATCTCTTCCTCCTCCTGCGTATAGCCCGATTCCTTGGCCTGCACGATGGCCTCGTGGGTCAGGTCCACCCATTCAAAAAAATCATCGCCCTTTTCGCAGAAAATGAACCAGCTGGCCACCATGTCGAACTTAAGCGTCGCCACCGCCCGGTCAAACTCCTCGTCCGAAAGCACCGCGAGGGAGGTCGCTATTTCGGTCTGAAAATAATCCCCCCAGGTGATGATATTCGGCCTCACGCCGTACTTCTTCTCCAGCTCCCGGGCCGATTCTTCCTCGATATAGTTCCTGGTTGAAATACGGTCAATGAACGATTTTATATAAATAAGGCTCTTTACCCGCTCCATGCTCAGCGTGCCGTCATTCACCATGGTGATGATGGATTCATTAATGAGTTCCTGCATATCCGGCTCCTTGTGCTTTAATATGGCTCCCGCTCACTATATATAATCGGCAATAAATGTACAGTTGCCTGAACTATTTTCAATTAATCCTTGAAAACCAAGAATTCTTACTTGCTTTTTAGATTGGCAGTTTTAAAGTTATTAATCCAGCCCCTGCTTCAGGCACGCGGGCCTTTTATAGAAACACATCATCGTAAACAATTGGGCTGTACCATATGCCCCCTGAAGCCCCCGGAGGGGGACTTTATGGCTTTTACAGAACAGTCAAGACCCCGCTGAGGGGGGTGGGGGGTGTTCCGAATCAGCCCCGTTTTATTCTTATACAGACAAACAGCGCAGGGATCATGGAAGCGAATCCTGATATCATAAATAGAATCAAAGTCTACCAGCAGAAATTCCAGAAATACAACGAGCTCAAGCTGGGCAATCTCCAGCGCTCGCTTTCGGACCCGCAGCTGGTGAATTTACTGGAATTCATCGCGTACCTGCTCCATGTGAACATCCCCGGCCTCCCCGGCCATGTGCCGGCGCCGAACCTTCCCCACGGCGTCCATGATTTCGCCCCTTCCCCGCGCCTGATTGAATTCATGTCCAAGCGCTTTCCCGACGCCGGCCTGGTCCGCGGCAAGGTCAATGACCCCTTTCTTCTTATGATAGCCCTCATCGGCAGCTGCGGCACCGTCGCCTATACCAAGCAGTCCGATTTCGACTTCTGGCTCTGCTACCAGGACGGCCACTATGACCGGGACATCATAAACCTGTATAAGACAAAGCTCCGGGCCATTGAAAGCTGGGTATTTGACAAGTTCAACATCGAGGTGCACTTTTACCTGAACGAGATCAGCCGTATCAGGAAAAACATCTTCGCCGACGAGGAACAGTTCTCCGGGTCCTCCATCGGGGAGCTGCTGAAGGAAGAGTTCCTCCGGAGCTCCATCGTGCTGAACGGGAAGATCCCCTTCTGGTGGGTCGTGCCGGAAAACGCCGACAACCAGACCTACCAGGCATGGCTCGCCGCGGCCAACAAGTCAGAGCTGGCAGACCAGTTCATCGACATCGGCAATATTTACAGCATCAAGCAGGAAGACTTTCTTGCCGCCGGGCTTTTCCAGATACTCAAGTCCCTCGGCAACCCCTTCAAGTCCATCATAAAGCTCGGTCTCCTCGCCCGGTACATCAACAACTACATGGACAACCCCTTCATCTGCAACACCATCAAGAAGAACATCCATGCGGGGAACCTGTCGCCGGACCACATCGACGCCTACATCATCATGTTCAACTACGTCTACGAATATTACGCCACCGTGGTCAAGGACAGGGATTCCCTCGACGTCCTGAAAACATCATTCTACCTGAAGGTCGAGCCGATGCTGTCCCGGTACAGTTCCAGCAAGAACGACGAGGGATACAACCCGGACAAGGCCCGGGTGATGATAGAGTACGTCAAGAAGTGGGGCTGGGCCGCGGTGAAGATCCGGGAGATGGACAACTTTCACAACTGGAGCATCGAGCCGGTGAGCAAGCTCCTGAACAACGCCAAGAAGTTTGTCCTCCAGGAGTACCGGCGCATCCTGGGCAGCATGGAAACCCACAAGGTCAAGCACAGCTTCACCGACGAGGAGATCAAGGCGATAAGCCGGAAGATATACACCCACTTCCAGGTGGCGGACAACAAGATCGACAACACCCTGAGCTTCAAGAACTATCCGCCGGAAAAGCTTCTGAAAATCGAGTACGTGCGGGACCAGAAGGGTAACGAGACCTGGTTCCTGTCGAAGCGGCTCATCGTGGACAACACCCCC
>DAONAJ010000114.1:0-9642 GCA_035400945.1 Spirochaetota bacterium
CGTCGTCCATCACGAGGACCCTGCCGGTGAGGAGACCGCCCGCCGCCGGTTCGGCCGGCGTGGCTTCCGCAGGCGTCGCCGCACGGGGCAGCATCACCGTGAATTCCGAACCCTGTCCCGGCCAGGACGCGGCGTCGATCCAGCCGCCGTGCTGTTTCACAATGGACAGGGAAATGGCGAGGCCAAGACCGGAACCGTCCTCCTTGGTGGTAAAATATGGATCAAAGATCGACGCAAGCACCTCGGGCTTCATGCCGGTGCCGTAATCCCTCACTCTGAGGCGCACATAGTCGCCCGCGGCGAGATGGGACGTGTCCGTTGACGCCGCCCAGTTGTCCAGGGTGATGTCGACGATGCCGCCGTCGGGCATTGCCTGCTTGGCGTTGATTATGATATTCTGCACGACCTGGCTGATCTGGTTCATGTCCGCCGAGATGGAGCCCAGACCGGGGGCGACATGATAGAGTATGCTGATGTTTGACCCCCGCATGATGAAGTCGACCGTGTCGTAAACAAGCTGCTCGATTGAGGCGGTTTCGCGTATCGGCGAGCCCCCCTGGGCGAAAGTAAGAAGCTGGTGGGAGAGGTTTTTTGCCCGCAGTGCGGCCTTTTCTATGTCGTCCAGGAGCGGTTTCTTGCCGTCATCTATCCCGGCGCCCTCCTTCATGAGGCTCGCGTTGCCCAGTATGCCCGCCAGAAGGTTGTTGAAGTCATGGGCGATGCCGCCCGCCATGATGCCGAGGGCCTCTATCTTGTTCATGCGCTCCATAATCCTGTTCTGGTCGATAAACCACTTCATGATGCCTGTCATGGAAAGAATGACGAAGAGCATGAGGCCGAGGCTGAATATGGAAAAGACCCTGATGCTGAAAAGACCGTTCGGCATTTCCCGGGCAGCAAGGGCAAAGTCAATGATCCCGGAGATGATGGCGCACAGGGTGCCGATCAACGAGAACAGGACATAGCTGTAGCGCCGGTGCTTCTTGAGGTCCGCCGCCATCATTGCCGCGCCGTAGAGGGCCACCAGGGTTATGAGGAGGTCCCGCAGGCGGTATAAGATGCCGGGCGTTCCCCGTCCTTCCCTCCACGGCATTCCCGTCGCCCCGAGGTGGCTTGCAAAACCGATGAACCATTCAGGCACGGCAAAGGCCGACACGGCCAGCGTGATGAAGGCGACGGCGCCGGCAGCGGTGATAATGCGGTTCGCTTTTTTGAATGCCGGGCCGAGTTCAAGGAGGTGGCCGAGATAAAAGGGCAGCGCGAAGAGGAAAAAGGCCGCGGAAAGGGCCTGCAGGCGGTGAAACTGCATGCCCGCGTGCGGGTTGCCAAGGAGGCCGCAGGTTATGACCGCGGCCTCGGTCCCCACGAAACAGTATCCGGTGAAGCCGAGGAGGGCCACCGACAGGTACACCGGGGTCCTGGTGAAGGCAAAGACTCCCATGTAGAGCCCGCTTGATATCAGCAGAATGCCGCAGAGGAAGGAGAGGAACAATATTGAAGGTATGGTTATCAGTTGAGCATCCATTGCTGCCGCGCTTCTTCCGTGATACATCCAAGGCATAAAACCATATGCAGCCAATGCTTGATACAAGGACCGTCAATGCCGCAGCATCACCATAATCCGGCAATGACCATTTGTCAATGGTAATATTGCGGATTGGAAGATGTATTGTTGCGCGGCGCGGGGGGAGGAGGAAAACAGGCAGGTGCCAAAAACATTGCCCGGCCTCGGTGCGGCATGACTTTTATGTCGCGTAGTCAGGGCCCCATACTATTTTTCGATTGACGGACGATTGAGTATCGATACGATGAAGGTGTGATACTGCAGGCGAGTTCATAAGGCCTCTCCTGTAAGATTCCGGCGTGATATATTGTCCGAGGTATCGATACGTGGAACCAGTCATCTCCAGCAGCCTCTGCCGCTTCCGCATCACCGACGAGCATCTCATATCCGATAAAATAGTCAAGGAGCACATCGCGCGGGCCTTCGCGGAAAACCGCTGCTTCGAGTTCTACCTTGACCGCGAGGTCGTGGCGAGCCTCCGCGCCGGCGATCCCGCCGAGTTGTACCGGGAGCGCTTCATCGACATGCGCAACAGCGCCTTCGACGCCGTTTCAAAAGGCGACCAGACGGTCAGGGGACGGCTCATGAGCGACATCCGCCTTTCGTCCCGCCTCATCGCCTCCATCGTGTTTGCCCACCGGGCAACGGCGGAGGGAGATTTTGACGGCATCATGGCCCGGCGCTTCGTCATCGTGAAAGAGCTTCCCGGCGTTCCCACGATATTCCATATTTCCGAAGATACCACCGTCATATCCCACGTGGGTCAGGGTCCACCCTGGACGGAAATCCCCACGATCTACCTTGGTCTCAAGATCTTCGACGCCCTCACGGCGGAACAGAGGCGGAACGCCGGGGTGAAGCTATTCGGCGCCTTCAAGCTCCTCCTTATGATAGAGGAGCGGGCCATCCAGACCGGTTACAACCATTCCGTGGTATACCCCCCCGCGGTGTCCCGGTCGCTGAATTTTCTCCTGGATGAGACCCTGCGGAACGCCCAGCAGTTCGAGGTCGAGGAGGCGGCCGAGGTCGTGGAGAAGCGCGTGCGCAAGTTCAGCGAGGCGAGCCGCGGCAAGTACCTGCGCGAGCTGGACGCCCGCGTCACGGGCGACATCCTGAACTTCCACTACGAGCGGAACCTGGAGGCGGTCAAGTCCCTGGAGCGCCTGGCGCGGCGCTACAAGATGTCCGGCGACGGGGCGTCCCTCAGGGAAATCGTGCGGCTTCTGGTGGCGGCGTCGGGCCATGACATCCATGAGATACGGAACCGCGCCAGCATCATTCTCGAGAGGATCTTCGCTCCGAAGGAATTCGACGCGCCCCTGGCAACGCGCTTCGCCAACGTCACTGTGGGGCAGACCTACCGCTTCACCTTCGAGATCCCCGGCGCGCCGGTCGTCTACCACCTGAGGATCTACCGGAACAGCGCCGCGGGGGGCATCTTCCTCGAGAAGGACATCGATTTTGTCGATGTGCCCCTCGTCCACGAGGGCAAGGAGCAGTACTCGGCCGAATACCGCTTTGAAGAATACGGCCACTATGACTTCGCGGTTCTCATAAAGAAAAGGAAGACCACGGCCTGGGTCACTCTGCCGGGCCTGTCGGGCCGGATCAACGCGGTCCCTGACGTCAGGGGTGAAATCATCCTCGAGATTTTCGCCGATATCCACGGCCACACCAGGGCCTACTGGACTGACGGGAACGGGCACCCGGGACTGGTGTACAACGAGAACGGCGAGGTGATCCGCCTGGGGACCTTTGCCGACATCAGGGCCCACCTGGAGGACATCAAGAAGAACTACAGCGTGACCACCATCTATCTCCTGGGCGTCCAGAAGCGCGGAAGGAACCGCAATGACTGGGCGCCGAACGCCACGTCGCCGTCGCCCTTCTCGCCCATGAGCCTGGTCGATATCGAGCCGGCCCTGGGCGGCGAGGAGGAGCTGAAGAAGCTTATCGACGCCTGCCACCAGATGGGCATCAAGGTCATTGTCGACATCATTCCCCACATCAACCGGTCAAGCGACCACCTCCCGGACGAGTATTCGGTCAGGACCTATGACGACGGGGGGAACCTGGTGGTGCGCGCCTCCACGGACGGGCGCTACGGCTCATGGAACGACGGCAAGCTCCTGAACTACCGCAAGTTCGAAGTGTGGGAGTGGCTTTCGAATTCCATCACCACTCTCATGGAAAAGTTCGGCATAGACGGGATACGCTTCGACTCGGCCCACGCCGTTCCGATCATGATGAAGAAGAACAACTTCCCCTTCGTGTTCGAGCGTAAGCGCGATGCCGCCGAGATGGTCGAGGGGGCCATCATTGTCAATGACCGCGAAGACGATCACTATATCACGACCGGCTACTACGACTCGGCATGCCGCGACCTTATCGCGGTGCCGCTCCACTTTTTCCTGATGCTGAACATCGAAAAGAAGATGAAGGAGCTCAAGAAGGACTTTTTCATCAACGTCGCCGAATGTTACTGGGGCCATGAGCGGTTCCTTACCCGCACCGGCCTCATTCCGTATAACTCCTCGCTGTTCAAGATCTGCGAGAACATCATCCACGGGAAGACGGACGTCCGCGAGATCTATCATATCTACGACAGCTACTTCCCCTCGTCCCTGCCGGAAGGGACCGAGATGCTGGGCATCCTGGGGAACCATGACGAGCGGAGGGCCCTGAACACCTTCGGACACCGGGGGCTCCGCGCCGCCGTGGGCCTCACCTGCTTCATGAGCAGCGCCATCATGGATTACGAGGGAAGCGCCGAGGGAGAGGGATGGAAGGTCTACCTGGACAACATCTTCGTCAACTGGAACCAGTTCGAATACGCGGCGCATCGAAGCCTCCAGCCCTTCTATGCCGAGTGGTACAGGTTCCACCGCGAGATGAAGGGAAGGGGATACCTGGTCTGGGCCAACAATATGATGGTGGCGGCGGCGGCGAAGTTTGTCGGGCAGGATATATGGATCGGCGTGTTCAACTTCGCCGACGCCAACCAGAGCGCCTCTATCCAGTTCGACAGCCCGGTCCTGCCGATTCCGCGGGACCGCTGTTACCGCCTGAGCGATCCCCTCTACTCGAACCTGACCGGCCATTACAACTACTTCACCGGCCGTGAGTTGACGATCTCCCGCGTCAACACCGTGGTTTCCTTCACTGAGCGGGTGAAACTGCTGAAGCTTGAGCCGGTTGACCCGGTGGAACACTACCACGATTTTCTCAGGGACTCCCTGTTCCGCCTCTGCGAGATGTCCAACGTGAATCAGATTCAGTGCAATTTCGCCTATGAGGAACTTTCGAAGAACTGCGCCACCTACGAGAAGACCATCGCCTTTATAAAGGATCATATGGTCCCCGTATTCTGGAAGGAGCACCGGGACTTGATGGACCTGGGGCTGAAGCGGGGGTCCTTTTACCTGGTGAGGAACGGCGTCCTGGACGGGAAAACCGCCCTCAGTTACGCCCGGAGGATGTCGAAGGAGCCCGACCAGGCCCTCGCCACCATCGGGAGGAACCTGCTTGAACACAACCGCCGGGGCGCCATGGTGTTCATGTCGGCCGAGGCCGAGCCCTTCTCCAAGAGCGGCGGCCTTGCCAATGTGGTCTATGAACTGCCCCGGGAGCTGGTGAAGCTCGGGGAAGAGGTCTTCGTCATTTCGGGGTACTACAAGCACGGCGACGACAAGTCGGTCCGGAAGATGCAGGAGGCCGTGAAAAAATACAACCTGACCTATACCGGGGTCAATGTCGTCTTCAAGATCATGGGGGACGATTACGAGGTCGGCGTCCACTATGCCCAGGTCGAGGGGGTTCACTATTACCTCCTGGATCACCACGAGTTCTTCGACGGCCTTTACTGGGGCATCACGTCCATCGAGAAGATACGGCGGCGCGTCGCTTTTTCGCGGGCCTGCGTTGAGGTGATCACCGCATTCAATCTCAACCCGAGCTATACCTTCACCAACGACGCCTATGCGGGGATATTCAACGGCATCGTAAAATGCGACCATTTCTACCTGAACAGCGCCGCTTTCAAGCGAAACACCTTTCTGCACATCGTCCATAACGGCGGGTGGCAGTACTTTGACGCCTACCACCGTATGGAAAACGGCTTCGACCTGTTCAACCTGTTCAACCTGCCGTCGTGGACCGCGGGGGATTTCTGCGACCCGGTCTACCCTGAGCGGCTCAACTGCATGGCCGCGGGGATACGCTTCGCCGACCGCGTCATCACCGTGAGCCCGTCCTATGCCCGCCAGATCGAGTTCGCCTGCGACGGCCTGGAGCGGATTTTGAAAAACGTCATAGGCATCAGCAACGCCATAGGCAGCGACTTCAAGGTCAACCTGGTCAAGAAATTCGATGCATCGCGGTTTGTCGCCGGGGCATACCCGGTCTTCATCGAGCAGGTGAAGGCTGACGACGCCCTGCGTGAAAAGATCGAGAAAAGGTACCCGGAGCTCCTCAGGGGGCAGAACGGCGCTGAAGCTATCGCGGACGAGACCCGCCGCGCCATGGTTATGCGCATGCGGAACAAGCTCTTTCTCCAGAGCACCCGGGGCCTGAAGGTGGACCCGGACATCATCCTCTTTTCCTACATCCACCGCATTTCCGAGCAGAAGGGATACCAACTCCTCCTGGAGGCGTCCGAGGGCATCTTCAAGAACCTGAAGTTCCAGGGGGTCATCGGCGGGGCGGTGTCGTCAGGCGACCGGAAGGGCGAGGAGATCGCCCACGGGCTCTACCTGCTGGGGCAGTATTACCCCGACATGGTGAGCGTCAACATCGGCTTTCAGGACATAACGGTGCCCCTCCTGGCGTCGGATCTTTTCCTGATGCCTTCGATGCACGAGCCCGGGGGCATTTCCCAGATCGAGGCATTCGCCGCCGGCAACCTGGTGGTTGCGCGGGCCACCGGGGGGCTCCGGGACACGGTGTTCCCCATCAGGATGCGCGGCGATGCTATCGAGGGGAACGGTTTCCTTTTTTCAGACTACAATTCCTGGGCCTTCTACGATGCCATGGACCGGGCGCTCCAGTTTTTCAGGAGCCACGACGAGGCCATGGTCTTCAGGGCGCGGATGAACGCGGAAAAATCGGTCTATTACTGGGACCGGCCGGCGCGGGAATACGTGGAAACTGTCTATGCCATCACTGAAACCATCAGGGTGCTCGAGTGAAAGGGCGCCTGGAAACGTCAGCTAATAAAAAATGGGATAGTAAACTATCCCATTTGTTGCGAAAGGTCTTCTAATGACCGCCCATTTTGTATCAATGGAAGACCAGAGTGTAAAATGATTAATAGTATATTCGGCAGCGATACGGTAAAAGTTTAGCAGATTTTATGTAAAAATTAAAAATTATGCATCCATTGCAGATCATGAAAAGGGCTCTCCCGGTCATCATAATGGTTTTAACCGTAGGCTGCACCGCCGATCTCCGTGACGATGAGGCCTTGGCCGGGAAGGTCATCAAAGGCTTCGAAGGGGAGCCGGTGGTGCCGCGCAACGCGAACCGGCTCTACATCATGCCCCCGGTGAACATGACCGGAGCCGCAGAAATTTCCGACAAGCTCCTGTACCGGATAAAGTCCCATATAAGCCTTGACGGAAGGCTCGGCGTTGATGCCGATGGTCAGAAATCGGACCTGCGCCTGGAGGTCCTCATCACGAAGTTCATGATCCAGAACCTCGAGTATGACACCATCGGTCGCGCCGTGAAGAAGAGGATATGGATCACCGCCGACGTTCGGCTGCTGGACCTGAAAAGGAACAGGGTCATTTTCTTCGAGGCGGGAGTCCAGGCCTTCCGGGTCTTTTCCGACCTGGTCCAGCCGATCGAAACCGTGCCGCAGGTCACGGAATACGTGATGGATGACATGGGGAAGCGCATCACCTCCAAGACCGTCTCGGGGTGGTATACCGACCAGATGACCAATATTGAAAAGGGGAAGCCCGGGGACGAGACAGAGTTCCGCGGCGGAGAAAACAGGCCATGACAACCAAGTATCCCAACGCAAAACAGTTCAAGCGGGAGCTTGACGGCGACCGCCTTGAGCCGCTGTACCTGTTCCTTGGCGAGGAAGAAGGGGAGAAGGACAAATGCATCAACCGGATCATGGTGATGGCCTTCGAAGAGCCCGGCGAGCGGTCCCATTCGACGGGAAGATACCACATAGAAAATGACGAGTTCATGGCCGGGGCGGATTTCATCCTTTCAACGCCGCTGTTTTCCTCAAAGAGGGCGTGCGTTATGTACAACATCGACAGCCTGCCCGCGGGCAGACAGGAGACGTTCCGTGAGATGGTGCGGGAGATCCCGGAGGGATCGATCCTGATCCTGACGACGCGGGAGGTGCGGCCCCCGGCGTTCATGGCGCCGGTGCTGGAGCGCTTCAAGGTCGTCCAGTTCTGGCGCTACTTCGACAACGATATTTACAATTATATCATCGCCGCCATCCGGAAGCTCGGCCTTTCGATAGAGGACCGGGCGGTTGACCTCCTCGTGGAGCGGACCGGCAACGACATCAAGAAGATCGATGACGCCATCGACATGATCAGGTATTCCGGCAGGACAGGTGCGGTCGACGCGGACCTGGTCAAGAACTGTATTGATGACGTGAGGGATGCCTCGGTATTTGACTTCATCGATGCGTTATTCAAAAAGGACCCCCGGGCCCTGGGACTGTGCAAGAAGGTGCGGGAGGACGAAACGCCGGACCTCAGGATCCTGTACCTGATCACGAGGCAGGCGGAGATGCTGGAAATGTTCTACTCCCTTGTCGGCGAGGGCGTGCCCCCCGAGGAGGCGATGACCAGGGCCGGCGTCTACAGCAAGAACAGGGAAAAGTTCTGGCGCTACACCGAGGCCTTTCCCCGGGACCGGCTGAGGAAGGTTTTCGCCCTGATCAGCGGCGCTGATTATTCCCTGAAAAGCGGTTCGGCATCAAAAGAGCTGATTGCAAGCCCGGTATTCAGCCTGGTATCGGATATGCTCTATACCCTCTAATCGTAAGGATGGTGAGTATGACAACACGGGAACAACTCTCCGGATTTGTGAAGGTGGCCCGGCCCCATGTGCTTCGGCTGGCGTGTTTCCTTTTCATCTTCTCCTTTCTGCTTCCCTACGTGGATATCCTTGGATGCACATCGAAGAAAATCGAAACCATCCAGGGGTATCAGCTTATCAAGGGCGCCCCGGCCGCTTTCTACCTGTTTGCGATCGCCGCCTTTGTCCTGATGCTGGTCTTTTCTTTTTACCGGAAGGATGCCGCGCGGTCCCTCAGGGCCTTCGGGGCCTCATGGCGCGCCATGGCTGCGGCCGTTTCCGGGTTCATTATCTGGCTTATCCCCGGCATCCAGTTCCTCTTTGATAACGTTTACATGCTGATCGGGCAGCTGCTGGGCCTGGTGTGCGTCGTCCTGGTCTACGTTGACGCCATTGCCGTGTCGGCAAGGGAGTATGTCCTCCTGCGGAGCGAGGCCGTTTCGCCGGATGGAGCAAAGGCACTTCCCTCCTCACTGGCAAAGGTGCATGCAGCGGCTGTCGTCATTTCCTTTGCGCTGATCCCGTTCTACGGTTATTCACTCCGTGACGAGATCATGTTGGCGGTCATGTATTTTCTTTTCCTGTCGATACCCTTTGCGCTGTCCCAGGCCATTGTCCTCCAAGGGATCAGGCGCGGAGAACGCTGGACCCTGCGGTGGACGCCGGTAGTGGCGGTGCTCCTGGCCGCGGCGACCGCTCTTGTCATTCTCAGCTATTTTTAAACAGGCTCGCCGCACCGGCCCGCTTCATCCACCGCAGGCCCGCCCAAGTTGGGCCGGGGGCTGCGGTTGTCATGCCTTATTGGAGCCGTTGGCTCGCCAACAATAGGGAAATGATTTCACTTCCAGCAAAGCCCATATATATCATACTCCTCGCTTTTTTCAAAAGCTCGGGGTTATTTTTTATTTATACTTACTCCAATATTCGCTCGTCTAAAAAAATACTATTAACCCTAAGTTTTTAATTCTTTTTATACCATTAATAAATCAGAATTCCCCATGACAATGCAACAATTAATTGACATG
>DAONAJ010000115.1:0-5581 GCA_035400945.1 Spirochaetota bacterium
ACTCTTCTTCGGCGTGTCATATTCCCATTACCGGTGGAAGTCCCCGGTTTTCAGGATTAACGGCATCATCAACGACGTCACCTTCGGCGGCGGCGCGGGCCTCGGCTTCATTGTGGCTCCCTTCTGCCGGATCGGCGTGAACTGCTGGGTTAATTACGACTACAGCATCTACACCGACAACGGCAGGAAGTATAAAGGCCGCCGGATAGCCCTGCCGATGCCCTTTGTCGATATCTGTTTCATGTTTTAACAGCCTCCTTATCAACAATAAATCCCGGTCTCCGGAAAAATCATTTGCCGGATCGCATAAATCTGTTATTTTGAATATACATGCACAATACACCAAACAGACGGGAAAGGAGGCTGACATGCGATCATTGAAATTCGGAATTGCTTTTATCCTTGTTTTACTAACCGCCGTTGCTTTTGCCTGGAAACCCGGCGACCGGGTCCTCGGCCAGTGGAGCGACGGCCTCTGGTATCCGGCAAAGATAGCGGGAGTGACCGGCGCGGACTTCAATATTTCCTTTGATGACGGCGACACCGCGGTCCTTCCGGCATCAAAGATCAGGAGGATCGACTGGAAGGTGGGCACCAGGGTTGAGTGCAACTGGAAGCGGGGAGGCGTCTACTACCGCGGCACGATAACGAAGATCCAGGGGGAGGCGATCCATATCAGCTATGTCGACGGCGACCAGGAGGATTCCACCATCAGCATCTGCCGGTCGCGCTGAAGCCAACCCTCATCAATCGACAAAAAAAAACGGCGATGGGAATCGCCGTTTTTTATAGCACCGCACCATGCCTTGCGACGGCCATCATTTAAACCTGTTCCCAATAGTGTTCCCATCCAAAGAAATCACCATCCCCCCGACCCGCGTTCTCAGGACGAGGTTGATGCCAACGAAGGTACAGGATGTACCGAATGCGTTGGCCCAGAGGGGGCGCGTGTTTATAATCATATGAGTGTAATTGTCATTCCGACGAAACCTGGAACGCCGGGATCAGGAGAAATCCAACAGGGATATCTCGCTTCGCTCGATGACAACATATTAACAATTCTAATTTTCGTGCCCCCTCGGTGGGACAGGGGGGTCATAAAAGGCAAGGATAAAAATCACTCTTCAGTCTTCACTATAGACATAAAAATGCATTGACGATTATCGGCATCGCCGGGATTATTTGCTGACTGAAATATAATGCGACTGAAGATACGATGAACATAGTGATTCTTAACGGCAATCCCGACCCGAAACAGAAAGACCTTGACCGCTACATCAAGTCCCTGGGAGCCGATCTCACCTCCCGGGGCCATACCTTTCAGTCCTTTCAACTCAGGGACCTGGACATCCGGCAGTGCATCGGATGCTGGTCCTGCTGGATCAAAACACCGGGCCTGTGCGCGCAGCGCGACGACATGCCGCAGATATACAAGGCGGTCATGGCCGCCGACCTGGTCATCTTCTCATCGCCGGTCATCATGGGCTTCATGAGCGCCCTCCTGAAAAGGGCCAACGAGCGGTTCATCCCGCTGATCCATCCCTACATCGCCCTCGTCGAAGGCGAGTGCCACCACCGCGGCCGCTATGACCGCTATCCCGCCATCGGCATCCTGCTACACCGGGGTTCCGATACCGACGACGAAGACATTGCGATCATCACCGACATATACCGGCGCGTGGCCGTTAATTTCAGGACAACCCTGCGCTGCGCCTTCACGACCGACAGGCCGACCTCGGAGGTATCCCATGCGATTGCTGATCTGTAACGGATCCCCCCGCGGCAAGGGGAGCAACACGGCGCTTCTGCTGAAGCATTTCACCGACGGCTTTTCCGCCTGCGGGGGAAACAGCGTCGAGGTCGCGTATCTCATGCGCACAAAGGAACACGCCGCCATCGCCGAAAAGGCCCGCGGGGCCCAGGCTGTGATCATCGCCTTCCCGCTTTACGCGGACTCGATGCCAGGCATCGTCAAGGAGTTCATCGAGGCCCTGGGAGGTTCGCAGCCCAAAAGCCGGTCGAAAAAACAGAAGGAATTCCCTCCCCTGGGATTTATCGTGCAGTCGGGCTTCCCTGAAGCGGTCCATTCGCGCTCCGTGGAGCGGTACCTGGAAAAGCTGGCGAAGCGGCTGAACGCCCGTTACATCGGCACCGTCATCAAGGGCGGCGTCGAGGGGATACAGTCCAGGCCGGCCTATCTAAACAGAAGGCTTTTCATGGCGTTTCGGAGCCTGGGGCGCCATTTCGGGGTCACCAAGGAGTTCCACCCGATAACGATGAAGAAGCTCGCCGGCATGGAGAAATTCTCCGCAATCAGCAGATTCTTTTTCCGCCTCCTGGCGCCTACCGGCCTCTTCGACGGCGGCTGGGACAAAATCCTGAAGCAGAACGGCGCCTATGGACGCCGCTTTGACAGGCCCTATCAGCCGTAACACAAAGCATCCGCATTTTTTCAACGGGCCTGCCCCTGCCCCTTTTACTCTTTGATTAACCGTCAGTGACAGAAATGTATTTCTGTTGACAGAACGCCGTTTAAGGCTATCATTTCCGGAGTAGAATGACTGCAATACTCCGGGCGGGATGGAGGGGTTTCCATGCCGAAAGGCAGATATCAGCCTGTCGTAAAATATCGCGGGAACAGGTTTTCCCAGTGGCGATTCTATTACCACGCGATGCTCACCATGAATCCGCTCATGTTCATTCTCTGCATAGGCATCGTGTTCGTTTCAGTAACCCTGCTGTTCGCCGTCCTGTACCGGGCAACGGCCACGGTATCGCTTCCCGCGCGGGCCGGTTTTCTTGAATATGTCTATTTCAGCATTGTCACCTTCGCCACGGTCGGCTACGGGGACATCATACCGGTCGGGGCGGGCCGCCTCATCGCCGTCGTGGAGGTATTCTGCGGTATCCTTTTCACCGGTACCGTCACGGGCCTCATCTTCGCACGCTTCGCCAGGACGCCCTCGCCCTTCGTGTGGAGCACGCCGGTGGTGCTCTATACCCACGAGGGCGTACGCCATATCCAGGTCAGGGTGACCAATATAGTCGGCAACGATGTGATCGACGTTGAGACCAGGCTTTATCTCCAGACGATGGCGCGCACCAGGGGCGGCAACCTTGTGCGGCAGCTGCTGCCCGTTTCACTGGAGCAGTCGACCCTGCCCATCTTTGCCTTTACGTGGGTCCTGTCGCACCGCGTCGATGACCGGTCGCCCCTCAGGGCCTGGGCGGACGGCACCGCTCCGGACACGGACCGGCTGGTGGCCTTCATCCATGGCCACGATTCAACCATAGGGAGGAGCGCCTACAGTTACACACGCTGGAGGCCCGCCAGCGTGGTGGAGGGCGAATTCGAAAACATCATGCAGTCGTACCGGGAAACGGCGGAACTGCGCACCGTGGTGGAGATGGACCTGCGCGGCATAGACAGGGTGACACCGCCGGAACAAAAATAACGCGATGCCGGGACCTTGCGTCACGGCACATACCGACGAGCAACAGGAGGGACCATGGCACAGAACATTCCCCGGACCCCGAAAGTTAAAGGCGCCCTGAAAATCGGGTGCCTGGTTCCCCTTCTCGTCATCGGCGTTCTCGCCTTTTACTTCTTCGCTTACCCGGCCCTGACGCCGGACAAAATCCGCGGCAACGTTCTCACCATGACCCTGGCGCCCTCAAAGGACGGGGCCCCGAGGCTCTGGGTGCTGACAGACAGCTCCTTCAATTACATCATGAAAACCGAAACACCGGGACGCATGTCGATCGGCAGGGAATGCCTCTTCTGCAACTTCAGGGTCTACGTGTACGACCCGGCAAAGGAAAAGGCCGTTACAAGGTTTGATACGCCGCTGAAGGACATCATCACCGTCATCGATATGGCCTACGCGGACGGGAAAGTCTGGATCATCATGGGAGGGTACGGCAAGAACGATCCGCGCATCGAGGCGTACGATCCCGGGACCGCGCGTCTGGTGATGGACACAAAGGCATTCATGGCCAAGCATCCCCTCTTACGCGGGGGATTGGCCGCCGTCTATTATAACGACAAGGAAAATACCGTCTCCATCAACACGAAGGACGGGCTGCAGGGAGTAAAATACTCACTTGAAACAGGGGACCTCTTCAGGGACCATGGGGAATGGCGGCAGGAAATTATCAAGGATGAGACACCGGCTTCGGTGGCGGTCATGGCCAGGGACCGCAGCAGCGGACCCAGGAAGAAACTGGTCCTCGTTTCCGGCCCCAGGGGCAAGCTGGCGGACAACGCTTCGAGCCTTGAATCGTATGCCGGCGACGAGCACAGTCTTGTCTTTTTCACCGGCGCGACGGGCAAACTGCTCACCGATAAAATATTCCTCGAAGGCATCATCTACCACCAGGACGAGGATTGCGCCATCATAATTTATCTCGACCAGATCGGGAAGCAGGCGAACCGCATCATGAGCTGCTATGACCTTGCCACGGGCCGCAGAAAATGGACCGTGCCCCCTGGCCAGATGTTTAAAAAAATGAAAATAGACGAGGAAGACGACTCCTTTTCAAGTCTCTTTTTCACCAAAGACAACATCAAGGTCCGGCGGCTGGGGAACCTGGTCGTGCTTCAGCTCAAAGGCGTCGGTCTCATCGGCTTCGATTACAAAACCGGTAAAAAGCTCTGGACCATGGATATCTAGGATTTTCCCGGGTAAAGCCCGACACTTATCGGTGATCACCGGGTTAATCCGTCAATAATAACCTCATTATCACATCCCCGATAGTTTACATTGCACAATAGTACCACAATTACCGGTTTTTCCATTATTCTTAAAAAAATTAAAAAACCATGACCCTTCCTCATGGAAGAATCGTTACATAGACCAACTGGAAAGCAAATCCTGGAATTTACATTCATTTTCTCAAAGGGAGGAAGATATGAAAATGATAACAAAAGCGGCCTTTATACTTTCAGCGGCCGCCATAATCATGGCCGGGTGCGGCACACCGGAGGAGAGCTCCGGCGGCAGCGGCCTCGGGCTGCTGGCCCTTATGGCATCGGGAAGCAGCACGGTTGCGGACATGTCCCAGGCATCCCTGGACACGGTAAATGACAGTCTTGCGGACATCAACCTGTCCGGTGAAACGACAACCCTTTCGTACAATGTCCCCTTCCCCGGGAGCTGGCAGGCGAACCCCACCCTGCAGGAGCGACTGTTAATGGCTGAAGGAAGCATGATGGATCCCCTTTCAGCCAAGGCTGCACCCCTCTCCACCAGCTGCCCCGGTGGCGGCACTGTTGTCGTGACAGATCCGGCGGAGACATGGGACTCGGCCAACACCGCGTTCTACGTCACCAGGACCTTCAATGACTGCACCGGCCCCTTTGGCTTCTTTAAGGTGAGCGGCGATGTCCTGCTCTACTGGTCCGGCATGAATGCCGCAGCCGGCGTAGCCAAGCTCCAGATCGGCTCCCGGGTCCAGCAGGCGCCGATCAACAAGCGTTTTACCCGGAATGCCACGGGCGGCTACGTCACCGTTGAAGGAAACGGAGCAACGATTGACAACGGCACTCTCTCCGGAGCAGTGGCTCATACGGTGGTCTGGA
>DAONAJ010000115.1:5681-7697 GCA_035400945.1 Spirochaetota bacterium
GCAACGATTGACAACGGCACTCTCTCCGGAGCAGTGGCTCATACGGTGGTCTGGACCGCTGTTGGCGCCACCACGAGGAGTTTTACGATTGACACCGATCTTACCCGCAAGGGATACAATGCCTTGGGAACCCAGATATTCGAACACCGTGTCACCACGCCTTCTCCGCTCAACGTCACTGCCGATACCGATGCCCAGACAAGGACCGTGTCCGGCACCGTCCAGGTGGAGCATGTGATATCCGGCGTGATCGTATCGACCACCTTCACCAATCTCGTGATACCGATGGCCACTTGCTCGCCCAGTTCAGGCACGGCGACCATAGCCATTACCGGATACTGGACCGGGAGCGGGACTGTTACCTATAACGGCGACGGCACCGCGGATTATACTTATTCTTATGAAAATGCCCGGGGAAAGACTTTCTCCGGTGATGGATCATTTGCCGTATCCGGCTGCCAGTGACAGGTCTGCTATAGTATGCCCTCCTCCTCGATGGGGGAGGGTTGGGCGGGAATGTCTCTGCTGTTTATACCAACAGGGTATCACCCTCCCCCTGCCCCCTCCCATCAAGGGAGGGGGATATATATAACAGCGGTCAAACCCCATAAAATCCAATTGACATTCTGAAAAGATCCATGCTCTAATACCGATACGTATATGCCGAACAATTGAACAATTCATCCCTATGCTCTATGATCGACAATAAGACCCTGAGCGACATCTACGACCGCCATCACCACGAGCTGTTCGTCTACATCTGCGGTTTCACGCGGATGCCGGAGGTGGCGGAGGACTTTCTCCATGACGCCTTTGTACGGCTCATACGTTATTCCCAGAAATACCCCCTGGACCCGTCCAATATCCGCGCCTTCCTGTACCGGACTGCGCGCAACATCTGCATAGACCACGCGCGGCGCGGCAAGAAGCTGAAAATCTCGCCCCTTGAGGAAAATCTCATGTCCGGCGGGGGCGATCCCCAGGAAGACCTTGAGCTGCGGGAGTTGCGCAGCAAGGTAGATTCACTGGTGGATTCAAGCGACCAGGTCTCCCGCTCCGTGTACCTGATGAGGACCGAGCTGGACATGCCCTACCAGGAGATCGCCGAGGCCCTGAACATTTCCGAGCGCACCGCCAAGAGGAAAATGAGCTCCATGCTGGAATACCTGGCCGACTCACTGGAAAAGGCCGGTTTCAGGCTATTTATGCTTATCCTGCTGGCACTGCTGGCGATCTTGTTCGTTATATATAGGTGAAAGGAACCGGGACCGTGAAGAGCCATATAACAAACAGGGACCTCGGGCGATACATCGCCGGAACCGCAAAAGAACGGCACCATAGCCGTATCGCGGGACACCTGGCTCAGTGCGGCCAATGTCGTGCCCGCCATGAAAGGATGCTTGCCGCCATAACCCCGCGCTACAGCTCGCTCCGCGCCAGCGATGCGGCAAAGGTCCGCGTTCTCCGCTCGCGGGACAGGCTGGCGGAAGACGAAGCCGCGTACACGCCGGCCGGCATACGCTCCCTGCTCTCGCTGCATCCCCGGGCAGTCCTTGCCGGATCGCTTGCCCTGGTCGCGGCGTGTGTCACGGCGGCCGTACTCCTGTTCCGTCCCCCCGTCGAAGAGGTCCGGCCGCACCTTGCCGCGGTCAGGGTCGACGACGGGGTCACCATAAATGACCGGCGGCTCGCTGAACGGACCCGCGTCTTTGAAGGAAGCACCATCACTCTGCCCGACAGAACATCGGCACGCCTCGAGTACGGCCGGGGCTTTTCCATCACCCTCATCGGACCGGCGCTGTTTACCGTTGACCGCCTGATGTCCCGGAGAGATTCTGAGCCCGTTGAGCTAGAATGCTCTCTCCGGCAGGGCATCCTCGTGTCCGCCAGCGACGGCGCCGGGAGAAAGGTGGCTTACGCTTACGCCACGCCCGGGGCCCGCATAGAACCGACCGGCACGGAATTCCTCCTGCAGTCGGCAGGCGGCGCCACCCTGGTTGTGATGAAAACCGGCAG
>DAONAJ010000115.1:7797-9638 GCA_035400945.1 Spirochaetota bacterium
AAAAACAAAAAGCTCATCCGGGAAGCCCGGCAGGCCATACGGCAGAAAAGAAGGGCAAAAAAATAAACAACCCGTTTCGCAACCCGTTGAGACAACGAAAATTCATCACAGGGGAAACTCATGAGACACGGAACCGTGTTATTATCAGCCTTTGCATTTTTCTTACTTACCGGGTGCATTACCCGTTCAATAGCGCCGAATTATGAATTGAAAAAAGGAAAAGAATCAGTCGTCATCGGCACCGTACATTATCCTGAAACGGGAATACCTCATATTACAAAACCAATGATGGGTGAAGGCGGCACCGTCGAGATCAGCACAATTATCGGAAACGATAAACGAGTGTACAGCGTTCATCCTGAAAAGTCTGTCAATGGATGGACCTTTTATATTGCAATGCCGCAGGGAAGATTCAGGATCACTACCATTACCTGGGGTGAATACAAAGGAGATGTAAATGGCATCTTCACCGTTTATGAGACGGGAAAATTGTACTATATCGGCGACATCAGGCTTACCCGGGTAGAGCGCTCGGTCGGCCGCATCGTGGCTGAAAGTCTTATCTTCGGCATGGGGTGTTATATTCCCATGACCTGCTCACTTGTTGACGGATACCAGCAGGCCACGGCTGAATTCTTTAAAAGATATCCCGGGATGCCCCGTAACGTTGAAAAATCACTGATCAAATTCAAGGATTTTGACAAGGATTAGGGAAGGTACCGATAACTATCGCTGCGATGCTTTGTTTTTACTCTGACCCGGACCCTTTTACTCTGACACTATTCATAATTTCTGGACAATAAAATATTATTGACCAGAAGAGGTACGCTATACTTACTGATTGTTATCACCCATTGCATGGACAATCCAGTGACCACCGATAACTATCATAGCCTGTATAAAACAGAGGCCCTGCCGGGAAAACAGAACAATTATGAAACCGCGTACAGGGAAGCCGCGGCAAAATTGTCACCGATAACTATCGGGGAGATCGCCCGCAGAAGCGGCGCCAGGGTCATTGAAAACGGCCCCGGGAAGGCCCTGCTTCTGCCCTTTCTCGGCGATGAAATAGCGGTCTCCCATCCTGACATATCAGTCAGCTATCATGCAAGAAAAGATGAAGTTCCCCTGTGGGTAAAGATTTTAAACCTCCATTATCTTGAACGCGCCGGAGGAACGGCGCCGCGCGGAGAAGATATAACCTTCAAGCAGCTGGAGGGGGGTCTGGGATATTATCCGGCCTTTGAGCGGCGCTGCCTGACGCCGCTCCTTGAGTTTTTCGGCAATGACATGGAACGATTCATGAAAACGGGAACGACAGCCGGCGGGGTTCCCTCCACCCTCGGAGGCCATGCCCTTTGCTTCAGGGCCTTCCCCCATGTCGAGGTCACCTTCATCCTCTGGAAAGGCGACGACGAGTTCCCTCCCTCGGGAAGCGTCGTCTTTGATTCATCGATATCGGATTATCTTTCCACTGAAGATGTGGCCGTCCTCTGCAACATGATCGCCGTCAGGATACTTAAAACAACCCTTCCCCGCTAGGGCAGCGCCGGTCATTTGTTAGCCGGCCTGACGATCACATCCTTCATCGTGATGTCCGGATGATGATAGCGCTCATAGGCCGGCGTCTTCCTGCCGTACTGAATCGCCTCCTGCGGGCACCACTGGATGCAGGCAAGGCACTGTTCGCAGTGATGGAGCCATTGGGGCCTGTCATCCTTCATGGCTATGTTCTCCACCGGACATACCTTAGCGCACAGTGAGCATCCGTTGCACTTCTCATCGGTCCAGAAATCCCTGTCCATTTTCGGGACCATGGCATAGGTCCTGTTATAAAGAAA
>DAONAJ010000116.1:0-9563 GCA_035400945.1 Spirochaetota bacterium
GGCCCGACCCTGAACGCCATAAGCATCGATGGCGACATGTCCACCAACGACACCGCCATCATACTGTCGCCCCGCTCCGGCAAGCCCCTTGCCGGCGGGAACGACCTGGCCGCCTTCGAGGACGCGCTCCGCGCCGTGCTCGGGCGCATATCGGAAATGCTTATAGACGACGGCGAGGGCACAACCAAGCGCGTCAGGATCACCGTCAAGGACGCCGCCTCCGACAGCGACGCCCGGCTGATCGCCAAGGCGATATCGGAGTCACTCCTGGTGAAAACCGCCCTCTTCGGCAACGACCCGAACTGGGGCAGGATAGCGTGCGCGGCCGGCTACTCCGGGGCGGCCATCGACGAGACAAAACTCTGCGTGTCCTTCGACGACATGCCGCTCCTGGTAAACGGCGCGCCGGTGGAATTCGACCGCGAAGGCCTGGTGGACATCATGAAAAGGAACGTCTTCGAGATTTTCGTGGACATCGGCCTGGGGAAATCCGAATGGTCGATGCTCACCACGGACATATCCTTCGACTATGTGAAGATCAACGCCGAGTACTCGACCTAGAGGAACCGGCGCCGGGGCGAAGGGCCACGGTAAGTGCAGGACATAAAAAAGCGGCGGTCCGAACCGTCGCTTTTATGCCGCATCACCGATGTTCCCGTTTTACCACTGGTCATCCTGTTTGCCGGCCCTGGGCTCCCGAACGGTCGCCGTGATGTCGTCCAGATAAACAAATTCCCATGTGGCCGGCTTCTGTATCTCCCTGTTCCCGACGGTCCGGTACTGGATGTTCAGGATCTTCATGATCTTCTTCTGGTTCAGGAAGTCCTTTTCCTGGGCGACCTTATTTGTCAGCGGGACCGTGAACTGCTTCCAGCCAACAAAATTGATTACCGGCACGACGACAAGCCTGTGGTTGTTCTTTTCCGTGTCCTGGAGCATGAAGGACACCTCACCGTGTGTTTTCCCGCCGTACACCCAGAACGATATGGACTTGCAGAACTTGTCGATGACGATGTCTTTGGCCGGTTTTATGACAAAGGAGTCGTTGCCCCGCGTTTTCACCTTAAGGCCCAGGTATTTCTTTGAGCTGGAGGTGGCCGGTAAATTGTCCCTTATCAGGATCGACGCGTCCTGGTCTGAAGACACCCGGAAGCTCACGTTCTTGTTCGTGTAGGGGGTCGTCTCAAAATCCTCCAGCACTATCTCCTGCCACGTCACCACATTGCCTGCCGGTTTTTTTACCTCGGACTCTTTGCCCTTATCCTGCGAGTACAGGGGCGCAACGAAAGCCAGCGCCGCGATCGCAATGATTATTTTCTTAACCATCAATGGGTCCTCCCGAATATTTTTTGCTTACTAAACATTACTTCTCATCTAGATATATATGGTAACAGGCGGGACCGGGAGAGTCAATAAATTCTTCAGCCGCCACCTAAAAAGTTACAATCCCGGCGCCCCCGTCAATAAGCACTACTAACCTTCAATGACGTTACAGTCCCCTTCCCTTCTCCGGGAGGGACAAGCGCTCAGTCATCCGTGCCGATCCCCGCCGGGGCCTCCCCCCCGCCCCCGGTTAATGACATGCCCCGGCCACCAGTTCCACTTATCCAGCAGAACGAATATGGAAGGGACCAGGATGGTGCGCGTGATGAAGGTGTCCTGGAGAACGCCGACGGTGACGGCAAAGCTCAGCTGCACCAGGCCGAGGATGGAGGACGACATCATGGCCGCGAAGGTCCCCGCCATGATGATGCCGGCCGAAGTGATGATCCCGCCGGTATGCAGCACAGCCAGCCGCACGCCCTTTTTCGTGCCGTGGACGGCGACCTCCTCGCGCACCCGCCCCATCAGGAATATATTGTAATCCATGCCGAGGGCCAGGAGGAGGACAAACATGAAAAACGGTACGAACCAGGCTATTTCCCTGCCCAGGACAACCTCGAAGACGAGCCGCATGATCCCCATGCAGGCGTTGTAGCTCAGCAGTATCGTACCCAGGAGATAGACGGGGGCCACGATGCTCCGCAGCAGGAAGACAAGGACTGTCATGATGCCGCCGCAGACCAGGAGCCACATGAGAACCGTGTCCCGCTTCATGGCATCGCGCAGGTCGGAGAGGACGGGGATGTTTCCGCCCACGTAAAACCTGTCCGGGAGGTTCATGTTCCGTATCCTCTTCACGGTTTCCACGGCCGCGGCGGAAAAGGGCTCGTCCTGAAGAAGGAGCTGATAGCGAACCGCGTCGCCCTTCAGGGTCGTGTAGGTGTCCAGGAGCATCATCAGGGCGTCCCCGCCCGGCAGCCTGGCCAGCTCGACCGGGGCGTAGTACCCGTCGGGGCGGCCGGCGAATTTCGCGGAAAGGCCGCGCACCGAGGACTGGAACGCCTTCAGGTCATTCAGGATCGGCGACAGGATATAGTCCATTTCCGGCGGGATGATCGGCGGCACGTACACGAGATCCGGGATTTTCTTCCCGGCTTCAGCGGCCAGGCTGCGCAGGCTCGCGGCAAGCCTGGTCTTATGGTTTTCCAGCTCGACATACTGCAGCACCATGATGATGATCCTCGTCACCAATGGCATTTTTTTATATTCGACAAAGCGCGCATGCAGCCTGTCGAGCGAAGTAACCGCGCCGTCGTATCCGTCCATCTCCCGTATCTGCGGAGCGACCCGGGCCAGTCCCGCGAAATACAGCTTGAGCATCTCGAGCTTCGGCTCGATGAGGGCCGGATCGGTATCTCTCGAATTCTTGAGGATCGCATCGATCTCGGCCAGCTGGGCCGGCACCTTGACCAGGCGGGCGGACGAATCATACCGCTCCTTTACCCGCTTCAGCGATGCCGTCGCGGCGATGTAATCGGCATACGAGGCAAGACCGGGAAACGCCCCGGCCAGGCCGGAAAAATATTCATTCAGTATCGAGAACATGTCCCCCGCGCCGTAAATATACGCTTTCAATTTCGGCGGGTCCTTGACCGCGGCGCCGACCGCTTCCGCCTGGCCAGCTATCATGGCCAGCTGGAAATCGACCCTGAGCACCCGGGACGTGAAGGCGTCCGCCTTCCCTGTGGGGCTGGTAAGGCTGCGCACGCCGGTCACGCCGGGTATCTTCCGCATTTCCTCCGTGGTCTTCTTTATCTTCGCAATGCCCTCCGGGGCGCGGGTATCACTGACGCCGGTCACCAGCACGTCCACCGGTAGCATCTCCCCCACGCCGAATTTTTCGGCGAGGATATTGTAGCCGACCCGGGCCATGTTGTCCTTCGGCAGGTCAGCCAGCATGTCAAAGGTCTGCCTCTGGCCCTGGCCGAACACCGCGAGGGGGACCATGACGCCGAGGGCCAGCACCAGGGGGGCCCAGGGCATGCGCGTGATCCAATCGCCCAGGCGGCCCCACACCGTCGCGTCGTGGGCGTGCCTCGGCCTGCCGGGCCAGAAGGCGCGCCTGCCGATGATCGCCAGCATGGCGGGGGTGAGGGTCATGACCGCGCACAGGGCGATCACCAGGGCGATCGCCAGGCTCGGGCCGGTGCTGGAGAAGAGCTTCACGGAAACGAAGCTCAGGGCGATGTCGGCCACGATCAGGGTGCCCGCGCTGCTGGTGATCGTCTCGCCGACGCGCGTCATCGTGCTGACGGCGGCATCGGAACCGGCCATGCCGTCGGCCATGTATTCCTTGAACCTGCTGATTATGAAGAGGCAGTAATCGGTGCCGGCGCCGAAGAGAAGCACGACCATGAACAGGTCCGTCATCGACGATATGACCAGGCCGCGCTGCGCGAGCAATGCCACGATGCCGCGGGCTATGCCGTAGGCGACGCCGATGATGACCAGCGGCACAAAGGGAAGGATCGGCGAGCGGTATATCAGCAGCAGGCAGACGATGACGAGGCCGATGGTGATGACGATGGTTTTTTCGGCGCTTTCAATGGTGCAGATTTTATACGCGTTGGTAATGGGAACGTCCCCGGTGACATAGCCCCGGTAACCGGCGGGGACGTTTTTCATGTGCTTCATCACCCTGTCCATGGTCTTCTCAACGGCCTTATCGTCCGGGGCGCCGTTTATTCCCACGAAGATGATGGCCACGCGGCCGTCCGCGCTTATCAGCCGCTCCGCGAGGCTGGGATCGGCGGGCGACAGAATGTTTTCCGATATTTTCGGGTCCTTGAGCGACCGTATCCACCCGGTAAGGTCCCTGACGGCGGCGGCCCCTTCGGGGCTTCTCAACGACCCCTGTTCCGATTCAAGCATCAGGATTGCCGAATTGGAAAAGACCTCCTTCGGGAAATATTTCCTGATCATTTTCTGGGCCTGGATGCTGGGCTCCTTCGCGCTCAAATACGCCGACTGGTCCGATATGCTCAATTCCGACAGATCGGGCGCCAGCAGGGTTGCCAGGGCGACGGCGACGGCCCAGAAGGCGATAACGAAATAGCGGAACCTTACGGAATAATATCCTATCTTTTCAAACATGGTCCTATCCTTTTTTTTGTCCGCAGAATGACAACTTCCGCCGCGGAATTATTTTCACCTGCAGGCGCCAATCTGGACCGGTATAGCGCGTTGCATGGCAATTTTCAACATAAAAAGGGGCGGTGTAATGAAGCATGAAAATTATTTCCCGCAATGGCAGGCATGCCTAATCATGAAGAAATAATCAGCCGCATAAGGGAATGTATCTGCCACAGGGAGGCAACAATTTCAGTTGACAATAACGCCGACAGCGGCTACAGTAAAAAACCGGAGAACGCCCCATAACCTATCTACTATGACCGCACGAATTTTCATATCGGCCATTCTGGCCCTGGCGCTGTCAACGGCCGCTTCCGCGCAGGCGCGGAAGGAGAAGGTCATCATATACAACTTCTCCATCGCCTATGAAAAAAGCATTTTCGTCGACGAGCGTCGGAAACCCAGCGAGGACCAGTTCAGTCATTTTTCCTATATCATCCCCCACACCATAGCGCAGGACCTGAACACCGCGGGCAGGATCCAGGCCGTCAAACTTGACGGCGAGATGCCGCTCAAAGACATCGGCAGCGATGCATTCTATGACGACATGAAGAGGATCGGCGACCGGCACGGGACCCAGTACATCATCGGCGGCCGGGCTACCGTCAGGGGGCGGAAGCTTTCCCTGGAGCTCGCCCTGGTCAACACCAGGACGCGGGACTTCATAGGCATATTCAAGGACAGCTTTGAGACCGGGGCCGAGCTCCGGACCACCATCAGCGACATATCGAAAACCATCGAGCAAAAGCTGGGCGTGTACCAGAAGGAGGCCCGTGAGGGCGGCAAAGGCCGCGGCGGCCGCGACCGGGGAGAACAGCGGGACCGCGGCAGACAGCAGCCGCTGGGGCCATCGCCGTTCCTCAAGGCATACCGGGCCCTGAGCGGCCTCTCCTTCGGCGTGAAGACGGGCCGGTTCTTCATCAAGGGCCCCTTCTCGAAGGTATACGAGGACTCCACCTACTACACGCCCTACATCTCGTACGGCATACTCAACTGGTTCGGCCTCACGGCGGAGGCCGACTACCTTGCCGCCGAAAACGGCAACATCATCGTCCTACAGCCCTCGGCGCTGCAGATGTGGGGCATCACCCTCAATGCCGATTTCTCCTACATGTTCTTCGAGCATTTCGGCGTGAGGCTCAGCGCCGGGTTCGGCGCCTCGACGGGGAAGATAACCATGACCACATCGGACAATCCCCTCATCGGCCTGAGGCCGGAGAAGAAATCCACCGATCCGTACCTGAACCTGGCCGCCTCGTTCAACCTCCAGTTCAAGCCGGTGGAGGTCCAAGTCGGCGGGGGATACAAGTCAGCCTTTTTCAGGGGCAAGTCCCTCTCGCTGATCACCATCTTTTTCGGCATCGGGTTTCACCTGTAACAAGCCAGAACAGGCCAAATTGTCGTTTTCCTTCATTAATTTCTTGACATAAAGAAGTTATATTTTACGATTTACGATACGATAATTAATCATTCCATACATGACTTTTATCCGGTAATCGGGATCGTTCCCGATTTTGTTTTTTTAAGGGGGGGATGGAGTCTACTCCTGATCCTCGGTCATCGCGAGCAAAGCGAAGCGATCTTAACAATGATTGTTTGCTGTCTTTCATAAAACAATCCTTGTAAATTGATAGGTAAAGTTGCATTATCAAGATTGCTTCGTCGTCCCGATTGCATCGTGACTCCTCGCAATGACAAAGCGACTCTAATGTACAATGGCGGAATTGAACGATGGGCTCAGCAAAGTTGAAAAAAATCATCGCCGAAGACAAGAACCACCTGTTCCAGAATTACGGGGACCGGCAGAAGGTTTGCTTTGTCAGGGGCCAGAACAGCTACCTCTATGATCAGGACAATAAGAAATACGTCGATTTCTTCTCCGGCATAGCCGTGACCAGCCTGGGATACGGCAACAGGGCCTTCTCGAAGGCCCTGCACCGCCAGGTGGACAGCATCATCCACAGCTCCAACCATTTTTACAACAGGGAGCAGAACGAGGCCGGCAGGCTCCTGAACGAGGTGTCCTTTCCGGGGAAGACCCTCTTCGTCAACAGCGGGACCGAGGCCAGCGAGGCCGCCATCAAGCTCGCGCGCCGCTACGGCCTGAGCCAGGGGAAGGACCGGTATCACATCATAACTTTCGACAACTCCTTCCACGGAAGGACCTTCGGCGGCATGACGGCCACGGCCCAGAAGAAGATCCATGACGGCTTCGGGCCCCTGGTGCCCGGCTTCATTTACCTTCCGGGAAACGACATCAGGGCCTTTGAAAAGGAAATTAAAAAGAACCGCGGCGTGTGCGCGGTCATGATAGAGCTGATCCAGGGCGAAGGCGGCATCCAGATCGCCGATCGCGGCTACGTCAAAGAGCTGTTCCGCCTCTGCAACAAGAAGGGCATCCTCACCATCGTGGACGAGGTGCAGACCGGCATCGGCAGGACCGGCACCATGTTCGCCTACCAGCAGTTCGGCGTCGTGCCGGACATCATCACCATGGCCAAGGGCCTGGCCGGCGGCATCCCCGTCGGCGCGATACACGCGAAGAACTTCCTGCCGGAATTTCTGCCGAAGGGCACCCACGGCAGCACCTTCGGCGGCAATCACCTCGCCTGTGCCGGTGTCGCGGCGGTGCTGAAGCAGGTGCGCGGCAAGGCCTTTCTTGCCAACGTGAACGCCGTGAGCGCCTATTTCTTCGACGCCCTGAACGGCCTGAAAAAGAAAGTGGACTTCATCAAGGAAGTGCGCGGCATGGGCCTGCACATCGGCGTCGAGCTTGCCATGCCCGGCGCGTCCCTGGTGCCCCGGGCCCTGGAGATGGGCCTGGTAATCAACTGCACCGCCGACAGGGTCATCAGGATAATGCCGCCCCTGAACATCACCCTGAAGACCGCGCGGGAAGGGATGAAGATCCTTGAGCGCCTATTCACCGAAGCGGGGGTAAAAAAGTGAGAATACCAAAACTCAAAACCAAAGACCTTATCACCGTGAGCGATCTCGACAGGGGCGAGATAATGGACCTCTTCCACCTGACGGCCAGCCTCAAGAAGGAAGCCGCCCGGGGACGGCACCCCGACTTCTTGCAGAAGAAGTCCCTCGCCATGATATTCGAAAAAAGCTCCACCAGGACCAGGGTTTCCTTCGAAACCGGCGTCACCCAGCTCGGCGGGCACGCCCTCTTCCTGGACGGCAACGACATCCAGATAAAGCGGGGGGAAACGATCGTCGACACGGCGAAGGTCCTCTCCCGGTACGTTGACGGCATCATGATCCGGACCTTCTCCCATGACAACATCGTGGAGCTGGCGAAGAGCGCCACCGTGCCGGTCATCAACGGCCTCAGCGACGAGCACCATCCCTGCCAGGCCCTTGCGGATTTCTTCACTATCTACGAGCGGGAGGGCTCCTTCAAGGGAATACAGTTGGCCTATATCGGCGACGGCAACAACGTCGCCAATTCCCTGATCCAGTGCGCCGCAATTCTGGGGGTGAATATCTTTATCGCCTGTCCGAAGCAGTACGAGCCTGACATGTACGTGGTGGATGACGCCCGAAAGGCCGCTGCCCGGACCGGCTCGGAGGTCATCATCACCAGGGACCCGGAAGCGGCTGTCAAGAACGCGCATTATATCTACACCGACGTCTGGATCAGCATGGGCGAAGAAAAAAAGGCCGCGGTCAAGAAAAAGGCCCTGGCGAAATACAAGATAACCAAAGAGCTGCTCAGCAAGGGCCGCGCCGACTCAAAGGTCATGCACTGTCTCCCGGCCCACCGGGAAGAAGAGATCGAGGGAGACGTCCTTGATTCCGGCCGCTCCATCGTATTCGACGAAGCTGAAAACAGGCTCCACGTGCAGAAAGCGGTCATGTGCGCCCTCATGTCCCGGCGTTAACCCGCGGCGCCCGGCAGGCCGACATCCCCGCAGGCGCCTTCACGAAGCCATGCTCCGGCAGCAGCGGCATAATCAATTCGTTATAATTGCCCGGCCCCGGCCGTCTATCATGATTGACAATCCCCCTGTAATAGCGCAATGCTAGTGTGCCAGCTCCCGATTACGCGGGATCATCCGGCTGTTTACAATAATCACAGGGCAGGTCATATTCCATGAAAGCAAGAAACATCATCCCATGGATCTTCGGCATCATCCTGGTCGCGCCGGCCGCCATGGCCGCCGGCACGGCTTCGCAGGGCGAGGAACTCTACCGCCACCTCTCCAGAAAAATCATCGTTGAAGGGGACGCGGCCTTCATGGAAAGCCTGAACGCGCGCTCCCGGGAGATCGAGTGGTCGTCGGCGGAAAAAAAAACCGTGACCGGCAACCTCCGCATCCTGAAGCCGAAAGCCTCCCCCGGGCGGAACGGGGGCCGGCCACTGTATTTCATCCGGGACGCCTCCGGCGGCATGTTTATACTCTCCCTTCCGGCGGAAGATACGCGCACGCCTGACGAATTCGAAAAGCTCTCCGAGAACAGGTTGGAATTCTCCCTGGAAACGGTCACCGCCGAACATGACGGCAGGGCCTACGTCTTTGCCCGGATGACCGGGGAGCCCCGGGCGATCCTCTTCGACAGGATATTCAAGATATCCATCGTGCTCATGCTCTTTTTCGTCATGGTGGGAATGGGGCTCACCCTCAAGATCGCCGATTTCACCCTGGTCATCCGCAGGCCCCTGGGCATTGTCCTGGGCACTGTCCTCCAGTACGGCCTGATGCCGCTGCTGGCCCTGGGCTTAAGCCTCCTCTTCGGCTACTACCACGCCTACCCCTTTATCTATCTGGGGCTGATCCTGGCCACGGCGAGCCCCGCCGGGGTCACGTCGAACCTGATGACCCACTTCTCGAAGGGGGACCTGGCCCTCTCCATCTCCCTCACCTCGGTATCCACGGTCCTGGCGCTCATCAGCACGCCGCTCCTTCTCAAGCTGTACGGCACTACCGGATCAGGCGCTACCGTTCCCGCCGGCCTCATCGCCCAGACCATCATCGTCCTGGTGATCGTACCGCTGGCCGTGGGGATGACGGCGCGGGCCCGCTTCGAGGCGCTGGCGG
>DAONAJ010000117.1:0-9230 GCA_035400945.1 Spirochaetota bacterium
AAGCGGCTGCCGACCGAGAAGGAATGGGAAAAAGCGGCCCGCGGGCCCGGCCGCGCCGCCGGTGATGGCGATACGAAGAATTATATCTATCCCTGGGGAAGGGACTTCAGCCCCGAGCGGGCCAATTGCGCCGATTTCTGGTCCGATGAGAAGACGGGAGCCCATCTGAAGAAGCGCTCCGGCATTGCAACAAAGGGACTGATGCCGGTCAATTCCTTTGACCCGGAGGGGGCCTCCCCCTGCGGCGCGCTGAACATGGCCGGCAACGCCAGGGAATGGACCTCAAGCTGGTACATGCCCTATGAGGGGAACCGCACCAGAAAGGGTAAGGAATTCAAACGGTATGGAAAACAGTTCAAGGTTGTCAGGGGCGGATCCTGGTACAGCCAGCGGTACCGTTTGCGCGTCAGCAGCAGGGAAATCGGCGGCATGCCGAACCTGTACTCGGACAACATGGCCGGTTTCCGCTGCGTCAAGGACGTGGAGGTCATAGACCTGGAAAAGGAATAGGGTTTGTAACTGTCATTAAGGCTATATGCCCCTCCCACGCCCCCGGAGGGGGCTTTCGCGGCACATAATGTTTATTTAAGTCCCCCTCCGGGGGGTGGGGGAATATATTTAGCTTGATTTTAAGAGAAATAAGCTGAATATATCATATATTAATACTCGGTTTTTTCCGATAGATATACTAAAGGGGATATCATGAAGTTTTTCCGATTTCTGGCTAAAAACATAAATTATACTTTTGCCCTTTCCGCAATTACCGTCTCGTCAAGCTGGGTACTGGGCGTCTTTGCCTTTTTCCTGGGCACATCCTTTATCATGATATCCTATGATAAACTGACCCTGTTTTACATGAAATGGCTCCCCGTGGCAGTGGCCATCCCGACCCTGGTGCACTGGATCATGTTCGGTCTTCTGGCTCCCCTTAAGATCCCACCCTTCATGGAGCCCCTGAGGGCGGTCAACGAGGCATACCGGAACAACCTTGAAATTCCCGAGGAAGACTTGAAAAAGGTATACACCAACTTTTCCGATCTTCCCATGTATAACCTGCTCCACTGTACCCTTCTGACCGCTTTCGCTGGCCTTATCATCCTTGCCCTGGCCTTTTATGAATACCGTATACTAGGCGCCTATACCGCGCCGGAGTTCTCCGCCATGATAAAGGCATCATCCCTCACGGTTATCATCGTCATCATTTTGTACGGCATGTCCACGTATCTCTTTACAGAGTCGCTGACAAACCCGGAGCGGAGCGCCATGTATAATAAAATTGTGAGCACCGGCGCGAGCGTAAAGCCGCGGGCCCTCATCGGCATCAGGCTCAAGTTCCTCTTCTTCGTCTGGCTCATGGTTATTACCCTGCTGACCTTTGCCGCCCTGATGGAAAAGGTGCGGTTTTTCGAGGAGTTCAGCATAGCGGTCATTTTCGTGTACTTCGGCATATCTGTCCTCGCAAGCTTTTTGCTGATGCAGATCACCACGCGGTCCATCATGCGCATTCTGAACGACCTCATACGAATGACCAGGACCATCGCTTCCGGCGGAACCGCGGGATACGAGGTTCTTTCCCTGGAGCGGGAATTCACCGCCATCGAGTTCGCCCTCATGGAAACGGCCCGGGAGATCGACGATTTCAGACGCGACATCGAGGGAAAGGTCGCCAAGCGGACCGAGGAGCTCGAGGAGGCCCTGGCGAGCCTGCGGAGCAGGGATGAGCAGATCCAGAAACAGCTGGACATGGCCAGCGTCATCCAGCGCAGCATACTTCCCGGCAAGATCGACGACTGGAACGAGCTTAAGTTCGCGGTCCGCTACATCGCCATGGAAAAGATCGGGGGCGACTTTTACGACGTTCACCTCCTGAAGGACGACAAGATCGGCGTCATGATCGCCGACGTTTCCGGCCATGGAATCCCCGCCGCTCTGGTTACCACCATGGCGAAGATGTCCTTCGGGAACGCGGGCTCCAAGTACGACTCGCCGAAAAAGATATTCCAGGAAATGAACCAGAACATCCTTGACCACGTCAAGACCCAGGACTACATGACCTGTTTCATGCTCGCGATCGATGACGATTACAACATGGTCTACTCCAATGCCAGCCACCAGAAGGCCATACTCCTGAGCCATGAGGGGAGCATCGAGCTCCTCGACACCAACGGCCTGTTCATCGGCGCCATTGAAGAGGCGCGCGAATCTTACGACGAGAAGAAGACCAAGCTCGAATACGGGGACCGCGTCATTCTGTACACGGACGGGATCCCGGAGGCAATCAACGAGGAACGGGTTGAGTACTCCAACCGCCGCCTGGAAGAGGCGATCAGGAGATACCAATCGCTCCCCGCGGAGGAATTCGCCGAGGCCATCATAAACGACGTCCGCCAGTTCATGGGCGGCGCACAGCTCGTCGACGATATCACCCTGCTGGTCGTCGAGCTGTCCCGCGACGAGGCGGTCGATATCATCAAGAATTCGAAGCGGCTCATCAACGCCCATGAGTACCAGGAGGCGATCGAGGTCCTTGAAAAAGGCTTCAAGAAATACCCGGAAAACCAGAAGATACTCTACAACCTTGCCAAGAACTACTTCAGGGTAAACAGCTTCCGCAAGGCCATCGACAGGATCCAGGCCTACATCGAGAACGACAAGATGAACAAGAACGCCTATTATATCGGCGGCGCGTCCTATTATCAGCTCGGGGATTTTGACAGTGCCATCGAATATTTTGAAAAAGGCCTTGAGATCGATCCCAGCTTCGTGAACGCGCTGTTCGCCATGGGCATGGCGTACAAGAAAAAAGGCGACGAAGAGAGCGCGATGAGGTCCTTTGAGAAGGTCATCAACATAGACCCGGACAACAAGATGGCCATGTTTGAGATCAGGAGCATGACGGAGAAAAAATAGCGATGTTAACTGATGGCGCGGCCTTGAAACCGTTCCTTCGGGATTGTTCGTGCATACTGAAACCCGCCCTTATCAGGCGGGTTTTTCACTTCATGGTTCCCGGTCCCGTTTTGAGGAGGACGACCATGGGGCTGCGTGGGAAAATTAACTTGCATCCCGCCCGGGACGAAGTACAATTCGCCCAAATGAACAGGGGACGCCCATGACCTTTCTTTTCCTGCAGTTTCTTCCAATCGTTGTGTTTGTGGTGGTCGATTCCGTCATTGACAATACGGTGATTTCGATTATCTCGGCCGTGCTGTTCACCGCGGTCCAGGCCGTGATTACCTGGCATGCGTCAGGAAGGTTTGATTATTTTCTACTGGCGGACCTTGCCATTATTGCCGTCATGGGGGGCGTGTCCATAGCGACCAATGATGACCGCTTTTTCAAGGTCAAGCCGGCGATTATCGAGGCCCTGTGCGTTCCGTTTCTTCTCTTCTTCGTGTTTGCTTCAGACAGGTTTATCATTAATTATTTCGGCCGTTACATGCCGCCGGGCAGGAAGCTGGCAGACGCGGCATTGCCCCTCCTGAAGCGGATGCTTTTGATCATGACAGTGTATATCGCGTTCCATGTGATGGCCATCATCTACACCGCGGAACATTCATCGAGAACGATGTGGGCGTTTGTTTCGGGCCCCGGGTTCTATTTTGTGCTCATACCGATCATGGCCTATATGGCGATGGAACGGTATCGCCGGTCGAGAGCGGTCAAGCGTCAGGGAGAATGAGCCGGCGAAATCACGGACAGGCGATTATCCAAGGAGGCAACAACATGGCGGACATCGTAATTTACCGGGTAACACTGGCCCTGGGTATCATGGCGACGGTTTTTTTTCTCATGATAAGGGTCAGAAGGGGCGGGGTGCCCGCTCTTATCGCGAAGGCGGTTGCCAGCCTGTTCTTCATTGCTACGGCATGCGCAGCCCTTGCCGTTAACACGGGCCATCTCAACTACGGCCTGATGATAATAGTCGCCCTTGTCTGGGGACTCCTGGGCGACGTCTGGCTTGACCTGAAGTATGTATATGCAGGTGATAAGGATACGTATCTTTTCGCGGGATTTTACTCCTTCATGGCTGGCCATTTTTTTCTTCATCGGGGCGATATTCATGAACTATGACTGGACGGGCACCGCACTTGTTTTGTCAATAGTCCCCGGTCCCCGCGCTCGTCTGTTCCGCAGCTGTCACGGCCATGGAAAAGCCGATGAAGATGGATTACGGCAGGTTCAGGCCTACCTGCCTGGCGTATGCTTTCGTTTTGATGACAGTGGCGTCATCGTCAATAGCCGCGGCGGCCGCAACCGGCAGGGCCGTGTGGATTGTCATGTCCACGGGTTCCGTCTTGTTTCTATTGTCTGACCTCATGCTTTCGGCAACGTACTTCGCCCAGGGTAAAAACACGCCGGCTTATGTCATAGCAAACCACGCGCTTTACTATGCGGCGCAGTTCGTGATCGCATCGTCGATTCTGTATGTGTGATAACGTCATGGACCTTGATAAAGTAAACCTGATATCGGCGTCAAACGGCATTCATGAATTATTTCAATATGTGAAAATCGGTCAGCTCAATGATCACATGCTGAATATCGTCAAAGCGGAAGGCAGGGCCCTCGATTTTCACGCCCATGAGGATTCCGATGAGATGTTTCTGGTGATAGAAGGTTCTATGCGGCTGGAATTCAATAACCGCAGTATAGATCTGGAACAGGGCGATTTTATCATCGTTCCCCGGGGCGTGATGCACAGGACGGTGACCAGGGGCCCGGTGACTGCCCTCCTTATTGAAAAGTCGGGGACATTGAACAAAGGGAACACCGGCGGAACGTACACGGATAAAGTGTAAAAATTTCTTGCACCGGATGCCCGTCATTCCTATCTTGTTAGCGATGGACAAGAAATTAATAAAAAGCTGCACCATCGAGGATCTCGAAGAGTACTTCATCTCTATCGGCGAAAAGCGGTACCGGGCGAAACAGATCATGATCTGGCTCTATGAGAAGAACGTGGACTCCTTTGAGACGATGACCAATGTCTCCCGGGAGCTCCGGGGCGTGCTCGACGAGACCTTTTCCTTGAATGCCCTCTCCCTTGAAGAGCGGCTGGTTTCTGCCGTTGACGGATCGGAGAAATACCTGTTCAGGACCCATGACGGCAATTTTATAGAAAGCGTGCTGATCCGGAACGAGGCTACCGAAGACGGGAGGATCACCGTGTGCCTCTCGAGCCAGGTGGGATGCGCCATGGGGTGCCGTTTCTGCGAGACCGCGAAACTGGGGTTTATACGGGACCTTGAGGCGGGGGAGATCATCGACCAGCTCTGCCACGTGCGGAGGATCTCGGGCCAGCGTAACAATAATGTCGTGTTCATGGGCATGGGCGAGCCTTTCATGAATTACGATAACGTGATCCGCGCCGCCGAAATCATGAATTACAGCTTCGGCTTCCACATTTCGGTGAGAAAAATCACCATATCGACCTCAGGCGTTATCGCGGGCATCGAACGGTTCATCGACGAGGAGCGGCCCTATAACCTGGCCATATCCCTGAACGACACCGTACCGGAAAAAAGGGAGCGCATCATGCCGGTCGAGCGGTCAAATCCCTTCAGCGCCATATCCCGCATGCTGAACGAGAAGTTTCCGGCATCGCGGAACAGGCTTACCGTTGTCTACGTGATGCGGTCGGACAACATCTCCACGGAAGACGCTAAAAGGCTGAAGAAAATGTTCCGTTACAACCGGATAAAGCTCAACCTGATTCCTCTTAACGAGGGGGGGCAGGGATGCGACCCGCCCGGAGAGGCGGACGTTGAGCGTTTCGTCAGGGACCTTGAGATCATGAATGTCCCCATAACGGTGCGCAGGAGCTTCGGCCGCGACATCAGCGGAGCCTGCGGCCAGCTTTCGGGAAAGCGCTATGCCGCCTCGAGCGGCTGTGATATAGGGGAGCTCCCGTAGGAATGTATTTGACTTTTATCGGGATACTCTTATACCGTATCTGAAATGACCCCCCTGGGCCCCTCGGGAAAAGGGGGGTCTATTCTTGGTAGGGGCGCGTTTTGACGGATGCGAGGATGTGACATATGGGCGGATTTGACTGGAGAACGTTAATGGCATCGGTCCTGGATTTTATAAAAAAGGCGTTTGCCTGGATCATGACGCACAAGAAGATCGTGTTTATCTATGCGCCGGCGGCCCTGGCGCTTTTACTGACGGCGTACGTGACGGTGATTTATTTCATGTGGCAGGGCGACCGCGATGCGGCCCTCAGGAAGCTGACCAAGTACAAGCAGCTCATTGACCGGACCGAAGAGCTCAAAAAAGGATATACCTACAATTACAGCGATGTCGACCTCAAGGTCAAGGTGGTGGACATTCCCACCCGCATATACGACCGGAACAACGAGATCATCGGAGAATTTTTCGAACAGAAACGGGAGATCGTGCCCTATGATTATATCCCCGAATGGCTTGTCAAGGCGGTGATAGCCAGCGAGGACCGCGATTTCTACAACCACCGCGGGATAAACTACCGGGGCGTTTTACGGGCGATACTGGTCAACATGGCCCATTTCCGGGTCGTCCAGGGCGGGAGCACCATAACCCAGCAGCTGGCGAAAGTCCTGTTCACCGACATGGAACGCAACCTGAAGCGCAAGATATACGAGGCCTTCTGCGCCCGGGAGATCGAGAAGCGCTACGACAAGCAGGACATCCTCTCCATGTACCTGAACCTCATCTACTTCGGCAATGGCGCCTACGGCGTGGAATCGGCCGCGAAGATGTTCTTCGGCACTTCGGTGAAGGAGCTGTCCGCGGTCGAATGCGCCATGATCGTCGCCACCATATCCAACCCGAAGATATATTCACCTTTGTCAGACCTCGATGCCTCGCTCCGCAAGACAAAGCGAATTCTGGAATCGATGTCCGATGCCGGATACCTGAAGAATAAAAACACCGGAAAAATGTACGGGCAGTTCCTGAGGAAGTGGGAGGTTGTGTACGACGAGAAGGGCGCCGCCGCGACGTCCCTCATCGGGAACTTCGTCTTCAGCTCATACCGCGTGAACCGCGCGCCCTTCTTTAACGAGAGCATCCGCCGCGTCCTGGTTGAAAAATTCGGCGAGGATGCCGTTAAAAAGGGCGGGCTGAAGGTGTATACCACCATCGACGCCGAGAAGCAGGAAATAGCCACCGCGGCGCTCAAGGCGGGGATCCTGCGCCAGCGCGAGTACCACCTGAAGCTGGCGGGACGCATGAAGGACAAGCTCAAGGCCGACGCCGAGATGAAGAAGGCCCAGAACATAGAGGGGGCCCTGGTTTCCATGGACCCGGTTACCGGGGAACTGCTGGCCTACGTCGGCGGATATGAATTTTCCTCAAAGAACCAGAATGACCATGTTGCCCAGATCAGGCGCCAGCCGGGATCATCCTTCAAACCGGTGCTCTATGTCGCCGCCGTTGAAGGCAAGGACATAACGCCCTCGACGGTCTTTGCCGACGAAAAGACGAAGTTTCCCGGGGGGTACGAACCGCGCAATTACGACGGGAAGTACCTCGGCGAGGTCATTGTGCGGGAAGCGCTGAAAAAGTCGATCAACGTGGTCGCGGTCAAGATCCTTGAAAAGACCGGTTACGACGGGGTGTTCTCCATTTTGAAAAAAAGCCTGTACCTGTCGGACGCGGAGCTGAAAGAGCGCTTCGGCAGGACCCTGTCCCTGGCCCTGGGGACCTACGAGGTATCGCCCCTGGAAAGCTGCGTGCTCCACTCCGTTATCGTAAACGGCGGGGAATATGTCCTGCCCTACGGTATCCGCCAGGTCCGGGACTACAATGACAATGTCGTCTGGAACAACGAGGAAGAGACCCGCAAGCTTGCCGATGAACGCAAGAAGGAGATCGGGAAAATAATCGATCCGGCGGCCTGCGCCATTACCATATCCATGCTGAAAAGCGTTTTCGATGAGGGCGGTACCGCTGCAGGCGCGTTCAAGGGGAGCAGGATAGATTTTCCCGTGGCCGGGAAAACCGGGACCAGCACCAACTATAACGACGCCTGGTTCGCCGGATACGCGTCAAACAATGTCACGGCTGTCTGGATAGGAAACAAGGAAGGTGCCATTTCCCTCGGATGGGGCAGGGCGGGCGGCGTTGTGGCCGCGCCGGTCTGGGTGGAATACATATCATCGATCTTCCGGGGCGACCCGCCGGTCGATTTCAAAAAGCCGGAACAGGGGCTGTCCATGGAAACGATATGCCTGGATTCGGGCGAGGTGGCAGGCAGGGACGGCGAATGTCCCCGCGTTGCCCGCGATGTCCTCTATTACTCCGGCACTGAGCCCGGCAGGTTCTGCCACCTGCATACGGGGAAAGAAAAAAAGAAGAATGATGATAAAGAAACCGAAGAAAAGGAAGGAACTAAATGAACCCGCGTCCCCTGTTCTGCCTGCTGCTTGTCATGATGGCCATGTCGTTCGTGTCATTCCGGTGGCCGGTCAATAGCGGAACCGTCACGTCAACCTTCTGCGAATCGAGGTGGGACCACTTCCATGACGGCATGGATATGACTTCAATCGATGACAAGGTGTATCCTGTTGAACCGGGGAAACTCCTCTTTTACTGGGACAAGGCCCTCTTCCCCCTCGAGAATTATCCCGGGGGCGGCAATTTCAAGATACTGGAGCACCGCAACGGGGTTTATTCCCTCTACATGCACCTTGAAAACGGCCTGTCCTCAAAGAAATCCTATACCGAAAATGACACCGTCGGCATGATGGGCAACACGGGCCACTCGATTAACAAGCATATACATTTTTCCCTCATGCAGTACCTCAAGAGGGTCTCGGTGAATCCCCTGAAGCTCCTTCCCGCCCGGGAAGACACAAAGGCCCCGGTCCTGTCGGAGATAGCCTTTCATATCGGCGACAAGATCATTATCGTGCGGGACAGGGCCAATATCCGGCTGACCCGGCATTATCCCCTCCTGGTGAAAATAAATGACGCCATGACAGGGCGGGAAAACCTGGGCGTGTACCGCCTGAGCGTTGAATTCAACGGCAAAAAGGTCTTGAACAAGGAATTCGGATCCATAGCCATCTCCCGGGGGCGCCTGACCGTGGACGGGAAAAAATTCGAGAACCTCTTCGACAGCAAAGGCTATTACAAGATCGAGGGCCTTACCTACGCGGAAGGCGAGAACGTGGTGAAAGTAACGGCATCGGACTATGCCGGGAACACCGCTGAGAAGGAATACACCTTTAACGTGAAGCTTGAT
>DAONAJ010000118.1:0-9225 GCA_035400945.1 Spirochaetota bacterium
GGGGGCGTCATCACTCAAGTACTGGGAGGATGCCTACAGGCCCATTGCCATCATCGCCCCCATAACCGGGACCGTCATCGTGAGGGAAATCGAGCCGGGCCAGGCGGTGCTGACCAACGCGGCCATTCTGGTCCTCTCCGACCGTCTCATCGTCAAGGCCGACGTGGACGAGACCGATATCGGCAGGGTGAAGGAAGGGCAGCGCGTCGTCATCAGCCTTGACGCGTATCCAGAAGTCAATGTCGAAGGCAGGGTTGACCTCATTGAATATGAATCCACCACCGTAAACAATGTTACCATGTACAAGGTCAATATCATCCCGGACAGGGTGCCCGATGTATACCGCTCGGGTATGACGGCCAATGTCAATATCATTGAAGAGGCGAGGAAAAACATCCTCCTGATACCGACGGAGGCGATAGCCGCCGATAACGGAAAATCCTACGTGTGGATCGTTTCCGGGAAGAAAAATCCGGAAAAGAGGACCATAACGGTCGGCATTTCCGATGACCAGAATACCGAGATAATTTCTGGCCTTACCGTCAATGACAGGGTGGCGATACTGGCCCAGGCCGGGATCAGCCTTGATGCGAAAAAAAGCACCAATCCCTTTATGCCTCAGAGGAAGAAGGCGCGCTGACGAGGAACCATGATCGAGCTCAAAAACGTTTCCAAGATATATGATACCGGCAAGGTCAAGGTCCATGCCCTGAACAACGTGTCCCTCGCAATCGAAGAGGGGGAGTTCGTGGCGATCATGGGCCATTCCGGATCCGGGAAATCGACCATGCTCAACATCCTCGGGTTGCTGGACAAGGCGGACGCCGGGACCTATACCCTCATGGGCTATGACATAACGAAGCTCAATGACGATGAGCTTTCCCTGATCAGGAACAACATCGCCGGGTTCGTGTTTCAGCAGTTCAATCTCCTTCCCCGGATGAATTCCACAGAAAACGTGGGGCTCCCCATGATTTACGCCGGCAAGAGGGACTTCAAAAACGAAGCGAAGGACCGGCTGCGTCAAGTCATGCTCTCCCACCGGGAGGGCCATTATCCGAACGAGCTTTCCGGCGGCGAGCAGCAGCGGGTGGCCATAGCCCGGGCCCTGGTGAACAGGCCGATGATCATCTTTGCCGACGAGCCGACGGGCAACCTTGACACGAAAAGCGAGGAGGAAATCATCACCCTGCTGGAAGAGCTAAACCGGGAAGGAATAACCATCGTCATGGTGACCCACGAGCAGGAGATAGCAGGGCACGCGAAACGCATCATCCGCATGAGGGACGGAGAGATAATTGCCGATGAGAAGGTCAGGGGAAACAAGGCCGGGGCCGGGCGCGGGAGCGGGCTGTCGATAAAGGATATCCTCGGAAAAAAACAGAGCACCTTCGGAACGGCGGAATTCACGGATTACCTGCGCCAGGCCTTTTCGGCAATTGTGATGCACAAGCTCCGTTCGCTTCTCTCCATCCTGGGCATACTCATCGGCGTAGCCGCCGTCATATCCATGCTGGCGCTGGGGGAGGGCGCCAAGGAGTCGATCAAGCAGAGCATGAGCTCCCTCGGGTCGAACATCCTCACCGTCCGCACCGGGTCCCACCGCCAGGGCCCGGTGGCCCTGCAGGCCGGGCTGGTGACGAAGCTTACCATAGATGACGCCAGGGCCCTGGCACGCTTGCCAGAGGTGAAGCGGGTGTCGCCGGCTGTCACGGGCCGCGGCCAGGTGGTCCATGCCACGAAAAACTGGAACACGCAGATATGGGGCACGGGGATAGACTATGCAACCATGAAAGCCGCCGTGCCTATCAGCGGGCGCTTCTTCACCGAGGACGAGATCAGGTCACGGCAGAAGGTCGCGGTCGTCGGGGCGACGGTCATCAAGCAGCTCTTCGGAAACGTCAACCCCGTGGGCCAGACCATGAAGATAAACAGGATCAATTTCCGGATCATCGGCATTCTCCCGGTGAAGGGCACGTCTTTCATGTTCGACCAGGACGACGTGATCGTCATCCCGGTGACCACGGCCATGTACCGCGTCCTGGGAAAGGAATACGTAGATTCCATCGATGTCGAGGTGAAGGACCAGGCCATGATCGACGAAACGCAGGACACCATCAGGAACCTGATCATCAAACGCCACCGCCTCGAGGCGGATGACCAGGACTCCTTTGAGATCAGGGACATGTCGGAGATTCGGGACATGTTGTCCCAGACCACCAGGACCATGAGCCTTCTCCTGAGCATTGTGGCAGCCATTTCCCTTCTGGTCGGGGGCATCGGCATCATGAACATCATGCTGGTGTCGGTGAAGGAGCGGATCAAGGAGATCGGACTCCGCAAGGCCATCGGGGCCCGGCGAAAGGACATCCTGGTTCAGTTCCTGATAGAATCGTCCCTCCTGACCCTTTCCGGCGGGCTATTCGGGATCATACTGGGTACCAGCATATCCGTGCTCATATCGTTTTTTGCGCAGTGGTCTGTGAAGGTTTCAATATCCGCCATCATGCTTTCAACGGTCGTCTCTGTGCTTATCGGGATCGGCTTTGGGCTGTGGCCGGCGGTGCAGGCGTCGCGCCTTAATCCCATCGAGGCGCTGCGGTGGGAATAATTAAGGAGCGAAATCGCCTTCTGTTAGGGTGGGGATTAATCCCCACACTGGCAGAAGGCGGACGGTTTTATGCGTTATTTGTTTTCGCAAATTCATCACGCGCCATTTTAATCGTTCCCTTTAATTCTTCATCTTTTACCGCCATTTCCGGGTATATGAGACCTGTATCTGCCCGTTTCCTCACCTGGCTGTCCCTCTCTTTCGAAGCCCTGAGGAGCGCTTTGAATGCCGCTTCGTCGCCGATCTGGCCCAGGGCACGGGCGGCCCACATTCTCACCTGCGACCAGGGCATGCCCAGATAATTGTCGGTAATGGATGTGTCTTCACAGTCAACGGATCCCCGCGGTCATCGCGCAATAACAATTCCTTGAAAGCTGCAGCCGCCGGTTCGACAATGCGGCCATCCTTGGGCTTCGCCAGCTCAAGGCTGGCATCTTCCCGCTCCCAGAGGTTGCCGCTGAGGACGCAATAATTTTAAAAAAATTTGTCTTTTTATTCCGCAATCAGCTACTTCCTCATAGAAGGTTAAGGTTGCAAAAACCGGTTCTTGTAAGGTAAAAAATATACTTTAGAAATCCGGTAATCTTCACATAAAACACAACATCTGTTTAGCGGTACAATGAGCCGCCGGGGATCTCGTGCGCCTTTTTCGAAAGTATCTGTCAGCGCTGATCAATTGCAGGCTGAAGTTTTACTAGACTGAGAAGTAATCAAAGGGAGGATTATGATGACAACGACAATTAAAAGAAATCTAACATGCCTTTGCATAATTGCTGCTCTTGCGGCAATACAGGGATGCGGAAAATATAATTTTCTGGGTAAGAAAGCCACACCTCTCAGGATAGAGGAAGTTGAACCGCCGATAGACCCGGAGACACCCGGATCCCCGGGAACGCCGGAAAAGCCGGGAGGAGGTAAAATTATCCTTAAGCCGGTCGATGGCCTGCATCCGATCTTCAGCGCGCCCCTGGGGACTCCAATACCTGCCTATGCCATGGGGGTTGTTGACGCTGACCCGAACGGTTTCACGGCCACGGAAGATTGGGACGGGGACGGCGTGCTGAATGATTTAGAGGTCATGTCAAGCCCCATGGTGGCTGACTATCCCCGAGTGGTTACCCGCGTAACAACACCCATCACCATGGAACTGAGAAAAAGCGAGATTATTACAAAAGAAAACTACACGGAGATGATAGACAGTTCTGACACGAAGCAGACCATTTCCAACAGCATGGAAAACAAGCATTACACGCAGATGAACAAGAAAACGACACCCTATGTCACCAAGGAAAGTCAATCAACTGATAATGCCAACGCGTATTCCTATGGAGCTTCAAGTTCCATGGAAGTTGATTACAGCGTTACTATGGCCGTTCCTATAATAGGAGCATTAGATGTTGAGTCCGGAAGCGTCGGGACCAGCATGTCGACAAAGACAAGCAGCAGCCAGAATAAGAGTTTTTCAGCAAAATTTGCCCAGTCCACCATGTCGGAAAAGACGGTATTCCAGGATGTTGACTACGTTGACAACCTGGACCGGAACGGCATTGAGCTGAAGGACGAAACGATCCAGAACATGGCAACCAATTATCGCAAGAGCGAAAAAACAAAGGATTCCTACGATGTGGGGCCCAATGCCGGGTATGTCCGCGCGGGTCTATATATAAAAAATGACACGGTTAACATGCCGGTGCGCATCAGCAATGTTATCTGCACCCTTTCCTTCAGGACCGCCGGTGGCGCCATCCTTCCGGTTAAAACCTTTCGTCTCAGGAACGATGATTACAGCGCCTTTGAACAGGAAATATACGGCGGCGAAGAGCTCGGTCCCTATACGATTGAAATTCCCGGTTTAAATACCTTCGAAGTAAAACAGGCCCTTGCCAACGGGTACATGCCGCAGATCACGGTGGTAAGCTACGACATGGACCGTGTCGAAGACTCCAATTACAACCCCGGGGTAGATAATCTCAAGATAGTGGAGAATACAGCAAAAGCCAGGACCGCCCTGATCAAGATAATAGGAACAAACACCAGGGAGATCTATCGCGTCGCGGCTTTTGATGTCGAAGAAGACGGTACTATATCGCCGGGGATTTCGCTGAAAAAGGCCTTGTTCAATATCTATGCGGATAAAATCGGGAAGGGGGAAACATGGGAATCGGACAAAAACAGCAGGGTTCTCACGGTCCCGGATACAGGCCTCAAATGGAAGGAAGGATTCGTTTCCGACCCGGCGTCTTCAGGTGATTATGCATATTCGACGAATAAACGGGGAAATTCCTGGCGTTTGTTCGAAACCTATGTGAAATCCTATGTTGATGAGAATAATACGGTAAGAAAGATTGAAACGATCAAACGGATCGGTCCCATGACGGCGTACAATCCCTTTGACATACTGGACAACACGAGCTATAATCCCAATGAATTCCTCGAGCGGGAGGAGCTATTAAAAATGAAATACTGGATAATCCTTCATAACGGTCGTTATTTTGAAGGGGACATCAATGATCCGATCTGGGCCGGGGAACGTTACGAGATCGTCTGCATGGATATCCGAGATTTCAACGAGTATTTCAAGGCTTTCTCGTTTACGCCCGTGCAATCACGGGAGTATTTCAGCATCAACACGAGATGGAACAGCCTGTCAAACGAAGGCGAATTTGCCAGGGCCAAGTACCTCGGCAGGCTCGTGAAGAGCGATGTGGTTCATCTTGAAATCAACCTGTCTGAGTCGAGGTTTCTTTTCGAGGGAATAGAAACCAGCAGGGAACCGGTGGGAATTTTTTCAGCAGTAAACCTCGAGTCCGGCGGCAAGGCGAACCAATGGTATGGATTCAATTATACCCTCCAGAAGGGCGATCCGGAGCCGGAAGGCATTCCCGGTCAGTTTTCCCATTACGCCGAGGGCGGTTTCAATAACATAAAAGTAACCATCAATGAATCAAGAAATGCCAGAGAATATGAGATCAAGATAAAAGTGAAAGGCGCAGAGGACAGGACCGCAAAAACTGTGAGAGTCACTGCCGATGAATTACGGGCAAACAATAACGAGGTTTTTATTAACAGGGAAACAACCGGCGTGAATGGCGAAAAAATCGGATTTATTGAAGGGAAGCTCCTTTCAAGCGGCGGCCTTGAATACGTGGTCAATGTAACCGCCATGGGTAAGCTTCATGGGGTGGATGTCAGTACTCCCAGCATGCTTAACAGCAGCGGCGCGATAGTGAATGATGAAACAGTTGCCCTGGTATACAATGTGGCATCGGGCACCGAGCCAGGCGGCGCCGGCGGATTCACCTTCAGCGCCGCAGGGATGGCCGACAACACTGTCTACGTCAGAATCGGTGACGCAAATTATACTGAATATTTCAATATCACCGTTGTGGGACCCTATAATTATGACTATAACGGCCTCAAGTCTCCGCTGAATGATGAAACCGCCCCGTCGCGGAATTTTACAGCCCATCGGGGGCTGAACAGGATTAAGCTTGATAACCCTGCGGGAGAAGTAAGGGATGATGGTGTCTATAAGGTTTTTGTGAAGGGCTATAACAATAACAACTTCACGGAAAATCCACTAATGCCACGGGCGGCCAGTAATGAATTCGCCTACGTTACCCTGTCCTATGACCGTTACGCGGCACAGAGGGTATGCAAGCCGCGTCTCAGCACCGGCCTTTTCAAGATAAATGCCATTGACCTTGAGGTGAATTTTAATGACGGCAACGGATGGTATCGGCTGAAGCTTGATCCGGGTGATGCCGGCGACAGGGAACAGGTGGAAGACAAACGCGTCATAGACTGCCGCTTCAACAGTTATGTTGATTATGATACCCAGAGATTCCATATATTTTTCAAGCCCCCGACCGGGGTCTATGATGAATATTCGAGGCTTTTCGCCGGGAATCATGACGTTTTTGCCGGCGGCCGGGAAGCGGTAGACGTATACATAAGGACACCGGCAGAGACGAAATACCGCGACACATTCTGGTTAAAGAACCAGGGAGCGGAACTTTTTTCCGAGGAGCTGAACTACATAGTGATGCCGACTACCGTCAACCCAATCGTCGGCGCTGTCACCCCCAACGTCTTTTTGGCAGATTACTGGACGAAGTCGGACATGACAGACGCTTCAAATGTTGAACACACCCTCTCTTCAAAGAAGGTACCCTCCGGTTCATTATTCTATGATGACCTCGAGATAGGGTTTAAAGACTCAGGCCTTCAGAATTACTTTTTCTCCCCGGTGGAATACCGGAATTATGAGATTCGGGCATCTCTGGTGGAAAATCTTCCTCAGCAACAGAACTACGTGGTTGATCCGCCCAGGTTCTTTGCCAGTGGCGGTGCCGGCCAGATAGATGTCGTCAATATTGAATCACAATTTGCAACATACTACGAAGTCTATTACAAGCTGGTTAACCCCAGCCATGACCAGTCCGAGCCCCTGATCGCAAGGGATGAGAATCCTTTGAACTGGGAATCAGTCAGGATCGATGAAGGGGAGCACATTAACTGGCTTGGATTACGGGATATAACCATACCGATAAACAGCACGAACCAGTATTATATAATCGCCGTGATCGGTTATAACATGTACGGCAGAAGCGAGGCTGCCTACTTCGACGGTTATGATGGGATTACGATGGCCGGAGATACCGATAACAGGGGAAAGGTCGCGTCGGTGTTCGTATATAGCAACCAGACGCCTCCGGTGCCCGTATTCACCGCCGATGTCAATGTTGCAAATGACAGGCAGATCGTCGTGAACAACGTGCATGCATCCGGGGCCCTCAGGTATATCATACAGTGGAAGGAGAGCCAGGAGGGTTGGAGTGACGCTTCGTCGTATGACACCTACGCGGGAGGGGAGATGGTGACCGGGGCGTGTAATTATACGATAACGCAGCACCGGGGCCGTCCCCTGAAAGCTTGGAAAACGTATAATATCAGGGCACAGGTGGTCACTTTAAACGGTAATGGCGGCGAGTATTCGGCCCAGGCGAATGTTACAACCGGTACGGTTGCTGATTTCGGTTCGCCTCTTCTTAATCTTGTGAATACTGACTGCACAACCTGGTGGGGGTCCACCTGTCACAGTAATCTCTTCCTGAGCGGCCTGACGGTTCCGGAAGGCACCTCGCGATATACTGTCACGGGTGTTTTTGACCAGTATATAACCAATGGCCTGACCATTGAGAGGACATTTACTTTCGAAATAAACAGCAATAGCGAAATGATCTATCCGGGCCTGCTGACAAGCGGCAGAGGCCCGATTGTTGGTGATGCGTTCAATGGTCACACCATGTGGATCAATGCCCGGTTCACGGTCACTGCATACAGTGAAGGCGATCAGCGGAGTTCTTCACGGTATTATGATCTGAGATGGGATGCACCGGCTGAATAATCAAAATATCGCAGGTGATGGCGGGCATAGATTTGAACTAACTTCATTGCCTGCCATCGCCTGATACTATCAATAGCATTAATGATGAGCGGGGATCATGAAGAATAAATTATTGGTTATCTTTATTATCGTTGTCATGCCAGGGCCCGGGAATGCCTACCCGGCAGAACTCTCAGCTACTGGGAATGACAGGGGGCATCGACAGCATGGTAATGAATACCCGGTGGCCATGGTTGATGGAGAAAAGATCCATCAAAATAATGTTAAAGAGAAGAACGATGACATGGATTATGCTGAAAAACAAGCTGATGGGGCTGCAGAGAAAAAGAAACCGGTCAAGAACAGTGAAAAAGCCGTTGATGAAGTAAGGGACAGGGCCGAGAATACCGCCGAACGGGAACGACTTGAACGGGACCGGCTAGAAAAGGAGAAGGCGGACAAGAAAAATTCAGAAAGGGAAAAAAAAGTAAAGGAAGAGGCCCGGGAACCAGAAAGGTCCTCGGAAAAGGGTACCCAATATCACCATGTCAGGAGGGAATATCTGGCATTGTTCACCGGTTACGGCGGCCATGTGCCGGTGGCTGATTATGGAGGACGGTTCATGGCATCACATCTCTTTTCCTGTACGGCCGGGATATATGTCATGAATTTTTGGGGTCTATCTCCAGAGCTTCATTTTAGATATACGGAAATGAGGAGCGCCAAGAGGCTTTTTACTTACGACTCATCAATGATTATGGCTCAGTTTTATCCTGGTCTTGTTTACAGGCATCATTTCAAGGTCCCGATAAACACGCTGACTCTTTATGGCAGGATATGGGATGGTTTTTCGCATATTGAATATACCTCATTGAATCCATATTTTCTTTTCATTAAAGAAAGGATATCTGAATACGTGAATATCTTCGGTCTTTCTGTCGGGTGTTATTATGACCTGTGGCAAGGAATTGTAGCGGGAGCCGATTTCACTTACAGTGTTGCCTTCACTGCGGGAAAACCCCTTCAATCGGTTGCGGTAACCATGAATATCGGGTACAGGATATTTTAATGAGTTTTTGACCTTCTTCCCTCCCCCGCTTCCCAAACAGGCAGAAAACTTAAGAACTTATTGTAATTAATAGTGACCCGAATAACACCATAATAAAAATCTTCAATAGACTTGTTGCATAACTCCTATTTTGTCGCCAGATAATAATTCCACAGA
>DAONAJ010000119.1:0-8998 GCA_035400945.1 Spirochaetota bacterium
GTGCGCCCTCATAATCAACGAACTGGTGACAAACTCCCTCCAGCACGCGTTCCCGAACGAACGGCCGGGTCGAATATCCATACTGTTTTCATGGGATTTCAACGAGATGGCGCATGTCCTTGAAATTTCCGACAACGGGATTGGGCTGCCGGAATATGTGGACTGCTACAATCCGTCGTCGATGGGCTTCGAACTCGTGCAGGCCCTCGTGCGCCAGATAAAGGGCAAACTCATGATATCACGCAGCAACGGCACCCGCTACCGCATCAGGTTTTAAGACGGTACCGGATGAGATAGATTATTCTATAAAAAACATCAAACAGGGGGAGTCAGACATGAAAACAAAAATAGCCTTTCTCGGGAACCTGCGGATAAAAACAAAAATTTTTATATCAAGCGCGGTCATCATCCTGCTTTTCATCGGCGCTCTCGGGCTGTTCCTGGTTCCAAAGATGAGGACCTGCATCATCGACCAGAAAAAGCAGAAGCTCAAAGAGGTGACCGAGGTCGGCATAAGCATCCTCCAGAACTGCTACATGAAATCGAAAAACGGGACCATCACGGAGGAGGAAGCCCAGGCCCAGGCCATCGACCTGATCAACGCCCTGCGGTACGGCCCCGAGGGAAAGGATTACCTCTGGATCAACGACTTCCATCCGACCATGATCATGCACCCCTTCAACACCGCCCTCAACGGGACCGACCTGTCGGACTACAAGGACCCCAACGGCAAGGCCATATTCCTCGAATTCGTGAAAACCTGCAAGGAGAAGGGGAAGGGATACGTCGACTACATGTGGCAGTGGAAGGACCAGAAGGACAAGATCGTGCCCAAGATATCATACGTGCAATCCTTCAACCAGTGGGGATGGATCATCGGCACCGGCGTTTACATCAACGACGTGAATGACGAGATATGGTCCATACTCTTCGTGATCATCGGCGTTTTCGCCGGAGTGATCGCGATCATGTTCGGGATATTCTACGGCATATCCCGGATGATCACGATGCCCATTAACGGTATAACTGAAATGATGAAGGACATCGCAGAGAGAAACGGCGACCTCACGCAGCGGATTGAAATAACGACAAAAGACGAAATAGGCGACCTTGCCATCTGGATCAACCGTTTCATCAATGACATCCATGACATCGTGGCCCAGGTCTCCATCAACGCCACCCACGTGGCCCAGACCATCGAGCAGATATCGAGCGGGAACCAGAACCTGTCGCAGCGCACCTCGGAGCAGGCATCGGCCCTCGAGGAGATCGCCACCATCATCGAGGAGGCGGTGGCCACCATCAAGCAGAACTCCGAGAATTCCGAGGAGGCGAACAAGAAGGCCGAAGAGGCGGCCCGTGTGGTGCAGGAGGCGAAGGACCAGTCCATCAAGTCGATACAGCTGGCGGAAAACGGCGGCACGATCGTTACCCGGGCCGTCGAGTCGATCAACGAGGTGAACAAGTCAAGCAAGAAAATAGCCGACATACTGAAGGTGATCAACGATATAGCCTTCCAGACCAACCTCCTCGCCCTTAACGCGGCGGTCGAGGCGGCCCGGGCCGGCGACCAGGGCCGGGGCTTCGCGGTGGTCGCCGGCGAGGTGCGCAACCTGGCCCAGCGTTCCGCCGGGGCCGCGAACGAGATCAGCGACATGATCACCGATTCCATCAACAAGGTTGAGCTCGGCACCGAGCTTGTCGCCAAAAGCGGCGAATCCCTGGCAAGCATCATCGAATCCGCGAAGCTGAACGGCGAGGCGCTGGAGCGGGTCATAGCCGCCGTCGGGATGGTGGGCCAGCTCATATCCGAGATCGCCGCCGCGGGCGTCGAACAGCGCCAGGGCATCGAGCAGATAAACACGGCCATAACCGAGATTGACACGACGACCCAGAAGAACGCCTCCCTGGTCGAGGAGACCGCCTCCGCCAGCGAAATGCTGGTGAACCAGGCTTCGGACCTTATGAAGCTGGTCCAGAAGTTCAAGATCAACGAAGAGCAGATCATGGACGTGGCTGCCGAACGTCAATACGCCATGAACATGGAACACCTTAAAAAGATGGATTCCGAGAGGTCCATTCATGGCGGCGGCAACGGCAACGGCAGAAAGCATGGGACCGTGAACCATGCCGCGATCATGGGAGCGGAGAAAAAGCCGATCAGAGAAATCATGAAAAATGACGGATTCAGCGAGTTTTAGCCTTCCCGCAGGCGCGGTCTCATGGCCGCGCCTTCTTTATCATTCCCTTCAATAAAATAAAAATTTTTATTTACAAAATTTCCATAAAATATACAATTCAATCCAATCGGGCTGTATTTCGTCCAATTTTTGCAATCCCGGGAATTTAATGGTATAGAAAGCATCAACCCGGTGTCGAAAAGTATCATATAATATCCCGTTTTCAGCCGCGGGCATAAACGGGAAATCAATAACAAGCACGGCAATGAAAAAAGAACTCAAAGTCATCAAGAAAAAGAAACATATCATCGAGGCGCTGAAGCGCTGCCTCGAGCAGGATGTGTACTCCCAGGTTTCACTGGAGGACGTGGCCAAGGAGGCGGGCTTTTCCAAGGGAGGTCTCCGGCACTACTTCCCCACGAGGGAAGAGCTCTACGTCGCCCTCATTGAGAACTTTTTTAACCAGATACAGAGGGACCAGATAGGCGTGGTCCAGGGGCTCGACCTGGACAAGAACGACAAGGCGCTTATAACGACGCTCTTCGGGATCGAGAAGTTTCTCCTCGACAAGAAGAACATGCGGATTCTGATAAACATCATCCTCTACGGGTTCGAAGACGAGAAGATCCGGGAGATAATCAAGAAATTCATCAGGAATCACCTGAACCTCTATTCCACAACCATCAAGGACCTGAAGAGCGGCGTCGAGGTGGCGGAATCCGAGGCCCAGTTCATCGGCAGGATAACGCAGGTCATCCTCCTCTTCGCCGGCATCCTGGAATATATCGATCCCATCAATGTCGACACCCCGAAATTGATCGAATTCATCCTCACGTTATACAAGCATGATTAGCTATTAGAAAGCAGTTAGTGCGGCGCGGATGAAGCTGGTTATGGGGGCCTGTTCGCGCGCGTCCTCGATGGTTTCACGCAGTTCCTTCACCAGCGATTCGGTCTGGCCGTGGACCTTGTCTTCGTTTATAAGCTTGCCGAAGGTCCCCTTCCCCGCGTTGAGCTTTTCCGTGATTTCCCGCATGTTCCTTATGGAGGCGTAGATGTTCTCCCGGTTGTCGTCGATGATTTCGCTCACGGCCCCCATGACGTCCTCGTACCTTCCCGGGAGGTTCTCCCTCTCGGTGATCACGGCCTGGGCGATACCGTTCCGGTCATAGGGAGAGCCGGGGGCGATGGCGACAAACTTCTTGCCAAGGAGCGAGTCGCTCTTGATCTTGATCGAGAAATTTTCGTACATGGTGAAGCGGGTGTACATCTTCAGCTTCACCAGCACCTGGTGGCCCTTCAGCCCCGTCTCCTCGACCCTGCCCGCGTCGACGCCGTTGATCTTCACCTTGTTGGCCGCCTCGAGCCCCTCGATGTTGGGGAACACGACCGTCATGTAATAGGCGGTCGGCGGCTCAAGGAACTTGCGGGACATGATAATGGTGTAATATCCCAGCAGGATCATCGCCACGAGGAAGATGATTCCCACCACGATTTCGCTTTTATATTTTCCGTCCATTGATGTCACCTCACTCCGCCTCTGGGAATATTCAACCACATGATTCCGTTGACCCCCCTGTCCCCCCGAGGGGGCACTATTCATTATGCGTATTGACTCTCATATCATTTAACACTATAAATAAAATGGCAATTACATTTCATCGCCAGTTTTCAAACAGTATTACCGCATGACCCCCTCGGGGGGACAGGGGGGTCATGAGATGTCAGGTGCCCCCCTCCGGGGGTCGGGGGGCAATATTTATTCGGTTCGCGAGGTTAATCGACCGCGATCGGCCCCTCCACCATCCCCCTGACGAACTGCCGCACGATGGGATTATCGGAGTCCCTGATCTTCTCCGGGACGTCGCACTGGATGATCGAGCCGTTGTAGAGCATGGCGATACGGTCGGCGATATCGTAGGCGCTGTGCATGTCATGGGTGACGACCATGGAGGTGACGCCGAAATCCTTCTTCATCTGCCTGATGAGGTTGTTGATGGTGCGCGACATGACCGGGTCAAGGCCGGCCGTGGGCTCGTCATAGAGGATGATCTCCGGGTTCCGCACCAGGACCCGCGCCAGGCAGACCCTCTTTTTCATCCCGCCGGAAAGCTCCCCCGGCATCTTGTGCTTGGCCTCGGAAAGGCCCAGGAGGCGGAGCTTTTCGTCGACGATCTCCTCGATGTCCGCGTCGGGAAGAAGACGGCGCTCCACCAGGGGGAGGGCGACATTATCGAACACCGTGAGCCAATTGATGAGGGCGCCGGACTGGAACACGATGCCCATCTTCATGCGCAGCCTCTCCTTCACGTCATCCGCCGCGCCGTTCATTTTCACCCCGCCGATCAGGACGTCCCCCTCGTCCGGGTCCAGGAGCCCGGCGACGTGCTTGAGGGTGACGGTCTTGCCGGTGCCGGACATGCCGATGATAACGAAGGTCTCGCCGCGGTCCAGGGCAAGGGACACGCCGTCCAGCACCAGCCTCCCTTCGAAGCTCTTGCGCACCTTCGACAGCTCTATCACAGGCCCTCCCTGAAGAAAATGTCAGTGATGAAATAGCCGACGATGAGCACCACCAGGAACGACGCGACCACGCTGTTGCGGGTGGCGCGGCCCACGCCGCGCGCGCCGTTCTCCGCCCTGAGCCCGTGGGCGCAGCTGATGGACGAGATGGCCATCCCGAACACAAAGGCCTTGAAGAGCCCCACGTAGGTCGCCTTGAACCAGAGGGACTCCAGCACGTGGAGGTAAAAGGTCTGGAAGGAGACGCCCAGGTGCGACTCGGCGATCACGGCGCCCCCGATGACGCCCAGGGTGTTGACGTAAATGGTCGCGACCGGCAGCATGACGGTAAGGGCCACGACGCGGGGCATCACCAGGTAGTCTTCGGGATGGATCGACATAACCTGGAGGGCGTCGATCTCCTCCGAGACCTTCATGGTGCCCAGCTCAGCGGCCATGGCGGAACCGATGGACGCTATCAGGATAATGGCCGCGCTGAAAGGCCCCATTTCGCGGGTCAGCGTGGCGATGACGATGTTTCCGATGTTCTCCTCCATGCCGTAGTCCTTCAGGGCTATACCGGTCTGGAGGGTGAGGATCATGCCGGTGAACAGTGACACCACGGTGATGACGCCGAAGGTCCGCGCCCCGGCGTTGAACATCTGCCGGGCGATCTCGTGGCGCCGCCTGACGACGTTTGGCAGGTAGCGCAGGGAGCGGAAGAAGAGGAGGATCGTGTATCCTGAAAAATCCAGGATATGGAGTATGCTCCTGCCCAGGAATGAGGCAATGTCGGCGAGGCCCTTCATCGCTTCCCCCAATCGAAATGATGCGTTATGCTAACAGAATCCAGCGGCCTGTCAATCAGCAAAAGCGATTCGCTGGCAATATTTCTTGACCGCGCGTCATCCTCATCCGCCGCGTCGGGCGGCATGTCCTCGCTGTCGCCGATGCGGATGGGGATCCAGAAGATCCGGACATAACGGCCCTTCCGCTTCACGGAATAGCCGAACATGTATTCAAAAAAAGCCAGCTCGGTCAGCCGCCCCCCCCGCCGGCCCACAGAAACCAGGAAGGGAACCTTGCACTGGAAGAACCGCCCGCCCCAGCGCTGGTACCAGAGGCGCATGAGGAGCCCCAATCGCTGTTCGCCGTCTCGGAAGCGGGAATATTCCACGATGGACCAGAAGGGCTGGTACATTTTCTCATAGCCTTCACGGTCGCGGAAGGGAAAGACCGTGAGCATGTTGAAAGAACGGTCCCCCCTGTCGTTATACTCGACGCTGAAGAGGGGCCACATCTTGAAATAGCGCCACTCCATGCCGTAGTACGGGTCCGGCTCGCCGTGATAGCTCCTCCGGAAAAACCAGAAGATGAGAAGGCTGATATGCTCCTGCGAGTCGAAGAGATCGGATTTTTTCTTCAGCCTGATGTAGAGGGGCGTGATGAACATGGTCTCGTTGTCCTCATAGCGGTATTCGCCGTACACCGGGAAGAATATGCGCTTCCGTATCTTCGGCCGCTCCGTGTCCTTGAGCATGACCAGCGGCCAGGGTATGTTGAGCTCCCAGTCGCCGATCCTCTTGTCATAGCCCCAGGAGAAAAAGGGCCACAGGAGCGTCACCGATGACATCCGACCCGACCGGCTCCACTTCCGTCCGAAGAGGGGGAAGAGGAAGAAGGTCTGGTGGAGGTCATTGGTGAAATAATAACGCTGGTAATTGATGATAAAGATGAAGGAGTATTTGTCGTACCAACCCTCCTTGTGGAAATGCGAATAAAGGGGGAAAATCCTGAATTCCTCCCGGCGGCCCCCGCGGCCGTAGTAGAGAAACGGCCACAGGACGTTCCAGGCCTTGAAATCATGCACCTCGTAATAGAGATACACCGGCACCAGGGACAGGAGGCCCCACCCGAGGGCGGTGTATATGCCTGCGGCGGTGGTTATCCCGGCCGGCGGGAAAAATATAAAGAGGAGAAACCCGGGGAAAACGTAAGCCGACAACTTGTCAGTAACGAACTTGCCCTTGAGCGTACCGCCGAAGGGCCACAGCATGAAATAGTTCTCTTTAGCCCGGTCCTTTCCAAAGCCGAAGAACAGCAGGGGGAAAAATCCGAAATCAAAATCCCGTTTGCCGTTTTTCCTGACATCGTCCACCTGGCCAAACCCGAAGAGCCATTTCCACCTGTCATTTTCAGGCGTGTAATAGCGCCAGAACAGAACGGGCATGAGGGAGGCCTGGAAATAGTTCAGGTCAGTGCCGGTCTTCAGGTAAAAGGGGCGGACCGTCAGTGTCCTGACATTCCCCGCCCTCTCCCTTTCATAGAGAAACCAGAACCAGTCGAATTCCTTCACCGGCCCGAGGCCGCCGCCGTACCACTGCCGGCCCGGGGCGCTTTTCGGCGCCGGCTGACCGCCCTGCACGGCCATGGCCGGCACAATAGAAATCAGCATTGCTGCGCAGATCATGAACGGCGCCAGGATTGACGTTCGCAGGCCGCCCGGGGCATTGACGCCGCCCTCACCTTTCCTGACGTTGGGGATTACGGTCCGTGGATACATGCGGGTATGTTAACGGCCGTATCGCATTTTTTCGATTATCTTCGACAGGATAAGCCTGTCTCCCGGGGACATAACGTCGATCGCCACGCCCCCCCTGAATATCATGGCGCCATCATCGAAGCGGACCATGTGCCAGGCATTCCTTACGGCGGCCATTATGGTCTCAGTGCCGAAATCCACCGTAATCATGTAATTCCCGGCCGCCTTTAACTCCTCAATGAGCGAGCTGGTGCTGTTGCGGATCTCGATGCCGAACCCCTTCAGGCTCACGTCAACCACGTCGCCGGACAGGGCCTGGTTGAAGTCAAAACGGCATCGTGCAATAACGCCGCCGGCGTACCTTTCAGCTTCTCTCATGTTCATGACAGGAACCGTCCCGATGTTAGTGCCGCCACAGGTGCTGTATCGGCCTTCATCGTAATACTACAGCAATATATTTTTTCAAGTAAATTACCTGCGGCGTGTTATTTTCCCGCCAACTTTTTAAAGCGCAATAAAAGAATGTATTGACACTCCCCGCGACAGGTGTTACCATATTATATATACGAGAAGGAATTATCAAATTATTCATGGAGGATCCGGGATGTTTAAAAAATTCATCATGGTCATCATGGCGCTGGCATTAATTGTGCCCCTCTACGCGCAGGAAAAGAAAGAGAAGGCCAAAGAGGACATGGCGAAAGAAGAAAAGGCCGCCGAAGCGAAAAAGCCCGCGGCAGACAAAAAAGTGACGGTATGGCAGGAAATTGTCCTGGAGGATTTTGAAACGACCCCCTATTCGAATAAAAACATCACCTATAACGTTACCTCGGACCAGGACGCAAAGCTCACCGTACGGGACCAGCTTCCGGCCACCGCCAATTCCAAGAAATACCTGGGGCTCAAGTTCAAGACCAAGGGAGGGGACATCTTCGTCATCAAGCCGGCCAAGGAGCTCATCATCGACAAGTACTGCAAGTCCGTCTCCTTCTGGGTATATGGAAGGAAGAACTTCGGCCAACTCACCTTCATGCTCCAGGACACGAAAAAGGACACCCATGTCATCATGCTGGTGCAGACGATAAACTTTTCCGGCTGGAAGCAGATCACCGTTCCGCTGCGCAACAACATCGCCCAGGACGACGATTTCCTGAACCAGAAAAAAACCATGAAGATCGTCAACATCCAGTACAAGAGCGCCACCTCCGGAAGAAAGCCGTCCCAGTGGGAATACCTCTACCTGGATGACATCACCGCCACGGTTCGGGAGCGCTACGACGACAAGCAGAGCGACGAATGGTAAAACAAGGGAAGTCCATGCCATGACAAAAGGCGGGGTTCATGAGCCCCGCTTTTTTATTTTATATACCCCGGCACCGGGTACACGAAGGGCCTGCCGGTCGTCGGATTGTCCATGACGATGCAGGCGGTGCCGAAGAGGGCCTCGATGAGGTCATAGCGGACCACCTCACGGGGCGCGCCGTTGAAAAAAACGCCCCCCTGTTTCATTCCGATTATACTGCCCGAGTAATCCGAAGCCAGATTGATGTCATGGAGCACCGCCATGACCGTTGCCCCGCCGCGGTTGAGCTTCCAGAGGATGTCCATGATCATGACCGCGTGCTGGATATCGAGGTGAGACACCGGCTCGTCCAGCAGGATGACAGAGCTGTTCTGCGCCAGCGCGTGGGCAATGCGCACCAGCTGCAGCTCCCCGCCGGAAAGCTCGGTGAGGCGCCGGGACAGGAGATGGACCACACCCGTTGTTTCCGCC
>DAONAJ010000120.1:0-8974 GCA_035400945.1 Spirochaetota bacterium
ATGGTCCCCATTTTAAGGGGATTGTTGCCGGCGCCCACGGTCGCGATCGATGAAGGATTCAACAAACGGACAAGGGGGTTATCTGACATGGCATCCTCTCATGGTATCGGGCCGCGGCAGGCGGCATTGAATTACATTGCATTTTTTAATACTCGGACGGGAAGTCAAGAGGAAAGAAAAAAATAATACAACAAAAGTCATGAATATGGACAGATTCCGACTATTGTCGCGATCGCCGCCGAATGATAAGCAATTTTTTCAATTGACTTATACGGGAAAACGCTGTTGTCTAGAATATACCATCGTATGACGAGCGGGCTTCGAAATGACACACCAGGAAAATCAACATGTATGATCAACAACAACGGAGGTTACACATGGAAAAGTTTCTGCTGCTCAAGCCTGTCCTTTCAATGATATCGGAAGGAAAATTCTTTACCAAAGTATTCTGCTGGGTCCTGAGGGCCCTCGCCGCCCTCATGCTGATAGGTTTCATCTACGGATCCTATAAGCTCTGGTACCCCCTCACCTACGGCTTCGAGGCGAAGATATTTTTTGCGAACATTTTCCTGCAGATTGTTTTCATCTGCCTCGCCTACGGGATCATCAACATCCTCTGGTACCGGTCTGCGGACATTGACGCGCTCCCGCAGTCAACCGATTATATCGTCATTCCCGTGTGCGTTATTTTCATAAAAATGGTCGGCGAGACCCTGGGGCTTTTCTATGTTCTCGGCGGCCTTGCCGCCGGGATCGGCATATGGATCGTCGGCAGCGTCCCCATGGGGATTCCCGGCCTGTCGATCATAGCGGGCGGAGGCGGATTTGCCGGCGGCCTGACCGCCATCATCTCCGGGCCGATACTCGGCTTTCTGCTCCTGAGCCTGTTTTACCTGATCGCGGAACAGATCGGGGTCTTTGTCGACATCGCGAGAAACACCGGGCGGTAATTGCGCGCCGGCCGCCTGCCTGTTCGCGGGCAGGCGCCGCCGTCCGCGGTCATTGTATGCCGGCGTCGAATCTCCCGTCCTGGATCAGGATGACCGAGTTCGAACCCTCCACCTTCAATTCCCCGGAAAAGCTACCCCGGGCCCTTCCTCCCGGACCGCCCCACTCGTCGATGGTGAGGGTAAAGGGATAATTGACGTCAAGGCTGTACATGACCCCGTTTTCGGTCCCGAAATACTGGAACATGAAATTACTCGACTTTTCATTGTAGGTGCCCGGGGTCACGTCGGCCGGGATCAGCATAGACAGCACCCTGGTATAGGTCGACTGGTCAGCCACCTTGATGCCCGACATGTCGCCGGCAAAATTAGCGACATATCCGGTCATGTCCGATGTCCGGGCGATCTTTATAAAGGGATTGACCGATTTGAAGGTAGTGGCGCCGCTTTCGCCGCGCACGGTAAAGGTGACCGTGTTTTCAGCGGCCCTCTTCACTTCTTCCTGCCCTTCTTTTTCTTCATCGCTTCCCGATGCCTGCTCTTCATCGTCGGGGGATGAAGCCCCCTCCCTGGAGCCGGCCGTGCTGGTCATCAGGGTGGTTTTCGAACCGTCCGTTTTTTCGGAATCGCCGCATAAAAAATAAACAAAGACAAACAGACCAAGCATGGCAACAGCAATTATCGCCTTTTTCATTGTGTATGCTCCGGATAGGTATTAATAATTGAGAAACATGTACGTCTTTAAGGTTACAAAACATAGATGCGCCATGACAATTCGAACAATCCCGTCATCGCGAGAAGCACCGCGACGAAGCAATCTTGACGGTTTCCCGGAACGCGAAGCTTCGTTCGCGATGACAGTGCCATCTATGTGCCGATGTTCGCATACTGGTATGCGTTCCAACGACTGTAATAACAGGTGGTATTTTATCAATAAAAAAACTTGTAGACTTCTTGCCTGAACGGCGATACAATCATTCTTCCTGCCGTCCGATGACGGAGGAAGAGTCGTTATCCAGAAAGCTCTCCGGAGGTGACAGCCATGAAGATTTTCATTACCGGTGGCCTCGGGTTTGTCGGTACCAGGCTCACGGCCCTGCTGCTGCAGAACGGACACCGGGTGACCGTGATCGAGCGCAATCCCCGCAGCAAGCCGGCGCCGCCGGAAGGGGTTTCGGTCATCGAGGCCGACGCGTCTCGGCCGGGCCCCTGGCAGGAGGTCCTGGCCGGTCATGACGCCGTTGTCAACCTGGCCGGCGTATCCATATTCAGCCGCTGGAGCAGGCAAAAAAAAGAAGAGATATACAACAGCCGCATTCTCATCACCAGGAACGTCGCCGATGCCATGCAGGCTATGAAGAAAAAACCGATCACCCTCATCAGCGCCTCGGCCGTGGGCTATTACGGCTTCCGCGGGGACGAGAAGCTCACTGAAAACGATGCCCCCGGCGATGATTTCCTTGCCGGGGTCTGCCGCGACTGGGAAGCTGAAGCCTTCAGGGCGGCGCAGCACGGGGCCCGGGTGGCCATCAGCCGCTTTGGCGTAATTCTGGGACGCAACGGCGGCGCCATGGATCTCCTCACCCGGATATTCAGGCTTCGCCTGGGCAACCGCCTCGGACCCGGCCGGCAATGGTTCTCGTGGATACACGAGGATGACCTTGCCGCGGCCCTGCTCTTCCTCCTGGAAAAAAAAGCGATCAGCGGCCCGGTAAACTGCGCCGCGCCGGAGCCGGTGACCAACCGCGAGCTGACGCGGGCCCTGAACCGCGCCCTGGGCACCTTCCCCCTGGTGCCGCCGGCGCCCGGATTTGCATTGAAAACGGTCCTCGGGGAATTCGGCAGCTTTCTCCTGAAAGGCCAGCGGGCGGTCCCGGCGCGCCTCGTGGAGGCCGGGTTCACGTTCCGGTACCCCCGCATCCGGGAGGCCTTGGCCGCGATCCTCCCGCCCGATCCGCGGGGCTGAAGCAAGAATAGTAGAATGTTCATGAACGGCACGAGTCAATACCCTATTTACACCATGCGCACCCGCTTCCCGGTCTCCGCGTCAGCCCTCTACGACTGGCATGCCAGTCCCGGTGCCCTCCAGCGCCTGACACCGCCCTGGGAGGAAGTCGAGGTCGTCGAAGAGGGATCGGCGGTCACCGACGGCTCCATCACCACCTTCCGGATGAAGATCGGGCCATTGAAGATATCATGGACGGCCCGGCACTGCGATATCATTCCGGGCAGGCAATTTGCCGACGTCCAGACGCGGGGACCCTTTTCGTCATGGCGGCACGAACATCTCTTCATACCGGAGACCGATACCTCCGGTTTCCTGGAAGACCGGATACAGTACCGCTTCAAACTCCATTTCATCAGCAGGTTTGTCATCGGCCGTTATATACAAAAGAAGATAGAGAGGATGTTCGAATACCGCCATCGCGTAACCCTCGATGACGTAATCCGCCGGCAGGGACGCCGCCCGCTGGGCATAGCCGTGACGGGTGCGAACGGCCTCATAGGGAGAAGCCTGCTCCCGTTCCTCCGCACCCAGGGGCACCGGGTCACCGCCCTGTCCCGCGGGGACGGGGACGCGTCCTGGGACCCGCGCCGCGGCGTCATAAGGTATGATTTCAGCGGCGACGACGCCGTCATTCACCTTGCCGGCGAGCCCATCGGCGAAGGGGCCTGGACAAAAAACAAAATGTCGGCCATCATTGAAAGCCGCGTCACCGGCACCCGCCTCATCGCGGAGAAGCTGGCCGCCATGGAGAAGCCGCCGTCAACCCTCATCAGCGCCTCCGCCGTGGGTTTCTACGGCGACCGAGGCGACGCCCTCATGACCGAGGAGGACGGCCCCGGCAAGGACTTCATATCGGGAGTCTGCCGCGACTGGGAGGCCGCGGCCAGGCCGGCCGCGGACCGCGGTATCCGCGTGGTGTTCCTCCGTATCGGCGTGGCGCTCCATCCCGGCGGCGGCGCCCTGAAACGCTACCTCCCGGCGGCGCGCCTCGGCCTCGGCGGAAAGATGGGACGCGGCGATCAATACATCAGCTGGATATCCATGGAGGACGTCATCGGCGCTATCGAGCACCTTCTCTTCGCCGGAACAATCCGGGGGCCCGTCAACCTGGCGGCGCCCGAACCGGTCTCAAGCGCCGGCTTTGCCCGGGCCCTTGGCCGTGCCCTGAAAAGGCCGGCACTGCTTACCGTCCCGGCCCCCCTCATCCGCCTCTTCTTCGGCAGGATGGGGCGAGAGGTCATCCTGTCCAGCACCAGGGTCTCTTCGAAAAAGCTCGTCGATTCCGGATATCGCTTCAAGCATGAAACGCTCGGGGATGCCCTTCATTTTTTGCTTGGTTTATACCAGCCGTGAGATTATAGTGCCCACTGGTCCGCCCAGCCGGGGGCGCCGCAGGAAATGCCATGAACCGTATGACAAAAATAATCCTTATCGTCACCATGACCGCCGCCCTGGTTTTCGGGTTCCTTCACCTGTTCACGCCGGGCGTTAATTTCGAGCGCCTTCATATATTTCTCTTCAACCTCTGCAGCGGCGGCTCCTTTATTCTCATTTATTCAGAGGGGAAAAAATCCTTTTCCCCGAAAACCGCGTCATTTTATATCCTCTCTGTTCTTTATGCCCTCTTCGCCTTTTTCAAGATATACCTATACGCCATTGTTATCGCCGTCATCCTCGCCCTCCTGGTGGAAACGATCAGGTCAGCCAGGTTTTCCTTTTTCCCCCGGGATTTTTTCAGGTCGACGGCGCCGATCGGGGCGAAGTTCCACCAGGCGTCCCTGCTCTGCCTGTCCCTTGGGCTTGTCGTCTCCTCCCTGGTCATAGGCAACCATGAATATTGGCGGGTCTTCTCATTACCGAAGCTGACCCTGGACATCTTTTTCCTCGGATTCTCCTTTCCCGTCTCCCTCATCACCATGTCGGTGATGTTCGGGATGATGGAGGATGCCGGAGGACGACGGAGCCGCGTCCTCAAGGAATACAGCTTCTGGGCCGTCAACCTCGGGGTCATCGTGTTTTTCATCTTCATAATCCTGGAACTGCCCATGGCCGAGCTCGCCATCGCCCTGGTCCTTTTCATCACGGTCGTCATCATCTTTGTCCTTTACATGAAGCTGGGGGCGCCCCGGCAATCCAAGGCCTTTCTCACCTCGGGAGCGGTGTTCCTGATCATGACGGCCGTCACGGGGATCGCCTATATCATTCTCCATGCGGTCATCCCGCAGCCGCCGGGCGGGAAGCTCCTGCTGAAGCTGCACGCCCTCGTATCCCTCTACGGCTGGAACCTGAACGGCCTGGCGGTCATCAGCCGGTATGACGATTTCCCGATTAAGCTGAATTCCGGCCGGATCATCCTGATGCACTGGATCATCGTGGTCGTGCTGGCACCCCTAGGTTTTTACTACCGGGCCCTGTCCATTATCGCCGTTGCGGCCTACGCGGTATTCCTGTATCTTATATTTTTTACCGAGAAAATATCAAAAACATAACCCGGCATATCCTCTCTGAATCGTTTCTCAATAAAAAAGGGCCGTCTATCGACAGCCCCTTCGGTATTCGTTCCGATTGGTATCGGCTTACGCGGTCGCCGGCTTTTTCATCTTCCTGACGACAATCATGGCCACGACCCCCGCGATGATCAGTATCAACCACAGGAACCAGAGCTTGATGAGCCAGTAGAAGAGCGCCGAGATAACGAGGGCGATGATGGTGAGGACCACCCTGATCGCGCCCGCACCCAGGTCGCCCAGAAAGGGTATGAACTCGAGGAGCGTGGTCAGCGGACCGACCATGCCGTTAAGGCCGATGGCCATGAGGATAAAGCCGCCGAAGAAGAAGAGGATCCCCTTCATTTTATCCTCCGATTTCAATGCCTGGATCAGGGCGTCAAAATTTCCGGTATTTCCGGCCAGCTTGGTCTCCTTGCCCGATTCATAGGGGACGATGCTCTTGCCGCTCACGCCGCCGGCAAAGGTGTATTCAACCCCCGAAGGCTGCGCCGTATAATTGATCCGCTTGTCTCCAAGCCTGGGTGCGCCGGCTGCGCCTTTTATATACTTGGAGCCCAAGTCCTTTGAGCCGGAGTAAAAAGACACCGATTTCACGTCAATGGCATAGCCCTTGACCTGGCAATTACCGGCATAAATGAACGAGGGCTTCTCATCCAGTGTCGGGTTCTGCACATTGGGGTTCACCCTGTTGTTGTTGCAGAAGGTCTGCCACTTGTCCTGCTTAAAGCTTGAGATAGGCTTGGGATCGCCGGTCCATTCCAGCGCGTAGGAATAGGTGGTTGTTTTCGTCGTCTTCTTGCTCGCCACTCCCTGGCGCTCGGTCTTCGATTCCTCTTTCTTATGCTCCACCCAGGCGTACACCTGGGGAGTTTTCGATATTACCAGGTAGTCGCCCACGGCCACGTTAGGAGGATCGCCGATCTTATCCGCGGTGGCAATGCCGGTTACATAGGCCGGCTTGCCCGACTTGGCCTGTTCGACCGGGACGGCCTCTTTGAGCACCTTGTTCCACATCACCCTGGTGGCGCCGCAGTACAACACCGGGAATGCCGCTATGAAGCAGATAAGGCCGATAAAAACGCCTTTAATGGACGAACCGATCTGGCTCAAGGGGCCCTCGGTTGTTACGGTAGTATCGCTCATGCCGCTGTCGTCAACCATAATGAATCCTCCTTTTATTGTATTAAACTCTTCCGGGTTGAATTGCATGCCGCCGGAAGCAACTGCATGCAAGGTCGGGAACCATTTTACATCGACGGGGATAAGCAAGGTCACAGTCGCGCACAAATGTCAAGAATTTAAATGTAACGATCATTCCATCCGCCGTTTTCCGACGCATGAATTCAAAATATTTCTCTTTCCCCATCAATTCTACTTGAAAAATATATTGGATGGATATTGTATGAATACAAGCCCGCGCCTCCGGCGCGGGTACGCATTCATACGGTATTTTAACCGCATCCATGGAACGAGCGAATAATCCCTATGACCGACCGGGCACGACATACGTCCTTCATTTACCTGTCCCAGATCATCAACCTGCCGGTCGTCGACGGGAAGAGCGTCAAGATCGGCAGGCTCTATGATGTTATTGCCGATGTCCACGGCATGTATCCCAGGATCAACGCACTCGTCGTGCGGAAGGGGATAAGGAAACAACTCATCTATTATCCATGGAAAAGCATCCACAATATCCTGGTGGACAGGCGTATCGTCGTTGATGACGCCAACCGCGCGAAGGAGCCCTTCAAGCTCTCCCCCAATGAATTGAGGCTGCGGGAGACCTTCTGGGACAGGCAGATAGTCGACATCGCCGGGTCCAAGGTGGTCCGGGTCAACGACCTGCACATCCTGAAGGACGGCATCAAACTCTGGCTCGTCCACGTCGATGTGGGGTTCAAGGGGCTTCTCCGGAGGCTCGGCTGGCTCAGGTTCTTCAATTCCGCGGTGAAATGGCTCTTCGCCTACGAGCTGAAGGACAAGTTCATCTCATGGAAATTCGTCCAGCCCATAACCGCGGTGGACGACGTCCGGTCCCTTTCCCTCAGGGTGCCGTCGTCCAAGCTGTCGCAGCTCCATCCGGCGGACCTGGCGGACATCCTCATCGACCTGGGCGCCGAGGAGCGAATGCTCATATTCAATTCCTTTGACGACGCCACCGCCTCGGACATCCTTCAGGAGCTGCCGCTGAAGATGCGGCTCATGATGGCGAAGTCCCTGGAGCACGACCGCCTGGCGCGGATACTCGACGAAACGCCGATGGACGAAGTCGTCGACCTTCTCGATGAAATGCCCTATGAGACCGTGAGCGCCCTGTACCGGCTGCTCCCGGAGGAAAAGGTCGCCCAGATCAAGACCCTGCTCAAGCATTCCGACCGTATCGCCGGCAGTCTGATGAACACCGAGTTCGTGTCTGCGCAGGAAAACGAGACCGCGGCAAAGGTCATCAGGAGGATCAAGAAGGTCGCCGAGGACATTGAATCGATCTATTACATCTACGTGCTGAACGACCGGGACGTTCCCATAGGCGTCCTCACCCTGAAGCATCTCCTCAAGGCCGGATCGAAGACGCCCATGCGGGAAATAATGAGGGAAAACGTCGTCAGGGTCAAGATCGACACCCACATCAAGCTGGTGGCCCAGATATTCTACAAGTACAACTTCACCGTGGTGCCCGTGGTCGACGAGTTCGACCGGATCCAGGGCATCATCACCATAAAGGACGCCCTCGAGCCCGTGTTCCCTGAAATCCGCGAGGAGACCGAAGAAGTGTGATGAAACTGATCGAATCGTTAAAATCAAACCATCGGGTGCAGAGGCTCGTCATCTTCCTTTCCGTCATGGGGCCCGGGATCATCACGGCCAACGTGGACAATGACGCCGGCGGCATCACCACTTATTCCCTCGCGGGCGCCAATTTCAAGTACGCCCTGCTCTGGACCCTTATACCGATCACCGTCGCCCTGGTCCTGGTGCAGGAAATGTGCAACCGCATGGGCGTCATAACCGGCAAGGGCCTTTCCGATCTGATCAGGGAAAAGTTCGGCGTGAAGATCACGTTTTACCTGATGATCATGATACTCCTGACCAACTTCGGCAACATCATATCGGAGTTCGCCGGCATCGCGGCGAGCCTTGAGCTCTTCGGCGTCAGCAAGTACGTGTCGGTGCCCGCCGGTGCCTGCATCGTATGGTACATCGTCGTCAAGGGATCGTACAAGTCCGTGGAAAAGGTGTTCCTCTTCGCGTGCGTGTTCTATATCAGCTACATCATATCCGGCTACATGGTGGAACAGCCGTGGCGCGAGATCATGGGCGAGGTCATCCGGCCGCGCATCGACTTCAAGTACGACTATCTCCTCGCCTGCGTCGGCGTCATCGGGACGACCATCGCGCCGTGGATGCAGTTCTACCAGCAGGCCTCGGTGGCGGAAAAGGGGATCCAGGCGGAGCACTACGGCTACTCGAAGATCGACACCATCATCGGCTGCGTCGTCGTCAACATCGTC
>DAONAJ010000121.1:0-8640 GCA_035400945.1 Spirochaetota bacterium
TGCACACGACCAGCATCTGGATGTTGATGCGGGATTGCCTGTTAAGCTGATAGGTGGTGACGCCCAGATACAGATATATCAGGAAAGAGAGCAGCAACAGGGTGGATACAACATTCACCGTTTCACTCCGTACCGGCGGTTGCGTTGCCTGAATCGGCCGGTTTTTTCATATCTGATAAAAGATCATAATTGTTCAGAAAACAGCAAACCAGTCAGTTTATCATTAATTCTTTTATATGGCAAGAATAAAAAATACCGCAAGTTGACCGGTTAACAAAGGACCCGCGCTATTATTGGTACTCAATCACCGAAGCAAACGTGCAAGAGAACCTGTTGTTTTTCCGATGTTTTAAAAGGTGCGGTGCAACGACCGGCGTGAAGGCCGCATCCTGACATTTCGCATGCGGCTGTGCCAGAAAGCCGGGGTTAACCATCAGGTCAAAAAATCCACGAAATCATTCAGCCCGGGCGCGGAAGGATAACAGCCATTGTTCAATGTACCGGAACAATTGTGCCGGGAGCAGTAGCCTTGTCTTTATACCGATGGCATCACGAAACACGCAACGTCGGCGAAATGAACCCGGACTGTCCGGTCATTCATCATCATGGCTGTCCCTTGATTTTTCTGTGAACCGGTACAGGACGCCCACGTTGGCATATCCTTCATATCCTGTCGCTGACGCCTTCCCGTCACCGACCTCGCGGGATATTCCGTAAACCGAAGTGGAAAGATGGAAGCCTCCCTCGAACGAAAGGCGCAGATTATTGTATACCTCATAATCCAGTCCCAGTGCCAGCCCGGTTCCAATGGGAAGTATCCCATATCTCCTTTTCCTGTAAACGGGGACATTGGAGGATATATAATCGCTGAACAGGAACATGGTGCTTGATGAATCCTTCCCCCAGATGTAGAACAGGTTCAACTGCGGCCCGAACCACACAAAGAAATCATCTGTCCTGAACGGCACATAGGCGAAGGTATTGATCAGGGAAAAGCGGGTCATGTCGAACCGTTTGGCAATGAACGCTTCAAGACCCAGGCTCTGCCTCAGCATGAACCGGCCATCAAGAAATTCACCGGTCCACACCAGCCCGCCGCCGGCCAGTACCGCGGTGCTCATTGAAGGCGGTGTCCGCGTGACAAAAACATATGTCGATGACCGGGACACGTTCCAGGTGTAACCGCCGACCTCTGTTGAAAAATAGGCTCCGGCGCAATAGGTGTTGGGCAGGGATGGCGAAGGATGAAGCATAATGCAACCGGCAGCGATGAACGCGGATAGTGGTTTGATGCCTTGCAGGTATGTCCTCGGTGTACGCATGATTTCGGCCTCCTTTCGCTGGTTACCGGCCCTGCCGGTTTCGAATGATTGTTACGACATGTTCTTTTCACTGAGACAGGCTCACCGAAGCGTTCCCGGTGCCGGCGCCTGTGCATGACAATAAATGTCCCGTGACGGAACAGCTGCCGCCCGGTATGCTGTCTGACAGCGTTTTATCATCGGCGTAGTTTTCCGGCAGAAATATCTCTGTGGCTGCGCCGGGCAGCGTATTGGTCCATGTCAGGGTGAATCCCGTTTCAGTAAGAGTAAAGACGCCCGGCGTGCCGGCTATTTTCTGCGGATAGGGCCGCGGCGCGTAATTGGCCCGCAGCTGGCCGGCATCGTCAACGATGCTGAAGTCCTCCATGTTCCAGCCGTCCTTCAAGGAGCTGGTCCATCCGGGGGTATAGCACCAGTGGATCCCCGACGCGAAGTGGTCATCGAGCCAGTTATATTGTGCGGTTGTATACCCGGTTACATTCTCGGTTTCCGCAGGCGCGCCGAATTCGCTCAGCACCAGGGGAACTCCCCAGTATCCGGCCTTGTCAAGGAGGGTGTTCAGCGACTCCCCGGGATCGTTGCCCCGCCAGGACTTGAAAAGAGCCACCATGCCGTCGTAAAAATGCGGGGAATAGGCAAAATTGGCGAAGGCCGGCTTTGTCATGGTATTCGACGCCATGCCGCTGGACACGATGGCCTTGGGCGGCACAAAGAGGATGGTGTTGGGGTGCCGGCCTCGGATTTTGCCGGCAACCAGCTCATAAAACTCCTCCAGTTGATCATTGGACCCCCAGGGCTCGTTGATAAGTTCGTACCCTATCACGTTTTCATGCTTCGACATCCGTTCGGCGACCGCCTCCACCATGTCCAGGTATCTGGTGCGGACGCCGTACAGGTCCCGGTGAAAATCCCGCCACGTTTTCTGGTGCGACAGGCTGAAAACCATCTTCAGGCCCCACGAGGAGCAGGCCTCGCCGTTGTCAGGCGTCGCGTGACCCACCGCCGGCGTCACCGCCCATTCCGGGAAACCCTCGCCGCAGCCGCCGATGGAATAGCGTGAATAGGCATCCTGGTGGAAGTCCACCATCACGTACAGGCCCCGTTCCCGGGCCCAGATGACGACCTGTTCGTAATAATCCAGGTAGCCTTCGTCATAGGCGCACCGCGCTGATTCCAGGGCTTCCCATGTGAACAGGAGCCTGATCGTGTTGAATCCCCAGCCGGGAAGCGGATCAAGCATGTCGCCGCCGGTAATGGGCATGAAGTCCGGCACCTTCGAGTTGCCCGCAACATTAACGCCGCGCAGGATAACGACCCTTCCCGTTGCATCTCTGAAATAATCGCCGTCGGCCGCCAGCGGAGCAGCGGCATAAACCGGCGCTCCGTAAGTGACAGCCGGGCACGGTTCCGGCACCGGAGCGACCGGCGTCCGGTCAGCCTGTATCAGCAGCAGCAATAATTCCGTGAACGACTTTGAATCATCCTGGTTCACGGCATCGCATGAAACAGAAAGAGAGACAACGGTGAGCATGATCATTGCAACAATTTTTTTCATTACCCGGCGGCTCCGATTACTGGTATTGCAGGCACGATGCATGGCATCTGTTGTTTATATTGGGAGATAATGACGTCAGTGTTCAATATGGCAAGTGCTTTTTGCGCAACTGCGACATCATTCAGATATTATAATGATCCGGTATTGACCTGCCGTAAAAAATGCTTGATGACTTCACCCCTTAAAAATCATAATGCAGAATATTCCCAATAATAAGCGGGCATCCCATGAACCGGACATCACAATATCAGGCTTTGTTTGAACCCAGATCGATAGCATTCATCGGCGCGTCAACCACGGTAACCAAATGGGGGTTCAACATCCTTCACCATCTTTACAAGGGCGGGTTCAGGGGCGGCATATACCCGGTCAACCCCCAGGGAGGGACCTGGTTCGGCCGGGAGATATACACAAGCCTTGCCGGTGTCCCCCGCCCCGTCGACCTGGCGGTAATCGTCGTGCCCAAGGAACTGGTGCCCGGGACGATGCGCGAATGCGCCGCGGCGGGAATACGGGCCGCGGTGGTCGTCACCGCCGGCTTCAGCGAGACCGGTCCTGAAGGCGCCGCTCTTGAACAGGAAATGCTTTCCATCGCCCGTGAAACCGGCATCAGCCTCGTGGGACCCAACACCATGGGCGTTTTCAGCGCCTACCCATCCCCCGTGCAGTCTGTCATGATGTCGACGAAAATCAAGCAGGGCGGCGTTGCCATTGTCTCCCAGAGCGGCAACCTGGGGACCTCCATGACCTACCGCCTGAACCGCCGCGAGATCGGCATAAGCCGCCTGGTCAGCTCCGGCAACGAAGCGGACCTGAAAATCGAAGATTACCTTGAATACCTCGAGACTGACGACAAGACCCTGGTCATATGCCTCTACGTTGAGGGGTTGCGGCAGGGACGCCGGTTTCTGGAAACCGCCCGCCGCGTGGCCCTTAAAAAGCCCATTATCCTCCTCAAGGGAGGCACCGGCACCATCGGCGCCGGCGCTGCCATGTCCCACACGGGGGCCCTGGCGGGAAGTTTCGCTGTGTTCCACGCCATGTGCAGCCAGGCAAACATCATCCTGGCCGATACCCTTGACGAAGTGGCCGACGTGGCGGGCCTCCTGCTCTCCCAGCCGGAGTTCACCGGGAAGCGCATCGGCATCGTTACCCAGGGCGGCGGCTGGGGCGTCATATCGGCCGATCTGTGCGAGAAGGCGGGCCTTGAGGTGCCGCCCATAGACGAACTCGTCGTGTCGGAGCTTGACGCGATCCTGCCGCCCTTCTGGAGCAGGCGCAACCCCATCGACCTTGTCGCGCCGGGAAAGATCTCGATGATCACCGATTCCATCGAGGCGCTGCTTGAGCACGGGAACATGGACGCCATCCTGCTCCTGGGACTGGGGTACATGACCGCCCGGGCGCGGCGCTGGCTCGATTCGCCTATCCTTCCCCGGGAGGTCATGGAACAGCCGGCGCGGAAGATGATAGACGGCGAGATGGAGCTCCTTGACCTCGTGGTGAAACAGATTCGTCATTTTAAGAAACCGATAATTCCGGTCATCGACCTTGTGGCCTTCGACGAGCCCGCGGCGGGCAACATCGTCAGGCACCTGGACAGCGAGGGGGTCATGGCCTTTTCCTCACCGGAGCAGGCCGTCGGCGCCATAGCAAGGGCGCAGGGTTATTTCAGGAAAAGGCGGGCCCGGGCAGACCGGTAGGTTGTGCCCGGGATTGCGTAAAAAATTGATAGAGAAGACTTTACGACAGCACGCCTCTGCCGGCCGTCTCAATCCTCCGAGTAGAGCCGGTCGATCTCTTCCTGGTACCGCTTCAGCACTTCCTTCCTCTTGAGCTTGAAGGTCTGGGTAAGGAGCCCGTTCTGGAGGGTGAAGCCTTCGGCAAGCACCAGGACTTTCTTCGGGATCTCGTAGGACCCGAACTTACCTTTAAGGTGAGACGCGATTTCATTGGTAAAATATTCATGCACCGCTTTTATCTTGACCATCTCCGCCGGATCTGCAGGCCAGCCGTTCTTCTCGGCAATCGGCTTCAGCACATTCAAATCTGGAAAAACGAGGCATATGGTATAGGGCTTGTTGAGGCCGTATATCATCGTCTGTTCGACGATCGGCATCAGGGTGATCTCCTCCTGCATGGCCACGGGGAACACGAACTTGCCGTTTTCCAGCTTGAACTGTTCCTTGATCCTGCCGGTGATATAGAGGAACCCGTCTTCGTCAACAAAGGCCCGGTCACCGGTGCGGAGGCCGCCGTCGTCGGTCATGGTGGCCCTGGTCTCTTCCGGCTTGTTGTGGTAGCCCTTCATGACGTTGGGCCCGTAAATGATAAGCTCCCCTTCCTTCCCGTTGGGATCGTCCTCGATAACGCTCCGGTCGATATGCAGCGTTACCTTGTCAATTGCCCTGCCGCAGCTTCCGATTTTATACGCCTCCGGGCTGTTCATTGTCCCCGCCGGGGAAATCTCTGTCATCCCCCAGGCCTCGTATATGGGGATGCCGATGTCAAAGAAGAACTCGGCAATGACCGGGCTCAGGGCCGCGCTCGAACTCACGCACTGGGACAGCTGCCCGCCGAAGCGCTCACGGATTTTTGAAAACACTACCTTGTCGGCGATCTTGAATTTCAGTTCGGTAAGGTAGCTCTTTTTCCCATCCTTGAGCAGTTCCCTGCGGTGGCGGCCGGCGGATACGCCCATGTCGAAGAGCTTCTTGGCGAGGCCGCCGGTCTCGTTCATGCGGGCGCAGAGGCCGTCATAGATGCGGTTGAACACCCGCGGGACCGCGACCAGGAAGTTCGGCTTCACCACCGCGATATCATCCACGATGGTCTGCGGGCTTTCGGCGAATCCCGTTGAGCCCCCCAGTCGCATGACGACATTCAGCTCGCCGGTCTGGCCGTATGAGTGGGCCCAGGGCAGGAACGAGAGGGTCTTCACGGTATCGTCAAGTTGATTGAGCGTCTTTATAACCGCATGGGCGTTGCTTGTAAAATTTCCGTGCGTGAGCAGTACGCCCTTGGGGTCTCCGGTGGTTCCGGAAGTGTAGATAAGGCCGGCCACGTCGTCCGGTTTCGGATATTTGGCGCTGACCGGCGAGGCCTCGCCGGTTTTTTCCAGGTCGGCCATGGTCCCCGGGCCCGTGCCTTCAATTCTTATCACATTCTTGAGGCCTTTTACCTCGCCGGGCCAGTCCTTGACCTTCTCATATATTTCATCGCCTGAAACAAACAGGACTTTTACGCCGCTGTCCTCAACGATATATTTCCATATCTTCGGGAGTTCGACTTTGTACATGGGCACGTACCGGGCACAGAGACCGTAGGTGGCAAAACAGGCCGTGGCCCAGGCAACGCTGTTATTGTCGATAATCCCCACAGCATCGCCCTCGCCCACACCCAGCGAAGCCAGGCCCGCCCGGAGATTGTCAACCCGCTTTCCAACCTGCTTGTAGGTGACCCATTCGTACACCTTATCGCTGTTCTTGGTCCCCATCCACTCCTTGTCCCCGAACTTTGCGACCGATTCTTCGAACATTTCCACAAGGTTGTCGGGTTTATCAAGGACATAGGTGAATCTCGGCTTTGCTGTTTGCGTCATATCAGTATTCCCCGTTTTAATATGTTGATGACATGACCCCGGAGGTTAAGCCTTCCCATCCCGCCGCCGAAGGCGCCGTTGACCGGATCGGACCATATCAATGTGATTATAAACAATTGTTAAGGTCGGCCCGGAATTATCAATCAAAAAAACATGGCTGGCCGATTTCGCCATATAAAAATTCATGGATAATTCCCATGGCCGATCCGGCCACATCCAGCGAAGGACCGGCCAAATCTTGTTGACTACCCAGGCTCTTCATGATATAATCTGCAGATCATCCATTTCAAGACCGGCACCTGCGGGACAATATTTTTAAAAACGAGGTATTCATGAAACGATTATCCTCCATTGCGCCAGTCCTCTGTCTTGTTGCCATTACAGGCATATTCTTCTCTTCGGTTCCCAACCATGCCGGAAGCGGACGCGTCCACGGCTTTGCCGACATACACCTTCACCAGATGGCTGAATATGCCTTTGCGGGCGCATGGTTCTACGGAAGCCACAAGGGGCCTGAAAGCGTGGCTCTTAAAAAATGCTCCGGCGGCGACATCATGGGCGGCGACCACGCGCGGACCAGGTTTGGCGTTCTGAACGAGTTCCTGGGCATGGTTTCGGGCACCGACGGAGACACGGGATGGCATTTCTACAAGAGAAACGGGTATCCGTCCTATACCGGGTGGCCCCGGTGGAACACCATCGCCCACCAGCAGGTATGGGAAGGCCACCTCAGGCAGGCCCACGAAAGCGGCCTCTCACTGTACGTCATGTCGGCGGTTGACTTCAACCAGCTGTGCAACTGCATGCCGAAGAAGAACATGAAGCCCGGCCTGAAATGCGACGAGATGTCCAGCGTGGATGTCCAGCTGCAGGCGGCCATGGACTTCGCCGCAGGCAGGGACTGGGTGAAAATCGCCCGCTCGCCGGAAGAGGCGCGGAGCATCATCAATTCCGGCAAACTGGCCATGATCCTTGCCATCGAGGTTACCAGCCTCTTCAATAACGATGACTGGCATGAGCGCCTCGATTACTACTACCGGCGCTACCATGTAAGGTCTATACAGTTCGCGCACCAGCTGGACAACCGGTTCACCGGCGTTGCGCCGCACCATTTCATATTCAAGCTTTTCAAGATCCTCGAGGATATCGGGGAAGGCGATCCTACGCCGGGCTTTACCCTGGACGCCAGCGGGCGGAACAGGCTCGGAATGACCGATGAGGGAAAAGAACTGGCCAGGGCCATGATGGAAAAGCACATGATCATCGACATCTCCCACATGTCGGAACGCGCCGTCTGCGATTTATATGAAATCGCGAAAGAGATGGATTATTACCCGCTGGTCCTTTCCCACGGGCACTTACGCTCCATCATGACAGATAAAAAACAGAAAGAGGAAAAGACAACACCTGACTATATTATCCGCATGATACGGGAAACCGGCGGCATGATCGGACTGAGGACCGGCTCAGAGCAGGTCAAGACCTATGGCGCGTCAGGGGTGCCCAACAACTGCGACGGCTCCACGAAATCCTTCGCCCAGGCCTACCAGTACGGGACCCTCGGCCTAAAAGTGGACATCGCCTTCGCCAGCGACTTCAACGGCTTCATCCAGCAGCTTCGCCCGCGCTTCGGCGGGCAGTATGAGACCTGCGGCGCATCGGGGAACACAACCACCGTGAACAGACAGCGCAAACTGCAGACCGGCCGCGTCGGCACGCCCCTCGATTACCAGGGATTCGGCCATATCGGCCTCGAGGGGGACATCATACGCGAATTGAATAATTTCGGCGTGGACACCACCAACCTGGAGAATTCGGCCGAAGCATTCATACGGGTCTGGGAGCGGTGCTACGACAAGGACAGGACAGGTCCCCTTGACACCAGCGACATGGATACGGGGGGCATAACCGAATGAGGATCATCCAACGACGGGTCCTCAGTCAGGTCCCCCTTCCGCCACAACGCAGTTCTTGCTAAGGCGCTTGCCCCGGTACATGGCGTCATCGGCCCTGCGTATGTTCGCGTCGCCGTCCATCGCGTGATCGTAATTAGCCACCCCTATGGTGACCGTAAGCGTTATTGGCTTTCCCTTGTAATTAATGGTCAGGCCGCTGATTTTTTCCCGGATCCGCTCGGCGGTCAACCGGGCGTCTCCCGGAGG
>DAONAJ010000122.1:0-8510 GCA_035400945.1 Spirochaetota bacterium
CGGGATATTGGCATAGAGACAGGGGTCCGCAAGGACGATCCTTTTGACCGCCGGCGCTATGGCGTCACCTTCGTTATCGGCCCAGCAGAGGCCTATGAGTCCGCTCAGGGAGTGGCCGAAGACCACCATGTTGCCGCGGTCCGCCTTTGACCCTATCTTGCTTAACGCGTTGTTCACCGAATCAATGGTCCGGTGCATCATTTTATACTGATTGTTATCGGTGGCAAGGCCGACGATGCCCCCCTTGTTTATCTGCGGGAAGAGGACGATGTAGCCCTGCCTGCACAGATGCTCGATATGGTCCATGTAGATATCCGGCGCCATCAGCATCATGCCGTGGAGATAGATGACAACGGGCGCCTTGGTGCCGTTTTTCAATTTATCCGGAATAAAATACCAGCACCAGGTCCCGCTCCAGGGATCATACCAGGGCCCCACCCTGCCCTCGGTGAAGCCGTTGCAGATATAATTGGCTGTTGATCCATAACCGGAAGTAGCCTGACCCGGGGCGGTAATCTCTGACGCGTTCGCCGCAGTGTTGTCACAGCTTAACAAGACTATCATCGCCAATAATACAAGCCAGTGAAATAGACTTTTCATCTTTCATCCTCCCTATGAATTATACTACCGATAACTATCGTTGTTCTATTCTTTTTATCAGCCCCAAAAGGACGTTTTTTCATGACCGTCCAGTCGGTTTGCTGTATACACTATATGCATATACAGAATTCACATGCTAATCAATATTACAGAATCTGTAGATTTGACGGGGGTTTATGTAGTGTTTTTAACCGATTGTTGTCGGTTACTCCGGGGTCAGAGCAACTTGCAAAGGATAGATATCGGTTTATGAGATTCATCTTTTATTGCCGGATAATTCAGCACGATATTCGGTCGGTGTTTTACCGGTGCAATGCTTGAAGGCCCTGTTGAACGTTGAAAGGCTGTCAAAGCCAGTGGCAAGGGCCGCGTCGATGATCTTTACATTTTTATCTTTAAGACGACCCATGGCCTCGCTGACCCGCAGTTCATTTATGTAGTCATTTATCTTTTTGCCGGTGAACTCCTTGAACTGGCTGCTGAAATAGTTGGGGTTCATTCCCACCGCGGCGGCGAGTCCCTCCCGGGAAATATCAGAGCGGTAGTTTTCATTTATGAAGGTGATAATGCTCTTTAATTTTTCGCCGGTGGTATCGGTCACGACCTTCTTCCTTGCCTGGTCCGCCCTCTGGCCCTGGACATGCAGCTGGTCATAGAGGACCTTCAGGTGGATCATCCTCCTCTGGTATTCCCGTGACCCGAGCACCGCGAAACCCAGGATTACGAAGGGAGAAAAATAGGTCACGATAAGGAGAGAATACCTGCTGCCGGTCATGTACAAAACCACTTCGAGGATCGCCCCCGCGGCCAGGAGGGAGACCAGCACAAGGATCACCAGGCATTTGAACCGGTCAGGCCGTATCCTGTTGATGCGCAGCGTCATATAGACGGCGTAGGGGATGAACAGGGATACCACGCCCAGGCCGTAGAGGGGATTGAGATAGAAATCAAGGACAACGAAATTCAAGAGAAAGACCACGCCGGACAGCACCAGGAGGCCGCCGTGAATGATCCAGGAATATTCATATAATTCCACGCGGTACAGCGCCTGTATGATGAAGAGGAACAGTATGGCAAAGAGCGGTATGGCCATCATCAGCAACGGCGGTATCATGCCCAGGGACACCAGCTTGTAGGGCGAGAAAATGGTGATGATATAGAGGGCGTTGAGGACCTGGACGAGTATCTCGTATAGGAAAAGCCTGTCGCCTCCGTAAAATATCATCACCGCCACCATGAGAAGGATGCTGCCCGCCAGGAGGAGGAGTATGCCGATGGGGAGCTGGTTGAAGACCAGGTCCTGGAAATTCTTCAGCCGCCGGTATTCGATCTTCGGCTGGATATAGACCCCGTCGGGGAGCCCGCCATACTCGTAACTGTAAATGCCCAGGTACAGGTATATTTCGTTTGTGCCCTTTTTGAGGAGGCCCCGGGGCATCATGAAGCTTTCAGGATAGTGGAGATTGGCTATCTCCGGCGGCGTTTTAACATCGATGAGGTAATTATTGATGTAGATGGTATAGGTATGGTTGATGCGGCCCAGGGTGATGCCGTAATACTTATCCGGGTTGTCCCTGATTTTGAATTCAGCCCTGAGCCAGCAGTAGCGGAAGGCCCGTTCCGGCGCATAGGGAAGCCGGAACTTGGACGGTATCGTGATCGGTTTCCACCCGGGGCTCCGGCGCGCCGCGTGAAGGGAAGGTTCCTGGCGGTAGAGCACCTCCCAGTCCGAAACCTTGATGGATTCAGGGATAGGCGGAAACGAAAAAACCGCCGAAGGCAGAAACAGGACAACAAATACGGCCATGAAAAATAGCGGTTTCATAACTCATATAGCATGTCACCACAAGCTTTTTTTAACAAGCAAAAATTTATAGAGCGGTATAGGACTAGCGTCCGGGATGGCATGGCCGGTTCAACCGGGACCGGAAAAGCTTAATCATTAATAATCTGTCAGGCGTGAGATGACCCGGGTCTCACTCCCCCGAGATATACCGCCCCTCACAATCCCTGATGAAGGCGTCGACGCGCATCTCGAAGAGCCTGTAGGCCTCATCAAAATACGCGCGGAAGTCCCTGCTGAGGTAACGGTATTTTTTCCGGGCCCGCTGTTTCAGGATGCGGCAATAGGCCAGCATTTCCCGGATTGAATCTGCAGTCTGAGACCGCGCATCGAGGGTCTTTCTCATCGACAGCGACATGGCATCGATATATGACCTCATATCTTCTGAGAGCTTCCTCATCGCCTCCCCGACGGCGCCATGGAAATCATCATGGAGCATCCGGTATTTCTTCCGCGCAGCGGCGATGAATTCCCTCCCGAACACTTCCCGGTCAAGGGCGAACAGGTCATGGACGATGTCCTCCAGGCGGCCGGTGAGGGCCCTGTCCACCCTGCTCCTGAGGCCCCGGCGCAGAGACTCGATAGAGGCGGACAGGTCATCAGCGGCGAGGATCTCCTTCGTTATCCTTATAAAATGATACCCGAAGAGGGCCATTTTGACCGCCTTGGGAAACATGCCCGGCCGTATGCGCATCGCCGCGGCAAGATATCTCAAATATTCCCCGCCATACGATGAAAAAACCTGGCGGAACACCGAGGAGAGGAAAATCCTGACGACCAGGAGAATCGTCCAGAAGGAATAGGCGCCCCGGCCCACCCTGACCCGGGGCATCCTTTCCATCAGGGTCAGGCACCGGCCGAAGTATTCCTTCGGCGTGTAGATCTGAGATATCAGCCTTTTATAACCGCGGACCAGTTTCTCTCCGTCCATGGCGGGGATGAAATTGGTGCTGAAACTGTGCGTGTTGTTACCCGATGTCTCCTGTAAAATTCTGCCCTCCGCTGCAAGGCGGCGGTAGAGCCGGGTATTCGGAAGGGCGATGAGGAGTCCCGCCATGGCCATCGGTATGCCCGATTCGCGGATGAAATCGATCTGGAGGTCGAAGACATTTTCCGGGTCGCTGTCAAAGCCGATGATGAAGCCCGCCGTTACCTCCATCCCCCTGCGCTGTATCCTCTCCACGCCGCCCAGGAGGGACCCCTTGAGGTTCTGCTTCTTGCCGGCGTGCTCGAGGCTTTCAGCAACGGGCGTCTCTATGCCGAGGAACACCTTGTTGAAGCCGGCGTCCATCATGAGGTCCATCAGCTCCTCGTCATCGGCGAGATTGACGCTCGCCTCGGTGGTGATCATGTAGGGATACTCCCGCTCCTTCTGCCACCGGGCCACCTCGGCCAGGAGCTCTTTCACGTTTCTCCTGTTGCCGATGAAATTGTCGTCCACGATGAAGAGGGGGCCGCGGTATCCGGTGCGGTACAACGCGTCCATCTCGGCGACGAACTGGGCCGGCGTCTTGGTGCGCGGCACGCGGCCGAAGAGCTCGATGATGTCGCAGAACTCGCAGTTGAAGGGACATCCCCGGGAATACTGGAGGGACATGGTTGTATAATGGCGGTGCTTCACCAGGTCAAAGCGCGGCGCCGGGGTTTTCGTGATATCCGGCCTGGTTTCGGCCGCGTACACGGGCCGGGCCTCGCCCCTCTCCCACTCTTCGATGAATCGCGGGAGTATGGTTTCCGCCTCGCCCAGGATGAAGTGGTCGACCCCGGCAATGTCCCGGTGCGATCCAGTTGGATAGGGACCGCCTGCCACGACGGGCGTGCCGAGCCTGTTGCACAGGGCCACGACCCGGTCAAAGGACTCCTTCTGGATCATCATGGCGGAGACAAAGACCAGGTCGGCCTGCTTCACCGTCTTTTCCTTAAGCGGCTCCGTGTTCATGTCCACCAGTGTCACGTCAAAGCGGTCAGGGAGGAGCGATGCCACGGTCATAAGGCCCAGGGGAGGAAAGGCCGATCGCCTGCCCACCAGCTTCATGATATACTTGAAGCTCCAGTAGGTCATCGGCGTTTCAGGGTACACCATGAGTATCTTCTTTTTCATTGTGGCAGCTCCGATAAATCGCCCATCTGGATCATGCAGAATACCCGCCCGCATTGTTCAATGCAGGATACCAACATACGGCAAACAGATAACAGGTAATAATTTGAAGGACTATACAATCCGGGAAGTATCATGTCAAGAAAAAGTTGGACAATGTCTAAATATCTAACCCAACCATCGCCGCCACGATTATTGCCCAAAAAGTTAAGGGCGCGGGGCTATACCGGCGAGGAGGCGACACGGAAGTCGCCGATTCCGCCGAGTAAACAGGATGTTTACACGAGGCGGACGAGCGGCATAGCTCCGCGCTCTTTATGATTTTTTCGTGGCGGCGCCTACGCCGAGTCACTGAAGCGCAGCACCAGCTCGAAGACTCCGTCATCCAGTTTTTTCTCGATGTTGGGAAACATTTTCTGGAACACGTGGAGCATGGGTCGGTTCTCCACCAGGACCTCCGCAGTGAAGCCGAGAAGGCCCTCGCGCTTGGCCAGGAGTATGAGGTAGGCCAGGAGCTCGGTTCCGATCCCCCGGTTGTGCATGTCGTCGCGGACCGCGAAGGCGACCTCTGCCGTATGGTTCTTCTCGTCCTTGATCATCTGGCCCATGCCGGCAGCGACATCCTTCCCGCCTTCCTCCACGAAGGCCAGGATCACCAGTTCCCTGGTGTAATCGATCACCACGAACTCCTGCCGCCGTTCATGGGGCATGTCCAGGCGCGACGACATGAAGCGGCGCTGGAAGCTCTGGTCCGACAGCGAGTAGAACAGGTCCTTGATGATGGTCTCGTCGTTTATGTTCACCGGCCGCATTTTCAACATAGTTCCCTGCGGGGTGGTCCGGAAGGTGACCAGGTGCTCGGGGTACTCGCCCCTCTTGCCGGGTATGAAGGCCTGGTCCTTGTATATCAGCTTCAGCTTCTTTGCCTCTTCGATAAGCCAGGGCCTGAATTTCGGGTGTGCGATGGCAATGAGGTCCATGGCCCGTTCGCGGACGTTCTTGCCGTGAATGTAGGCAATGCCGTACTCGGTCACGACATAGTTGACGTCGCCGCGGTTCAGGGTTACGCCGGTGCCCGGGTCAAGGAAGGGAACGATGCGGGACACTTCGCCGCCCCGGGCCGTTGATTGAAGCACCAGGATGGTCTTCCCGCCCGGCGAGAGGATGGCGCCGCGCATGAAATCAGCGCTCCCGCCGATACCGCTGAAGAACTGGTTGCCGATGGATTCCGCCGTGGCCTGTCCCGTGAGGTCGATCTGGAGAGCCGCGTTTATGGCCGTCATGTTATTGTTCTGCGCGATCACCAGGGGGTTATTGGTATAGCTGATCCGCTTGAACTCGATGAAGGGGTTGTCATCAATATACTCGTAGGTTTCCTTTACGCCCATGCAGAAGGCCGCCATGGTCTTGCCGCGGTCCAGCGTCTTTCTCGAATTGTCCACCACCCCCTTCTTGAGGAGGTCCATCATGGAATGGGTGAAAAGCTCGCTGTGCACGCCGAGATTGTTCTTCTCCACCAGGCTGGACATGATGGCGCTGGGCATGCTCCCGTACCCCACCTGGATCGTATCGCCGTCATTCACGATGCTTGCCACGTACCGGCCTATCTGGTGGGCAATCTCGTCAGGCACCGCCGGATTGTATTCCAGGAGCGGCTCGTCATGGACGACGATAAAGCCGATGTCCTTCAGGCTCATGAAGGTGTCGCCGTGCACCCGGGGCATCTTCGGGTTCATCTGGGCTATGACCAGCTTCGCGTTCTCCACTGCGTCCATGCATATATCGACGCTCACCCCCAGGCTCACGTAGCCGTTCTGGTCCGGGAGGGAGGTCTGGATGAGGGCCACGTCGATGGGGATCATCTTGTTGCGGAAGAGCTGTGGGATCCGCGACAGGAAGATGGGGGTGTAGTCCGCCAAGCCGGTATTGACCGAGTCCCGGGTATTGTCCCCCACGAAAAAGGAGTTGTGCCTGAAATTGGCCCCGAACTTCTGGTCGGAGTACGGCGCCACACCGAGGGTCCACACCTGCATCAGCTCCGCGTCGACGATCGCCTTGGGGTGCGATTCGGCGTACTTGACCAGGGACTGTACCAGGTACTGCGGCTCGCCGCAGGCGGTGCTTATGAAGAGCCGGTCTCCGCGGTGTATGCTGGAAAAAATCTTCTCCTCGTCCTCAAATTTCCCGGGAAGCAGGTCCTTCCATATCTGCAGATAATCGCCCCGTCGCCTGTCCATAGTGCCATCCTTGCCGCCTGATAATATAATCCCCTTTTTCAATGATATAATTATTTATTCTTATTTCAAGGATTATTTGGAGCTGGAGGTTATTCAGCGGAAAAAAAGAGCTGCGCTGCCATGATATCCATGGTTACAGTTAACCATGCCCCAAGCACTTGTTCTCATGAACCGTTTCAACGGCTTTCAGGCGTCTATTTCCACCATGGGAGAAGCCCTGGGACTTCCGGTGAACGAATATTCCCGTGTTAAGGGATAATACCAGGGATCAGAGCAAACCCAAAACCTGCAGTCGAAGCCCCCAATCCTGGAAAAAAATCATCGGCCTCACGCCGGAGGAATGCCTCGAAAGGGCCAGGTCCATGTTCCGCGAAATGGACCTCCAGTGGGACCTGGAGCAGATGAAAAACTGCTGCATGAAATAAAAAACCAGGGGAAACCGGGTCTTATACCGCCACGGCAATTCTTCTTTTTACCGGCCGGCTCTTCATCACACTGCGAGGGGCCACTTTTTTCTTCGCTGCGGTCTTCCTACCCTTCATCAAAAATGCGTGGGCATCACGGGCGCTCTCGATCGGGATTTCCTCCATCGGCATGTGACCGCATTCATCGTACAGCACCAGCTCCGCCTGGGGAAGGTCCCGTTTCCATTCTTCCAGGGTCTCATGATAGCGCGACCAGATGTCACGCGTCCCCCATGCCATCAGCACCGGCGCCTTTACCTTCTTTACGTCGAGGTATATCGTGTGCGATTTGCTCATGTCGGCGATCAGCTTGAAGATTTTCGTCAGGGTCCGCCGGTTCCCCTCGCGCATGATCAGGTCCCAGTACATGTCGTACACAGCCGGCGTGATCCGCTCTTTCTTTCCATACAGCCTCTGTATGCTCGTCTTGATGAGAAGCCGCGGCAGCATCACATTATTGATAAGGGGCTTCACGCCGGGTATTCGCGCCAGCTGGAACTCATACGGCAGGGACTGGTTAAAGGCAATGGGGTCCAGCAGGACCAGCTTCTCTGTCATGTCAGGCCGGTGCACGGCGTAGTTCCAGGCATAATAACCGCCCAGGGAATTGCCCGCCATGTAGCAGCTCTTGACTCCCAGGGCGCCCAGGAACGAATCGAGAAAAGCATTCATGGCGCCGGCCTGATAATCCTCGTCCGGGGAAGGCCCGGTCAAGCCCCATCCCGGAAGGTCCAGGCGGATGATACGATAATGGCCTTTCAATTCATCATACCAGCCGTCCCAGGTGTGGAGAAAGGAAACCACGCCGTGGAGCAGCACCAGTACAGGGCCCCTTCCCTGATCCTTGTAATGCACGTTCATCCCGTTAATTGTGATGAATTTTGAATCCCCATCGCAATATTTGCACTTCAACTCATTAACCGAGTTTGAACGGATTCCGGGATTGAAATTCTGGAAAAATCTTTCTACTGACATAATGGACCCCTTAAATAGTTTACACATATTCAACTGTTGCAACTGGACTGGCAATTGTCTCATTCATCAATAATCCGACCGTCTGTATGGATTGAAATTACCACTAATTGGTTTATTTGTCTGGCCACTTGCTGTTATACCAGAATCTGTCTTTTAACTGATATAAGGTTGTTATGCCAAAAAAAGATCGTGCTTGATATGGCCAGATAGGCAAATATAAGGGGGGTTTTTACACCTGCGGGGTATACTATGTAAGAGGCTTGAAAGAATAAGAATGGCTGCCTTCAATGAGA
>DAONAJ010000123.1:0-8497 GCA_035400945.1 Spirochaetota bacterium
CGAACGGGAGGAAAAGTACCGCCTCCTGATGGAGAACACCCCGGAGAACCTCTGGGTCGCTGACCTGGCGACCATGAAGTTCGTGTACATGAGCTCCTACGGGACCAAGATCCTCGGGTATACCGAACCAGAAATACGCAGCCTTAATATCAAGGACCTGCTGCCGCCTCAATCCCTGGCGGTGGTGGAGCAGGCCCTCAAGGAGGAATTGGATCTTGCCAGAAGGCCCGGTGCCGACAGGAACAGGACGAAGACCTTCGTGCTTGAAGAGTACCACAAGGACGGGTCCCTGCGGTGGATAGAAAGCACGATGAAGTTCCTTTACGATGAAGCCGGCAGGCCCTACAGCGTGCTGGGCGTTTCCCGGGACATCACGCTGCGCAAATACGCCGAGGAACTGCTCCTGCTCCAGCGGGACCTGGCCCAGGGCCTGAGCGCCACGTCAAGCCTTGACGAGGCGCTTGCCCTCTGCCTGGAAACCGCGATCAAGGGGACGAAGATGGATTCCGGCGGAGTATACCTCAAGGACCATGGAACGGGTGGACTGAAACTGGTTTGCCACAGGGGACTCAGCAGTTCGTTCGTAAGCAAAGTCTCCTATTATGGTCCCGATACCGAGCCATACCGTCTGGCCATTGAGGGGAAACCGATATACCCGAAATTCGGGGATTTCACCGGCGCATTCCATGATGTCGTGATAAAGGAGAATCTTAAAGTAATGGCCGCAATCCCCATCGTCCACAAGGGAAAGGTGGTAGCCGACATGAATGTCTCTTCCCACACCCGTGACGACATTTCCCCGGCGGCGCGCAATGTCCTGGAGAGCATCGGGGCCCAGATGGGGGATGTCATCATCCGCCTTGAAACGCAGGAAGCCCTGAGGAAGAGCGAGGAACAGTTCAGAAAAATGATCGATAATTCACCGGTTCCCATCGCCCTCCTGGACAATACCGCCAACCGGTTCACTTATTTCAACAAGACCCTCATTCATACGCTGGGATACACCCTGGAGGACGTTCCCGACATGGACGCGTGGAACGTGGCCGCGTATCCGGATCCCGCGTACCGGAAAAAAACCAGCGAGGCCTGGGAAAAGGCCGTCGAGATTGCCGTGGCGCGGAGAAAGGCGCTGCAGTCGGAGGAGGTGGATGTCCGGTGCAAGGACGGCACGTTCCGTCATGTCGACTTCAGGCTCATGCCTATGGAGGACATGGCGGTCGTCATGATAAATGACATGACGGATAAAAAGATACACCAGGAGATGATGATCCAGACCGAGAAGATGACGTCCCTGGGCGGCCTCGCGGCGGGCATGGCCCATGAGATAAACAACCCGCTGGGCATCATCCTCCAGGGGATACAGGCGGCCCTTAACAGGCTATCCCCGGCAATTGAGAAAAACCGTAAAGAGGCCGAGCGGCTCGGGACCAGCCTTGACTCGGTACTGGCCTATCTTGCCGAGCGGGAAATCATGGATTACCTGCACGGTATCCAGGACGCGGGCCAGCGCGCCGCCAAGATAGTCTCGAACATGCTCCAGTTCAGCAGGCGGAGCGAATCGGTTATTGCCCCGGTGGACATCAACCAGCTCATCGACAAGACGGTTGAGATCGCCTCCAACGATTATGACCTGAAAAAGAAATATGATTTCAAGAAGGTGCGTATCGTCAGGAATTACGACGCGGAACTTGGCTTGGTTCCCTGCTCGGAAACCGGCATCGAGCAGGTCGTCCTGAACCTTCTCAAAAATTCTTCGCAGGCCATGGCGGCCGTGAAGGAAAAAGGCTTCCAGCCGACCATAACAATTGAGACACGGAAAGAGGGCCACCATGCCGTCATAGCGATATCCGACAACGGACCCGGCATCGATCCCAAGATCCAGCGGCATATCTTTGAACCCTTCTATACCACCAAGGGCGTCGGCATGGGCACAGGGCTCGGCCTATCCGTTTCGTATTACATCATCACAAAAACGCATAACGGGACCATAGATGTCTCTTCGAGTCCGGGCAAAGGCGCTGTATTTACCATCAATCTTCCCCTTGTGAGGCAGCCATGAGCGCGATACGGGTACTGATCATCGATGACGAAAAAATGATAACCAGGATGCTGAAGGGGTTCCTTGAAGACCACGGGTTTGTCGTGGAGACCGCGGAATCGGCCCGGGAGGGCTTTGCCATCATGTCAAAGGAAACCTTTGACGCCGCCATCGTCGACCTGCGCCTCCCGGACATGGACGGCAACGAGGTGGTGGCGAAAGCAATATCGCTCCAGCCCGGGATCAAGTGTTTCATTCACACCGGCTCGATCGATTACATGCCGTCGGAAGACCTTGTCGCCATGGGCATCGATCTCGAATCGATCATTCACAAACCGGTCCTCGACATGGAGGTCATCTGCCGGATGATCGAGAAGAAGGTCGGCCGGAAATGACGCGGTCCCGCGCCGGTCAGGACAGAAATCCGAAATTGAGGTTCCTCCCCCCGTCCCCGGCCCGGTAGGAAAAAAATTCGTCTTTCATTTTCAGGGTGCACATCCCGGCGTTGAAGATGTTATCCCGCGGAATCCCCTCGTCGACAAGAGAGCGCTCTATGTTTTGCCAGAGGTCGAGGTAGATAAGGCCGTTTTGTTCGGTGATGTCGCGGGGAAACAGGTCCGCGACGTCCCTGCCGACCGTGTATGACCCGGGACCGATGGAAGGAAGGATCCAGGCATGTACATCCTCCGGTGACGAGCCGTACCGCTCCTTCATCAGGCGCGCCATCTTACCCGCGATGGCCAGCCGCGTGCCCCGCCAGCCCGAATGGACGGCACCCAGAACGCGGCGCTTCCGGTCATAGGCGAAGACCGGGACGCAATCGGCGGTGCGGATGACCAGGCATATGCCGCCCACCGCGGTCATGAGGCCGTCCGCTTCCCCGAAGATGAGGGAGTCCTCCTCCGGTTTATCATGAATCATGATGATGGAATCGCCGTGGAGCTGGTTCAGTGCCACGATGTTTCGCGCTTCAAGGCCGGTTGCTTTTCCCAGAAGTTCCTTTTCAGCGGCGCGGATGGCGGCGGAATCAGCGCTGTAGTCGACGGGGTTCGCCGTTTTCCCGATCACGCCGATGGCGAGGCCGCTGAAGGGCGTGATAAGACGGTATTCGCCGGCGCTTGTTTTTTCAAGGGCTGTCACCGGGCAGGCTCCAGGGCCGGCGTACCGGAATGGCAGTGCCCGCTGTTACAGGGTGATGTCATACCGTTTCCGTTTGGAAAAGCCGGAGATGGCGCGGTACCCGGCCCCGGCGAGTTTTTCCACCGCTTCCGGGAAAAAGCGCCCCACCTGTTCCGGCCGGTGGGCGTCGGAGCCCAGGGTGACCGGGACATTGCAGTCAAACAATATCCTGAGGATGTCGTCAGCCGGGTACATTTCTCTGGCCGTGTGGGCCATGCCGGCGGTGTTGACCTCGACGGCGGTGCCGGCAGCGGCGAGGAGCTTCGCTATTTTTTCTATGGCGGGACGGTGGTCCCTCGCGGGGCGGAACCCGAATTTTTTCACCAGCTCGAAGTGCCCCACCACGTCGAAGAGCCTTGAATCGGCCATGGCCTCCAGGATGGAGAAATAACGCCCGAAGATGTCGTCGATATCGCGTCGACCGTATTCTTCGATGAAATCCGGGTGGTCAAAGGCCCACCCGTCGATGAAGTGGCATGAGCCGATCAGGTAGTCGATGCGGGGATCGGTAAAGTAGCCGTCGGCGAAACTCCCGAGAAGGGGGTAATCAACCTCAAAGCCGATCCTGACGCTGATCCTGCCTTCGTACCGGCTGCGGTGCTCCTCCAGTGACGCGATATAGGCTTCCACCTCCCCGGCGGACATGGTGTACCCTTCCCGTTCCGCCTCCGGCATGGGTGCGTGGTCCGAGAAGCCGATCTCGCGGATGTTATGCGACAGGGCGGACTCGATATATTCCTCAACGGTGCCGTAGGCGTGGCCGCAGCGGGTGGTGTGCGTGTGGTAATCTATCATGCCTGTCAGTATCCATGGCGTGAATAGTAGAGGGAGATGTCATTCATGATCTCGTAGATGCGGTCGTTCAGGGCGTCCTTCTTGATGAAGAACTTGTCTATCCTGTCGTCGTTTTCATGGCTGACAATGGAGAGAAGGTACCAGAGGGGATGGACATACACCTCCTCGGAATCGTCTTTCACGATCGTGTTGTCCGTGAGACGGTCATTCAGCACGTCTTCATTATTGTGGTCGCCGGCCCGCTCCTGGTCATCAAGCCGCGGATACCGCATCCGGTAGAAGTGGGGGTGAAAGAGGTAGAGCACCAGTATCTTTTTACGCCTGAGGTAGAGGGAGACCAGCTCTATGTTGCCGACCTCAATAAAGCGTGGCCGGATCACTATTTTATCGATATTGCGAAAATCGCTTTTATTCGGATAGAATGAGAGGAGGTACCTGACCCGGTCAGGGTTCAGGATGAAGTTGTTGTTGCCGGGAAACTGCAGGCCCGGGTAAATAATCTCTATCACCGAGTCGTTGTGCTTGTACCTGTCGCGCCTGTAGAGGCTGTCGAAACGACCCGAGAGAAGTGTGTTGATGTCATAGGCGATATCATCATCGATATCCACGATGTCACGCCGGACATCCCGTACCCTATTGTCATAATCAAAATATTCTTTTATGTCGAACATGGCAGCTGCCTGATCCCGCTGTAATGGTATAATATACAAAAAATTCAGGGCTTTTGTCAATTACTTACGCTTTTCATTACCAAATTTAAATTTGGCAATGAACCTCGCCAGTCCCTGCAAACCTCACCCCGCCTCCCGCAGGGAGAGGGCTCCAGGAAAAATAATTAGCAAAGCACCACCCTCTCCCCATGGGAGAGGAAGAGTGAGGGGGTGAGGTTGCTCGTTTCAGGGGGAGGGGTATTTATTTTTTTTTCAGAAAAATTCATGCCAGAATGGATTATGTACCTTAAAATTTTATTATTTATTCTATTAATCCGAAGATTAATGCATATCCGGGAGATAACAATTCTAATCCTTTCTGCGCTTCCCGGAATAAAGAACCGGCATTTCACCTATCCAAAAAACTTAACCTGCCATTGAAAAAAAGCTAATGTCCCGGGAAAAACATGTCGATTAATAACTGGGCAAAACCCGATTCACGGAGGAACGGGTATCCCGGGAGGTTTTTATGGTCGATCTCATGAAAAAGGAGGATCGTGAGATTAAACAGGACAACAGGGAGCTTGATGCGGACAAGATCGACGAATTTCGCAAGAAAATAGCCGATGACACGTATCTTGACCACGCAATCAACAGGATCGCGACTGATCTGTCTCACTATCTGACTAAGTAAAACATGTTGTGCGGTGTTCATCTCTGACTTGATTGAACGCGGAACGGCAATTACCACCGGGCCTCTTCTTGGTATAAGAAGAGGCCCGTTATTTCACCGGCAGGCCATATGGTAAAAAGGGACTCCTACTTCGAGCTGCAGCACGATAAAACGATGAAGATCCTTTTTTTCATCCTCTTCGGAGCCGTCATCGGGGGCCTTGTTTTCATCTTCAGGTATTTCTTCTGGCCCTTTCTGTTTGCCATGCTCCTGTACATGGCTCTGCAGCCGCTCTACAATATCATCCTGTCCCGCGTAAAGAAGGAGGGCTTGAGCTCCGCCATCATGATACTGTTCCTTGTCCTCCTGGTCATGGTGCCGCTGTTTTTTATCGTCGTTGCGGTCATTGACCAGGTGTTCCAGCTCTATGACGTGGTGCAGAAGGCGATCAAGGCCGGCACCATTGACGACATCTACGGCAGCCGGGTGGTGCAGGACATCCTTGCTTACCTGAATATCGACAAGTCGGACATTACCGCAAAGGCGACGGATTTCGTTCAGAACATATCGGGCATGCTGCTGTCCAGCGTGCAGGCGATGATAGCCTACCCGCTGGGCCTGCTGATAAATTTTTTCTTTCTGCTTCTTATCCTTTTTTTCATGTTCAAGGACGGGGGTACCCTGCGTACGCTCTTTTACAGGAACATGCCTTTTCCGCCCGATCTTGAGGAAAAAGTCATCGGCCGCCTGAAGGAAGTCATACGGGTCCTCCTGACGGGAAACCTTCTTATCATGATATGCCAGGGATTGCTGGTGGGCATCGGTCTTTTTATTACCGGGATACCCCTGGCTTTCCTGGGAGGGAGCCTCGCGGCCATACTCTCCCTCATCCCGGTCATAGGCACCTCTCTGGTGTGGGTGCCGGCGGTCATATACCTCCTGGCCACCGGCTCGTATCTCATGGCACTGTTCCTCGGGGTCTGGTGCTTGGCATGGTACCTCCTGCTGGAAAACGTGGTAAAACCGAAAGTATTCGGCAAAAAGCTCAATTTTCATCCCATCGTTTTCTTTTTTCTGCTCCTGGGAAGCATCCAGGCCTTCGGCCTGCCTGGGGTGTTCGTGGGGCCCCTGCTGCTTACCCTTTTCTACTCGTTGTGGGAAATCTACAAGATGCTCAAGGCCTACGATATGCATGGATACGATAAATTGAAAAAAGCCGTCCGGAAGTGATCGCAATTAGCGGTGAAACACGAAGGCGCTGTCTGTCGACAACGCCTTTTTTGTTTTTTATCAATAGGGGAAGAGGTAGCAGGAAGACGGCTCACTCCAGTCGTCATGGAGGTCTTTGCCGCGGACGGTAAAAGCATAGGTTATGCCCTCGGACAGGGGGAAGTCCGCAAGGGGGAAATACGATTCCCTGTCGCGCTGGTCTTCGCCTATGGGGAAGGTATACTTCATCAGCTGGGGACCGCTGCAGGAGCTTGACAGCGCTATTATTTCGATCTCGCGGCAATACCGGGGAACCCCGACAAGCAGGTCCAGCCGGGTGGAGCTTATAACCTTGTTCCCGTATATTTCAGGTTTTTGAACGCCGCCGGTTTTTACCGAGAGCCACTGGCTCGGTTCGCCTTCGGCGCCATTGCTCTTCACCGCGGCGACCCGGTACGACAGGGTCGTGTTCGCCGGGAGGCCGTAGGCGTCAAATTCATTATCCGGGCCGAAATCGTTATAGTACGTGTAATCGCCGCTCTCGTCCCTGACTATGGTGCCCAGCAGCGAGTATCCTTCAGCTGACCTGCCGTACACATTGTACGAAGCCGCCCCTGCCATGTTCGTGATGGTCAGGGTAACGGCATTGAGGGCTGCCTGGAGATGCACCCGCGGGGCGGGAAGTATATCGGCTATGTATGTCTTGAAGACATAATCGGATATGTCAATGGGGTCCGCCCCGTCGATGACCATGCCCTTCACCACGATGTACCTGTCGCCGTTGGTCAGGGCCGGGGCAAGGGGATCATTGATGCTGTCATCCATGTCGGCTATTATCAGGACGTCATACACTCCCGCGTTGAGGTCTTCGCTCATGGTATTGCCGATATCGCTGCCGTTCTGGTTCAGCTTCACGTAGGTCGCGGCGCCGTCATAGCGGTAGGCGAAGTAGCGAAGGGGATCGCCGCCGGGGAAATACATGTAGGCATAGACCGTGGCGAATTTCAGGTCAGGCCTGTTGGAGGATGTCAGTAATTCATAGCACGGATGTATCACATCATCATCCCCGATGGCTATGGTCGTGTCGCCATTCACGGCGAAAGTCACCCTGAAGCCCCTGTCCCCCTGGTCGCTGTCAAATCCGTCAGAGCGGAGATCGAATTTTCCATGTATGGTGTAAATGCCGTCGGGGAAGATGGTGTCTCCGCCGGTGGTGATGCTGGAATAACTGCTCCTGGCATGATGGACAACCAGGGTCTTTCTGCCGTTGACAAGATTTTTGGTTTCGTTATAACCGACCTCGCCCCTGAAGGCGCCCCGGTCATCGAAGACAAATCCGTAGACCCGCGCGTTTTTCATGGACGGAACATTGAAGGACACGGTTATGGAGCCGCCCGGGGAATCGATTATGTCGGGCCTGTCCGGTACCTCCGGGCTTTCAGGCGCGCCGGCGCCCAGGATGGACATGAGGAGGGGTGCGGATGTCGCTGATTTTTTATCGGAGGAATCATCGAAGCATGAGGTGGCAGACAGTATCGCAATAAGAATCAGGGTAAAAACAGAAATCCGGGCTTCTGATCTCGCGGATGATAGCTTTATGAAGCGGAAAAATCCGGAATGTTGCATGCGGATCCTCTTTGACCAGGATAGAATGGGTATATGAATTAATAAAAAGGATTGTTGATACGGATAAAATGTCAATTACTTTAATTAATCCGGAAGGGCGGGGTTTAAACCCCACTCTGCCAAAGAGGATGCCCATATCAATGACAATAAAAAAGCCGTCCTCTGGGGGACGGCTTTGAATGGGTCTGCAATGCTGGCTCGCGGCTACTTCAGCAACTCGAGAACGGTCTGCGACTTCGCGTTCGCCTGGGCGAGCATCGAGGTGGCTGCCCGCGTCAGGATCTGGTAGCGCACGTAGGACGACATCTGCTCCGCCATGTCCGTGTC
>DAONAJ010000124.1:0-8259 GCA_035400945.1 Spirochaetota bacterium
CCGAGAAGACGTTTGAACGAGCTCCTTGATATATGCTCACACCACGCGTGCGACAGCTTCCTTACAGTGGAAGATATTCGAACCGCCCGCGGCGGATATAGAATATAAAATGGCCAGTGGATTAAAATTTATGGTTAGCGACAAGATAAATATCCTCCTTGTAGAAGACGAAAGAATCATTGCTGAATACAACTCGCTTGTATTACAAAAGCATGGATATTCCGTACTATGCGCATTCACCGGAGAAGACGCTGTGCATATCGCACTTTCCAATAATTATATATCGTTGATTCTTATGGATATTAATCTCGGGAAAGGCATTACTGGACTCCAGGCGGTCACGCCCAACTGAGTGTGTAAAATGAATGCTTGAAAAAGCATGGTACGCCTGCCAGAGTTGTAGTTGGCAAACACACAACAGAAGGAGGCGTAGCCAATGCTTACAGAACAATATGCCAGACAACTCGAAGAATGCAACGAAAAAAATGAGAAGAGCAGATTTGATGAATTACTTCAACTTTATGAGGATCCGGTCCGGGCCACTGTCCACCGGGTTTTAGAGGAGTTTGTAGAGGGCGCTTTCAGGGAGTTCATGGGAGATCGGTGTGGTTCGGTAATTGAACGTGCCAGCGATGGCAAACCAATCAAGGATTATCGAAACGGGCACAGACTGGTAAAACAGGTTCCCATAGACACCCTGATTCTTCGTGATTTCAAGATGCCCCGGAACCGTGCTGGTGGTTTTAAAACAGAATTGGTACAAAGCTTCCGCCGTCGGGCCGGGAGATTAGCCGAACTGGCCCTTGATTTATACGTCAATGGTATATCCACGAGAAAAGTTCGACGGAATTTTGAACGGCTGGGCATCAAGGTAAGCGGTCTTTCAAAGAGCACGGTAAGTAATATATCAAAAGAGCTGATTCGGGAATATCTGAGATGGTCAAATCGCCCGATACGGCGTGATTATAAGTATTTTCAGGTCGATACGGTATATATAAGGGTCAGAAAGTCCTCAAAACGCAAGGTGGGGACCATGATTGTGATCGGAATAGGCGAAGACGGGCATAAAGAAGTACTACACTTCACGATAGGGAACGAGAGCGCCCGCCATTTTGACGAAGTGCTTCAGAGCCTTATCCGGAGGGGCCTCAATACTGAATCGATATGCCTGGTGACGACTGATGGCGCAAAAGGGCCGATAAAATCAATCAGTGATCATTTCGGACGAGACAAAGTACAGCGATGTACAGTTCATAAAACCGAGAATATTATTGAAAAGTGCCCGACGAATCTGAGGGATGAGTTGAAGGCCAAACTGAATCGTTTGTGGAACATGCCGTCACGGCTTGAAGCGGAACGATATCTGGATACGCTTCAATCAGGGTATGGCGACATTGCGCTGAAGGCTATTGGATGTCTTTGTGAGGACAAAGAGGACCTGTTAAGATATTTTAGCTTTCCAGATGAACACAGGAAGACGATAAGAAATACGAATCTAATTGAGCGGGTTATTCGAGAAGTGAGAAGACGAACCAAGGTTATGGATTCGCTTGACAACGAGTATGGCTGCTATGGTATTCTCATGGGCATTGTGAGAGAACAGAACGAGCGGTGGTCGAAGAGAAGTCACTGGAAGAAAAGTTGATTACCTCATCTGGCAGGTTTACACACTGAATAGGACGTGACCACTCCAGGCTGCTGAAATAATATCTGAAAATAAATTAGTGCCGATATTATTCTTATCGAATAATATACAACTAGAAACAGTGAAGGGGATAGAAGCTTTTATACCATATGGATTCCTTTCTAAATCAAGTAGCGAATCTTTACTGATTATTTCAATAATTACCGCATTGAGACTTTTTGAAAGATATAAGGATTTAGTAAAACAAATAGCATAATAATACAATAATGATAGGCATGTGTTACCATCATCGTATAATATAAAATGAATGGTATTTTAAGAAATTATAATTAGAAAATAGCAAATTCATTTATATTATAAATAAACTAAGGAGGCATACATGAAGCCAAGAGGTCCGTTGATGACCGAACACAGACTTATTGAAAAAATGTTATATATTACAGGAAAAGAATTGGATGTGATCAAAAAATATAATACAATAAACCCGGTATTTATTGATACCATTGTGGATTTTATTAAAATATATGCAGATCGGACACATCATGGTAAAGAAGAAGACATACTATTCAATAAATTAAAAAATAAAAATCTCAGTGCTGAAGATGACAAAATGATGCAGAAATTGGTCAATGACCACGCAAATGCCAGAAAGTTGGTAAATGAACTGATTGACGCTAATAAAAAATACAGTAACGGGGATTCATCCAGCATCAAAACAATTATAGAAACATTGTCAGAATTAATCAGTTTTTATCCTCCCCACATTTCAAAAGAGGATAAAATATTTTTCCCTAATACTGAAAAATATTTCTCAAATGCTGAACTGGATGAAATGTTAAATGATTTTTGGGAATTTGACAAAAGGATGATCCATGAAAAATACAATGTCCTGTATGAAACACTGAAAGACAAGTATCAATAATATGGAATACAAAGATAATCGTGATAACTTGCTCGCGGATTTTTACCGCATGCTTCTTGAGGCGGAAAGAGCGGGGGTTCAGTCAATAAATGAAATAGTTCCCTTGGTTGACGATGACGATCTGAAATCTCATTTGCTGACCTATCTTCGTGATGAAGGTATGAATTGCCAGATTTTAACCACTCTAATAAAAAATCTCGGACAGGACCCGGGAAGCAGAATAGGTGATTTTATTGATAAAATAAGGGCGCTCAATTCAACAGATGAAAAGCTTGAACTCCTCATAAAAGGACAGGAATGGGTTGTAAAGCAGATCAGGTATAACAGGGAATTGATACATCCTGCTTCCAGTGTGTTTTTTATTGAGGCTATAAAAATACAACACGAAAAAAATGTCGACATGATGAAACAATTGCTTCAAATTAAGAATCAATAAAAATAAACTAAAATTCAGTTTATAATTCAAAGAGGTAACTATGGAAAAGTATGTGTGTTCAGTTTGCGGTTATGTATATGATCCGGAGACAGGAGATCCCGATAATGGCGTAAAGCCCGGAACAAAATTCGATGATCTTCCCGATACATGGGTATGCCCTGTGTGCGGAGCAAGTAAAAGCGAATTTGAACCTGCGAAATAAGCTTTATGAAAGAGAAAACAGCAAAAAATCTATATGATGCATTTGTCGGCGAATCAAAGGCATATCAGCGCTTGACGGCTTTCGCGGAAAAAGCAGTTCAGGAGGATTTTCCGCAAATAGCCCACCTCTTCAGGGCGATAGCCGCCTCGGAGGGGGTCCATGCCAGGCGCAATTTCCGGCTCCTGGAGGTTATAAAAGATACCCAGGCTAATATGGAATACGCTTTCCAGCAGGAGAATTTAGTCAGCGGCAATTATTATCCGAAAATGCTGCGGGAAGCCGAGGAGGAAGGAGAAAGAGCCGCAGGGCTGGTGTTCTCCCAGGCGAAGGACGTGGAGGAAGTCCATTCCGGACTTTACCGGAAAGCCCTGCAGCATCTTACCGAGAATGAAACAACCGAATATCATGTGTGTGAAGTCTGCGGCTACGTTCATGAGAGAGTTGCACCGGACAAGTGCCCTGTCTGCGGCGCGCCGCAAAATAAATTTTTTAAAGTCGAATAATATAAACAGTTCCTACGTTGATTTGCCGCGTTTTAGGCCATACATGACCGCCATCCCAACCGCCAGCCCCGCAAGGGCAAAAATGACGTTGTGGAGAAGATCGCCATGTCCGGCTCCATGCACGGCGTGTTCGCCATGCCCGCCTTCCTCGTGATGGACGCCTTTTTTCGATAACACATTATAAAGACCTTCCACGTAATGAACGTACTCAACGTATGACCTGACGAATTCTCTACCCGACTGCACATCGTTTACCGCAAAATTCCTTGTCGCGGTCACCCGGAAAAAATAATTGTTTACTTTGTCATTCATGGTCTTTGCAAGCAATGCCGAGACACCGTCTATCTTGCCATTCTCGATTGACTTGTCCGCGGCTTCAACCGCCGGGTTCAACTCTTCTCCCGCCGGTTTCAATCCGGTAAACGGCGCTCCTTCCCCGGCGCGGTGGACCTTTACCAGCGTTTCGAAAAACTCCCGGTCGGCCGTTTCACGTTTTCCGTCCTTCACGCGTTCCGCGAGGGCCTTGCTGAACGCTCCGTTAATTTCTTTTTCATCCCCCTTCTGCACCCAGATGAGAACCCGGTTGACATTTTTTTCATCCAGTGCCTTTTTCGCTGCCAAGATAACCGGACCGTCAAGAGTATCGCAATGGGCTTTCACATCAACCGGCAATAAAGCGGCGGAGAGCCCGACGATGATCAGACCTATCATAATCTTAAGTGATGTTTTCCGTATCATAATCAACTCCTCCTGTATGTTGGTAGGGTAACCTCGCTCATTCCGGATAAATCATTTTTTAATAAATGAAAACCAGATTCCCCTGACGAAAAAGATGAGCAGGCAGAAAGCGCCAAACGCGAAAATTATATCGGGTCCCATCCTGAGCCATGAAACAGTCCGGATGAAGTCGCCGCTGGCGATTTCGGGACTCCGCGCGTACCACATGCCCTTGCTCACGGCATGGTAGAACTGATAGAATCCCGATGGTATCAGGCTTATGACCGTCATGAGGAATATGCCGCCGTTCAGGCCCCAGAAACACCATTTGAGAAGAGAATCGGACCATGCGTCTTTCTTGAATATGTGCCGGACCGAGAAAAGCATGAGCGCGATCGCCAGGAGACCATACACGCCGAACAGCGCGGTATGGGCGTGTATCGGGGTCGTATTGATCCCCTGGATATAATAAAGGATAATGGGCGGATTTATGAGAAATCCGAATACACCGGCGCCGACGAGGTTCCAGAAGGCAACCGAAATGAAGAAATAGAGCGGCCATCGGTACTCATAGGCCGGACCGGCTTTATCAATAGTCTTGAGATTCATCGCCGCTTCAAATCCAAGCAGCGTGAGCGGAACGACCTCAAGGGCGGAGAAAACCCCTCCGAGGGCCATGATAGGAGCCGGCGTACCCGACCAGTAGAGGTGATGGAATGTTCCTATTATGCCGCTTCCGAGATAGAGGAACACGCTCAGGTATACGGTGGTGTGGGCGAATTTCTCGCTTAGGGCGCCAATCCGGGAAAGGATGAAAGCAAGAACCACCGTTGCGAAGACCTCAAAGAAACCCTCAACCCAAAGGTGCACCACCCACCAGCGCCAGTACTCCGCGTCCGATAGATGGCTGCCTTTCCCATACATAAGCCCCGCCATGTAAAAAAGCGGTATGGCGATCGAGCTGTAGAGAAGCAGGTGGGTAAGTCCGCCTTTATCATTTTCATGTTTAAGCGCGGGCAGGATAGACCTCCAAACCAGGACCAGCCATATCAGCATCCCCGCAATGAGAAGCAGCTGCCACACCCTGCCGAGCTCGATATATTCATATCCCTGGTGCCCGAAATAATATCCTTCACCGCCGAAGAAGCCCTGTATCGAAAGCCAGGTGCCGGATAGCGTACCCAGGACAACCACCACAACCGCTGCGAACAGGATGATCACGAGCGTACCCTGGTATTTCGGTTCTTTGCCGACAAAAGGCCCGACGAACAATCCCGTCGCCAGGAAGCAGGTCGCAATCCAGAAAATGGCGAGCTGCAGGTGCCAGGTCCGTAATGCCGCGTAGGGCAGGATCGTGGCGATGGGAAGTCCGAAGAAGTTCGTTCCTTCAACAGTGAAATGTGCGGTGAGAGAACCGGTGCCTATCTGCGCCAGGAACAGGAGTGACGCCGCGAGAAAATATATCACCGCTGCTTTCTGGCTTGCCGTGGGAGCCGGTTCGCTGAGAGCCGCAAGTTTGGCCGAATAATCATCCTCTTTCATATACCTGTTATAGAAAAACAGTACCAGCCCCAGCGTCAGGATGAGCAGCACCACGCTCACGATCGACCATATGACCATTTCGGCAGTCGGCACATTCCCCACCAGGGGGTCATAGGGCCAGTTTGTCGTATAGGTAACATCTTTCCCGGGCCGCGTCGTGCCAGCGGCCCAGGCGAGCCAGGAAAAGAAGCTCGCGATAATAAAACCGTCTTTATCATTGCGGGCGATCCCGGGCTGCAGGCCCATGCGGTCATTGCCCTTCGTAAACAATTCCGTATAGTAATCTTTCAGATACTCGAGGGCTTCTGCCTGATACGATGTATATGCCAGCTCGTTCTTTTCGGGATCATACCGGTTTGCTCTCAAATCCTTCGCAACCATCGCGGATAGTTCCGCTTTCTTTACGGGATCAAGTGAGTCGAAATCCTTCTGCGTAAAGGAACGTGCCTTCTCCGCATCAAGCCCCAGGTAACGCGCCGCCGTGTACAGGCCGAGTCGATGGAGATAATCGGCGGACCAGTCCGGCGCAAGATATGATCCATGACCCCAAATGGTCCCTATATGCTGTCCGCCCCTGCTGTAATAATAATGTTGGCCATCCTTGATGTTATCTTCCGTTATAATGACCTTGTCATTTTGATCGACTATTCTTTGCGGAATGGGCGGCTTATCACGTTTGATCAAATAACCACCGAAAATAAGGACACCAAAACAACAGACGAGAAAAAACAGCAGTATAGCACGAACCTGTGGTTTTATCATGACGTTCCCTCCTTATTTGAATTATTTATATCACTTGATAAAATATTGTACAAGGTGCACCAAAGAGCGGCCCCTTCCTTTTCTAGATCAAAAGACCTCATCGAGAGTCTCCATCTTGTTACGATCAACCTGAATGTACCCATAATAATTAGAGACACATGAACCTCCGGTTGGATGCCGGAAAAACCAGTTCACGATTGTATCTTATTTGTTTAGCAACACATTCCTGCCCTTTCAGCCTCTAAAATTCTTTCATAAAAATCAACAAAAAGTCATGTTCTTGATTCATCCATTATCATGACCCCAGATTTCATTTATCTGACCATATTTCAATGCGCATGCCTTCGGGATCCATTATAAAAAATGTCTTCCCGCCCCAGGGATGATTTGAAATTTCACCTGCGGCAATTCCATTATCAACCAGATTTTTTCTCATCTCGTCAGCTGAATCAAATTTTAATGCAATTGTTATACCACCACCAGCCGCATTTTTTATCGAAGTATGGGCTTCATCTGCAATGCTTAAATACGCACCTTCGCAAATATGGAATTCAATGAACCAATCCTTCTCAAAATGTATTCTAAGACCGAGAATATCCCTTTAAAACCGTTTGCATTCATCCCATTTTTTACAGTATATTATGGTATTTGATGATATTATCATAAGAGGTCTATTTTTTCAATTTAATCATTTAATTACAGATCTAATAAACTGATTTATGGTTTTTGTAAATGATAAAATTATCCAACGATAAATAAGCCGTTGCTAAAAGTATTCTTGAAGATCTTGGCATTTCCCCAGACATTATAGACAAGGTGTGTCATCTTATTGGGAACCATCATAGCTACCAAAAAATCGACGATATTGATTTTCAAATTCTTGTTGAAGCTGATTTTATTGTCAATATTTTCGAAGATGAAATGAAAAGAAGCAAAATTGAGAGTGTTGTAAATAAATATTTCAAGACAAATTCCGGGAAAGAGATAGCTGCATCCATGTATTTTGTCGACAAAGAAATCAAAGTAAAAGATTAGATTGGGTTTAATGTATTATAGATTTCTTTGAAAAACTCGCCCACGGCGGCCCTGTGCCTACCTAGCGATTATCCCCACCACACGATAGCCGGTACTGATCCCCTGGCCTGTACAGAACCAGAACACAAACAAAATCAAGTCATAGCAGGGCCAAAGGCCAAGATCCCGGCGACGGTGCACTAATAAACGCCCGGTGAGCTACCTGACGCAAGCGGGAGGCCGGTTAGCCCAACCAACGACCCCTTTAGGGTGAACGAAAACACTAAAATTTAACAAGAAAATCCTCCTAGGATAATTGAAACTCGCCATGGTCCTGAACATAGCGTTCCGCATCATAGACATGAGAATTGAAAACCCATCGCCTGGTGAACTCATTGAAAAGCTTGAGCTGTTTGTTTCTCGCCTTCACGGGCTTGAACCAGCATGGCTCCTTCTTACGGACCGGACGTATCGTTGGTTGAGCCCTGTCCCCTTTGACCCCGCTCAACACAAATG
>DAONAJ010000125.1:0-8245 GCA_035400945.1 Spirochaetota bacterium
ATTGTTTTCTTTAATAAAATTGGCAACAAAATCATATTCATATTTATAATCTTGATAATACCAAGTCAATTTTTGTAAAGAATTATAAAATTTTTCATCCCCTATGAATGCAGGATGAAAATAATATAAGTCACAATTATTACAATGTATATATTCAATATTTTTCTCAATAATGTGGGAAACATCTGAGTTATACTCTTTTAAATACAGTTCTATTAATTCATTTTTATCAATTATCTGATTAACAACTGTAACTTTGGATTTGCACAAAATACAATTATTTTTCTTTATCATTTTTGCCCATTTTATTTTTTAATAATTTGTAGTATTTCAACATACTATTTTCTTTGTCTGAGAAATTTGTTTTTTGAGTATATAAATCAGCTTCGATATTACGCATTATATAAGAAGGATGCGCTAATGGATATTTTAATCTTTCTGCCTTCATATTCATAAATTTGTCAGACCTTTTCGTATGAGTTGCGTCTTTGCCTGCACCTTCATTTGATACAAGGTTTACAGAAGGAAGTGCTGCCAATCCATGCTGGGCCCAGCATGTTAACAACCATTGATAGTCCCAATATGTTTTATTATTTTCTGAATAGACTTTATCGAATAGAGTTCTCCAATAATCAACATGTCTATTATTAGAAAAATAATTGGCAAGCAAACCTTCTTTTCTAAATTCAGGCCATTGGGAAATATTATAATCGTAATAATCCCATGCCCTTTTCCAGGTAGCCCATCCCCAGATATGAGTGAATATTGAAAAATAATAACTATACTCCGTTCGCTTTTTCCCAAATTGAAAATTATTCCCTGATATCATCATAACGCGTTCATCATTCTCATATCTATTTAAGAGTTCTTCGCAGAAAGTAAAGAATGTTGGATGTGGAACGCAGTCATCTTCCAGAATAATAGCCCTGTCTACATTTTCGAAAACCCAAGTAATTCCTGTTGACGGTCTTTTTCCGCACCCAAGGTTTTCTTTGGAATAATTTGTAAATAATTCGCACTTCCAATCTATATTTTTTACTATTTGCCGTGTTTTTTCACAAATCTCTTTTTCGCCGGGGACGGATTCCCTTGGCCCATCAGCAATAATAAATAATTTTTTTGGCCTTATGGTGCTTATTATTTTAAATATTTTCTCAGTTCTGTCCGGCCGGTTAAAGATTATAAGAGCTATTGGTGTTTTGAAGCATTCCATTAGATATCCTCAATAATTTCCAGATATATTCAATATCGAAATTAGGTTGCATTTGTAATTATTGAATAAACAAATCTTTTAAATCCGATTGGTTATCCACTTCACATTTTTCTTAATAACTCTTGCAGGAATTCCAACTGCCACAACGTTTGATGGTATTTTATTTGTCACTAGAGAACGAAATCCTATAATGACATCATTCCCGATTTCGCTACCTTTTAATACGCCAACCCCCATGCCCAACCAGACTTTATTGCCAATAATAATATTTTGCCCTGGGTTTAATCTAATATTTCTATTTAAATCGATTATTGAATGTGAATCAGATGTCCTTATATCGATAAAAGAGGAAAATAGACAATTATTACCAATAGAAATTGATCCTTTATCTAAAGCTGCAATGTGAAAATTATTATGAATTATAGTATTATTACCTATGATAATTTTGCAATTATTATCTTCAAAACAAAAAGAACCATTATCTATTATACAATTTGGATTTATTATCAATGTATGATTGTTACCAATAACGTTTATTTTCGTTCCTATTATTTTGCAACCAGCCCCAATATTTATTTTATTAAAGTTACCATTGATTATTAATTGATTTTTCTTCAAAAAAGCACCCGAATAATTGACTATATTATTCTTGCCTTTTATCCTTTTTTTGGTAAACCGATTAAATGGTGAATTGATTAAAAGTTGAACTTGCAGGCGTTGAAAATATTTTCCAACAAATGAAAACACATACATCATCATTTTAAACATTTTTTTAAAAGGCAAAAAAAATAGTATTTTTGACCCGAATAAATGCGACAAAAACAATTTACTAAAAATTCTTCTATCGTATACAAATGCTAACTTATAACAATTATCCGCATGTTTAAATCCATGGAATATGATATATACATCGGATAATTTAATATAATAATTTGCAATCTGCCTTTTATCGAGCAAATCATAATCAATAGAAAAAAAATCATTCAAGGTAAAATTATTTTTTATAAATTCACACATATATTTCGAGTCATTATAATGCGCTTTATTTAGAGAATATGATCCCCTGGATGGATGGTCTCTGCAAAAAGTAATTGCATTATCATTATAATAAAAATTATAATACTTAGATAAGATTAGACTCATCTCAACATCCTGGATTGTTTTATTCTTTTCATTAAAAAACCCGACACTTTCAAAGCACAATTTTTTAATCGTCATAGAGCACATATTGATGCCGCTAAGTTTAATGACGTCATATGGGCTTTCAACTTTTTGAATGTCCGCAAAAAGCTCTTTTTTGACATCTCCTTTAAAATCAATTACAATGACTTTTGAATATGTAATTTTTGCCTTAGTCTTTTTTATAAGTTTGATATCCTCCGCAATTCTTTTCTCATGATATAAATCATCATGGCTCAACCAGGAAAAATACTCTCCCTTCATATTCCTAATCCCAAGGTTCAAGGCTGATGAAACTCCCCCATTCGGCTTCTCGAAATACCTTATTCTCTTGCCATAAGAGAGGGCAATCTCCCTAGTCCTTCCATCATCGTTCGAGCCGTCATTGACGACGATTATCTCGATGTTTTTATATGTCTGGGCCAAGGCGCTGTCGATTGCTTCCGAAAGATAATTCGACCCATTATACACGGGAATAACGATGCTTACCAATGGATTATTCATTTATTGTTTCAAACCATACCCGTCTCTTGATATAATCAGTGTAACTCAGAATGATTCTCAAGACTTTTTCCGATACATTAGGGGCGTAATAATCAGCAACCATATCAAGATCCCTCTGCCCACCTCTTGCCTGGGCAACTGCAACAGGGATTGACTCCATTACCCGCACTCCATTTATGCCGGTCATAATCACCGATCCCTCTTCCATACCTTCCGGCCTTTCGTGGGAATCGCGGAAATTGAGCGCCGGAAAATTGAGTATAGACGATTCCTCGGTGATTGTGCCGCTGTCTGAGATCACGCAGTAGGCGTTCTGCTGCAGACAGATATAATCGGGGAATCCGAGAGGTTTCATCGGCCGGATCAGCTCATGAAGCCTGATCGAATAGGTGTCGAGCCTCTTACGCGTTCTCGGATGTGTTGAAAGGATCAGCGGGTACCGGTATTTCTCGCATATCGCGTTAAGGATATTGGCAATCACCTCAAGCCTTTTCCTATCGTCAACATTCTCTTCGCGATGTGTGCTTATCACAAAATATTTTTCGCGTTCGAGTCCTAGCCGTTCGAGTACGTCCGATCTGGAAATCTTGTCGGTGTAGTAATTCAGTACCTCATACATGGGGCTTCCTGTCTTTATTACCTGCTCAGGGCGAAAGCCTTCCGCGAGAAGATATTCGCGCGCTATGGAGCTGTACGGCATATTAATGTCGGCGGTATGGTCAACTATCTTTCTGTTGGTCTCCTCGGGGACTCGTTGATCGAAGCACCTGTTTCCCGCTTCCATGTGAAATATCGGTATTTTTCTCCGCTTGGCTGGAATAACGGATAGGCTGCTGTTTGTATCTCCGAGGACGAGAACGGCATCAGGTTGTTCTCTTTCGAAAACTCCATCCACACTGGCAATTATGGCGCCAATAGTCTCGGCCGGCGTTACACCAGCTGCATTGAGGAAATAATCGGGCTTTCGTATTTCAAGATCGTTAAAAAACATCTCATTCAACTCATAATCGTAGTTCTGGCCGGTATGCACCAGGACATGCTGCATATGTTTGTCAAGCTTTGCTATAACACGCGAAAGACGGATTATTTCTGGCCGTGTGCCGACTACGGTTACCACCTTCATATCGCCGTACCTGTTCCGCTGAGTTCATTCTGAACGTAATCAAGTTTCAGGAGCATCGCGGACAGCTCATCCAGGCCGAGCCTTTGCGTGTTTTCCGAGGTATAGTCATCTATCTTCGAAAGATCGACTTCCCCCTTTTCGAAATACTTATCATAATTCAGTCCCCTGACATCAGGGCATATTCTGTAATAGCTGCCGAGATCCTCCGACCGGACCATCTCCTCCCGATTCAACAGCGTCTCGTGCTTCTTTTCTCCGTGCCGTGTACCGATTATTCTGATCTCGCTTTTTGATTTGAAAATGTTGATTATAGCACGCGCCAGAACTCCTATGGTAGCCGCAGGAGCTTTTTGGATGAAGATATCCCCCTGCCTGCCGTTTTTATACGCATAAATAACAAGATCAACCGCATCATCGAGCGACATCATGAATCTAGTCATTTCTGGATCGGTCACCGTGATGGGCTTGCCTTCTTTGGCCTGCTGGATAAAAAGTGGAATGACCGATCCGCGCGATGCCATAACATTGCCGTACCGCGTGCCGCAAAGAATTGTGTCCTTTTCACTAAGGCGGCTCGATTTAGCAATCATCACTTTCTCCATAAGCGCTTTTGACATTCCCATAGCGTTTACCGGATAGACGGCCTTATCGGTACTCAGGCATATAAGCTTGCTTACGCCGTTCTCAATCGCCGCGTTAAGCACGTTTTCCGTGCCCATTATGTTGGTCTTTACCGCTTCAATCGGATAGAATTCGCACGAAGGCACCTGTTTAAGAGCGGCCGCCGAGAATACATAATCCACGCCACGGAGAGCATAAAGCAGACTGTTGTAATCGCGTACATCTCCGATATAAAACTTTACCTTGTCGTTATTAAGCCGCTGCCGCATATCGTCCTGTTTTTTTTCATCGCGGCTGAAAATGCGGATCTCCCTGACCTCGGTATTCAAAAATCTCTTCAACACAGCATTGCCGAACGAACCTGTTCCGCCGGTAATAAGGAGGGTCTTTTCTTTAAACATTATTTAGCTCCGAGAATCACTTATAGATGTTTGATTTTTGGAGATACCACTGATGCATATTTCCTATCATGGTCCTCCAGTCGGGGGGGGCGTATCCAGTCCTTTCTCTGAACCTCGTCGAATCGAGGGTCTTGTTATCGACAAATTTTTCATAAGGGAGTATTTCTATATTTTTATTATATATTTCCGCTATCAGTTTTAGTAGTTCGTATTTAGATATTGGTTCTGAAGATACATGATACAGCCCGTTCATTCCTGAATCCGGAATTACATATTCATCGATAATGCGCGCCAGCTCGATTGTGGGAAATCCCGAGTAGATTGCGTTCACGTATCCGTTGACCCTCCCGCTTTGAGACAGAAACCACTCAACAAGGCTAAGTTTTCCTCGTAGCTCGTGACCTATAATAGAGGTCCTCAGGGTAACGACATTTTCACCCTTCACCTCACCGAGGTACTTGCTTCTTCCGTACAGGTCGTCCGCATCCGCGAAATCATCCTCTGTGTAATTCCCTTTTCCCCCAGAAAAGACGCAGTCTGTGCTGAAATGTATCAATCGAGCCTCGATTTCATTGCATAAGTCGGCAATAACATGGGGCAGTAGAGCATTGATGCTGATAGCACTGACGGGATCGTTCGCTTCGGATCTTTGCTTGATTATTCCGATGCAATTGAGCACTATATTAGGACGTTCTAACAGAAGCATCCGGCGGATTGTTTCAGGGTTATGGGCGTCAATATGATCATGGATTTTCTCAAGCATTGTCGAGGGAAACCATGCTGCACACTCTGTCTTGTTTCTGCATGTACCGGAGACAACATATTTATTTATGGATGTGAAATAATGAAATAGGGCATGTCCGAGCATGCCTTTTATTCCTAAAATTAGTATTTTCATTGGATCTTAAGATGAATGAATTTTGTTATCAAAAATATTAAAAGCTATTTTGAATTATATGTTTGTAAGACCTAATAGTTATTTCCTTTAACATATCATAATTGAGTCTCTCTTGAACAGTATCCCAATTTATTTCACAAGCTCTATCTACTAATTCATCGTCTGTAAGCGCTCTTTTTATTGCTTCCGCAATAATTTCCGGGTCTTCTGGAGGAACCAGTAACCCGCTTTTTCCATCTTCAAACCACTCATTTGCTCCTGATGTCCAAGACTGTATCGGGAATGATCCCATTGCCATTGCTTCTAAAACGCTAGTGCTGATGGCATCACTAATACTTAAACCTATTGATACACGCGCATTTCCATGATGGCGCAGTATTTCTTCATGTTTTGAATTTATTGGTATATATTGAATATCAATACCAGCTTCAATTGATAAGAGCTCAGCGGCAATCCTGACATCAATCTCATGGGAGGTATAAATAAGGATTTTATATTCTTTCAGATATTCTTTTATCCTTGTTAAAGCTCTTATCGCAACAAGCGCTCTTCCCGACCACCCCTGATAACCTTTTAGCATTATAATTTTTCTTTTTGAAGGTTTGACAAGCCCCCCCCTCATCTTATCAAGATTCTTCAAATCGAATCCACCTGTGTTGGGATATACCGGCATTATGGTTTTGCTGAAACCAATTTCTTTTGCAAGTTTTACATCTCTTTCACATTCGCATGAATAATAATCACATTCATGCAAAACTTCTTTAATTTTATCTTTATGCTCTTTCAGTCGACCGAAAAGATAAATATCACTGCCCCAATTGGTATGCCACCAGATAGGAAATCGCTTATTTTTAAAATATTTTTTTTTAATATCGTAAACAAGATACCCTGCATTTTGGGTTTCAAGTGTATGTATTATATTGGGTTTAAATTTTTTAATATACCTATATAGTCGCTTTTCGTAGTAATTTGAGTTGGTTTTATTTCTAATTTTATTATAAAGGTTAAACAATAGATTGATATATTTATTATCTTTCCTGCGCCAGACTTTCGGTACTAAAATTTTAACGTTCCTTATATCAGCATGAACCTTATTTGTTATTTGCGAAGGGTATAAATATATTTCCCAGTTTTGATCAGCTATTTGATTAATCCATCTAGCTGTATGGATACTCTCTGAGAAGGCTATTATCAAAATTTTCATAAATTTTTAGTTTCTCAGGTGTTTATATAAGAATATCTTTTAAAACATATAAACCAAGACATTTATCACTATAATTGTTATTGTCTTCTGTACATCCCTCATTGATCACCATCAAAGGCTTGGGGAAATTAAAAGGAAATACTTGCATATTCAACGGCCTCCATATTTCTCCAGGCGAAAGATCTACATTATCATTCAACAAGTTGAATGTTGTAATAAGGATATATTTTATATTGTTTTTCTTAAAATTCTCTATTGCCCTAAGTCCATCCTTATATTTCAAATGCACCAAACAATCTCTGCATAATATCATATCGCCTGATGGTAATCGATCATTTATAATGTCCGCACAAATGAATTCAATCTTTTCATTGCCATAATCCACTTTATTCTTTTCAATTAAAGTTTTAACAATATCAATACCATAATATCTATCAATGTCATCCATTCTTACATAACGCATCCAGTTATAATCACCGCAAGGAGCATCAATAAAAGTTTTAATATTATATTTTCTAAATATATATGGCAGTCTTTTTCTTATTTCCGCAGTTTGTTCAATTGTAGAACCTTCTCCCGATTTTGATTCCGAACTGCCAAACGAATTGTGTATGTAGTATTTTGTAAATCTTTTTTCATTGCTTTCATATGATAACATTTTTGTAACAACTATATTCGTTTTGAATTTAATCTTTTTAATTATATTCATTATTTTCCACATATTTAGTATCCCTTTCAAGCATACGAGGAAATGAAATATATATCATCAGAAAATTAGTTATCCAAAGGCTATTTTTTTATACGATTTAACAAAGAGTGAAACAGATAATATACAGGATAATATTTTTTTTGTACTATCATCTGCTCAGTACTTACAAGGTCAAGGTCCCTGTACGAAATACCACCTTTATTAAAACTAGAGAGTATAATTTGATAAATTTCAAATGTAGCTTTTCCTTTTATTGCTCGGACAAAAAAATCGTAATCGCCGGCGATTTTTAAAGACTCATCATATAAGCCATGCTTATTAAATAAATCTCTTTTAATAAATGTTGATGGATGTGGTAAACTTTGAATAAAAATGTATCGGTTGTTTATTCTT
>DAONAJ010000126.1:0-7953 GCA_035400945.1 Spirochaetota bacterium
CTATAAGGCAGCTTTTATTAATTTGACATTTACTCTTCATAGCGGTCAGAGTAAATTGAAATTGTCCTTGCAACGGGTGAATATCCACATTCCTATGAGAATAAATCCAATCAGCGACGGAGAAATAATGATAATCAGGCAGATTATAATAAGCGGTTTTGATGAATTTTGCTATATTGTAGGCAGTGAAACGAGCGGAACAGGCGCGGTCATCGACCCCGGCGGCAAAGCCGAGATAATAGCTGAAGAAGCGGAAAAAGCGGGCATCAGGATCGAATACATATTTCACACCCACGGCCATATAGATCATACCGCCGGCACCGGCCGCCTGAAAGAGCTGACCGGCGCCAGGGTCGTTCGCCACCGGCTGGAAGGCGGGGAGGGGAGGGTGGACATCCTCCTTGACGGGGAAAAAAACTTCACGGTAGGAGATATCGTTTTTACGATATTCCATACGCCGGGCCACACTCCCGGCGGGATCTGCCTCTACGCCGGGGGGAACCTTTTCACCGGGGACACCCTTTTTGTCGGCGACAGCGGCAGGACGGACCTTCCGGGGAGCGATCGCTCTGCCCTGGGGAGGTCCCTGCGCGATCTCATGGAACTGCCCGATGATACCGTGGTGTGGCCGGGCCATGATTACGGTCCGACGCCGAATTCCACCATTGCCTGGGAAAAGCGGAACAATGTGAATGCGCGGGAATACGGGTTCTATCGGGGTGATTGAAGTATTTTCCATAAAAAAGTTGTCGCGATGAATGCTTAATACTACAATATCCATATATGAGGTGAAAATTATGAAAAAGGCAATGCTATCATTATCAGTATGTTATCTGGTTTTTTCCGTATCTGCCCCTATGGCATCATTCGCAGCCCGTAAGGAGATCAAGCTCCTCAAGCCGGTCGTGACCGGGGGGATGCCCCTCATGACGGCGCTGAACAAGCGGCAGTCATCGAGGTCCTTTTCCCAGCAGAAGCTTCCTGACCAGGTCCTCTCCAACCTGCTCTGGGCCGCGGACGGCATTAACCGTCCCGATTCCGGGAAGCGCACGGCGCCCACGGCGATGAACAACCAGGAAATCGCCGTCTATGTCGCCCTGGAGGAGGGCATGTATCTTTACAATGCGAAAAAGCATTCGCTGGAGCTGGTCGTTGATAAAGACCTGCGGCCCCTCACGGGAAAGCAGGGATTTGTCAACAAGGCCGCCCTCAACCTGGTGTACGTGGCCGACATTTCAAAGGCCGCCGGGTTCAACCGCGAAGACAAGCTGATTTACGCTGCGGCCGATACCGGTTTCATCGGGCAGAACGTGTATCTTTTCTGCGCTTCCGAGGGACTGTCAACGGTCATACGGGGATGGATAGATAAGGACGACCTTGCAAAGGCCATGAACCTCAAGTCTGACCAGATGATTATACTTTCACAGACCGTGGGATATCCCGGCAGATAACAATATCGCAATGGGGCCGTCACTGGAGGATATCATGCGTTATATTCCTGCCTTGTTGATTTTCACCGGCTGCCTCCTTGCCGTTTCATCCGGGGCGCCACGGCGGATAACTGTTGTTGATTGTTTCAACATGACCGTGGCTCCTGAAAACGCGATTGTGCTGAAAGACGGAAGATGGTTCCTCGGAACCGGGGACGGCGTCACTGTTTCAGTGGCCGTGGTTGATATTAAAAACGGCTTTATCCGGATTGAAAAGGGAAAGGAAGGGTGGCTTGAAGCCGCCCTCTTTTTCAAAAAAGACGGGACGCCGATACTGGTCATGTCCATGAAAATGCTGAAGGGGTCCCTCTGTTCTGTTGAGGACTCGGTTCAGGTGTTTGAGATCCGGGAGGGGGTTGCCGTCGAGACGGCGTCCCTGCTGCCGATTTTGCCCATGGATCCGTTTTTTAAGGAAGGATTTGATTTCTTCGATAAAAAGAAGATCGGAGACTTTGCCCATACGGTACGGGTATCCTATAGGCTCCCCCGCAGGGGTGCTGACATAAAGGCCACGCTGGACATGGCATGCTTCGAGTGGGTTACTGGCAGGGACGGCGGCGTCGGCGCTGAGATGTCCCCGGAGGATAAGATACATATCAGGAATTTTCTTGAAGGGATAAAATGTAAAGTTATTGATATAAAATGGGACATGGATAAGGGTCGTTTTGTGGTTGATGATGCATGCAGGTAAGGGGACTCTCCGGTGCAAAGCCCAGGCGGCAAGTAATTATATAAAGAGTGTAAGAACCCACTATGAAAATAGAAGCGAATAAAAGCAAGTTGAGCCTTAACAAAAACCAGGCCGTGCGGCAGGTGAAGAAGCCTCCCCGGGAGCCTGGAACCGAGGTGGAAGAAGTATCGGTCGAAGTGCCGAAAAAGAAATCGAAGCCCGCTAAGATAAAGGAACCGAAAGTCAAGGCTCCCAGTATCAAGGCACCTAAGATCAAGGCGCCCAAAATAAAGATCCCCAGGATCAAGCTTCCCGGCATCAAGCTGCCGACGTTGAAGGTGTCAAAACCGTCATTCAAGAAATCGGGCACCCCCAGAGCAAAAGGCAAAAGGTCTTTGCGTGTCGCTGCGGTCCTGGGGGCAGTCCCCGTGCTGTTGATAGCTGTATGGCTCGGGATGAACCTGGTAAAACATTCTGCCCCCCCTCCGCTTTTTACAGAGAATAACCTGCCGCCGGTTCCGCCCGCGGACACCAACGGGTGCTCGGTCATCTATGATAACCAGGTGTACAACGAGTTCTTTGCCAAGGATATATGCGATATCAACCTTTTCAGCAACGCCAGCGCCATGGAGCTTTTTCTTGATAAAGCGCGGGGAGAATACACCGTGGCGAAGACACTGGCGGCCCGGGACGACGTAAAAAAAATGATGGGGCTTTACCGCGACATCATCAAGAAGCCGGTATTCGCCGACATGGCGAAGCCTGATCCGGCCGACGGGCAGAAGTACCGCGTCTATCTGGCGCTGCACAATTCTATAACGGCCACCATGATCGTACGGATGCAGGAGAAAAGATACGGCGAGGCGTTCCGCCTGATGAGAGACCAGATGAGCCTCAATATCCAGTACATACGGTCGGCGAGGGCGATGACCAATTACCTGACGGCAATGCGGGCATATGAAAAATCCCTGAATATCCTCAAGTCGATGATGAACCAGTTCACCGGCGACAGGCGCATGGGGGGCGATGTCGTTGCCGCCTCCAGGGAGATTGCCGAGCTGATCAAGACCCTCAATCCGCAGGGCGTCTCGCTTTCCCAGATCGTCATGTTCGAGTATATCCTTTCCTGGAAACAGAACTTCAACCCGGCGGTCCGGCATCCTGAAGCCGGCGTCCTCCAGGGAATGAAGCGGAAGGCGCTGGTGTTCTTTGACCGCGGCTTGACGCAAAAACTTTTTAACGAACGCTGGAAGCAGCTCTACGAGTACGCGCGGCGTCCCGGCGACGCGACCCCGGAGGAAGTGCGTAAACTGCAGGAGCAACGCTATACGACCGCGCGCTTCTGGTGGCTCCACAACGCCGTGGGCAAGAAATACCTCGATTCGATCCCGATTCCCGTGTATAACCTGTTCCAGGAATCAAAGAACTGGTCAACGGCCATAAATCAGAAACAGGCTGAGATTGTGTCGATGGTATCGGGTCTCAAGGAGACCGCTCGGCTGGAGAAAAAGCCGGCGCAGAAGGCTGTCAAAAGGCAGGCCGGAAAGCCCGGGAAGAAAAAATAACCGGGCGTGCGCGTGGTTTATAAAACCGTATTAATAGACCTGGATGATACACTCCTTGTCGAGGAGCAGTCAGCCTGTCAGTCTTTTCTGTCTGTCGCAAAATACCTGGGAACTTTGCATGACATCATCCCCGAGGAGTTCGTAAAAACCATGCGCGCTTCGGCACGGGAATTATGGTATTCACTGCCCACTCATGGTTACGCACAATCCATCGGCATAGCTTCCCATGAGGCGCTCTGGGCTGAATTTTCCGCGGACACCCCTGAGCAAAGGGAATTGCTTGAGCACAGGGACTTTTACCAGAAACATGCCTGGCTTAACGCTCTTGGTAAATATGATATCCATGATGAGGGCCTGGCGGCGCGCCTGTCGTCGCTATTTAAAGAAGAACGAAGAAAAAGGCATGTCCTGTTCGATGATGCCGGGAATTTTCTTGATCGGCTGCATGATATGAACGTCGTCATGGCGCTGATCTCCAACGGCACGCCCGATCTGCAGCGGGAAAAGATCAGGGGAAGCGGCATAGGGCATTATTTCAAGTGCATCATCATCTCGGGGGAGATCGGCCATCGCAAACCGGGCAGGGAGATATTCTCGCATTGCCTGCGGTCCATGGGCTGTTCAGCCGAAGAAGCCATCATGATCGGGGACCGGCTGGATACTGACATAAAGGGCGCCAATGACATGAATATTGCCTCCGTGTGGGTTAACAGGGAATATCGGCAGAACCTGTCCGTTATTGTCCCTGACTTTGAAGTGCATGGATTGTCCGAGGCCATTCCGCTGATCCGGTGAAGCCGGTGATCCAATGTCTTTGACCCGCTCCCGGCGGTTTTTTTATGAAATAAACCTAATGGTGCACAGATGTTGGCAGATAAACTCTTTGCCGTGCCGGGTGTTTATCTGCCGTGTCAATTGATCTGTAATGGTTGGGATTCCCGAAGCCCGTGGAAAAGACTTGATTGTATCATCCTCACTTTTGCTGTTCAAATAATTTAATCGCTTCGATAGCTTTATAAGAAGCCCTGGCGAATCGTTTGGCAAACTCGTTAAAATCGCCTTCTTTGATGATTTCTTTTATCAATTCAGCATATGTCTCCCGAGACATGTTTTTTGATTTCATGATAAGCATCCTGAATCCCATTCTTTGTAGTGTCTGATTAATAAATTCTTCAATTGCGGCTTCGGAAAACGGTATCTTGGTCAGCATGATATGGTATTCAAGAAAACGAGATATGCTTTTTTTAAATTCCGGATAATCTGCGCTATCCTGAATAAATATGTCATTGCCGGTAATCAGATGTTTGATAACGGAATTGAGCCGATAAAAGAGGAGTATTTCATTGACATCGATCAGAAATTCATTCAGATATGGCAAAGCGGCGGATGTCAAGGTATACTCCCACTTGATCAGGTCTTTTTTAAAATCACTCAGAAAAATATTATCCCTTCGGATACGGAAATTACCTGAAGCAGCACCGTCATCGCGGGTGATATGTTGTAATTGCCGATCGATCTCCTGTTTCAACCCGGCGAGATATTCGGCAAGCTTGTTGTTTGTCAGGTAATGTTCGTTGAAGAAAGCGAGAATGTCACTGAAGACGTATATGCTTGTGGTTTTACCGCTGATAAAAGACTGGATCGTTCTGTAATACTCACTGATTTCGCCTGCCAGAGATTCAACTTTTTCCTTGATTATCATGTCGAAATTTCTGTTTCCCCTGTCAAACGAGAGAATCTGAAGAGATTTCAATACATCGAGTAATGTACGCATTTTCCCTGAAGCTTGCTTAAGCTCGTTTTGTATATATGAATCGATGTGCTTTATCATATAGACATAATCCTCGTAATCACTTCTATAATTAGCGCACCGGATCCTATGCTTATTAGGACATATGACGACATGTTACTACGGAAAAAACTAGTCCTGCATGGGCCTTCCCAGGATAGACGCAATTTTTTTTATAACAGTATCCCGGTCATAAGGTTTTTTGACATATCCATGCACCCCGAGCTTTAACAGTTCCGTCACCATGTCTTTTTCGCTGTGTGATGTTACCATGATGATCTTGGTCTCAGGCAGGAGAGGCTTAATTTTTTTTATGGTTTCAATGCCGTCCATGAGGGGCATTTCCATGTCGATGAAGATAAAGTCCGGGGCGATTTTCGAAGCTGTTATTTTATTGACCGCCAGTTCGCCGTTATTAGCTTCGTCAATTATCTTAAACTGGACGGACAATAATATGCGCTTCAGTATTTCCCGCGCCGTTAATGAATCATCGACCAGTAAAGCAGTATAGGGAATGCCGTTTAGTTTAATGCCGATCGGCAGTTTGTGTAATTTTTTACTGTCTGTTGTATCAGGCATGCCATTACTTCCCCGTAGATTATTCTGAACAATAATATCCATGTTTAAGAATAAATTCAAGAAAATATTTCATAAAAAATCAGGAAAGTATAATCAATAGACTCGATGCGAAACCGCCTCTCCCGCCCACAGGGAAGCCCCTGCGGGGGGCTTCGCCCCTTTACCCTAATAAAAAAAACAGATATGCAACAAGTCTAATTAAGGCTATACGAAAAGCCTGTCTGGGTATTAATCCTCAATGCTGCAACCTGATGATCTTTTTGCACAAGGATTATTTTAATGTTGACTTTTTCATTTATTTATGTATAAAATAATAGATAAGAAGAAACCAGTGTATCATTAATACATGGAAAATAGATAATGACAGGGGACTAATCTATAGTGATGAACATAACATTGTGTCAAGAGAGGTTTCTGTCATGAATAAGAAAACCGTTCTGATAGTTGATGACGAGCCGGACATCTGTTCCGAGCTAAGTCAATTCCTCACCCGGAAGGGATATAGTGTTATAACCGCCACCAATGGAAAAGAAGCGTTGGGGTTATATAAAAAAAACAGACCGGATATAGTATTGTCCGATTACAAAATGCCTGTTATGAACGGTTTTGAGTTAATGCTCAAAATCAAGAGCATAAACAAGAACGCCACGGTGATACTGGCAAGCGCCGTTGTAGATTTGAATCCTTTTATTATGACAAAGGACAGCTCCGCATATGAATTTCTCAATAAACCGGTGGATTTAAATGAACTATTAAAGGTTATTGAAAAATATACGGCTGATTGACTGGTATAACCTCATTTTCATGTCAATTTTTTTTCGATAGCGCCATATTGTTTCACATTTTCCTGCCCGCGCTTTGATATTATCCATTCTTTCATGAATTATGTTAATACCGTTGGATTTCATATCCAATAATAGCCGCAATAATTATTTGTTAACCCCCTGAACGCGGTATATTGTCCGAGTCGAAGCATACAGATCATATTTTATTAATTATCTGTATCAATTCTCTAATAAAAGCGCGCCGGCAATGTGCCGGACATGGGGCCAGTTCGTTTTCCTGAAGGCACAATCCGGGACAATCTGGACCCCCGGTTTTATACTCCTGGTACATGATCCCGGTATAAAGGTCATGAAATACTTCGGTTTTAAGGGAAAGGGTTGTGCCGCAGGTATGGTTAAAAAGAAAATATCCCGGCCTGGAATTATCAAAACTGGCCTGGTATCCGACTATAGTAATGCTTACATCTTTAAGAAATTCGTTTCGCGTCATCCAGGCATGATTGCATAAAGTACATGTTTTGAACATACCTCCCTCCCCTAGAAGCGTTATTCATACTAGACTCGCTGCATACATCGTTTCATTGCTGATAGCTGCCTCTCCGGCTATTTCGGCGACGGTTGTAACTATTATTGATATAAATAATATAATCTGTCAATTATATCCTTGAATTTTTCATCAGATTGAACAACATGGACAATATCAAAAATCGTTATACGCCTTGTTTTGCGACATAACATGCTCCATTGTATCACTATGTTTCAATGCTTTGTAGCATTCTGATAAAAATACGACGCTTAAGTGCCGTTTCTCATCATACCGGCCTGATGTGCTGAGGAAAGATCGTTACGGTGCGTATATCCATGATCTATTACACCGGTATGTTTCATAATGGTAGATTTAGAGAAGCCAGACTTGCTGTATATCTGATTCTTTTTACCGGGGTTGAGGGCGCAACTCCTTACCTCCGCATTCCGGCTGGTCGGAAAAGCCAGAGCTTAAAACAGTTTTATAACACATCGAACAGTTTCCTGAAAAACTCCTTCCATGGAGTTTTTCAGGGCCGGTTTTACGAAG
>DAONAJ010000127.1:0-7728 GCA_035400945.1 Spirochaetota bacterium
ACAAGTGCCACGCCTGCACGGTGAACAAGCGGGACGTGCCCGCCTGCGCATATCATTGCCCCACCGGCGCGCTGTCCTATGGCGAGCGCGCGGCGCTGATGCGCAAGGCGCGGGTCCGGGTGAAGCAGGTTTCCGCGGACTTTCCCCATGCATGCATTTACGGCGACGAGCAATTCGGCGGTCTCAGGGTCATTACGATCCTGAAGGACAGCCCGGAAAAATACGGGCTGCCGCTCAATCCGAAAGCCGTCGAGATCAGCAAGGCGGAAGCGATCAGGGACACGTACGAGGCCCTGTCACTCTTCACCATGGGACTGCCCTCGCTGAAGCGCGCGGCGTACAAGATGGCCCGCAAGATGGTCGGATAACGCAGAATTTCATTTGACACGGGAGCCCCGCGGAAGGGATTATCCTTCAGCGGGGCTTTTTTATCGCCACTCGCAAGTCAGACAGCGCTTATGCATCAGAATGATATATCAGCCTTTATCATAGCAGGCGGTCAAAGCCGAAGATTCGGCGATGACAAGTCCCTATTCATGTTCCGCGGAAGGCCCCTCATTGAATACGTTGTTGATGCCATACAGCCGGCAATTGACCGTATTGCCATCATCGGCGACAACTCGGGGAAATTCGCCTATCTTGGCCTTCCTGCCCATGACGATATCATAAGCGGCATCGGCCCCCTGGGAGGGCTTTATACCGCCCTGGAGATAGCGGAAACAGAAAAAATTTTTGTTTTTGCCTGCGACATGCCCGGTCTCAATACCGGCCTCATACGCTACATGTCCGCCCTCGACATCGGGAACCATGACGCGATCGTCCCGTTGATAGACGGGTTTTACGAGCCGCTCCATGCGGTATACTCAAAGAAATGTATTGATCGAGTCGAAAAACGAATCAGCGAAGGCATTCGACAGATCGTAAGCCTCATAAAAGAATTCACAATACGAGAAGTCGCCGAAAAGGAAATCACCACCTATGCCGATCCAAAAATGATTTTCAGGAACATCAATTTTAAAAAGGATATACATGATTTTCAGCCCAGCAGAACCGGAGACACCGCCATGCATGACCACCTCAAGTACTTCAACGATAACGCTGAAAAAATCAGTTCTGCCGGCATACTTTCCGATGAACTAGTGGAATTCTACCGCACCCTGTTCGATTATATTGACAAATACAGCGACATGTACCTTAACAATCCACAGCTGCCCCTTCTCAGGGCAGAAGACCTGCCGATCAACGATAGCGATCATGCCAGAATTGCCCTGTCAGACGCATCCGTTGCCGTGATGCTCATCCCCGGTTTGGCACCGCTCATCGACATGGTAACCGCATTCAATCCAGGTCTTAATCTCAAGGATATCCACCATGCCCTTGAGACTGATACCGCCAAGATGCAGGAGGCAATGCACGCGATTCTAGACATGGATATGGAGCGGCTTGAACGGATCGCACGCGCCCATAAAACCGGCACCGATGAAGCACTATTCATAATCATAAACTGGCTCAAACCCTTATTTATCAGCCTCAGGGAGAAAAATACAACCCTGATTGCAGATAACGATGAAAGCAATCTCTGTCCTTTCTGCGGGAACAGACCCGACATGGCAGCAATCGTCATGGAAAAAGGAGGAAAACGCTACCTTAACTGCTCATTGTGCGGTCACCGATGGCCTTTCAAGCGCATCGCCTGCGCGGTATGCGGCATTGAGGACGCGTCTCAACTGGAATATTTTTCATCAGAAGGCGATACCCGCTATCGCCTGGACGTGTGCGGCTCCTGCGGCGGCTACATGAAGACAGTCAGCCTCCAGAAATTCGAGGAGATCGGTGATTTCAACCTTGCCGTTGAAAACATTCTTACGGCGCATCTGGACAGCGCGGCGATAAAGAAGGGATATAAAAAACCCTGATCGTCCTGAAAAAATTTACCATTTACCGTTTCCATTCGTTCGACTTATAACAGGAATTCGACAGGAGAGGACCCATGGAAACCACACTTTATATTCATTACGATATCCTTGAAAAAATCAACTACGCCGCGCGTTGCAGCAGGATTTCCCGATCAGACATGATTTCCCTGTTGCTGAAAAAAGTCATGGCCCGAATGCCTGATCCTGCCTGCGCCGGGAAAATGGTGCGGTACCAGAAGAAGGACAAAGCCGAAAATTGGTGCAGATTTCATGTAAGCATACAGATGGACGAATACGAGTATTTTCTGGATCTAAGGAGGCTTTTGAAGATGTCTGTTTCCTTGATCCTTGCCTATGCGGTAAAAAGATATATTAAAATGTTAATAAGAAAAAATGATACCGATAACTATCAGTATAAAAACTATGTTCTGGCAAAGACTGTTATTAATAACACAATATGCTGGAAACTCATCTGGGGATATCCGCCCAACCTTGAAAAATTCATAACCCTGTGACCAAAACAAAGGGGGCTGCCCTTGCGGAGCAGCCCCCTTACTAATCAAATTCAAAATAACGTACCGGGTCATCAACGGCAGACCCTGCCTTTAATTACATTTGATATCCGACCTGCTGAGTAACATAGTTTTCAAAATTAAACATGTCCTGGCCGCTGAATCTATAGCTCACGGAAACATCATTCCCGCCAACGGTACCGGCGACATCCAGGGATATTGATCCGGAAATATTCAAGAGAGACAATCTGAAGTTAAATTCTTCAGCCACGGTCAAGTCAACCGCCACTACAGGATTGTCACCTGCATGCAGATCACTTGAGCTTATGGTTACCCCGGTAGCATTTCTGACAACCAGTTTCAGGCTGGGAAGAGGAAGAACTGAATAATCAAAGGACATATTCGTGGAAAAATTATTCAGGGTAATATCGACAGTGCCATTAACGGCGACATCCTTGAAAACGAAGGTGCCATTTGCAATATAATTCTCAACATCAAGCACTTGAACGTGCATATTAGTATAAGTTGCCGTAATAGTGCCGGTAGCTTTTATTGATAGATCAAAGGAGCCGGACATGGCATCAGAGTTATTACATTTAAACGTACCGGCGACATCCACATCCGGCGTTATTTGATATGTACCGCCAAGGTTGCCAGTGCCATTTATTTCAGAAGACAAATGAACATTTGCTGACTGTGAGCCAGAGCACCCCCCATAGACATCTTTCATTTTTTCCACTGCCTGAGCATTCACCGCGTTAAGGATGGATTGCTGCAGCTGGCCTTTTACATAGGGGGTGTTAGGATCAACCATGACGCTCTGCATCATGGTGGTCCCATTGGGATTTGCGGCTATTCGTACTTGAGACATTGCCGAAGCGGCAGCCATGGCCGCACTGCCCGCGTCAGAAATGTCCTGTGAGCTGCCCGTAACCTCTGCGTACGGCAACGAATGCGCCACAACCATCAACGTCGCCATCTCTTTCTTATTATCATTCTTATCCTCGCAGCCGACTGCCATCAGGGCCGCAGCGATAAAAACAACAGATAAAGCTACCAGTTTTTTCATGTGTACCCTCAAAAAGATTAATATGTATAATCAAGAATCTTGTAAAACAACCCTGCGGTATGTTTTTTTCTCAAAAAAATGATTCTTGAATATATGCAAAGATATTCACTCAACCTCTATAATTCAAATAACTTTTTCAGCGTGTATAGCAAAACCACCGTCTTCGCGCATAAAACCTAAAAAAAAAGCCTTTTGTAACTTACATTATTTTAACGGATACGCGTGTTGCGGCAGCTTTGACAATCAAAGCCATATTGCAACTTTTTCAGTACGACCAAAATATCATCAATGATCGCATTTACTCATTAAGTGTGGTTAACGCGGAAAAACGCACAAAATTTTCATGATTTTTTCCGTCCGCCGTGCGGGTATTATTCCATTATCATTTTTACTTCCAGCCCCTTCACCATCTTCGTCACCGCGTCATTATAGGGACAGGCCATCCCACGGGCTCTCCCTTCCCGCACGATGGCGCCGTTGATAAAATCGATCTCGGTCCTGCGTCCGTGCTTGATGTCCATGCACATGGAAGAGTAATTGGCCGCGGTCCGGCGGCACACCTCCTCGACCCTGGCAACTGGATCAGCTTCTGAGAGCGCAACACCCTTGCGGGCAATCACCTCGCAGGCTTCCAGAACCAGGTCTTTCATGAGGTCCCGGGCAGTCTCGATTTCCAGGAGCTGCCCGTTCCTCACCTGGAGGATTGCCGTGAGGGCGTTGATGCCGGCGTTCACCAGCACCTTTCCCCAGACCAGAGCCTGCGGATCAGCCGAAAGCTCGGCGTCAAGGCCCGCCTTTTTCATGAGCGTGACCAGCTCCTTCATGAATCCGCTGTCGGGCATCCCCGGCACAACGGGGCCGAAGATCGTTTTCCCTTTGCCGGCATGGCGCACGTGATTATCAGCCGCCAGGTTCGCCCCTTCCGACGTGATCCCCGCGATGACCGGCGAGCCGGGACACATGTCAATGATCATCTCTGCGTTGCCCACGCCGTTCTGCAAAGTCATGATGGGCCCACTGTACCCCGCATCATGGATCTGCCGGGAGGCCGTCTCCGTATGATACGCCTTCACGCAGAGTATGACCAGGTCAGTGCCGGCCACGTCCTTCAGTCCCAGAGTCACCGGCACGGTAAAGCGGAAATCAGCGTCAAGTCCCTCCCAGCGTATCCCCTCCCGGTTGAGCAGGTCCGCCCGTTCCGCCAGCTCATCCGCCAGCGTTACCGCGGCGCCGCCCCTGTGCAGATAACCCGCCAGGAGCAGGCCCACGGCACCGGGCCCGACAATGGTAATATTCATCGTCCGCCTCCTTCACGTTCAACCGCAACCGCATCGGCGCCGAACCTGTATGCCCGGTTCAGGTCAGCATTGTTCCCGGCGATATCGCCCATATGCTCCGCCTTTAGGAATATCCCGCCGCCGTAGGATTTGTCCAGGGAATCGAAAAAATATTTCGCCGTAAGCTCGCCGCCGGTAAAAAGGTTGAGCCCCGACGCGGCGCCGGTCATCATGAGATACCCCGTGCCGCCGTCATGGCGCTTCCGTTCCTCCGCGGTCTTTAAAATTCTCCTTCTGTTCCAGAGGGCCTGGCACCGGTCGATGAAGGCCTTGGCCTGCGCGCTCAACCCGTAAAAGAAAACCGGTGACGCCAGGATAATAATTCGCGACTCGAGCAGGATATCGTAGTATTTCCGCATATCATCCTCGACCACGCATACACCGGCAGCGTCGCAGCCGCCGCATTCAACGCATCCGGAAAAGGCCATGTCCCGGACATAGATTCTTTCAATCTCCGCCCCGGCCGCCGCGGCCCCTTCCAGGGCCTTATCCAGCGCGCAGTCGCTGTTGCCCCCCTTCCGGGGGCTTCCGTATATGCCGAGAACCTTCATGATTTATAATGAGTATCTCATCGCGATAAAATCAAGTATTATTATGAGGCTTTTTGCGCACATTTTTCCTGCAAATTTCTTGACACAATTTCATTATTCAGGTATTTAGGTACCTATTTACATTATAAAAGGATTGAGATCATGTCACACGGCATACTTATCTCCGATGCAGCATCCCTGGCAATGCATGCCATGGCCGTCATTGCTTCCCGCAAGGACCCAGCCAGCGCCCGTGACATTTCCGGCCGTCTTGACGTGTCAGAGAACCATCTTGCCAAGGTGCTCCAGCGACTCGCAAGGAGCGGTCTCGTCACCTCGACCCGGGGGCCGCGGGGCGGATTCACCCTGGCGAAAAAGAGCGGCGCCATCACCCTCCTCGATGTCTATGAAGCCATTGAAGGCCCCCTGAAAGACAAGGCCTGCCTGATGCGCAAAAAGACCTGCAATAAAAAGCACTGCATCCTGGGCGATTCAATGGAAACGATGTGGGGCATTTTCAGGAAACACCTCAACTCCACGAGGATTTCCGAAATTTCCGATGCCTACGGCCTGGAGGGTTACTGATGAAAACCATGTGCCCCGGCCAGGACACCCGCTACTGGCGACCGGATGATATATTCACGGTAGTCTGTTTCACCTGCGGAAACGAGATGGAGTTCTTCAAAGATGACGCGAATCGGCGCTGTAAAAAATGCGGCACCATCGTGCAGAACCCGCGCCTCTCAAGGGGATGCGCACAGTGGTGCAGGCACGCGAAAGATTGTCTCGGATACGATCCATCGGAAACATCCGCCGGCGAAAACGATACCGAACGCTCCATCGCCGGCCGGATCATCGATTCGATCAGGCGGGAATTCGGCCCGGATAACGAAGTCCTTGACGAAGCCATCCGTGCTGCCGACCGGGCAGACGCCATAATGAAATCACTCCCCGCGAACCCGCGCGTCACAATCCCCGCAATCCTTCTTCTCATGGTTGACGGGAACAATGCCGGCGGGAGGGGCACGGCCCCGGCCGAAGAGAACCGCTTCCCTGTTTCGAAAAAAATCCTCGGGGCGTCAGGAGCCGACCGCAACGACATTGACGAAATCCTTGGCATCCTCAGGGCATATCATTCAGGCATACCGGCAGATACACCGGAATACCGCGCCGTGGCCGCGTCCCGCCTCAATTCATGATCCAGTCACTCAGAAATACACACCTGCCGCGATGCCGCCGGGACAGAGCGTCACAAACCAGCGGTTGACATCTTCCTCGAGATGCGCCCCGCCGCGGTATTTTTTTCGGTAACCGTCCCAATCCTCGATGGCCCGCGTCGGCTGCGTCCAGATGGTCGCTTCGAAAACCGCCATGCCGCTGAAAAAGCTGATGAGCGCGTCTTTCCACGGATCCTTCCCCTTCTGGAACCGCCATATGATTATTGAACCGCCGGCATTGACAGCGGCGCCCAGGAGGTGTTTCCACCAGGCCCGGCCCATTCTTTCTTTGCGGGCGCATAGATCAAGAAGTCGCTCCGCTTCGGAAAGTTTTCTGCCGATCTCTTCAGCATCACCCTCGGGCATGGCCGCGAGCTTCCCCGGGGCATAGGCCGGCGTGAAAGGCATGACCAGCAGCATCCCCAGGGACAGGGTGCACTTCGCGCCTCCCACGAGGTAGTTGACCCATTGCTCCTTTCTCGGGAATCTGCTTTTCTTCCCCAGGTGGAAATCAGCCCTCAGCTGCGCGGACCTTGTCTCATTTCTGCTGTAGCTCCCGGCGATCCCGGACAGCGCGTACTGCCCGGCCGCAAGGCCCGCATACCCGGCGATCCAGAGACCCCACCATATCTGCGCGTTCTTTTTTCCCCGGTCAAGGGCCGATTGGATGTAGGCTATGCGCTCCCGCGCTCCGGCGCCTCCCCCGGTCTGTTCCTTCTGCGCTGCGAAAAGATCCGTTGTTGCGACGGCAAATGCGATTGTGGATATTATTACAAGACGAACTGACAGCGATCTCATCTGACCCCCCCTGTAGTGCCGGGCCGGCATGAAGCACATGACATGCCCGCCGGCGGCCCGGTTATCCTGAAAATTTTTTTATTGTTACCACAGGGTGGGAGCTGCAATCCAATCAAAAGCAATTCCCGATTGGAATTGACCACTGTTATCAAATAACAAAAAGAAGTTCTCGCGGAGACGCTGAGGCGCAGAGTAAAAATGGAAATTCGACCCGCATAAAAATCATTTACCCGCAATAATATTTATTGAACATCATGGTGAATAATAAAAAAACTCTGCGTCTCCGCGCCTCCGCGAGAAATATTTCTTGTTAATCTTCTTTCTATCCTATCACCGCTCCGATATTCAC
>DAONAJ010000128.1:0-7617 GCA_035400945.1 Spirochaetota bacterium
CCGCATTTTTTGACGAGCGATGCGCTTGCTAGATCAAGTTCGGTGCTCAAGGCACGCACACAAAGCTCCCATTCGAGTTCTATGAGAAGCTTGGAGCGGCTGTCGGCGCAGTCAAAGAGAGAGGCTTTCGTGTGTATGGGGTGGAAATTGATCCGTCGGCGCGCGCCCTGGATGATCCAGACGTGTTCCAGGACAACAAGATTTGCTTCATGTTTGGCAACGAGGGCGATGGGCTCAACGCCAAGGCGCGGTCGACCACGGTGCCGGTGATCATTTTGACAGGCTCCGATGATAGCATTGCCCTGCCGGAAACTGCTTATGAGGCATACGATGCCCTGGTCAATGCGCCTTCCAAGGTCATATACCGGTATAATACCGATACCCATGGAGCGAAGGCGCTGAAAGCCGACCACATGGCCCCCATAGACGATGACGGCTGGATGCCAAGCTGGGCGATGGATATGCTCGGCGGCGACGGCGAGGTGGATACCTTCGATTACCGGGTCTTCTGGGCGGCCCTGGATGCGGCCCTTGACGGACAGAACACCCTCACTTTTAACATGGGCAGATGGAGCGATGGCGTTCCGGTAAAGGCCGTGACGCGACTGGCGCCGAAATAACTTATATTTAATAGTCAGGACAGATCTGTCGGCCCCCAATCGCCCGGGGGCCGATTATTTTTTCGGCTTATGCATCATGGTCCCTCCTTTCGAAATTGTGGGGGCAGAGTAAACACGGGTTTAAGCCGCTTTACATTTCCTCGTGGAATGAAAAGTTAATTGTTGACAGCCAGTTCCATTAATAGATAAATGATGATTGGACAATCGTCCAATTTGACATGGTAAGATACATCCGTTGCTATAAAAAACAGCGGCTCTTCAGGAGGGTATATGATCCAAAATAAAATGTTCTGGTATTTTCTGATGATCGGGGCCATCGTGCTCTATGGCCTGTCCCTTGTGCTGGGACGTTACCTGTTTCCCGGTGATCCATTGATGTCCCGGATATTTTTCATCGGCCTGGTGATGCTGCATATTGCAGAGATACCGGCAGTGTCCTTGAAGATAGGCAGGGAAAAGGGATTGCCTACGTCACTGGTGGTAATGAAAACTTTATTGTACGGCTTTACCTGGTGGCTGCCGCTGAAAAAAGGAATAATAGACAAATAACATACCGCGAGGTTGTCATGTTCAAATATGGTCCCGGCAAAAAGCTGGTTAATTTCATGGTCTGGCTTTCATGGCCGATCATACGGGCCGGCAAGAAATACAGCAACGTCCCTATCCTGAAATGGATCATCAATCCCTTTTTCAGGCGGCCCTATAATGAAGTGACCTCCGTACCCATCAGCGTGAATCTTAACCTGCCCAAATCGGTGCCGATGCCGGGCAGTGTCCTGGAAAAACTGGTGGCGAAGATCGACGACAAGTTCGTGCTCCATGAATGCATATGCCGGCACCATAACAAGCGCCCCCTCGAAGAACGCACCGTCGGCTGCATCGTCCTGGGACCGGCAATTAAGAGGATAAATCCCTCAAACGGACGCAGGATAACCACCAGGGAGGCCATCGATCATATCCGGCGCGCGGCAAAGATGGGCCTCATCGCCAATATCGCCCATGTGTGGATCGATCCCCTCGCGTACTGGCTCAGTTTCAAGGACCTCATGTTCATATGCTTCTGTGATGACGTCAACTGCCTTTACCGAACTCATATGAAAGATCGGGGCCCTAACCTTGACCATACCTATAAGAAGCTGCCGGGCATCAGTGTCCGCGTGGAGCCGAAGAAGTGCGACGGCTGCGAGATCTGCGTGGATAAATGCTTTGTCGCGGCCATTGCCATGAAGAACAGGAAGGCCGTCATCGGTCCCGACTGCAAGGGATGCGGCCGGTGCGTGGAAGTATGTCCAAGGAAAGCGATAACGTTGAAGCTTGCAGACGAGAAAAAGCTCCTCAAGCAGATCGAGGATCGGATCCGCGAGGTGGCCGATATTCCCGGCATCGGGAAGTAAGATTATTTGTTCCGAACGGCAGATTACTTGCATCAAAGGGGGCAATCATGAAGCTGTCATTCACCCGTGAAGAGATCGATTTCATAATACTGCACGCGGTTTATTCCATTTTATGCCTTCCGGTGCTCCTGATACCCGGCCTGGGGACCGGCATCAAGCTGTTTATCCTTGTCGCCGTCTACAATGTCGCGGTGCCCGTCACGGCAAAGATCCGCGGCCATGATCTCTGGATCAACATCTGGCTCTTTTCCCTTGTCCTGAGCGTCTTCCAGGTTTTCCCGGACTGGTTTCTCTCGCGCCAGCTGGGGATACTGGTGTTCCCTGAAGACGGATTTGTGAAAATCGGCACCGTTTCCGGGTACATGGCCGGCCTCTGGACCATCCCGGTTTTCATGATTGTCTATGCCTCCCTGCGCGTCGCCGAGCGCGTATCGCACCGTGCCGGGTACTGGACCGCAGCGTTCCTGGCCCTGGTGATATTCGGCGCCTCGGAGGAGACCGTGTGGATGCTCCCCTCCTGGTACGCGCGAAACGTGGCCATGGTGAGCCACACCGCTGTCTATATCATCATCCCCGAGATCATACTGGGCGTGTCGTGTCTGTATGCCTTCCGGCAGATCCGCGAGAGAAGCCATTGGATCAAGATACCGGCGTCTTTCCTGGTCATGCTGCTCTACCTCGGCGCGGCGGCGTTTTTTTACTTTGTCATAGAGCGTCTCCTCTCCTGATGGCGGCGCGGATAAAATATATAGTAAGGACATCAGTTATGAGGAATCGCATTGCATCCGCTTCGGCCGCCGCGGGAACGATTCTTGTTTTTGCCCTCTTTATCCTGGTTTCAGCCGTCAGGACCGCTTCCGCCCAGGAAGCATTTCAGATAAGGAAAACAAGCGACTATTACGAGATCCCGGGCAGATATATCGCGCTCCTGGAGGATCCTGACAAGACGCTGACGGTAGACCAGGTGTCGGGGCCGGACTTTCAGGACAGGTTCAGGGTGAGCAGCGAAGAGGTCCCCAATATCGGTCAAACGATGTCCGCATGGTGGCTGAGGTTCTCGGTGCGCAACGCATCGCGTGAAAGGAAGGACTGGTTCCTCGAGCTGAACCACCCCCTCATCGATTACGTTTCGCTCTTTACTCTGCTGCCGAAAGGCGGATTCGCCGAGCAGAAGCAGGGGCGCGCCATGCCGTATACCGGGAAGGAGGTCAAGCGGCGCACCTTCGTGTACGAACTGAGCCTGGCGCCGGGCGAGACGAAGCATTTTTACCTTCGGGCCCAGAGCGGCGACGGCATTGTCTTTCCGCTGCGCATCATGTCGCCGGTGGAATTCATCAGGTACGAGCGGAAGGAACAGATAGTGCTGGGGGTCCTCCTGGGGGCCATGATCATAATCATGCTCTATAACTTTTCAATTTTCTTCATCTCCCGGGACGAGAATTATTTTTACCTGGTCTTTTTTATCTTTTCATTTCTCTTCTATATAATATCCGAGAACGGCATCGGCAACGAATTCATCTGGAGGAAATTCAGCTGGATGGCGATGAACTGCATCCTGCTGGGCGTCTCCCTCGTCATGATTTCAAGCTCCATGTTCATGCAGAAGTTCCTGGAAACGAAGCGGTATGTTCCGCGGCTTCACCGCGTCATTGTGGCGTTCCCGGTCATCGGCGCCGTGATCATGGCCGCCACCGGCGCCCTGACGCCGTTCTTCGGGAACACCGCCTATTTTCTCATCGTCATACCCGCCATGGGGGTCACCTTCGTGCTGGCCATAATCCTGATCGTGACGGGTGTCCTCTGCTGGCGCAGGGGCAGCAGACCGGCGCGCTTTTTTCTCATCGCCTGGGGCGCTCTGATTTTCGGCGCGTGCCTGTATATACTCAAGGCGGTGCGCGTCCTGCCGGAATCATTCATAACGCACCAGGGGGTCCCTTTGGGCGGGGCCGTGCAGATGGTGCTCCTCTCCCTGGGCCTTGCCGACAGGATAAAGACCATGAACCAGGAGGTCCACCGCCTCAAGGACAACTTGCAGGACCGCAACCGTTACCTTGAGGGCGTCATGGAAAAGGCGCAGATCGCCTCCAACGAGCTTCTCAACGTCGGCCGGGAAGAGGAAAACATGGGCAAGCGCATGTCCGAGATGTCGATGGAGCAGGCTTCCCTGAGCGAACAGATGTCGGCCTCTTTCGAGGAGATGACATCCGCCACGGAATCGATCGTTGATTCGGTGTTCCGCCAGGAGGAGGAGCGCTCGAAGGTGTTCGCCATGGTCGAGAACCTGAAGGGGACCCAGCAGTCCGTGAAAAGCATGAGCGAGGCGGTCCATGCCGGGATCGCCGACATCGAGCGCACCACCGACGCCACCGGCGAAAACTACGAAAAGATGATGTCGATGATGCACATCATCAACGAGGGCGGCCAGACCATTAACAACTTCATATCGGTCATAGACGATATATCCGACAAGATCAACCTCCTTTCCCTGAACGCGGCCATCGAGGCGGCGAGGGCCGGCGAGCACGGCCGGGGCTTCGCTGTTGTCGCCGACGAGATCGGAAAGCTGGCTGCCCGGACGACCGAGAATTCAAAGGTCATTTCGAACCAGGTCACTAGGATAACCAGCGACATCGCCAGCGGCATCGGCATGCTTACCGAGACGAAGAAGTCGACCGAGGCGATCTTCGGCCTGATCAGGGGGATAACGGGGAAGGTCGATATCGTATCGGGGGCCATGGGCGACCTCGGTGATATCATCCGGAACATCATCGAACAGTCCCGGACTCTGGAGGAGGTCTCCCGCACCATCCAGAACTCCACCACGGAGCAGCGGAAATCGATGGAGGAGAACGCCCGCACCATCCTGCGCATCTCGGAGATGGCCCAGGGCATAGCGGAAGCGAGCCGGCAGCTGCAGCAGTTTACTCATGTCATCGCGGACAAGGCAAACGAGCTGAAGGGCATCGTTATGGCGGGTAGAATGACGGAATGACGCGACTGGCCGTTACCCGTGGATGACGGCGACGATCCTGGCAGGGTTATCGTCCGCGCAGGCGACCCGGTGGTCGAGCCTGGAATCGTAATAGATGCTGTCCCCCGCTTCAAGGACGTCAGTGTGCTCGCCGAGCTGTATCTCGACTTTCCCCTCGAGGACGAAAAGGAACTCTTCGCCGTCATGGCTGTAGGGTACGCCTTTCTTTGATCCCGGCTCCAGGGTGACCAGGAACGGCTCCATTTTCCGGTTTATCTTGTCAGGGGCCAGGGATTCGTAGGAATAGCCGTAGCGGACACCCTCCTTGGAGGCGACCCGGGACGTCGGTATGCGCTCGTCCTTCCGCACGATGGTGTAGGGCGCCGAGCCCTTCTGACCGAAGAGCTTGCCGATCTCTATGTCGAGGGCGCGGGCGATCTTCATCAGGGCGCCCAGGGGCGGCGAGATGAGGTGGTTTTCCAGCTGAGACAGGAACGCGGGAGAGAAGCCTGTCTTTTCCGATAGATCCGCCAGGGACATGTTCATTGATTCGCGGTACTTCTTTATTTTTTCGCCAACTTTGACTTCGGTATTGTCCATTGTCCCTCTCCGCAGATTGAAATACATTATATGAAATGTGTGAAGGTTTATCTGTCAAATCAAATTTCATTATGATATTCATGCGTCCTTTCAAATTGGAAGCTGGATGAATTGTTTGCCATGCACCGCGAAGATATGATATACCTCCGTCATTTCACCATATCCCGCCAGGCGGAGTTCGAAATGTCAGTGACGCCAACTCGATACATTATTTGGTCATTGTCCAATTTGAATCCGGTAAATTTTTGGATTCCCGGTCAGATATTGTTGACTTGAAAAAGGCAGATTTTATAGAGTGTATATGAGGGTCAGAATGTTTTACTTGACTAATATTTATAATGATTATATATTAAAGCATACGCTATTTTAATACTGACTAAAAAGTTAAAAAGGATCGTTCGCCGCCAGTATGGCCCACATTACAATAGATGCTGACCGATGTAAGGGATGTTATTTCTGCATTAAGTTCTGTCCCAAGCAGCTCATCGTTGTTTCCGACAAGCATAACCGGGTAGGCTATTTTCCCGCGCAATTTGCCGAAGGCGCGGAAGAGAAATGCACTGCCTGCAAGACCTGCGCTCTCATGTGCCCCGATACCGCCATAGAGGTGTTTAAATGACCGATAAGAAGCTGACCAAGGGGAACATCGCCCTTGCCGAAGGGGCGATCCAGGCGGGATGCCGTTACTATTTCGGCTATCCCATCACTCCCCAGAACGATATCCCCGAGTATCTTGCCAGGGAGCTTCCTAAGCACGGCGGCACCTTCATCCCGGCCGAGAGCGAGATAGCCTCGATCAATATGGTCCTCGGCGCCGGAGCCTCCGGGGCGCGCGCCATGACCTCGTCATCGGGGCCGGGCATTTCCCTCATGCAGGAAGGATTTTCCTATATAGCCGGCTCTGACATCCCCGGCCTGGTGGTCAACATCATGCGGTGCGGACCCGGCCTCGGCGGCATATCCCCCACCCAGGGGGATTACACCCAGGCGGTCCACGGCGGCGGCCACGGCGATTACCGTAACATCGTGCTGGCGCCGGCGTCGGTCCAGGAGATGTTCGATCTTACCATAAAAGGCTTTGAACTGGCCGATAAGTACCGTATGCTTTCGGTCATACTTGCCGACGCCATGGTGGGGCAGTTCCAGGAGCCGTGCCGGCTCACCCCGGACCATCCCATTGTAATACCCGACAAGCCCTGGGCGCTGAAAGGCCGCCAGGGTACAAAGCCGAAGCTCCTCAAGTCGCTCTACCTCGGACCCGGCGAGCAGGAACAGCATAACCTGGTGCTCCAGAAGAAGTATGATGAAGTCCGCGCCAACGAGGTGATGTTCGAGGAATTCCATCTGGATGACGCGGATCTTATGGTCGTGGCCTTCGGCACCCCGTCGCGGATATCCAAGACGGCAATCAGGATGGCGAGGAAAGAGGGGCTGAAAATAGGCCTGCTGCGTCCGATAACGCTCTTCCCGTTCCCGGAACAGCAGTTGTATCGCCATTCGGAAAGAATAAAAAAGATACTGGTGGTGGAAATGAACACCGGCCAGATGCTCTACGACGTGAAGATACATGCCCACAAGGACGCGAAGATATCCTTCTACGGCAGGCCCGGCGGGGGGGTCCCCTTCCCCGACGAGGTGCTGGCGGAGATCAAGAAGGCGCTGGAGTAGCGTATGAACAAAGTTTTCGGCAGGAGCGAATGCCTCACCGACACGCCGACCCATTTCTGTCCCGGCTGCACCCACGGCGTTGCCCACCGGCTGGTGGCCGAGGCCCTGGACGAGCTGGGGATCACCGACCGGACCATCGGAATCCCGGGCGTGGGGTGCTGCGTGTTCCTCTACCACTATCTCTCCATCGACGTGCTTGAGGCCCCCCACGGCAGGGCGCCGGCGGTGGCCACGGGCATGAAGCGTGCCCAGCCGGACAAGATCATCTTCAACTACCAGGGCGACGGCGACATGGCGGCCATCGGCACTTCGGAGATCATCCACGCCGCCAACCGCGGCGAGAACATTACCGTCATTTTCATCA
>DAONAJ010000129.1:0-7611 GCA_035400945.1 Spirochaetota bacterium
TCACTATGAACATTATTTGGTGATGTTATATGATGGGAGAGGAAAACCTATTTCACTTCCCAGAAGAAAAAGACATTTAACCAACCTCAGGAGATTTTTCACTTTCCTTGAAAAAGAAAATATCATTACATCAAACCCAACAATAAACATTGCACTTCCAAAAGAAAAGAAGACCATTATCAAAGATGTTCTCACCATTGAGGAGATGAATAATCTCTTAAAGACCTGTAGGGACAACACTTCTAAAAGTATTAGGGACAGAGCTATCATGGAGTTATTATATTCAACCGCAATCCGTGGTGATGAGTTGTGTAATATCCTCTTAAAGGACATAGACCTTAATGAAAATATCTTATTCGTTCGTAAAGGTAAATGGGACAGCGAAAGAAAAGTCCCCTTTGGTAAAAAAGCAAATTTCTGGGTCACCCGATATATCCAAAAGGTCAGACCCATAATTCAAAAATCATCATCTCAATTATTATTCACTTCCATGACAGGTAATAAACTTGAACCACAAGTACTATTGGATATAGTTAAGTTCTGGTCAAAAAAAGCCAATATCAAAAAGAACATCACCACTCATACTTTTAGACATAGTTGCGCTACTCATATGCTTCAAAGGAAAGCTGACATCAGATATATTCAAAAACAATTGGGTCATAAAAGGATCACAACCACTGAGGTATATTTAAAAATTGAAATATCAGATTTACAGGAGGTTCATAAAAGGTGTCATCCACGGGAACAATCGGGTTGGTAATATCATTGACATATAATTTTCATGGGTAATAATAACCTTTGATCTTTGAAATGATGTGTCCCTGAGTCAATTTTACCCATAAATTTCATCCCGGGTAATTGTACTGGGGTACAAGAACGATTCTGTTAATGTAGTGCTCAATGACAATGGCATCATCCTGTCCCAGACCGAGTTCCTGCCCTTTGGTGAGACCTGGACGCAGGAAGGGGACAAGAAGCACGCGCCGAAGTATAACTCACAGGAGCTGGATAAGGAGTCAGGGTATTATTTCTATAACGCACGGCATTATGATCCGGAGATTTGCAGATTTGTGACCGGGGATAATATTGTCCAGAATGATCTTGATACGCAGTCGTGGAATAGATTTTCGTATGTAAGAAATAATCCGGTTATTTATAAGGATCCGACGGGGCATATTGGAATAATAGCAGCATTAGGAGATCTTTTAGGTGGAGGAGCACCGGAAGGACATTCGGAAGTTGGTGGACCGGGGATTGAGTCATTAGTGAAAGGAGATAATTCAAAGAAGGATACATCAGCGTTAAAGGAAGTTGATAAGAGTGTAAAAGATACTGCGACTAATGATGTTGCGAAGAAGTTGCAAAAACCAAATGATAAAGTTGTTAAGCAATCGACTGCAAAAAATAATTCTGATTTCTGTGATAAATTGGCAACTAATAATGGAATTGACTTGCCACTTGCAGACAAAGATAAGAGTACATACCCAGCATATAAAAATGGAATTAGTTCTGATTATTTAGCTCATGAAAAATTTAGAAAAGAGAAGGGGAGTGGGCCACATAGCGGGATTGATATGCCTGCGGCACCTGGTACTCCAATATATTCTACTGTTGATGGGAAAGTAAAAGCAGCAGGACCATCTTCAGGTTATGGAAATTTAATGATTGTTGAAGATAAGGATGGTAAACAATATTATTTTGGACATACGAGCGCATTTTCTGCAAAACCGGGTGATCCTGTAAGTAAGGGGCAAAAGATTGCTTCAGTTGGAAATACGGGGACTTCTTATCCTCCTGATCCTAAAAAAGGTTTCCATGTCCACTATGAGATAAGGGACAAAAATAACAATATTTTGAATCCGTATGACCAAGGTAAAAAATATTCAGATGAGATAAAAAATAAAAAATGAGGATAAAAATGTACTACAGAAAATATATTTATTTAGTGCTGCTAACTATTTTTATATTCAATTCTTCTGAATGTAAAATGATTACAAATAGTATTAAGTATGTCATAGCAAAGAATGGACTTATTTTAAGAAAATCACCAAATGCTAAAGGAGAACAAATTTATAAAATTCCATATAATGCTCCTGTCGAAGTTATAGACATTAAAAGTGAAAAGGAGATTATCAATGGGATTTCTGCAAGTTGGTATAAGATAAAATATCATAATTTTAATGGTTGGGTTTTTTCTGGCTATCTTTCAGAAAAGTATGATTCTGATATTTTGATCGAGAAGAAAAAATTTTTAAATTTGATATATAAATCATCAGCAAATGGTGATTCATATATCAATAAAAAAATTAAACTCGATATGACTCTCAAAGACATTGAAAATATACTCGGAAAACCAAAAGGAAAGGATAATAGTGAATGGGGAACTGTTTATTCTTATAATGAAATATATGTTCATTTTCCTGATTATCCACATGAATTAAACGAATTATCGAAAGCAATCGAGTTTCAAATTCCAATTGGAAGATTTAATATTAGTTATGATGATATTATTTTGATTTTAGGAAAGCCAGATTTAATAAAATTTAATGAGCAGGAGAGAATATGGGATTTTTATTATAAAACTGGAGAAAATGCATTACAGTTTTGTTCTAAATCATTTGAAGATAATTTTCTATCTGCTATGATTTTAAAACCTCGACCAGATTTATTCAAATGATATTAAAAAATTGTTATTAAGAAATAAAAATAAAATCTCATCATAAATTTGTGTGTTTGAGTACCTCACAGCCGGTGAGGGGGATCAATTCTCCTTCACCGGTAGAGTTTGAGAATTATTATTCCTACGTGCACTTAATGACCAAGGTCATTAGAAATATATTTACATGGGGTGATTCTATGAAGAAAGTAGTTTCTGTTTTGAGTGTTTGTCTGTTGTTTATCGGTTGCGCTTCAAATATGGTTGTCACCGACAACCCGTATACCCACGAGACCGATCTTAAATACGAGAATACGCACAAGGTCATAGAGGGTAAACTGGACAATAAGAAAGCCTGCTACTCGCGGCATATCAAAAACGGCAAAAAAACTCCCATTGTTCTTGAGCTGGGATTGTATGCCATGGCCGATCCGATGCCGGGAGTGAAGAATATATACACCGGCTACAACGGCGAAGACCTTGATGAAACTGCCTACGTTCTTATCAATGAAACCAGCTTTCCGGTTAAACTAATGGACCGCCAAAACAACAAAAACAGGTCATACCATGGATATGAGCAGGGCTATGGGTATGCGTACGGCTCACAGGGGACCTATACCGGCACGGTATCAATTGGCGGCTATACCCAGTGTCAGCTTGCTGCGAAGATCGTATTCACGCCTGAGATGGAAAAGGCGCTGGCAGGCGCGGAGAAGATGACGATCAGGATGACGACCGGCGGTATACCGACGATCTTAAAGGCTTCAAGCGGCCAATTGGAAAAGATTAAAGAACTGATCAATTATCAAAAATAAAATCTCATCAAAATTTGAGTGTTTGAGTGTTTAAATACCGGTGAGGGGGACCAATTCTCCTTCACCGGCAGGATATCCGATCTTTGAAAACAGTAAACTCAATCACAAGTCTGATGTTGTTGCAAAGACAACACACCCCGCGTGAGGGATGCGAAGGGCGGCCGCAGGCCGGTGCCTGCGGCACCGAAGCGAAGCGGAGCCCGCAGCAGCCCGACCCGAGCGCGCGGAAAGGGAAATGCATGAATACATCCATTCAAAGCATAACCGGCGCGAGGGGCACGCCCGACGCCATGTGAAAAACAACGGAGTGGTTCCGCAAAATGATCCGGGATATGAAACGATTTTCGCGTACGACCTCGCCGGCAGAAAGACCTCGATACAATATCCGGCCGATCCCGTAACCAAAAAATATGTCACGGTCTCGTACGAGCACTGCCCCATGGGCGTGACCGCTGTTACGGTCAATAACGGCGCGTCATCAAAAGATATCGTACAATCCATATCATATAACGAGTTCGGCCAGATGTCCGAGGTGCGCAGGGGGAACGGGAGCGTATCGTATTACACCTATGACCGGAAGCAGCGCCTCGCGAACCTGAAAACCACGGCCAAGCACAACGGTAAGACCTGGACCGTGCAGGACGTGAAGTACTCCTTCAAGACCGACGACAGCATCGCGGAAATGGTGAATACGCCTGATGTGGCGTCGGACGGAGCGGTGCAATCGTCCATCAAATACAGCTATCAATACGACGGCCTGAACCGCCTGGTCAGGGCGGACGGCTCCTATGAAAAGGCGAAAGTCGCCAACGGACAGCCGGGCGTTTCAAATGTCAGGAAATTCTCCCGGGGATACCGGTACGCGGCCAACGGCAACCTGACCGGCAAGACCATCTACGACCCGGACACCGGAAGCGCGGACGACGACTGGACATACACCTACGCCAATCATGCCGCGACTGCTATCAATACAACGGCTTCGGGGACCCGCTTCCAGATGGTCTATGATTCCGTGGGCAACATGACAGCGCAGTATGACCATGCTAAGCATGTGACAAAGCATATGGTCTACGATTCCGACAACCGCATCAATGAGGTGCGCGACGCGGCCAACCAGGTAATCGGCTCGTATGACTACGACGACCAGGGCTTCAGGGTCCGCAAGGTGTCAAAACGCGCCGTCAATGGCGCCGATACCTTCATTGAAACGCTCTCGCCCTCCATGTATGTCACGTACGAAAAGGAAAAAACAGCAACCGGCCGCGTTATCCGCGAATCGAAGAAGACCGTGAACCACATCTACCTTAACGGCGTGCGCATCGCCGCTGTCACCCCCGGCATCACGGCGGTGTATTACTTGACAGACCAGGTTGACTCTGTTAATGTAGTGCTCAATGACAGCGGCATCATCCTGTCCCAGACCGAGTTCCTCCCCTTCGGTGAGACCTGGACGCAGGAAGGTGACAAGGAGCATGCACCAAAGTACAATTCTCAGGAGTTGGATAAGGAGACGGGGTATTATTTCTACAACGCCCGGCACTATGATCCGGAGATCGGACGTTTTATCACAGCTGACAATGTCGTGTCAGATCAATACTCGACTCAATCTTGGAATAGATTCTCATATGTGCGAAACAATCCTATCATGTATAAAGACCCGACCGGACATACCGAGGAAGGGGCGAATATCGGAAGCTTGGTAGGTCTGGCATCTCCTATTATCGGTGGTACTGGAATTGGCAGATTTTTGGGGGATAAGATAAGTGATTTGTTCAGTTCTGGAAAAGATTCAACAGCAAAAAGTACGGTAGAGAATCAAACAAGGAAATCAAAGGATTCTGTTAATAATAGAGCGGCAAGATACACTAATCAAGCATTGGAGATAAGCCCAGATGGTCGTTCTTCTTGTGGCCCTGCAACTGTTAGTATGATTACTGGCGAAAATCCTCAAAAAGTTGCAAATAAACTAGGACATACAACAAGCGATGAAAAGCTTACAAAATATTTAAATGATAAAGGATACTCAACAGAAAAAATTGTTGATGGTGGAAGTGAAAAAACAAAATGGTCCTTTAAACCTTCTGATAAAGATTTTGATAAAATGAGAGGCGAATTGGATAAAGGGAAAAGCATATTGTATCACTTTTCTGGTGATGATGGAAAATCACGTGGCCATTACGCACTCCTAAAAGGATATGATAAAAAGACTAACGAATTCATATTCAATGACCCCGCGGGAGATAGGAACAAAGGTTATTTCAGTGGAAAAGGTAGTGGGGAAAATGTTAGATATACAACTGATCAGTTGAAAGACGCGGGAATTAAAAGATTATTTTCCGTGTCCAAGGAGGAAAAATGAAGGCATTTTATTTTAGTTTATTATTTTTTTTCCTCGCAAATATAAATGTATATCCTATAGAACCTCAATATAAAATATTATGCCACGAGGATGAATGGGTTGCCAAAGTAGAAAAGAAAAAGTTTAAATGTATAGCATCTTCGGTAAAAGAAACTGAGGGTTCATATTCTTATAATTGCGAAAACGTTTTCGATAAAGATAAATCAACATGTTGGGTTCCAAAACAAGGAAGCGAAAAAAATGGTATTTATGAGTTCATAATATTAAAAATTCCGTATGGTTGCCAAGGAATAAGAATTACAAATGGGCTAGCTAAGAATGAATCCCTTTATTATGCGAACAATAGAGTAAAAAAATTATATCTAGGTTTTATTGTAAAACTGGATCCTTCCGAGGAAGATGCTTGCCCACCTGGCATCAAATATCACCTAACTTATCAAACCATTACAAATGAATTAATATTATTAAAAGATTCTATGAAATCCCAAAGTTTAATATTTGGTAAAGTTATCTCAAATTTTAACTGGAAGGATAATTACTATTTTAAATACAAGAAGGATGTGTACCTCGTAGTCGCCATATGGGATATTTACAAAGGCACAAAATACAACGATACTTGTATATCTGAAATAGAGATCATCAAATAAAAAGTTACAGATTACACCTATCCTCGCGTTTTGAGAACATTTTCCAACTCCTGCGCTTTTATAATTTTCAGCCCCTGATAGGGATTAAGCTCAAGGAGATCAGCGTCACCGGTGACGAGATAGTCGGCATGGGCGGTAACGGCAAGTTCGAGAAGAAAATTGTCCCTTGAGTCCCGGCAGTCTTTGATGACGCAGTCCGGTTTTATGAAATGGATTTTTCCACCGAATAGATTTATCAACTCAAAAAATTCGTTGAGCGTGATGTATTTTTTTATTCGCGGGTATTCAAGAACCTTGATGATTTCCTGGTAGAGCTCATCGGAGAGATAAACTTCGACTCTTCCCTTCAAGATGGAATCTTTGAGAGTGGAAAGCCTTTTGCCGATCAGAAAGCTGATCCAGAGGTTGGTATCAACGACGATTTTTATAGCGTTCTGATCGGACATGCTCGACTATTTCGGTGATTTCTTCTTCGGAGATATCGTCTGTTTTGAAGCTGGCCAGAATTTCTTCAACCCGGTATTTAATAATATCGTCTTTAATTCTTTCGTAGAGTTTGAGTTTTTCATCGACCGGCATTTTGGCGGCCGCATCGATGAGAAGCTCGGAATCGATGGTCATGTTTATATTCATAGTTCCAATATCTCCATTAGCTTGCGGTTGCGACTAAATCCTTTACTTTATGTTTTGTGATAAGTGAGCTTATCATATGTTTAATCATTTCTTTATCCTTCTCATCGAGACTGTCTATTTCCGCAAGATATTTCATCATTTCCATGTCGACAGTCTGTCTGAGGGGCTTTCTTTGCATATCCTCGACAAGGAGATAGTCGATTGAAACATCAAACACTTCTGCAATTTTCAGAAGGGCATCGGCAGAAGGAAGGTATTTTCCATTCTCGTAATAGCTGATCATATTTCTATCGATTCCGGTTTTTTCAGCGAGATCGATCTGCTTCCACCCGCGTTCGTTGCGAAGTTGTTTAATTCTTGCACCTAAAGGTAACTTTGTGGCATCCATATTCATAATGTCTTATATTTTTATGAAAAAATCAACAAAAAAACTTGGTTTAATGCGAATGTCACCAGGCATGAAAAAATACATAATTTCTGGGCACGAAAAGTACAGAACAT
>DAONAJ010000130.1:0-7452 GCA_035400945.1 Spirochaetota bacterium
CCTGAGACCATTCTGAACGACGATGCTCCTTGGCGGTATCTTATGCCTCACGGCGATCCGTGTCAGCGTATCCCCTTTCCTGACCTGGTAATAAATTCCCGTTTTTGTGGGAACATGTATGTATTTACCCGGCTTCAGCATATCGGGGTTATTGATATTGTTTATGCTTATTATCAGGTGCTGGTGGATTCCGAAACGCCTGGCAATTTTCCATAGGTTATCGTTCTTTTTGATCTGATAACGGCGTAAATGCCACCGCCGGTCTTTGGCACGAAGCTTCTCAAAATCTTTACAACCATACCTGCCTGCGACATCACCGTTGTTTTTATGCTTTATCTTCTCATAGTCAATGATGGCGTCATCAAAGGCGTCATCATAAATGATCTGACCGTCGGCTTCTTCTTCACTTTCGGAAGGCGGCGTATCAGAGGTCATCTTTATGCCGTGAATGATTATGGAATTCTCCAGTTTTACCGGGTCATCATCCGCATCCTTTATTTCAAAAAAATAGTATGAGGTCGCCAGGCCGGCGACAAGGAGGCATAAAATTGACGCTATCAGAATATATTTTTTCATACTTTAAAAATCGGAATTTTCCGGCATTATCTTTACATTTATCCTCGCACACACCCGGATCTAAAAACTAACCGGTTGATATCGGGTAAAATCCTGTATTATATGAGAAGGGGGGAACCCCCTTGTTTACAAGGGGGTTTTATTATGAAGAAAAGTTACCGGTATTGGCCTGTCTGCGGGGTCAATACCTTCAGATTGGTTAATCTAACGCATTAAACATACCAGGTTTGGACAAATTACGCAATCGGTGTTATTCTGATTAATGCTATAGGGAAATGCTTATTGTCTTGTAGGACAGCATAGTAAGCCTGTAGGATGAGGTAATGGTCTTCCATCCCCGCCGCTGGAAACGGCGGGGATGGGATCTCTGATTACCTGTTTTTACCGCCTTTTTTATCATCTTTCTTGACGTCTGTATCTTCTTCCTTCTTTTCGACATTGCTCCCGAAGGCCATGACTATGATCACATTAAGCTCATGACAGCCATTATTCAGCCGGCTGGTATAGAGTTTATGGGCTGAAGAGGCCCGGACCGCGTCAATTCCGTAGGCATAATCAATAAACAGGGGCAGGAGGTTGCCCAGCCGCAGGGAAAACGAGCATGACACGCTTTTATACACCTGCTTGGGATATCCATGGTATGCAATCTTGCCGCCGGAGACAATATCCGTCAGCACTGCTCCCCTCCCGTAATAGTAGAGCCCGCGTCCCTGCCCCACGACCTCGTTCTTTTTCGGCATATACATGACATTGAATCCCGGCTGTATCCGGGCATCCCAGAATGGGATCGGGAATCCAATCTGCACGCGCGATATAAGGTAAAGATTGTGCATAAACTCTGTCGACGCGTATCCCGGCATGATCGCGTGGTCCTGCTGCATGTAGCCGATCTGTTCCGCGTTGTTCCTGTCCACGCCCTTGAAGAAGCCGCCGTAGAAATCAAGCAGGAGATTTATATCCTTATCGAAATTGTAGTAGCCGCCGGCGTTGAAATAGAGACGGTGCGTATTATGTACCGTGGACTTATACCATAACCCTTCAGACCTGCCCGTATAGGGAGGCCACCATACGTTGTTGACCTTCTCTCTGAACCATAGACGGTCATAATCATACCAGGTGCCGTAGCCGATGCGCCGGGCATACTGGTATTCAACCCTGAAGAGGTAGCCATGCTTGACCCGGGCAAGGCTTTTCTCCCTCACATCGGAAAGGAGCAGTTCTATCCCGGGCTTAAGCGCCAGTGCCGCTTCGGCATATTCACGTACTTATGTTCATTGGATGCGAGGAGGAACAGCCGGTAAAAATGGTATGACGCATGGAAAGTCGCCCTGGTGGACAATATGCGGAGCCAGTTATACTGGAAGAAAACGCCGGCCCCGGCGTTATTGCCGCCGAACTCGCGGAACTTGTCATTATAACCTCTGTTATAGGATTTCCACGCTGAATAAGTCGAATGTTCCAGGAGCGGCTTCACACCGGCAAAGATCTTGTCAGTTTTCATTGCCGCGATAAAATAAATCCTGGTTGTGGTCATCGTGAACTGCATGTAGAGGTCTTTATTCTTAAAATTATCGCCGAACCAGCCGTAGAAGAACAGCGGTGAATATTTGTTATATCCCTTGCTGAAGGGCTGGTTGATTCCCAGCACGAGAACATGCTTGTATTCCCTGATTTTTTCTTTTGCGATCATGTCGCTGAATTCTGTTTTTGTTATTTCCTGGCTGAAGGCGGGGACAAGGCTGAAGGGTATGAACATGAGACTGAGAACAACAATTACTCTCCGCATCATAAAGGCCTCCTGGATCTGAAGTTATCTTTGTTGACCGGGTAATACTTTGTCTAGCCTGGCAAATTCCTTTCTGTAAGATAGTACAGCCAGAACAAAAAAAAGAGCAAGTAAAAAATTGGTCACAAATAAATATTTCACCCTGCCGGGCGGCAGGGCCATGTTCATTTACCTCGGTTTTGTCTTTTTAAAACGCCAGTCGATGCCCTTTTTTTTCAGGTAATCTTCAAATTCAACGCTGGTATGGAAATAATGGAGATACGGCGAATCAAAGTATTCGCATTCCTCTTCCAGGTTTCCATGGTTGCGGCAGATATGCGGCCGTATATCATATATTGCGCACCGGTAATCCGGCCCGAGATTTTCGCACGGGCTGCGGAATTCCACGTGCCACTTCCTGTCGTGGTCGACAAATACATGTACGTTCTTATGGGCCAGATACCACCGTATATTGTCGTAATCCGTTTTTGTAGTAGGCCGGTCGATTTCGATGGCCGTATACTGGCAGCACCTGCCGCCGCACTCATCGCATGGAGGCGAAAACTGTTTGCTCTTCTTTTTCATGACAATCTCTTCACACTCTATTTATTGCTTCGCGGATAAAAGGGATAATATCGGATGATTTCAGGATGGGGCTGTCCTGAGCCGCGGACTGCAGATCGGCCGCCCTGCCATGTATCCATGCGCCCCACGCTGCGGCGTGAACCGCGGGGACTCTTCTCAGCAGCAGCGCCCCGATTATGCCTGAGAGCACATCTCCGGAACCGGCAGTCGCCAGCGCCGGACACCCGGTCGTGTTGATAAAACGACGACCGTCACCTGCAACGATTGTGCCGGGTCCCTTTAACAGGACCGTACAGGATAGATTATCCGCAAGGTTGGACGCGGAATTGTACCTGTTGCTTTTTATCTCCTCTACGGAAAGCCCTGTCAGCCTTGATGCTTCCAGAAAATGGGGCGTGATTACCCACGAAACAGACCGGTCAAGCCGCCTCTCTTTCAGGAAATCTGCCAGGTGATAAAGGCCGTCCCCGTCAATCAAAACCCTCCGTATGCCGCACGCGGGAGCAGAGTTGATCACTGTTTCCGCGATCGTGCGGGAATAATCGCTCCGGCCCAGACCCGGGCCCAGTATCACCGAATCCCAACGTTTCGACCGAAGAATCGCCTCCACATCCTTCACGGCATCAGCGTCATCAGTTCTCAGTGACATCGTCATGAGTTCCGGGATACGGCCCGCGATGGAACCGCGTGCCTTCTCGGTGGTAACTAGCGTGGCAAGGCCGACGCCGGTTTCGAAAGCGGCAGAGGCTGCCAGCATCGCAGCTCCTTCCATGCCGTCAAATCCGCCTATTATCAGCAGGTGGCCCCGCGCGCCCTTGTGGATGTCCGGCGCCGCACAATATTGCGACTCGATTTCATCGATGGCGTTGTTCGCAAAAAATTCATCATCGATCAGTTCAGCCGACAATCCGTCGGCCCCGGTCAGCGACCTGGGAAATCCTATATCAGCAACATGGAGCGTCCCGGTGTATTCCCTTCCCGGATAGGTCACCAGGGAAATCTTGGGCAGGCCGATGGTAACGGTGCAGTCTGCCGCCACGGCCTCTCCGCCTGGGGCCGCGCCGTCAGACGACAGGCCGCTGGGCACGTCAACGGCAACCACGAAGGCATCAGCATCATTGATGGCCCGTATCGCGTCGGCGGCAGATCCCCTGACCGTACCGGAAAACCCGGTGCCGAGGATGGCATCCACGATGCAGTCGTATCCTTCGAGATCAATGGAGTTATTGAAGACCTCTATACGTATGCCGGATTTTTTGCAAAGGCTGAAATAGACGCGGGATGTTTCCGATATTTTGTTTTCGTCCCCCACGAGGTAGACATCAGTCTGCCGTCCGAACATGGTGAGGAAATACGCGGCGACGAAGCCGTCGCCCCCGTTGTTGCCGGTTCCGGAAAAAACAGCGGCTTTTTTCATCGAAGGACACTCTGTCCCGACACGTTCGGCTACCGCCCTGCCGGCCAAGGCCATGAGCACTTCCCCGGGAAGCCCCAGTTCCTGAATGGTCACCCGGTCGATATTCTGCATCTCAGAGGCAGTCACAACCTTCATGGAATTACTCCCATTTTAGTATATCAACCCCGCTTCTTAAAATGTTGTAGGAATATATTCTCCCGGCATCATCCAGTATTATCCGTGAATAATAATTGCGCTTGTTTTCTATATTTAAATAGACGTTGTTAACGATGGTCCCGTCAAGATTCGCCACTTCAAACTTTACCTGGTCATTATTGACATTCCAGAGGTAGATATACTTATCGTCAATGATATCAAACAGCACGTTCTTCGGATCAGGTATCGTCATGATGTTCTTGGCGATCTTTCCCTCCTGGATGGGAAATTCAAAGATCTTGATATACTTGAGACGGAGTCCGTGGTAATAGGAAACCGAGATCAGGAGCTTGTCGCCCGAGGAAAAGATGCGGACATTGTCGATCTTTCCCTCGTAGACATTGCCCTCCTCCCGTTCCTGCAGGTTCAGTGTACCCAGGTTGACATAATAGTCCCGGTTCTTTCCATTGAACCGGAAGACGCTCCATGAATCCATCGAACGGGAAATGACGAAAAGCCGGTCATTGGAATCGACATAGAGGCGCTCAATATGGGAGAAGGGGGTATCGGGCGCGCCTTTCTGGCCAAGAGTGTACTGCAGTTCCCCGCTCTTGTTGAACTTTACTATATATGACGGCGATACATCAATACTGTCGCTGCCGCTGTCCTTGTCCCTGCCGCCTTCCCGAATCTTGGAAAACTTATTCTGTATGTACACGTTATCATCGTCATCCATGATGATGTACCCTATGGTGCCGAAATTGAAGTTCTCCGAGGGGATGTCGCCGGTTTTCACGTTCTTCAGGGAACCAACCATCAGCTCAATATCTCCATCCGGCTTTATGACCTGCACGCGGTGCAATTCGTTATCGGCAATACAGATCTTCTTTTTGCTTACGCTGACACCGATGGTGAGGTCTTCAAGGCCGTATTCATCTGTCTTTATCATTACCTGGCCTGGTTTTGATCCGCTGCGTACAAAGGCATAACGCTTGGCACTCAGCGTGGTGGACTTCCAGAAGGCGCAGTCGGTCAGAATAAAGGGCACTATCAGCAGCAGGGGAATTATTCTCTTCATACAGCCTCATAGGTTGTTCATGATATGCCGGCTACAGCGCCAGTCATGCGATTTTAACGCCTGATAGAAATATATTCGTTTTCATTGCGATTAGAATCAATGCCTCATTATTTTTCAAGATAATTTTAACCAATGCCTGCTAAAATGCCCCTCTCCTTATATGCTTCCTGTTTTACCAGGTTATCATTTCGAACCTCGATTGCCGGCTTGAGAAATCCTTAAGGACGCTCACACGGGCAGGAATTCCCTTCGTCCCCGGGAAAACGAAGAAGGTAGAGTTATTTTTCAATAAGATCACTAATCATTAATTTCCGGTATGTTATTCGCCTTGACAAAAAAAAGAGGCTTTAAAAAATAGCATATAAAGACAAACATTACCTGCAGTCGGCAGGCTGTACAGCCTGTTCCGCTTCCGGTAACAAGCTGAGGGTGCATCAGGTTCTCAGCTATTCATCAAGGTAAAACGCGCTATAATATACTATACAAAAAGGGGTACATCATGGACTTTAAATTAACCGAAGAACAGCAGATGCTGAAAGATACCTTGCGTAAATTCGCCGAAGAAGACCTGAAGCCGAAAGCCGAGCATTACGACAGGACGCATGAATTCCCGTTTGAACATGTCAAAAAACTCGGGGAAATGGGCGTCATGGGTGTCGTTTATCCGGAAAAATACAACGGAGCCGGCATGGACTACCTGAGCTACGCCATAGCGGTCGAGGAAGTATCCCGCGGAGACGCTTCCGCCGGTGTCATTGTATCGGCCCACAACTCCCTCTGCCTCTCGCCAATAAACTATTTTGCCTCCGAGGAATTGAAGCAGAAATACCTGACCAGGCTTACAACAGGCGAATGGATCGGCTGCTTCGGCATAACCGAACCTGAAGCCGGATCTGACGCTTCAGGGACCAAAACGACCGCCGAGCTGAAAAACGGCAAGTGGGTCATCAATGGAACAAAGAACTTCATCACCAATGGCGGCGTTGCCCAGGTGGCCGTCATTACCGCGGTGACCGACAAGGGCATTGGCCACAAGGGCCTCAGCTTCTTCCTTATAGAGAAAGGCACCCCGGGCTTCAGCGTCGGCAAGACGGAAGACAAGCTTGGCATATGCGCCTCCTCCACGACTGAGCTTGTCTTCGACAACTGCGAGATCCCCGAAAGCCACATGGTCGGGAAACGCGGCGAAGGCTTTAAGATCGCGATGCACACCCTCGACGGCGGCCGCGTCGGCATCGCCGCGCAGGCCGTCGGCATTGCCCAAGCCGCCCTTGACGCCGCCGTTGTCTACGCCAAGGACCGCAAGCAGTTCGGCAAATCAATATCCGATTTCCAGGCCATCCAGTGGATGATAGCCGACATGGCAACCGAAATAGAAGCCGCCCGCCTTCTCGTATATCAGGCCGCCACCCTCATCGGGACCGGCGACCGCCAGCGGTATTCAAAATATGCCGCCATGGCCAAGCTGTACGCCTCCGAGATGTCGCACCGGGTTACCCATAAGGCCATTCAGATCTTCGGCGGGTACGGTTACGTGAAAGACTACCCGGTTGAACGCCATTACCGCGACGCCCGGATTACCGAAATATACGAAGGCACTTCCGAAATCCAGCGTCTTGTCATTGCCAGCAACGTAATCCGCGAATATTAATTGATTGATATTTAATCCGTCCGGCTCCCATAATGCCGGGCGGATTATTTTGCATCTCATTCCCATACATTTCCTCAGCGAGGTATATCATGAATACACAAATTACCAAGATTTTCAAAATCAAGCATCCCATTATCCTTTCCGGCATGAGCTGGATCAGCACCCCGGAACTGGTTGCGGCGGTGGCCAATGCGGGCGGGCTCGGGATCCTTGCGACAGGCATTCTCAAGGCGGAGGAAACGCGG
>DAONAJ010000131.1:0-7122 GCA_035400945.1 Spirochaetota bacterium
CTCATTGAAGGCAGCCATTCTTATTCTTTCAAGCCTCTTACATAGTATACCCCGGTCATGTAAAAAAGGGTGTCAGAGCAAATTTTCGTTATCTGACCGATAATTATCGAACCGCCTACCGATAACTATCGCCTCACCGGAAAATCCGTCCGGCAAGACCCTGGAAAAATGCCCTTATTCCAATTAATTCCTTGCCAACAAAGGGTTCCACCACAACAATATCCCCATGTTTGACAGTGTAAAAAGCACAATAGAAGGGCTGGCGGCCCAGAAATATATCGCCTCGGAGGAAATCGCCACCACGGTTTACCTGGCGCTTAAGATGGAAAAGCCGATCCTGGTGGAAGGACCGGCCGGCGTCGGCAAAACCGAACTCGGCAAATGCATAGCCTCGGCCCTGAACATGGACCTGATACGGCTCCAGTGCTACGAAGGCCTCGATGAGTCCAAGGCCCTGTACGAGTGGGAGTATGCCAAGCAGCTCCTCTACACGCAGATATTGAAGGACAAGCTATCGGCCATCATGCAGCATGAAGCGACCATGGCAAAAGCGGTGGAGCGGCTCTCGCAGGAAGACGACGTGTTCTTCTCCAACAAGTTCCTGCTCCCCCGGCCTATCCTCAAAGCCATAACCAGCACGAACAGGAGCCTTCTCCTTCTCGACGAGATCGATAAATCCGATTCGGAGTTCGAGGCATTTCTGCTGGAAGTCCTCTCCGATTTCCAGGTGAGCATACCGGAGATCGGCACCATACGGGCGGAAACCAAGCCGGTGGTTTTCCTTACCTCCAACAACGCCAGGGAGATGTCCGACGCCCTGAAGCGCCGCTGCCTGCACCTCTACATCGACTACCCGTCGCGGGAGCTTGAGGAGCGGATCGTGTCGCTGAAGGTGCCGCAGTGCGGCGAAAAGCTCCGGTCAGACGTGGTGCGCGCCGTGCACAAGATCAGGGAGCTGCAGCTCAAAAAAGAGCCCAGCATCAGCGAGACCCTTGACTGGGCCCAGGCCCTCGTCATCCTCGGCATCAACGACCTGACCCACGACGTGGCGGTGGAAACGCTCAACTTCATTTTAAAGTACGAAAAAGACATCGATCACGCCAAGAAGCATTCCAAGAATATTTTTGTCCACTGACGGAACGTCAAGCCATGGCAACAGCTCAGGACGCATCGGCAATCCAGACCAAGATTTACGAGTTCATGGACGTGCTCAGGGACGCCACCATCAACATCTCCTCCGATGAGGTACTGTCGCTCTTCAATGCGCTGCCCCACATTTCCCTGCTGGACAAATCAATTTTCAGACAGACCCTGAAAACAACCCTCGTGAAGGATTACACCGACATCCCGATCTTCGACCGGTGCTTTGACGAATTCTTCGCCGGCGGCGGAGACCCGCAGATTGACGTGGTGAACGCCTTCCGCGAAATGCACGCCCGGGACACGGTGCAGGAACGCGGCGGCATGACGCCCGGGGAGATGGCCGAAATCGAGGAGGCCCTTGCCGACTTCATCGACCGCCTGCCGGATGAAATCCTGTTTGAACGGAGCCCCGAGGAGATCCTTAATCTCATGATCGACGAGCTCGCCCAGGCGGAATCGTCCGGGGGACTGGGCCAGATGCTTTTCAATGTACGCAACCGCAACCGCGCCGCAACGGGAAGCGGCCAGCGCGCCGAGGAAGGGTCTGACGACATGGCGGATATCACCAACGCCCTCTCGGCACTGATCAGCAGGCGGCAATCATCAAAAAAAATAGGCACCCAGATCCGTGACCGCGAGGATTATCTCCTCAACAAACCGATCTACCAGATCAAGCCGGAAGAGATCAGGGAGATGCGGGAGCTCATCAAGCGGTTCGGCCAGAAGCTCAAGAACCGCATCAGCCTCAGGAAAAAGCGCGTCAAGCACGGCGGCATAGACATCAAGCGGACCCTGCGCACCAGCCTTCAGTACGGCGGCGTGCCCTTCAAGATATTCCACAAGGACCGGAGAATTGACAGGCCCCAGCTGGTGGTCATGTGCGACATATCAGGATCGGTAAACCAGTATTCGCGCTTCATGCTCCTCCTGACCTATACGCTCCAGAGTCTTTTTTCCAAGGTCCGCTCCTTTGCCTTTATCAGCAACATTGTCGAGATAACCCCCCTCTTCATGGAGATGGACCCCGAGCGGGCCCTCAATTCAATATTCGAGGACACCAATTTCACCTACGGCTGGGGAAGTAATTACGGCCGCTGTTTTGACAACTTCATGAAGGACTACAGCGACTCCCTTACCAGAAAAACCACGGTCCTTGTCCTGGGAGACGGCAGGAACAATCACCAGGACCCGGGCCTTGATTCCTTCATCAGGATCAGGGAGCGTTCCCGGAACCTGCTCTGGCTCAACCCTGACCGCAAGCACCTCTGGAACTGGGCTGACAGCATTGCCTATATATACCGCGAGTATTGCGATGAAATGAAGGAAGTTAACAATTTTCTTGATCTTTCCGAATTTATTGATAAATTATTTCTTGATTTATAAACAGCTCTATGTAATATATCTAATTTAGGTGTATAATATACTATCTATAAGCATACATGTTTCTTGAGAGCCCCTTCGGGGGGGCTTTTTTTTAAGAATTTAGCTAAAAAAACGGGTTAAAAAAGCAATCTGTTGTTAATTTATTATTAATTAGTACCGGGAAAGACGATAAGCATGAGAGAAGGCCTTTCATAACCCGGATTTTTTTCTTTACAAAGAAGGCGTTTTTTTTACATTAAGCAAAATTCCGGAATAGTGATGCCGTCATCAGCATCATTGATATATCCAGGAGGAATTGATGGATATCGAATTCAGAGACATCGGTGAACATAAAGTCATCCAGGTCAGCGGAGAAGTCGATCTGTACAATGTCAGCGAGCTGAAAAAGGCGCTGTTCAGCATCACCGATGGGAAGCACCATAGCGTTATTGTGGACATGAAGAATGTGAATTATATGGACTCTTCCGGCATCGGCGCCCTGGTGGCGGGGCAGAAGAAAATGAGGGCTCACACCGGCAAATTCGCCCTGATGAACATTCATGAAGACGTGCTCAACATCCTCAAGCTTGCCACGCTGGACAAGTTCTTCAAGATCTACGATTCAGAGGATGAGATTCTCTGATATCATCGACAATAATGAAAATGCAGAAACCGGCCATAGGCCGGTTTTTTTATTGCATCGATTGCCGCCGTTCAGTCCCTACGAGGTTCTTTTAAGGACCAGTATGGTGGTATCGTCGTGGGGAGGCTCCTGGCCGCGGAATTTTTCCAGGTCATCGACAATGAGGCGGACAATCTCCTCTGCGTTGAGGTAGCTGTTCTCAACGATGAGCCGGTTGACCCTCTGGAGTCCGTATTCCTCCTGCTGTTCGTTGCGCATCTCGGTGACGCCGTCGGTATAGAGTATCACAATATCGCCGGGATTGAGCTTCACCCTGGCCTGCTTGTATACCGAATCCTCATCGATGCCGATGGGAACGCCGTCCAGTTTGGTGAGGGTGCAGGACCTCTTCGCCGACCTGTAGCAGAAGAGGGGGCCGTGGCCCGCGTTCGAAAACGTGAGCTCCTCCGTGGCCCGGTCATAGATCATGAAAAAGAGGGTCGCAAACTTGTCCATGGCGAAGTCGGCGCTCAGCGACTCGTTGATGGACTTGACGACGCCCGCGCAGTCCACGTCACCCCGGGAAATGTACGATGTAAAAACGGTCCTGATCATGACCATGACCAGCGAAGCCGGCACGCCCTTGCCGGAAACGTCGCTGATAAGGGCGCCCACCTTGTCCTCGTTGATGTCGATATAGTCGAAATAATCGCCGCCGACGCCCCGGGCCGCCTTGGTATGGCCCTTCAGCTGTATCCCTTTCTTGTCGTAGAAGACGGTCGGATTGAGGCCCTCCTGGATCTCGCGGGCCATCTCTATCTGCTCTTCCATGATGGCGGACTCTTTCTCTTTTTCCGTGGCCTCCTTGATCTTCGAGGTCATCTGGTTGAATTCGCGGGCAAGCTGTCCCAGCTCGTCACCGGACGTGATCTCCAGGCGGTAATCCAGGTTTCCGGCGCCGATGATCTCAGTGCCCTTGGCCAGGGCCCTGATCGGCCGGATGGTATAGGTCGCCAGGATGACAGATCCGACGATCGATATGCCGAGAAACACCAGCGCGATGGGGATGATAATGGTCAGCAGGCTCGCGATTTCGTCGCGGATAATGATATCCGAAAGGCCGATTATGACGGTGCCGATCTTCCTCCGGTCGAGCCTGTTCAGGACGGTCTTTGAAAAATCGTATATCTTGCCGCGTGTCTCCCCAGGATCGTCCACCGTGAGCACCAGTATATCATCGTTCGCCGCCCGCTCCGCGAGCTTTCTCTGGACACCGTCGCGCAGGGGCATCTGTATCTCGCGCTCCCTGCGGCGGTCAAAGTACTGTATTACCGCGTCATTCTTGTCCAGGATAAAGGCATACTTTATGTAGTTGATCTTCTTGAGGTCGTTGATGGCCGCGATCATGGAAAGCTCGTCAAGCCCGATGGACTGCTGGGCATTGTTGGCGAGGTGCACCGTTTCGCGATTTACCGAATCCAGCACCTGCTTGGTGAGGATATCGCTTTCCCGCCAGATGAAAAATATCGTTATCGAAATGATGAGAAGCGCCACCAGCGTGATGATGGCCAGCGAAAATTTGAGCCTGATGCCGAACCTGACGCCGGTAGATTGTTCCTTCTGCTTCTCAGTCTGTTTATCCGCGGGCTTCGCCGGCCGCTTTTGCGGTTCTTTCTCCGGCCGTTTTGCGCCCGCTCCGGGATCTGCCGCAGTTTTTTCCTTTGTTTTCACTTCCCCGCCGCTCATCCTATCTATCGCTCCATGAAAGCCAGCACCTTGCGGATATTGTTGCGCGCCTTGACGTTACCCGGGTCAATGGCAAGCACCTTGCGCCACTCTTCTATCGCCCTCTGGAAATTATTGTTCGAGTAATAATTGATGCCGTTGTAATAATACTTGTTGACGAGCTCCCGCTGTTTCGCGGTCAGCATCTGGCCCCGGTCGACCTCGGCGCCGCCGATCCGCAGCTGCGACTCTATCTTGTTTACGGTCACCACCGCCTTTACGTTCGTCGGGTCCTTCTGCACGACCCACCGGAACTGCGCCAGGGCCTTTTCGATATTGTCCTTCCCGCCCATCTGGTACAGGTTCATACCGATGTCGTACCGCCGGTTCAATTCGGCGCGGTCCGCGGGGGTCAGGTCCCCTCCCGCCGCGGCATCCTTCATGCCGGCATTGGCCTGGGCGATAAGATTATCCAGCCCGGGATAATTTCTGTCAATTGATTTAATTATATTGAAGATCCTGAGGGCGTTCCGGAAATCCTTTTTATCCATGTAACCGCGCCCCTCCATGATCCGCGTTGCGACCACGTTGTCCTTGTTATCCGGATTGATCATGAGGTCGCACTTGATGATATACTCCCGGGCAATCTTGTTTTTGGGAAAGAGGTTCAGGATGCTGTCCCACTTCTTCCTTGATTCGGCGTATTGCCCCTTGTCATAGAGGCTTCTCCCCGCCACGATCAGGGAGTTGACCACGTCGTAATAGGGGGAATTTTCATCGACCGTTTCCTCCTCGTTGATCCGCTGGGCGTCGCGGGCGCGCCGCAGATATTCCCTGGCCTGGGTGTTTCTGTTGTCCATGGCGAGGGTCGCGACAAAAGCGTCTATCGCTTCCTTGTATTTTCCCTGGGTGTAGGCCATGATGCCTTCCTGGAACTTCTGGTTGATCCGCTGCAGCCTCAGGGCCTGTTCCCGCTTCTTGTATTCTTTCCTGAGGCGGTCGAGGTCCTTCAGCCGCTCCCTGGCATCCTTGTAGTCCTTGATAAGGGCCAGGGCGGTCTCCAGGTCCTGCTGGGCCTCGTCGAACCTGTTGTTCTTGATATTATTGATCCCCGACTGGTAAGAGTCCTCCGCCTGCTTCTGCCGCTGGGCGTACATCATCTTCTCGTCGATGATCTCGGTTATTTTTTCAAGATAGTCCTTTGCCTCACGGTGCTTCGGGTCCACCTTCAGCACTTCCTCGAACTCGGGCCTGGCTCCCATGTAATCCTTCTTGTCGAACTTTTCAATCCCGCGGGCCATATAGTACCGAATCTTTTCGAACTTGATCCGGTTTTCTATGGCAAAGTCGCATTTCCGCTTCCCTTCAAGGGCCTCGCTGTCCTGGGGCACGTAGCGGAGCACTTCTTTCCAGAGCTTCCGCGCCTTTTCATAATCCGGATACTCCGCCGCCATCTCGGTCCTGGCATTGGTTTTAAGCTGCTCGATCTTTTCCCGCATCGCCCGTGAGAGCCGCAGCCTCTCTTCCGCGGCCCGTATCTCGTTGTCGAGGTTCTTCATATCGGAAAGGGCGTCTTTCATTTCATTGTCATTGGGGTCCAGCTTGTAGGCGGTAATGTAATCCTTTATAGCGCTCTTTCCCATGGTAATGCCCAGCTCCAGTTCCGGGTCCTGGTCCGACTTAAGCTTCTTCCGCGCAACCCGGTAACTCAGCCTGGCCTTCTGGTAGGATATATCCTTGCGCTGTTTTATCTCATACACCATCTCGATTTTCTGCTGGATCTTTTCATTATCCGGCTCCATATCAAGGCACGAGAGCCAGAGGCCTATGGCCTGATTATAATCCCGCTTGTCGAAATACGCCTGGGCGTCGCGGTCCATTTCCCTGACGGTAGCGGATTGAAGCCCCGAATAGAACTGGGTCACCATCAGTATGGCACCCACGATTGCGATCGATCTTGGTTTATGTAACATGATCATTGTGCGGACAGCCACTTTATATTAGACCCGCCAGAGACCGGGCGGGACAAATTTTTTATTTATATCTGGCAAAATTACTCAAAATATTCTTGAAATTATACCGTCCGCTCTTTCAATTGTATCTTTGTTGCGCCATGCAACTGATCCGCGGGTGTAATTCAGTGGTAGAATGCCAGCTTCCCAAGCTGAACGTCGCGAGTTCGAGTCTCGTCACCCGCTCATAACCTCTGATTTAATCAGGGGTTATAAAGCCTTCCCGAAAACGGGTGTGCTTCTAAATCCCAAAATGTG
>DAONAJ010000132.1:0-7099 GCA_035400945.1 Spirochaetota bacterium
AGACTACTTATGCCTTCTTTTTCTTCCTTAAATACCGCTGCATCATGATGAGCGACATCGGAAGAATCATGATGGCCAGGAGTCCCATGAGTTCAGCAGCCATACCGGCGGCAGTGCCCCGGCGGGAAGCCGCAGATGCCGCAGTGCCGCATCCGAGTGCCCCTCCGGATAGGAGATACTTGTCCGCGTCGGCGTTGGATCCGATCCATTCCCAGGTAGTGCCCTCGTTGTCGGTGTTGGAGACGGTGAAGTCTATCTGGGCCGAGTGCCTCGAATCGATCACGATGGTATTGTATGACGGCTGGAGGATCGGCAGCAGGTGCGGGAAATCTGACCCGGAAATGCTTACGCGGATCCGGTGGCCGGCCTTGAAGACGTTGCAGGTGGGCCACAGTTCCACCGTGTACTGGTACAGCTCTCCCTCGTTGATCGGCAGTGGGTTCTTGTCCGGTCCGCTGTAGAAGGGATCGAAGGGGACGTAGGCCGGATCGAGGGCGTGCTCGACCACCTGCTTGCCGTCGAGGGTGCAGGTGCTCGTTTTCCCGGAGGGATCGTAGGGCCGGTGCCATGCCGAAAGCCAGCCTGAGGTTATATTGCGGGCCCTGCCGTCGGGGAACACGTCGTTCAGCTCCGCCACCCACTGCACGTCCTTCTTGCCCATGCTGTCGGTGACCAGGTTGGTGTCAACATTGAAGGTGTCCTTGATGAGGTCCATGGCGCCGGTGATAAAGGCCTGGGATATCGGATCCGCGAATTTAGTCTTTGACCAGAAGGTGAGGGTCAGAGGCCCCACGATCTCCATGTCTTCGTCAAGTGGTTCCGAGGTGAAGGTCAGGCACTCCTTCTCGTCATGGCGCTCGTCCTCGTACCACTGGGCGGCGTCAATGTTCTGGCCGAGGAAGAACTTGGACAGGTCGGAGAATATGGCCTCCATGCCCATGAGCCATCGCACGCTGGCGCGGGAATTGCCGCCGTGCAGGTTCAGGCCCTGGATCGGGGATACGACGTCATGCTTGAGCACCGGGTTGTCGCCGCTGGTGTCCTGGACGTCGCTCAGGCCGAAGTTGTTGTTCCTGTATATCCGCAGGAGCGTATGGTCGTCGGTGTACCAGTCCCCGTCGATGGGGGAGGGTGCGTGCTTGGTCAGGTACATTGTTTTATGGTCAACCCTGCTTTCCGGCAGGGGCCATGATTTCTCCGCCCGCCACTTCCGCTCACCCATGACATAGAGCATGACCGGGTATTCTTCCATGAAGGGGTCCTGCTTTTTCTTTATCTTCCAGTCGAACCACCGCGCCGGCAGCTGGTTGGTCAGTATGGAGTTGATCCCCATTCCCATCGCCCCGGAGAGGTGGTACCATTCGCCGATGATCATCCGCTTGTCGGTTGTGGCGTGGTTTTTCAGCCCGTGGGCGTATACATTGGTGGTGCCGCGGGTGAAGATATCGAACCAGCCCCCGACGCAGAAGGCGGGGAGCTTGTTGGAGAGCGTGAGGCTGCCCTCGGGGAACCCCCATCCGCCTTTTGGCTTCTGCGGCCAGTATATCATGGTCGATTTTTTCTCGTAGAAGGGGGTCTTGGTCATGTTGTCCGCGTCCATGATCCACCCGATGGTGGTGGTAATATGGTTCCAGTGCTGAAGCCACGTTGCCTGGGCTTCCGCCGCGTCTTCCTTGGTGATTTTGCCGTCCACGCCGAGGTTCTGCAGCGACGGCAGGATCCCCAGGATGTCCACCATGCCGAGCCACATCGGTATGAAGAGGAGGTCGCAGTTGCCGCCGTGCATGACGATGTCCCGGTACGCGTCCGACATCGGCACGATGGGGAAGATCGCCTTCAGGTGGACCGGTTCCTTTGTCTTCGGGTCGGTTTCCACCAGGCCGGCGGTGAGGAGCTGGATGATGCCCATGTAAGACGGGCCGATCATGCCGACCTTGCCGTCGGACCAGACCCTGCCGGGAATGAATTTGTCCACCACGTACTTGATGTCGTACTGTTCAACGAGGTCAAAGGACTGCCAGGTCCCTTCCGCGGAGCCGGTGCCCCGGATGTCGATGGCCATCAGGTTGTAGCGGCTCAAAACAAGGGGCACATAGAGCATCATCATCATTTCCCGCCGGTAGGGGGTCGCCACCAGTATGGTGGGGAGTTTTTCGCTGCCGCTGGGGCGGATCACCGTCGCCCACAGGTCAATATCCCTGTCGCTGTAGGGATTGACCGATTTTGGTATGGTGACGCGGACATTCAGGTCTATTTTCGCGCCGGTAATATTGTTTTTTGCGAGTTCGCTTCGGAGCTGCGCCGCGGCCGTATCAGTCAGCTGGCCGGGGCACCCGGAACAGGAATCATCGCCGGCCGGTTCGATGTAATATTTTGAGCTGTCATCGGTACCGGTTCCGGAATTGTCCGTGGTGTTTCCATCATCGGATGTTGTGCCAGATGAAAGGAATGGAAAGAGCGAATTCCCCTTTTCTTCCTGGCAATAAAGGCTCGAGAATAGTGTGAAAACTGTGAGAATGAGCGCAATCTTCTTTGACGTAATCATGATCCCTCTCCCGTTACAGTTAAAATGATCGCTGATGATTTCCTCGATTGCGGCGGGAAATGAAAGGGCCGCGCATTTTCTCCAAATATGATACGGGCAATGACGTTTTTGTCAATATAAAAATCCGACTGGACGGTCAGTTTTTTGTGAATTAATGCATCTCTTTGTCGGTTAATTTTACATATGTAAGATTAACAGAACGGGATAAGCTTCCATAAAAAGGAATGGTGGGAAACAAGTTGAGCTTCTGTTATATCTTATACCCGATGAGGAAGAGAATCAAAACATCATTGTCATATTGTATATTGGATTAATAACATACGCTGACTGTTATCCTCCGGGAACGCCGGTGAAGAATCAATGAGGGATGAATGAAAGAAAAATAAATTGAATTTTTTTTAATGCTAAAAATATATGCCTGTATCTCTATTGTTTTTCTTTTACAAGAGAGTATCTTATAAAGAAGACACTTTAAAATACATAGACATGTTGCAATAAAGCAATAGTGTTCTGACAGTCATGACAGGCCACCATTGCGCCTTTCATATCATCAAAATGCGCCATATGAAAAAAACAGTAACCGGCATTGTAATCATCTCTCTTTTTTTTGCATTCACCGGCACCACGGTCTCCCAGGAAGACAGGAAAATCGAGCTGAACGCCCAGGGTATCCTGGCGCGGGTGGACAAGATTTTTGAATATCCGAAGGGCCTGATCAAGGGTATGCTGAAGCATATCAAGCCGGATGGAACCGCGTCGACCGTGAATTTCACCGGCCGCATCACCCAGGATGATTACCTCTTCACCTTCAGCAGCAAGGAACGGGGCGATCAGCTGAAGGTCCTGTACAACCTCGGCGGGGAGGACATCTGGGTATACAATGTCCATGCCCTGAAGCTTTTCCACAAGCTGGCCATCGACAAGTACGACGAGATCCTGTCGACGAATTTCACTTACATCGACCTTTCCAACGCGGATTTCCAGAGCAACTATACCGCCACCATAGTCGGCGACGCCTTCATCAAGGGGATTGACGCCTGGAAGCTGGTGCTGAAGCCGATTACCAAGGGAGGGGAGTACGGCATGCTGACCCTCTACGTCACCAAGGACAAGTTTATCCCCATAAGGATCGACTACCATGACCGCGATAAGGCCATATTCAAGTTCATGACCCTGGTCAGGGTGAAGGAAAGTGAAAGCAGGATAATACCGCTCCGCTACGACATGATGAATATCCGGCAGGGAACGGTCAGCATCGTTTATTTCAGCGAAATAGACGAGGGCGCGACCTTCGATAAACAGATTTTCAGGTCTGAAAAACTGGGCGAATAGGTGGATGCCGCCCATGCCCCAATTCTTTGTGAAATCATCGGACATCATTGACGGCCGCTGCGCGATCCGGGGGGATGACTACCATCATCTCGTCGATGTCCGCCGGGTGAAGCCCGGGGACACCATCAGGCTCCGCGACGAGAAGGGCTCCTCCCTCGCAGCGCGGATAGAACGCATCGGTGCCGACCGCCTGGAGGCGGTCATCACCGGCGAAAGCGTTGCGCCGGAGGTCCCGGTCGACATAACCCTCTGTCTCTGCCTGATAAAGGGAGGCAATTTCGACCTGGCGATAGAAAAAGCGGTCGAGGTGGGCGTGTCCCGCATCATCCCGGTGGTGTCGGAGCGAACGGTGCCCCGTCCGGCAGATGCGGAAGCGAAGGTGCGGCGGTGGAACCGCAAGGCCGAAGAGGCGGCCAAGCAGTCCCTGCGTGAGCGCGTTCCCGTCGTGGAGGGCATCCGTGCCTTCAGCGAGGTCATCGGCATCAACAGCGGCCAGGCGCGCATCATGGCCCACCCGGGGGCGCCGGTATCCCTGAAGCAATGCCTGCGCGCCGGCGCCGGGACCGTCGCGGTCAGCATCCTGGTGGGGCCCGAAGGCGGCTTCAGCCCCGGCGAGGTGGAAGCGGCGGCAGCGGCGGGATGGACCGTCGCCGGCTTCGGATTTTCGCAGCTCCGGGCCGAGACTGCCGCCGCGGTCCTGTGCGGGATCATCGTGTACGAGCGGGGGGACTGAATCCATGGAACAGCGGATCTATGCGGCAATCGACGCGAACCTGAACCGGGCCCTGGAGGGCGTCCGGGTGTGCGAGGACGTTATGCGCTTCTGCTTTCATCGAACTGACCTGTCGACGCGCCTCAAGGAGGCGCGGCACTGGATAGCGGGCGCCGCGAAACGTTTCCCCGCCGGCATGCTCCTTCACGGCCGCGACGTGGAGGGCGATGGCCAGAAGTTCGTCGACCTGGGCGGGGAAGGGACCAGGGGCTCCCTGGAAGACCTCTTCTCGGCAAACATCCACCGCGCCATGGAAGCGGTCAGGTCTCTGGAGGAGTTTGCCAAGCTTGCCGTTCCCGGATGGGAAGACAATCCATTCCAGAAAATCCGCTTTTCACTCTACGAAATCGAGCGGGACGGCGCCCCCCTTATAAAGCGCCGGGAGAAAATGGACCGGCTCAACCGTTCCCTTTACGCCATCATTGACTCATCCTATGTTCGCCGTGATAATTTCGACGACGCGGTCGCGAAGATGATACGGGGCGGCGCCTCCGTCATCCAGCTACGCATGAAGGCGAGCGGCAAGGAGGAAATCCTTACCGCGGCCAGGGACATCGCCACCCTTTGCAGGGAGGGCAAAACTCTTTTCATCGTGAACGACCATGTCGACATTGCCGTCCTCGCCGGGGCAGACGGCGTGCACCTGGGCCTCAATGACCTCAGGGCGCATGAGGCGCGGAAGCTTATCCCCCCGGACATGATCATTGGCATAACGGCCTATACGGCAGAAGACCCGGCGCGTATTGAATCGGACGGGGCCGACTATGTCGCGGTGGGGCCTGTCTATGATACCGTGTACAAGTCGGCCGCCGGACCGGTAACCCTCAAGGGGGCCGGAGCGGAGGTTATCTCCCGCGCCCGGAAGACGGTATCCATACCCATTGTGGCCATCGGCGGCATAACGCCGGAGGGCGCGGGCATGGCGATCGCAGCCGGCGCGGATTCGATTGCGGCGGCATCTTATCTGTATATTGACGATAAAATTGAAGAGAATTGCCGGGCACTGGCGGGGGCGATAGCATCTGTTCCGGCCGATGAATAATACGATAGATGCAATACCGATAGTAATCGGTGAATGGTAATTCCTGGAAAATCCAGGGGTTATAAAATGGGTGTCAGAGTAAACAATCAACGATAACTATCACTGTTAATAGTTGCCATAAAATCTATACAAAAATATATAAATGAACAAAAAAGAACCACTCGAATCAATCGCTTCTCTCCGCCGTGAATGGCGGCAGGCCAGGGACGAAAAATTGTCCCGCAAGAAAGACCTCATCGCCGGAGGCCATGACATGGCAGCGGTGCGCCGTGACCGCCTCTACCGGAACCTGCGAAAACGCCAGCATGGCTTTGCGGTCCGAATCGTGCAGCTTGAGAGAATCATAAACAGAAAGAGGGCCCGTGAAAAGAAACAATAAGGATATGGACCTGGCCTATGCCGACGGCGAAGGGAACGTCTGGGACTTCCCCGGCATCAGGCCCGCCTTCCGGACCGGGAACCGCGTCGTCAGCGTCGGCCGGGATGAACTGATACCGCTTCCCTACGGCAGCTACCTTTTTTCGCTTCCCGGCCGCTATCCGGTTTTTTACAGCCATAAGACCGGCGATTTCCGCCACATGACGGTATCTCCCGACGGGGATGATATCTACGCCGCTTCGGCTTTCCTGGCTTCAGCGTATCTGCGGACCTATCTGCCGGCCTTTGTCAGGAAGGATGACGCCCCGGTCCTTCCCCTCTGGGCCTATGCCGGCGTCGCGGTCATTGACGGTGAATTCTACGTGCCGGCGATGAGGATTGACGACGATCCCCGCTCTGACCCCGCGCTGCATGAAAATGACGCGGAGCTGAAATCGGCGATCGCCGTGACCAAGGAGCTTTTTCCGGAAAACCGCCTCGTGAAACAGCTGGCGAAGTGCTCCACCGAGTATCGGTGCCTGTGCGCTCGCAATTTTTTTATCGGCCGGTACGAGGCGCCCCTTCCCACGACCATGGCCTGCAACGCCCGCTGCGCCGGATGCCTCTCCCTCCAGGGGGACGAGTCGCCCTTTCCGCCGTCGCAGCCGCGCCTCGACTTCCATCCCGATCCGGGGGAGATCGCCGAGGTCATGGTGCGTCATTTCTCCCGGGTGAAAAACGGCGTGGCCAGCTTCGGACAGGGGTGCGAGGGGGAGCCGCTCCTCAGGAGCGATGACCTGGCCGCGGCGGTCAGGCTCGTGCGCGGGAAGACCGCCTCGGGCACCATCAACCTGAACACCAACGGCTCGAGGCCCGAGGGCGTCAGGGAACTCATCGGGGCCGGCCTCGATTCCATCAGGATCAGCCTCAATTCGCCCACGCCGGAATACTATACCCGCTATCACCGGCCGGTCAATTATACCTATGACGATGTCATCCGGTCCCTGGACGCGGCCCTGAGCGCCGGGATATTCGTGTCGATAAACCTGTT
>DAONAJ010000133.1:0-7091 GCA_035400945.1 Spirochaetota bacterium
CGCTTTCGCCACATCCTGTGGCTGCGTTTGCATCAACCTCATCCTGAGAACGCGGGACAGGGGATGAGGGTATATAAGATAGGCAAATACCTCCCTGGTCGGTTAAAAAAATGCTTGCTAAAAAGAAATCCAGGGTACATCTATCCTATGCGTTTAAGGAGGCATTTCTCTATGAAAAAACTGCTATTGCTGCTCCTGCTGCCCGCGGCGCTGTACTGCAACGGGAAGCCGAAAATTCAGTTCGACCAGCTGGCCCATGATTTCGGGAAACAGGAACAGGATATTGAAGTTAAGCATGTGTTTACCTTTAAAAACCTGGGCGACGGCACGCTCCTGATCGATAAAATTTCGGCCGGGTGAGGCTGCACCGGGGTCCTTCTTTCCAAGAAGGACATCCCTGCCGGAGGCAGCGGAGAGATTGAAGTAACACTAAAAACCGGGACCCATTCGGGAAAGATGACCAAGTCTGTCATGGTCTATACCAATGACCCGGAGCAGAACACCATCAAGCTGACACTAACGGTTGAGGTCAAGTAACGCGGAGAGTGCCATGCGGAACCTGAAAACCATGCCGGGGCACCCCCTGCCCCTGGGGGCCCATGTCACCAAGAACGGCATACAGTTTGCCATCTTCAGCAGGCACTGTTCCTCCGTTACCCTGCTCCTCTTCGAGTCGGACGAACCGGACTCGCCCTTCATCGAGGTGCCCCTGGACCCTGAGCTCCACCGCACCGGGGACATCTGGCACATACTGGTGGAAGGCCTGCCTGAGCGGCAGCTCTACGGCTATTCCATCGACGGCCCCTACGAACCGGGAAAGGGGCACCGCTACAACAGGAACAAACTCCTTATAGACCCCTGCGCCCGGGCCATAACCGGGAACCGCCGGTGGGACCTCACCATGGCGCTGGGTTACGACGCCGGGTCTCCTGACCTGGACCTTTCCTTTTCACCGGTCAGCAGCATCCCTTACATGCCCCGCTGCATCGCCCTGGACAGGCCGCAGATACTTCACGGCATGCCCCTCAGGATACCTGAGCGGGACTATATCATCTATGAGCTCCACGTGAAGGGATTCACCTGCCATGAATCGTCCGGGGTTGCCCACGGCGGGACCTTCCGCGGCCTCACGGAAAAGATCCCCTACCTGAAGGAGCTGGGGATCAACGCCGTCGAACTGATGCCGGTGCAGGAGTTCGATGAAAATGACAACACCAACGTGAACCCCCGGACCGGGGAGCGCCTCAAGAACTTCTGGGGCTACAACACCATGGCCTTTTTCGCGCCCAAGGGCTCGTACTCATCGGCCGGAAGCATGGGGCAGCAGGTGGAGGAGTTCAGGGACATGGTCAGCGCCTTCCACGAGGCTGGCATTGAGGTCATCCTCGACGTTGTCTTCAACCATACCGCCGAGGGCGACGAGACCGGGCCGACGGTTTCCTTCCGCGGGATAGACAATTCCATCTACTACATCCTTAAAGATGACCGGCGTTTCTACACCAACTTCTCCGGCTGCGGCAACACCTTCAACTGCAACCACCCCCTGGTCCGCGAATTCATCCTCGAGGTGCTCCGCTACTGGGTCATCGACATGAACATCGACGGGTTCCGCTTCGACCTGGCCTCGATCCTGGGACGGGACCAGAACGGCAACATCATGAGCAACCCGCCCCTGATAGAGGTCATCCACGAGGACCCGATATTGAGGAACACCAAGATCATCGCCGAGGCGTGGGACGCCGCCGGGGCCTACCAGGTGGGCGAGTTCCCGGGCCGGTGGGCCGAATGGAACGGCAAGTACCGCGACGACATACGGCGGTTCTGGCGCGGCGACGCGAACAGCGTCGGGTACTTCGCGACCCGCGTCACCGGCAGCTCCGACCTGTACGGCACGGCGGGCAAGGGTCCGCTGCAGAGCATCAACTTCGTCACCTGCCATGACGGGTTCACTCTGAACGACCTGGTGAGCTACCGGAAGAAGCGTAACATCGAAAACGGCGAGGATAATGCCGACGGCGAGGACTACAACCTGAGCTGCAGCCTGGGCGTCGAGGGCCCGGACGCGACGAAGCTCATCACGAGGATGAGAACGAGGCAGATCCGCAACTTCATCGCCACCCTCTTCCTCTCCCAGGGGATCCCGATGCTCCTGGGCGGAGACGAGTTCCGGAGGACCCAGAAGGGGAACAACAACGCCTACTGCCAGGACAACGAGATCTCCTGGGTCGACTGGCGGCTGATGGACGCCAACATGGACCTCTTCCGCTTCACGAAGGAAATGATACGCTTCAGGAAAGAGCACCCGGTCCTCCGCAAGGGAAGCTTCTTCACCGGGGAAGCCCATAACGGGAAGGCCCATCCCGACATCTCGTGGCACGGTTTCCGGGCGGGGGAGCCCGACTGGAAGCCCGAGAGCCGGTCCATCGCAATGCTGCTCTGCGGTGATTACGGCGAATCCGCCGACGGAAAACCTGACAACGACCTGTACATCATATTCCACAGCGGCAGGGTTAACCGGAAATTCGAGGTTCCCCCCGCCCCGTCCGGGGGAAGATGGAGAGTGGCTGTTGACACCGCCAATGAGCCGCCGGGGGACATCTTCGATGCCGGCAGGGAGCCTTATCTTGAGGGAAACACGTATTATGTGAAGAAGATGTCGACCGTGGTTCTGATGGCGTAGTATTATAAAATAACATCAAGACCTCTCGCGGAGACGCAGAGGCGCAGAGTTCGCGGAGGATTTGTTAAATAATGAAAGTATCGGTTTTAATGATGATGCGAAGTGTATTTTTATAAACTCATGAAATGCAGCCCAAAAACCTCTGCGTCTCAGCGCCTCTGCGAGAGATCCACAAAAAAGCCCCTCTTGCCAAGGGGCTTTTTCTCTGCATAAGTTTTATTTTATGAAAGAGCAGCAATAATCGGAAACGACTTTTACCTTCAGGTTGAATCTGGAATTGCCCGGGACCTGGAAGCTTTCCCCGCCCTTTATTGTTTTCCAATCCTGTTCGCCCGGCAAAAGCACATCCATTTCGCCTGAATAGATATCCATGACCTCCCTGTCGGAGGTATTAAATTCGTATTCCCCGGGGAGCATGACGCCCAGGGTCTTTTTCGAGCCGTCCTGGAAGATTACTGTCCGGCTGGTGACTCCACCGTTGAAGTAAATATTGGCCTTCTTGACAACGGATACATTTTTGAATTCTGACATGATTATCTCCTGTAGATGACAAATGAATGGTTGTAGTTGTATTATTGATTACCGGCGTGATGTCAGGGCATAAAAAAGCCCCCTGATCATCATTGGGGGCCTTTTACTCCTTTAGTTCGCGGCCTTCAGATTGAGGTCCTGCATCATCTTCTGGATCATGGCGTCATCCATACCGTGGGCCCGGGCGCCCTGTTCGATGGTCTCGGTCACGGCAATGTGGCAGCCTATGCAGTGCATGCCGTATCCCATCAGGATCGGCCCTGCCTTGGGAAACTGACGTAAAAGGTCCCCGAAGGTCATATCCTTATTTATTTTATCCTGTGCCATAGTGTCATCCTCGTTGGTATTTTGATGTCTGGAACCTATACCGGTTACCCGGTGGAACTGTCCACCTTTTTTTATTAAATATAGCATTTTGTCAACCAAAGTCAAATGATTTTGTCGAAAATATGGATAAGGATAGCTATGGATATCCATACTTTTTATATTTACAAAATAAGTATAATTATATACTTTAACTATAGAGAAATAAGAAACTAACTCATGAACATAATATTAATCATCATACTCCTTGTTATCATCCTCCTCCTCATCTGGGCCCTCATGGGCGGCAAAGGCGACGTCCTTGACCGGAGAGAGGGAGTCTCCGGCGGAGCCACCGAGGAGGACAAGACCTTCAGGCGAAGGGCCAGCGACAAGGAGATCGAAAAGGAGTTTCCTGAAAGCGCCTCACCCCAGCGGAGAAGGAGGAGCGACCTTGCCGCCCCCGAGGCCCCTGCGGCGGAAGAGGAAGAGCAGGCGCCCTTCAAGCTCCCCTACCCCGCCGACGAGATCATACCGGAAACGTCGCGATTCAGGATATACCGGAGGACCCTGGTCAACTCGGAGATATACGCAGCCAAGGGCGATTTCTCCACCGCCATATCCCTGTTTGAAGGCGTCAGGTCCCGGATACAGGATATCGAGACCAGGTTCAAGATCGACGCGGACATTGAATACCTGAAGCAGTTCAAGAAGAAAAAGGAAGATGAAGCGAAGCGTAAGGAGGAACAGGCAAAGCGCGGTATCAGCGGCGAGGGAGGATCCCTAGCCGGCAGGGACGAGATCAAGATCAAGCTCGGGGGCATGCCCTCCAACGCCATACAGATAGACTCTCTGCCGGAAACCATACACATCGGCATCGTCGACCCGTCCAAGAACGTGGACGTGGACTCCATCGTGCAGAACGTGACGCAGAAGCTGAGAAGCGAGCTGAGCGATGTCCGCGAGGAGCTGAACAGGCTCAGGAGCGAGGGCGCGGCCGGCGAGACTGCCGCGGCTCAGACCCAGCTGGCACAGGCGCTGTCGGGCCTGAGCGATCGGCTGGATAAAGTGGACGCGGCCCGGGACCTGGCCGGCAGCGGCACGGCCGGAGGCGGGGGTGCCGGAGGCGCGGCAAGCGCTGACGAGCTATCGGACCTGAAGCGTGAATTCAAGAGCCTGAGCAGGGCGGTCAGGGACATGGCCGAGGCCAGCATCCCCGAAGCGGACCGGGAGCCCTCCCTCGCGGCAGCGAAAGAGTCCCGTTCCCTCAAAGACCTGCTGGACCGAATCCCCAAGCAGAAAGCTCCCGGGTCCTCCGCAGTTGCGGAGCCGGGTTCATCGTCAACGGGCGGTGCCGATATATCATCGTCAGAGCACCTGAAAAGGTCCATGGAGGACGCGGAGGAAAAGGACGACTTCGAGCTGCTGAGCGAATACGGCAAGGACAAGTCCGGCGACGAGCTGACGGACGACGAGATCTTCGAGAAGATCCTCCGCGAGGACAAGAAGGAGCGTGAAAAGGGAGACTTCGAGATCCTCGGGGAAAAGAAGGAGCGCCGGGGCGAGGACGTCACCACCACGGACGAGATAGACCTGAAAAAGCGGGAGGACGAATCGTTCTACCGCCGCCTCCTCTCAACCACGAAACGCAAGACCAAGGAACTCCCGATCCTGAAGGTGAGCTACGATTTTTCGAAGCTTCCCGACGAGATCGGCCTTTCCCGGGAAAAGAACATCATCGAGTACGCCTTTTACAAGTACAAGCCGATGCTGGAAAAGGCCGACGAATACATAAAGAAGAGGAAAGTGCGTGACGCCATCAACTACTACAAGGTCGTCATGTCCCAGAACATACCGCCCGAGTTCAAGTCGATGATCCGGAAGAACCTGAACGACCTGACGGAGTACCTGGAGAAGTACCTGACGGGGGATTGAGAGATACATGTTCTATTCCCCTCCCCCATATTAAACCAATCAGCAGTGTCTGGGGAATAATCAATCCTTTACGAATACGTCCCGGGCCGCGGCCTCGCCGGTGGTGCTCGGGTCCAGGTCAATCCGCGTCACTGTCGGCCCCGTCTTTTTCCAGACGCAGGCCGTCGAGAAAGAGATCGCCGCCGATGGGGGTATCCCGGTCTGTTGCGCATCGACATATCCCGCCATGTATAGTTCCGAATCAAACTCCTTGATGCCGTAGGCGGCGGAACTATCATCGCCGTCCAGGCTGTAAATCACGCCATTGAGCCAGTAGCACGCCATGCCGGTCCGCTGTCCGGCAAAATAGCGGTCTCCTCCCGAATTCAGCGATGCTGAAACGATGGAATAGCTCGATGATCCGCCCGTGAATACGGGCGGTAATTCAACAGCCGGGACCTGTGCCGAACTGTAGGTCCATGTCAGCGCCTGAGTATAGGGACTGTTATAGTCAAACCATCCGCCGATAATCCTGTTGGACCCGTAAATCATCACCGTCTTCCCGTAGGCAATGCCGTGATACACCAGGTGCTGCGTGTCGGCCCCGGCTTCAATGCTCCAGTAACAGGGCGTATCATAGCTGGAATAAGCAGTACCTGCAATATAAAGTATTCCGCCCGATTCAGTCATTTCATGGGCCGATCCGCCCGCCCCGCCGACGAGAGATACCCGCGAAGACGTATCCGTGTCGAGATCAACAACCCAGTAACATGCTTCACTGGCCGCGTCCGCGTCGTTTATGCCGGAGATATAGAGATCACTCCCGAGGATCAGCGAATCAGAGACCACAACCGTACCCGTGCCGTCAAGGTCGTGCCGCGTCGCGCTTTCGCCGCTGATCTTCCAGTAACAGGGAGTTCCGCCGTACGTGCCGGCTATATACACCGTGTCGCCGGAAACCGACGCGCTGACGGCGGTTGAGTCCGAACTCTCCAGGTCTATCCGCGACGGCGCTGCTTCGCTGATGTTCCACAGGCACGCGATGTAATTAATCCCGTCATGATAGTAGCCGACCGCATAGGTGCCGCTCAGATTGGCCGTAACGGTCACGGTGTAATTTTTTGTGCTGCCGTTCAGGGCCGTCACGGTGTACTCAACCGGGCCTTCAAAGCTTCGCGCGGCTCCAGAGGCGGGGCTTATGCCGGCGCCGGTATGGGTGATTGTCGGGACAAGGCTCGTTTTACTCGTTCCGTATGGAAGATTAAGAAATATCGTATTTGTCCCGATGGTCCCGCTTCTGCCGTTTATCGAGAAGCCGGTGATATCCTTATCGTCACCGGGATCTTCCGTAACGGTCACGGTGTATGTTTTCGCAGCGCCGTTCTCGGCCGTAACCGTGTAGGTGACCGGACTCTCAAAATCCCGGGCCACGCCTGATTCAGGATTTATAGTTGCGTTGGCGGATACGCTTATTGTTGGCGTCAAACCCAGGAGCCCGTGGTTATACGGCAGTATCAGGGCCACCGTATCGGTTCCTATGGTTCCGGCATAACCACCAATCGAAAACGCCGTGATATCATTTTCATCATTGGGCTCCACGATAACGGTAACGGTATAGATTTTCGTCGTCCCATCGGCGGCAGTTACCGTATAATCAACCGGG
>DAONAJ010000134.1:0-6971 GCA_035400945.1 Spirochaetota bacterium
GTCGGTGCCTCAAACGAAGCAAGCACCACTACGGATATTATCCACGGCTCCAACCCGAGCGGCACGAACGATTCGGGGAGCCAAAACGGCGCGGTGTACGTGTTCACGCGCCAGTAATCCAACATCTGCCGGGCGCCTCAGGGCGCCCGGCGCGAATCTTATGTACATACCGTAAAGGAACAAGCATGCCATGAAAAACAGATACGCCATCATTATCGCCGTCGTGGCAGCGTTATTTCTCGTGCTCATCGTGTTTCTGTTCCTCCGCATGAACCGCATGGAGGAGCGCTACCTGCGCCTCCTGTCGGAGCGCCAGGTGGGTCAGGAGCGCGGCGGCGATCCCTACCTCCGCGGCCCCGTGAAGAACACGGTGACGAAGCATTCGAAGGAGATACTTTCCTGCTATGACGCGTTTCTCGCGCGCGCGAAGGCCGGCGGTGACCCCGCACTCAAGAAAGAGGGAGCGGTCACGCTGGACTGGCAGGTCGACGGCGACGGTGAGGTGATCGCGCCTGCGGTGGTGCGCTCCGATTTCACGGACAAAACATTCCACGCGTGCTTGGTGAAGACAATTTCAGCCTGGCGCTTCCCGGAGCCGCCCTTCGGGGAAAAGAGGTACGTGGAGCACACCTTCCGGTTTTCTGAACAGAAGAAGTGACGGGCGTGCCGGCGGGCCCCCTCGGTATGCATACGCCACGGATGGAAAGCGCCGCAGAATCCCGCGCGGGTCAGTCGACGTCGAACACCAGCATGGTCAGGTCATAAAAACGATCACCACCGTGTCCAAGGGAATGAAATTTTAAGCCCCTGTCCAGCGATTTTTGTGTTGATATTTGTTATTCGATCACCCATTATTGTTCCGATAAAACGCCATTGTGTCCCTTGGACCATTTACTTGAGAGGGAACATTTTCCTGGATAGTCATAATCAATGGCGCGATTTATTGGCCATTGTATCACTGCGCATGAATTTGTTGTATTGGTATATTGAAGTGGTCACATGAAGCTGTCAGTAAGATACACACGGGCATCTTCGGTATACCCGTGTGTATCAGAAAGATATATTGTATGTCACTGAATAAAACTATAGGTATATTTAAGACGATAGACATAATGAAAAAACAGGTAACCCCATTCCAAGTCGACGGTGTAATGGATGGTGAACTCCTTGATATATCCACGATTGTCGATAAAGCTTACAACCAGGTCGTGGATATTCGGGCCACCGACTATAAAATTTGAGAGTGTGACGTTGTAATTATTTCCGCTCACCAGCTTGGCATTAGTAGCCGATGCTATCGGGTATACACTCTGGACTGTGAAGTTTAAACTCAGTGGACTTACCCCAAGGCCAAGCCATTGTATAGGAGTGTAATAGATTCCATTAGCCGGGAGAGTGAAAGTTATCTGCGACGGCGCCGGCGGAGAATATGTTGATGCGTACCTGAGACTGTTGTACCCGTTCAGCTTTCCTCCAGTGAGGACTTTGCCTGACAGGATTGACAACGGTTCCGCACCATTCAGAATACATTTCTTGATGTCAGCATAGCTGTATCCAGGTCTCAACGATTTGATGAGCGCCGCCACACCGGCCACGTGCGGCGCCGCCATCGATGTCCCGCTCAACTCTCCGTAATTTACGGGTAATCCATTTTGTGTCATGGCTTCAGTCATATTGACAGGTAATGTGGAGTAGACCTCATCCACGCCCGGTAACCCGCCTGGGGCAGCTAAATCTACAGTATTTACGCCATAATTTGAATAATTCGCAATATTATCGCCCCATGTTGAGGCAGCCACAGATATGATGTTGTCAAGATTGTAGCAGGCAGGATAGGTGGGGTCAACATCATTATTATCTCCATTTCCGTCTCCATAGAATTGGCCATTGCCTGCTGCTGCTACAAACAGCACCCCTGCATCCCGAGCGTCCATGATAGCTTCACGCTCGGATTGAGAAAAGGTTGACCACCCATAACTGGCATTGATGATATCGGCCCCGTTGGCAACCGCGAAATTGATGGCCTGAATGCTGCTACTGACCCATGCATTTAATGTTCCACCACTGGGTGGAAATACCTTTAATGGCATTATCCTCACTGTCCAGGCTGTCCCGGAAATGCCGGTATGATTGTTGCCCACTGCGCCGATTATGCCCGCCACGTGTGTGCCATGGTAATAATCATCCATGGGATCGCTATCATTATTCCAGAAATCATAACCGGCGATGCAATTCCCCGCCAGGTCAGGGTGCGTGTAATCGACGCCTGAGTCGATTACAGCCACAGTGACGTCAGCCGAGCCTGTGGTATAATCCCAGGCCATATCCATATCGATATTATACAATGGCCACTGTTCACCGCTCATAAAATGGTAGTCATCAGGCATCGTTTCAAAAAGCCTGATGGGACGATCCGGTTCTGCATATTCAACACGGGGATCTTTGCGGAATTCTTTGCAGATTTCTTCAGCTGTTTCAGATGTCAGGTCTTCCACCTGTATCAGATGCAAACGCTTTTTCGACAAAACCCGTTTTTCTAGGTCGCCGTCAGAAATCAATCCAGCCCGTTTCGCCCTCTTCTTGAAACCTTCGATATCTTGATCCATGGATAAACGCTTGATTGAAAGTACCTTGTGGCCTTTCATGAGAGGCTCTACCGATGCAGTCTTCATGCTAAGCGGCGCCATCTTGTTCGCTGTCAGGATGCTTTCATCCTTTAATTTGACCATGATAATTCCGGAATATGATCCAGCTTCGTCTGATACTGGAAGGATGCCTGTATTCTTTGTGTCATCATAGCAACCGGCAGTATAAATACTTATTAATAGAAATAATAAACAACCCAGATACTTTTTCATCCAGTTAGCCCCCACCAATATGATGTAATTTTTTTTAACATAATTTAAGGGTAATGCAATGTATATTTAACATTTGTCAAGACATTAAATTACTATAGCAATGAAAGGGTCATTGTTTCGCGTTGACCAGGCCCAATGAAAGAGCAAAATCTATATAATAAAATCCAGCCCTAAGAAGGCCGGAACGCTCATGGTTGTCGGTATCACGAATAATGGCCAGAAAGAAGTGCTGCATTTCACCCTGGGCACTGAAAGCGAACACCATTTTAAAGAAGTGCTGCAAAGCCTTATTCGGCGAAGACTAATACCGAAACTGTGAAGCCGGTCATAGCCGATGGAGCTAAGGGGCCCGTTAAATCCATCGTGAACCATTTCGGCCCGGAAAAAATGCAGCGTTGTACGGTGCATAAAACACGGAACATTCTTGTCAAGTGCCCCAAGAATCTCTACGAAGAGTTAAAGGCGAAGCTCAATAGGTTATGGAATCAGACCTCACGATTTGAGGCGGAACGATATCTTGAATGTCTAGTCAATGAATATGGGGAGGTTGCGCGTCGAGCCATTGAAAGTCTCCTGGAAGATAGTGAAGATCTGCTGAGATTTTATGGGAGGCCGAATCCTCATTGGAAAACCATACGAAGCACGAATCCTATTGAAAGGGGTATTCATGAAGTAAGACGCAGAACCAAAGTCATGTGCACCATCGCGCTCTTCTGCGGTCCCCCGATCATGATTAAGCTCACCATGCCGGTGCTGACCAAGCCCGGGTTCTCGCCGGAAAACATTTTCACCACCCTGGAGAACAGGATGAAGTGCGGAATCGGCAAGTGTGGCCGCTGCAACGTGGGCAAGTACTATGTGTCCAAGGACGGCCCGGTCTTCACCTTCGCCCAGGTGAACCAGCTTATGCCCGAATATTAAAAAGATTTATTGTACTGCGAATTTTGAAAAAAGGGCAGGATTATTCCTGCCTTTATTGATTTTATACATACGCCCCGCCCATTGCCTTAAGCCAATCCCTACCGGCTCGCGGAGAATACTTTACAGGCCCATATCCATAACTTTTTGCTTGTCACCAGAGACCGGATATGCCAAAGTCATTTCAGACAAGGCCAATTTGTCTTATTGAAACAAGCCGGGGAAGGTACAATCATCCAGCGGATAAAAAGTTATCCTTTTTATCAATGTTATTTTAATCTTGATGACGCAGGTAACATAGCATGCTTTTTCATTCTTTTCTTTATATATTTTTTTTTCTGCCTGTTGCCACAATAATATATTTCGTGCTGAGGAAACGAAATTATATTGTAATTTCGCGCTGGTGGCTCGTCGTATGCAGTATTGTTTTTTATGGCTGGTCACGGGCCTGGTTTGTCGGCATCCTGGTGTTGTCAATAACGGCAAATTATTTTTTTGCACTGTTCATCATTCGTTTTTCCCTCACAGACAAAAAGAAAATCATACTTTTCCTTGCAATTCTATTTAATATAGTTGTGCTCGGTATCTTTAAATATACTGATTTTTTTATCGATAATTTGAATTTCCTAGCAGGAAGACACGTTGGTTCGCTCAACATCATCCTGCCCCTTGGCATAAGCTTTTATACGTTCATCCAGATAGCTTTTCTTGTAGATACATACAGGGGAGAAATCATAGAAAATAATTTTTTAAATTACATTATGACAATAAGTTTTTTCCCCCATCTTCTGTCGGGCCCAATCATCCGTTATAAAAATGAGGCATTACAGTTTCAAGACAAGGAATCCGGAAAGGTCAATTACAAGAATATAGCCGGGGGGCTTTTCGTTTTTTCAATTGGATTATTCAAAAAGGTTCTAATTGCGGACAACCTCTCGCTCGTGGCTGATGCGGGTTTCAATGTTTCAAATCATCTTCCATTTATAAATGCCTGGATAACAAGCATTTCTTTTACTCTGCAGTTGTATTTTGACTTCAGCGGATATACAGATATGGCAGTCGGCTCGGCGCTGATATTCAATATCAATCTCCCCATCAATTTTAATTCACCCTATAAAGCGGTGAATATCCAGGACTTTTGGCGCAGATGGCATATAAGCCTTTCGACCTTTCTTCGCGATTACATCTACATTCCCCTCGGAGGAAGCCGGGCCGGGACCATCAGCACATATTTCAATCTGATGGCAACATTTCTTGTTGCCGGATTGTGGCATGGGGCAGGATGGACCTTTCTCTTCTGGGGTTTCCTCCATGGATCCGCCCTCATCATTCACCGGCTGTGGAAAAAAACAGGCATCGCAATGCCCCCGGTGCTGGCCGTTTTTATAACTTTTATATTTCTTAATTGCTCCTGGATTTTTTTCAGGGCCAGGTCATTAACGAGGGCACTCTATCTGTTGGAGGATATGTTTTTCTTCTGGAAAATAGATTTTTCCAAGGGTCTCATGAATGGCTTTATAAGGATTTTTAATGAATGGCATTCAAACAACTCGGTAGTGACGCCGCTGCTTATCTTTTTGCTTGCAGTCATTTGTTTTTTTGGGAAAAATTCCAACGAGCAACTTGAGGGATTCAAGCCGGAAGGCCGCTATCTTTTTGCAACCGGCCTGCTGTTTTTAGTTTCATTTTTCTTCTTTGCGCAATTCAATAAATTTATTTATACTTATTTTTAACAGGTATCGAATGAGCTTCAAGAGATGGACTGTCTGTTTAATAACCCTTGTAGTTTGCGGCGTGCTATTTATGGCACTCCTGCAATACATTATTGACCCCCTGCAGTATTTCAGAATCGCCTCGTTTTACAGGCCTACCATTGACAACAATTATAGCCGGGAGTTTAATGCGGCGTTCCTTAAAAATGTTGATTATGAAACCATTGTGACCGGATCGTCATTAATGGGGAATTGCACGGTGCAAACTATTAATACTGTCCTCAACACGCGATCATTAAATGTGATAATACCGGAAGCTACTACTCATGAAATTGGCTTAACGCTGGCACGGGCTGCACGCATAGGAAAACTGAAATATTGCATCATAGGCCTGGACCTTCATACGCTCAGCGAAGATGCGCTCAAGACCAGGGTTGAAAAATTTCCTTATTTTCTCTATGATGACAATGTATTGAATGATTACAAATATCTTTTTGATTTTGATTTTTTCAGAAAATCATTGGCCCATATTATAATAAATAATATTATTGATCACGGGGAATGTTACTTGTGCAACATAGAAACAGCATATAACTGGATCAACATGAACAAGTATGTGGCCAACAAGTATGTAGCCGACGAACAGAAGAATTTAAAGAACTGGCGGCGCAGCAGGATAATCACCGGTCTTAAAACAAGAAAAAGAATATCCGACGAATTCTACCTCAAAGGGAAGGAAAATTTTAATTACAACATTTATCCTGTCATAAAAAGCAATCCCCAAATTCAATTTATATGCATGCAGGTTCCTTACTCAATACTTTTCTGGATTAATCAAAATAACGAGGGCCGCTCCGACGGAATGATTAATTTGAAAATATATATTTATAATAAATTACGGAAATGCGGAAATGTCCGACTCTATGATTTCCAGTCGGAAGAAGCCATAATCAACAATCTGAATAATTATTATGACATGCTGCATTTTACTGAAAAAATCAATGACATGATGATACATGCAGTTGCATCGGACCGATATCTTGTCAACGACGATACATACCGGAATTATCAGATAAAATTCAACCGATTGATTGAGATTGCGAAATTAAAATACAAGTGATCGATGTTTGAATAACGTAAAGCCGGATTATCCCGGTTTAGCGTCCTCAATAATTATTCATACGAGTACCCATCATAGAGATGGATTGAGGCCAGGAGGCCGCATCTTCAGTACTTTTTACATGGGCGAAATTCAATTCAGATAATACCGATTGTGACGCTTTGAACTAACCGACAGGAGATTATAATCCCGGATAGTAAAATTTTAAAGCCCCTGTCCAGGACATTTCCTTTTGACGGATGCCTTTTTGCTTCACATAAACGCCATTGTGTCCCTTCGGCCGGATCCGATGAGGAAGAAAATCCTAGATAATAGACTTGTTGCATAACTCCTATTTTGTCGCCAGATAATAATTCCACAGAC
>DAONAJ010000135.1:0-6937 GCA_035400945.1 Spirochaetota bacterium
TGTTTTTATTTTTATATCGGTATTCATGGCCTTTCTCGTGTTGTCCGACCTTCTTCCGGCGTCTTGTCTGTTCGGGGTACCGGCACCGCCGCGTCTGTTCGGTTACATCCCAAGATGACATTGCCGCCGGCACGTCAAGTGAAATAACTGCCTAGTGACGCATGAGCATCCCGTTCATTATCAGGTCAATGACGCTCTTTATGCGATTATCCAGGAATTCATCCTCGTCTTCAATTTTCATGCCGAAAAACTTGATTATGTTTCGCGATAAAAAATAGATGAAGGTCATGCCGGTAATGCTGATCATGGTGTTAACCGGATCCACGTCCCTGAATATCTTTTTGTCAATGCCGTCCTCTATGGTCTTGATAATATACGAGGCGGGGCTCAGCTGGGAACTGTTATAGACGGCTTCCAGCGCCTTGGGTATTTCATCCATGCCGCTGCTGATGGCGTCGACCATGATACGCGTGTAATGGGGGTTTTTGTTGTAGCTTTCGAAGGAGTAGCGGATGCTGTTGCTGATTATTTCCGCGTGGTTTTTTCCTTGTGATATATCCTCGCTGATCCGGTGCAATGAATCCCGATACATCTCGGTGAAAATCGTGGTCAGTATTTCGAAAAACAGTTTGTCCTTGTTTGAAAAATAATAGTAGACCATGGCCTTGTTGATGCCCGCTTCCCGGGCAACCTCGTCCATGCGCGTGCCATGTCTGCCTTTCCGGGCGATTACCTTGATCGCTGCCCGGAGGATTTTGTCCCTGCTTGATGTATCAATATGACGGTTCATACTCATGAAGAAAGGTGGAACATTTTATCACATCTGTTATGGTGCGGCCGGTGTTAACCATTCGGTCTAACTTTTCAGTTTAACCGTTTGGTTAATGTTTATCAGATCAGCTTGCGTGTCAAGAAAAAATTGGGAAAATCAGTATACCCGGTTTGACGGATAGGGGCATGTTTCAACCGACATTGTTAAGGAACAGCTTCTTTTTATCAAAGAAACGGTCGCAAAGCTGGCACTGGGCCGCGTAAGGATCCCGCGCATCATCCTTGGGGTTGAAATCGCAGCGGATGCACCGGTCAATGTAAAACGAGTAAATGAGATCTATGTCTTCTTCCTTATCCATGCTATGTATCTTCCCAGTCCCAGAAAAAATCCTTGTTGGTGAGTTCTTTTTCTTCTTTATCCTGCGCAGGCTTCTGCATTCCCGCGGGAAGATCGGAGGCAGTGCCGTAAAAGAATTCCAGCTGGTCTTCCAGGTCCCGGGTCTCGTCTTCCCAGTACTGGACGGTGCCGAAATGGGGAAAGGCCGCTGGAAAGGCCGGGTCGTCCCAGCGCTGGGCTATCCAGGCGGCATAGCGGATGTACCGGAGGGCCCGGAGGGGTTCCACCATCCGCAGCCAGGAACGGTCGAAGTCCCTGAACTGCGAGTACGCCTCGAGGAATACCTCGCGCTGGCGCAGCCCCTCCCGGTCGCGGGCCGGCACCAGCATCCAGACGTCCTGGACGGCCGGACCGGTGAGGAAGTCATCGAAGTCGAGGAAAAACCAGCCCTCAGTGCCGTGGAGGAGGTTCCCCAGGTGGCAGTCGCCGTGGATACGGTGGAAGGGAACGTCCTTTCGGAGCAACTCGTATATTTCGACGATTTTCATCACGGCGTCATGGTAACGGTCCCTGCAGTGGGGCGGCAGGAACCCGCGCCCTTCAAGGAACGCAAGGGGCTGCAGCCCGTACGCTTCGCCGGTAAGCTCGATGCGGTGGGGCGCTTTTTTCGCCGCGCCGTTATTGTGGATCCTGGCGCAGAGACGGCCCAGGATCTGCAGCTCGGGATCGGTCAGCTCGTCGGGGACCCTGCCGCCGGTGCGGGGCCAGATGGCATACATGATCCCTTCGGTTTCATGGATGGTTTCGCCCCCGGGCAGGGTCAGGGGCGCGCAGACCGGGATCTCGTCATCCCGGAGGTCGTAAAGGAACCGGTGCTCCTCCAGAATCTGCTCCCGGGTCCATCTTCCGGGACGGTAAAACTTGCTCACCACGTGGGACCCGTCCTCAAGGCGCAGGTCATAGACGCGGTTCTCGTAGCTGTTGAGGGCCATGCAGTGCCCCGTCGGTTCAAAGCCGCTCTGTTCAACCGCCCTGATCACGATATCGGGCGTCAGATTGAAGAAGAAGTTAGTGGTATGGCTCATGGCCGGTACAGTTTCACATTTTGCAGCAAGTGTAGTGGCAGTCTTGGAAAAAACAATAATAAAACCGGCGCCGTTTCAATTTTATGTCAGCTCACCGGTCAACACGCTTCCCGCCCGGTGCGTTGAAACGCGGAATATCCGTGCCGCCTGCGTCAGGGGAGCCCGGGTCCCTGCCACTTCATGTCAGCCCTGAAGGCGTCCAGGAATTTTCCCCGCAGCTCCTTAGCCTCGCGCGTAAGCCGCTCGTTGGCCAGGGCTTTCCTGCTCCATACCCTGAGCCCGTATTTGACGAAATAATTGTCCATGAACTCGCTGGAGGCGCTGAACTTGAGCGTCACGTTGTTCGCGTTACGCGTATCCCATTCGAAGGAGACCCGGGAGCCGGCGCCGTCGTCGGCCTTCAGCATCACCCGGGACAGGTTATAGATCAGCTGCTCCATGTTGTTGGGAATGAACATGTCGATCAGCCAGCCGGGTATGATGTTGTAATAGCTCCCGGTGATGCGCGTCTTTGATACATCTTCCAGCCTCATGGTCCAGGAACCGCGGCCCGCCGTGTCGCGGTACCGGAAGGCGATCACCATGTTGTCCGTGGTGAATTTGAGGCCATGCACGTCATGGACCATTTCGACCACGGCGCGGTAGGATATCTCCCTGAGAGCGGTCAGGGATATCTCCTCGTTGAACACAGGGTGCCCTGCGTCGTCGGCAGGAACGAGCCTGCCATGCCTGGTGTTAAGGGTGAGGGAAAGGACGTCCTCGCGGCTGTCGAATACGACGGTCATGACCGTGCGGTTGTTGCTGTTTTTGACAGCCATGGAGATGCGGTAAAGCCCCTCCACAGCGGAGAGGGATTTCCCCAGTTCCGGATAGTCGTTCTTCAGGTTCTTCATGCGGTAACCATACCGGAAGGCCAGGCGGGTATAGGGGACGCCGCGGTAGTCTTTTATTTCCAGGAATGACCTGATGACCGAGTAGCGGTTGAAAAGGGCGGAGACGCCGGGGAAGGAACGGTAAAATTCATTTATCACCTTCCTCGAGATCCCTTCCGTTTCGGGATAGAGGGAGCTCTCGGGAGCGCTCATGAGCCTGATGTTCCCGGGATCGATCACCTTCAGGAGGCCTTCGACGAAGCGCAGGGCATTCCGGTGGGAATATTTCCGTGTCAGCGTCGTGGATTCGATGGAGGCGATAAAGGACCGCCCCCCGACAATGCAGGCGTCGTTTTTTTTCAGTGAATATTCGGTGGAATAGTCCCAGATGCGCGCGAGGCCGCATGAGCCGTCCTTCCTGTCGGCGATGGTTTCCAGATAGTAGCCGTTCATGCTGCAGCCCCTGAAGGTGAGGCCGCGGCGCCCGTCGCCCTTGTCTTTCGCGTAGGGGCTCTCGTACAGCTTCATGAAATCGAAATCCTCCAGCACTTTCCTGAAGTATTTCTTGAATTCCTCCGTTTCCGGATCGGTCCGGAACTGCTGGGATGTCTTGTCAACGATAGTGGTGATTTCCTTCATCGCATCGGCACCCTTTCTGCCGGGGACTATATCCTTTACGACGTCATCGAAGGTGTAGGGCGCGATGTTCATCCATGCTGATACAGCCAATGTAAGAAGACCTGTCATATGTTTCGCCTGACTCTTGCCGGAAATTGTTCAATTAATATAATCAGCATGTTTAAAATCAATATAAAAATATCGGTTATTGCATTTCTAACCGCATTGCAATTGACAAATCCGCGCTGTGCCGTAATCTGATCAAGCGGTAGTTCTGTTTCTGTCCGTTAAATGTCATAATATAAAGGACACCTCGATGTCACACAACTCCGGCTCATTGATCTCGATATTCCTTGCCCTCGGCGCTAACGCGCTCATTGCCCTCTCCAAGTTCGTTGCGGCCCTGGTCACCGGCTCCGGCGCAATGCTGGCAGAGGCGGTGCACTCCTCGGCGGACTGCGCAAACCAGGGGCTGCTGCTATACGGCATCAAGCGGTCGAAAAAACCGGCCAACCCGGAGCATCCCCTCGGATACGGCATGGCCCTGTATTTCTGGTCTTTCATCGTTGCCATAATACTTTTTTCCCTCGGCGGTCTCTTTTCGGTTTACGAGGGGATTATGAAAATGAAAAGGCCCGAAGGCATTGAAAACCCTGTTGTCGCTCTTGCCGTTCTCGGCATAAGCATCGTTCTTGAATCGATCTCCCTGACAGGATGCCTCAGGGAAGTGAACAGGACCAGGGGCAGCCAGAGCCTGTTCCGGTGGTTCAGGACCAGCCGGCAGAGCGAGCTCCTGGTCGTGTTCGGGGAAGACTTGGCCGCGCTGATGGGGCTTACCGTTGCCTTCATCGCGATAGTCATGACCCTGGCGACCGGCGATCCCTTTTATGACGCCCTCGGCAGCGTATTGATAGGGATGATACTTGTCGGCGTTGCCCTCAGCGTCGGCAACGAGGTGAAAAACCTGCTGATAGGGCAAAGCACGAGCGTGGAGACCCGCAGGGCGATTCATGAATTCCTCAGCGAGAGGGAGGAAATCAACCGTGTGCTGAACGTCATTACCCTGCAGATGGGACCGGACATCATGGTGGCCGTCAAGGCGGAAATGAAGGAATGCGCCAGCTGTGCGCTACAGATTGATGCCATTAATGCCTGTGAAGCGGCCCTGAAAGAGAAGTTTCCCGGTATCCGCTGGTCATTTTTTGAACCGGATGCCGGCTGACCGGGCCCATATCAGTGCTGAAGGCGAAGACCCTTCTTAAAGCCATAATCTCCGGGAGGTCCCCATGGATTTTTTGACCGAGAACTTTTATTATATTGATTTCGCCATGGGCGCGGCTGTTCCCCTTGCGGTGCTGCTCTTATACGCTGCAAAAAAGATTTCCCCTTTTGCCTGGAGATTGTTCTGGACGGGGACCCTCATCGGCCTCACCTGGGAAGTTCCCCTCTCCACCCTTGACGGTCTCGGCATAGTGGATATTTTCACGTTCATGACGCCGCCGCCGGCGCATTTCATTGTCATTATCATAAGTCATGCCTTCTGGGACGGCGGACTCTTTCTTGCCGGTCTGTGGCTCGTAAACATCCTGTGCCCGGAACCCCGCTTTGCCGCGTTCAAAATCCGGGAGCTGGCGGTCCTCATGGGGTGGGGCCAGGTCCAGGAGCTGGGAGTGGAGCTCTTGAGCACCGGTTCCGGCGGGTGGGGATACAATCCGTCGTGGTGGAACCCCTCCCTGTTTCTTTTCAACGGACGCCATATCACCCTCGTGCCCCAGCTTATCTGGCTGGCGGCGCCGGTGCTCTTCTATTTTGCTGCGATCTGGATAAGGAAGAAGGAATGATGGTGCCGCTGGTCCCTGGCCGGCGAAGATAAATGGACTGGACATCATTCAGTTTCCTTTTTTTCTTTGACATCCTTCCAGCGCATTGATTTCCTGAAACCTGTTATAACGCAACCAGAAACGGCAGGAGCGGTCTATGGGCATCCTATCATGGGAAAAGAATGAATCGATCGCGGTCATACGGATGACCAGCGGAGAAAACAAGATCAACCAGGTTTTTGTTGACGCCATGGTGCGCATCCTTGACGAAATAGCGGCGGACAACGGCCTGTCATCGGTCATGATCGTGTCCGGGGACGGCAAGTTCTGGTCCACCGGTCTCGATGTTCAATGGGCGGCCGGCCTTGTGCGGGCAAACGACATGGCGGGCGTGAAAAAGTTCATGCTTGCCGTCAACGACATGTTCAAGAAAATACTGCTGTTCCCCATGCCGGTCATTGCGGCCATCAACGGACACGCCTTCGGCGCCGGGGCCATCCTCTCCTGCGTCTGCGATTTCCGATTCATGAAGGCCGACCGTGGCTACTTCTGCTTTCCGGAAATTGATATAGGCATTCCCTATCTGCCCAGCGAGATAGCCTTTATAACCAGATTCGTCCCCTACCGGCTGTTCCAGGAAATGGTCCTTTCAGGGAAGCGTTACGGCGCCGCGGACCTAGAGCGGCACGGCGTCATTGAAAGGGCGTGCGCCGACGAGGCGGACCTGATGGAGCGGGCCGCCGCCTTCGCGAAGTCTTATAATAAGAAGCGGGGCATATTCGGCGAGATGAAGCGGCGCCTCAACGCCCGTATCATCGAGATCATGGACAATGAAGACGCGCGGTATGTCAACAGCGGGACGCTGCTTATTCTCGACTAGGGGTGGTGCGGCCAGGCTGGAACAATTCATCGTTAATCTGGAGCCATCACGCTTATCCGCCTCGTGTAAACACCGTGTTTATTCGGCGGATCCCGAGGCATCCATGGCGCCTGCTCGCGTTAAAAGCTCCGGATTCGTATTGTTCTTCGTCCGAGATGCGATGTAATTACAAACATATGCTTGACAAAAATTGATCAGATTGCAATTAGTCTTAATCGCTTTCAGCTGCTGATATATTTTTTGTGATAAGGAACCGAGACTGCCATGAAGATTGACGACTGCATATCATGCAAGAACCATATATCCTACCAGAACGGTTACGTGCTGTGCAATTTCTGGAAAATGCAGGAGCAGAGGGTAACCGGCAGCAGGGAAGGGGGCCTGACCTACATTGTCGCGTGCCCCCGAGAGGAAGCCAAGAGGGGCTGACCCGCGTCAGGGCCGTCAGGATTTTTATCCGGCGCCAAAAATAAATCGGCCCGCCGCTTTACGCCGGGCCGCGCGTGCAGTATATTATACCTGATATATTGCGATATCGGGCTGTACCATCCGTC
>DAONAJ010000136.1:0-6896 GCA_035400945.1 Spirochaetota bacterium
GACGATGATCCCGGCCTGGCAACCGCCCAGGAGCTTGTCGCCGCTGAAGCAGACCAGGTCCGGTCCCTGCTCGATCTCCGACCGCACCGTTGGCTCAAAATTCTGGGGAAGCCGCCTGTCCGGGATGAGGTTGCCGCTCCCCAGGTCGCGCACGAAGATCATCCCTTCTCCCTTGAGGGAGGCAAGGTCCCTGAGGGAAGGGCTTTCGGTAAATCCCTCCTGGGTGAAATTGGATCGGTGGCAGGAGAATATCATGGCGGTGCCGCCGGAAATGGCCCTGCGGTAATCATCAACCGTGGTGATGTTCGTGGTGCCCGTTTCCACCAGGATGGCGCCGCTCTCGGCCATGATATCGGGGATCCTGAAGCCACCGCCGATCTGGACAAGCTCTCCACGCGACACTACGACCTCCCTGCCGCGGGCAAATTCGTTTAAAATGAGGAACACGCTGGACGCGTTGTTATTGACAATGAGGGCGTCCTCCGCCCCGGTAATGCCGCGCAGGAGTTCTTCGGCAAAACCTCCCCGCCTGCCGCGCTTCTTCTCAGCCAGGTCAAATTCCAGGTTGCAGTAGCCGGAACAATCAGCCGCCAGTTTTTTCAGGATATCAGTGCCGATGGGAGATCTCCCCAGGTTGGTATGGATGATGACCCCGGTGCCGTTAATGACCCGCTGGAGCCTTTCCCGCTGCTTCATCCTGCACCGCGACACGACCGCCGGGATGATCTTCCCGGGATCAACGGACTCCCCTTTTTCAGCCCTGCTCCTCGTGTTAGCGAGAACGTCCCGGACGGCACCGGTAACGGCGGAACGCCCGATATCATCGATAAACCGGCTTATTTCTTCGGCCTGAAGGATCTTCTCCACCTGGGGAATGTTCCTGAGAATCTGGTTTTTGTCTTCCATTTCGTCCTTACTGAACCCGCCATCCTTGCAGAAACAGGCTGTTTATTTTTCGGCTTTATGGCTGGTTTGATAATGCGGAAGGGGCAGGAATCGAACCTGCCGCCGTGATAAATCACAGCCTACGGTTTTGAAGACCGCGGGGACCACCGGATCCCATCCTCTTCCATAGTTATGCAACATATCCCCTCCCTCTCCCTGGAGGGGCAAAGAAGGCAGGGGAGAATAAAATATACTGATAAATTGTTATTTATCAGAAAAAAAACATGTCAATAAATTAATTTAACGGGGATATTTTTGCAACCCTTTCGGCCCCCGCCCTGTCTTTACTTTTCGATTAGGCGCAAAAAATTAGCGCGAGTGGACATAATACAGGGAGATAATCATGCTGGAATCATTACTGGGGATACTTGTTGTACTGAGTGCGCTCTATGGAATGAAGATTCTTCGGTCACTCTAAACCTCGAACAATAACCCCGACTGCGTGCCTGGCGCGCACAAACACACACAAAAACATAGAATAAAATACCCTTATTTTACAGGAGATGGATATGGGAAGGAAGATACTATTGGTCTACCCGGAGATACCTGCGACTTACTGGAGTTTTAAATACGCTTTGCCGTTCATAAAGTACAAAACATTGATGCCGCCACTAGGGCTGATAACCGTTGCCGCGCTCCTGCCTCAGGATTACGACGTCAGGCTCATAGATCTGAATTTTCAGCATCTGACCGGCGAAGACGTGGCTTCCGCGGATCTGGTCTTCTTATCGGCCATGATCGTGCAGAAGGAGTCCTTTCATCAGGTGGTGTCCCTGTGCAATCAATACGGCACTCCGGTGGTGGCCGGCGGCCCCTATCCGACTTCCAGCTACCGCCAGATCAGGGGAGTGTGCCATTTTATCCTGAACGAAGGGGAAGTGACTCTTCCCCGTTTTATCGAGGATCTTGAAAGAGGCCGGGCAGAGTACATCTACCAGGATGACGCCAAGCCCGACATCACCAGGACGCCGCCGCCCCGCTTTGACCTGCTGGATCTGGGAGCCTATGAATCAATGGCGCTCCAGTCATCGCGCGGGTGCCCGTTCAACTGCGAATTCTGCGATATCATTGAAATGTTCGGCCGGGTCCCCCGGTATAAAACACCGGATCAGTTTATCAATGAGATGAACATCCTTTACGCAACAGGGTACCGCGGCTCCCTCTTCATCGTTGACGACAACTTTATCGGCAACAAGTCCAAGGCCCGGGAGCTGCTGGAGCATATCGCGGCCTGGCAGAAGGAACGGAGCTATCCCTTCAATTTATTCACCGAGGCCAGCATTAACCTGGCCCAGGATGAAGCCCTCATCGACCTGATGGTCGAGGCCGGCCTTGACACCGTGTTCATCGGCATCGAAACGCCGATAACGGAGACCCTGTCCCTCACTCAGAAGCAGCAGAACACCAGGGCTGACATCCACGAAAGCGTGAGGACAATCCAGATGAAGGGAATAGAAGTGATGGGCGGTTTCATCGTCGGCTTTGACAGCGACCCCGAAAATATCTTCGACCTGCAGATCGATTTCATCCAGAAGGCGGGGATCCCCCTGGCCATGATAGGGACCATGGTGGCACTCCCCAACACCCAGCTCCACCGCCGCCTGGAGCGCGAGGGGCGCATCCTGGGAGAGACCGACGGCAATAACACCCATTCCCTGGAGCTGAACTTCATTCCCCGCATGCCGAGGGAGAAGCTGATGGAGGGATACAAGCGCGTCATATCCACCATCTATGAACCGCATAATTACTTTGAACGCTGCAAGACATTGTTGAAGAGAATCCCGGGATATGCCAACTCCCACGGCTCTATCAGCATCAGGCATATCAAGGCCCTGTTCCTTTCCCTGGTCCGGCAGACATTTTCATCCTACGGCCTGGATTACCTGCGCTTCCTTGGGTGGACCCTCGCCCATAATCCCCGGCAATTTCCACTCGCCGTGAACCTGGCCGTCAAGGGATACCATTTTTTCAAGATGACCGGAGACATCCTCACGGCAGAACAGCTGTCGGCCTACATGAAATCGTCCCTCGAACAGCTTGAAGAGGAATATGAAAAAAAATTCAGCACCCCCGAAAGAATCCGCCCCGTTGCCATCAGGCTCCGCGCCAGAAGGGTGATGAAAAACATGAGGAGGGTATACCGCAGGCTCAATCCTGAGCTGAAGGCATACTTGAAAGACGCCTATTGCGATTTCAAGCTGAAATGCGAAACCATAGCCTACTGCTGGTCACAAAAGGCCGTCGCAGACGATGAATCGATGCTGAAGATAGGATGATCGCCTGTGCCCCATAACAGGGCCGCAGGTCCAGGATGAAAAAAATGATTTACATTTTATTCAATATAGGAAGATAACTGCAGTACCAGAAATTGAAGGAGATTTATATGCCGTCAGCCGCAGCACAAGTATTGGTAACCGTTATCCCCATCGTAGGCATCGTCATGGGAGCAGTGGTCCTTTTCTTCTTCCTGTTATGGAATCACAAGCAGAAAGTTCTACTTATTGAAAAGGGGCTATATAGTAAAATAGAATTCGATTTGACGACATTCAGCCTGTTTTCCGGGCTGGTGTTAACGAGCATCGGCGCATGCCTGGTAATTTTTTTCGTTATCCTCGAGGGTTTTGCCTACCCGGTACTGAGCGGCCTGATCCCATTCTCCCTTGGTGTAAGCCTGCTCGTATTCTATACGGTACGCGTCACTACCGGCAAGGAAAAAAATGGACAATGAGTTCAAGACCGATGAGCAGATCGTCAGACAGGTACTACAGGGCGGCATTGAAAGCTTCAAAACAATCGTGGAGCGGTACCAGAAAAAGATCTACAGTATCGGGATGCGTTTTTTTAAAAACAGGGACGATTCCCATGACTTTACGCAGGAAGTCTTCCTCAGGGCCTTCGAGAGCCTGAGGACCTTTGCCGGCAGGGCGCCGTTTCCTTTCTGGTTGACGAAGATAGCCTATAATCACGGCATCAACCGCGTCACCTCGAAGAAGACCGAGCCAGAGGTTTCCGATGAACTGCCGGCGGCAGACACCACTCCCGAAAAAGGACACCTGCGTAAAGAAATACGCGACGTTCTGCTGAAGGCCGTCAACGACCTTCCCGAACGGTACCGTGTCTGCGTTGACCTGTACTTTTTCATGGGCCTTACCTACGGTGAAATCAGCGATATCACCGGGTACCCTGTTAACACGATAAAATCAAACGTTCTTCGGGCAAAGAACATGCTGCGCGACGAACTGAAAGGAACAATAGCGGAGGACTATCATGAACTGTGAAAAAATTCAGCAGAAATTTCTCGAAATGGACAACCGTTCCCGCGTTCCCCTGTCTGTCCAGTTTCACATTCTGCACTGCTCAAAGTGCCGCCATGACATATCCGTGCTTTCGGAACAGTTTTCGTCGCTTCGCTCTGACACCGCTTTTGATCTGGACCGCGACCGGTGCGAGCAGATCATGCGCGAGGTCTTCATGTCGAAGGTCCGGTATGAACACCATGTCTCCGGTCTCCAGTGGGGCGTCGTGGGGTCCATTCTTCTTATAAGCCTTTTCGCCATACCCTTCAGCCACTCCTTCGGCTGGCTCAGGGGCCAGTTCGGGTCAGGTCTTGAGATACCTATCAGCATCGTCCTTGGGCTTTCCATTTCCATCTATGCCCTGGCAGGAATTTTTTCCAATATGGACAGCCTGAAGAAGTTTGTGGCCAATTTACCGAAGAGATTGCACTGATACAAGTAACAGTGTCAGAGTAAAATTTTATTTTTACAAAAAAGATTGGTGTCAGAGTAATATAATACAAATTCTACAATCTACAAAATCAAGCAAACATACAATTTATTAAATGAAATTTGTGGGAAATATTTATGGTGAAGGCTTGAAGGATACTAAAGATTTATTAAAATCTTTTACCTGCTGAACTACAATAAAAACTATTTAATTTTTAAAATACTTTTTTAAATCCTACATTTAGATAGAAAAGCATACCTCAACTATTTACTAAACAAATCAGATATGCCAGATAAATCATCCCATACACCTTTTATATAAATAATTCTGCAGGAAATATTCTCTTTCGATACCGTTCTTCATATTCCAGTAGTCTGGTTACCCGTTCTTCAAAGGTATCCCCCAGTTTCTGGAAATACTCGGACAGGGTTACCGGCACCGGTGGGACGTATTCCCTATCGACATAGGCTCTGAATCCACCATAGGGATACCGGCGGGGATCAGTTACATACTTGCTTTTTACCGGATTATACTCGACATACATAAACACATTCCAGAAAGTCTGGACCGGATCAGCCGTCTGCTCTATTACTAGATTGGTAAAACGTTCATTCCAGAAAGGACCGGTCCGGTCCATCATCCGGTTATATCGCCGGGCAAACTGGGACTTTATGAATTGCATGATGCGGGATATGGTTTCGCCGTTTTTCGTTGTTTTTATGCAGAAATGGAAGTGGTTATCCATGATGGAATAGGAGACCAGCTCGAATTCGTATCTTTCCAGGGCCTGGTTGAGCACATCGTGCATCAGGTCCTTGATTTGGGTGGAGTGCATGAGGGGTTTTTTCTCAATGCATCGGGATATGGCATGGTTGGTTGTATCCGGCAGACAGATTCGCAATGGTCGCGGCATGGGTTTTCCCTCGTTTCTGGTGTGGTTTAGTGGTATACGGATGGGGCGGGAAAAATTGAAAAAAATAGTGGGGTCAGAGCAAAATTAGAGTAAAAAATATATGCCCTGATTATTGAGTATATGCAGTGTCAGAGTAAACCAAAAAAAGAACACCCGCCTTCAGGCGGGTGTTCCACGATTACCAAATATTTACTTCTGCCTAGTTCGCCTGGAACCCCAGGTTCTTGATGATGGAATTGATGTCAACCCGCGGATCATTCATATCCGCCATGGCGTCAAGCATCAGCACCAGGTCATCCCAGAGAGGCGAATTGGGATCGCTGATAATACTCCAGCTGAGGAACCGGTCAAGGTCCTCAATGACATCCTGTGCTGAATACGGCGTTGACATGCCTTCCAGCAGGGTATGCACAAGGCTGGTCTGGTCTTTCATCAGGATGTCGACATTCTGCAGGAGCCTGTTGTATTTAACACCGGATCCGTCTGAAGATTTCATGACATCGTGCACCTGCGGCAGGTAAGTCAGCATATCGACCAGCTGGTCGTAATTATCAGGCTGACCCGCGCCATGATCGTAACCATGGTACTGCCATGTTCCGCCCGGGTATACCTGATTGTACCTGGTAAAGAGCTTGCCCGCGGTATACAGGAGGCCATGGACCTCGTCTTCGGTGAGCTGCTGGGCAAGAACGGCGTTTACGATATTGACCAGATTCTGACTTACATCCCGCGAACCGCCCATCATGCTCTTCAACAGATCAACCATGTCTTCAAAAGTGGTCCAGTCGCCGCCGTCAGCGGTGGCACGGAACTCGCCTTCCCAGCCGAGGAAATCCTCGATGTCAAGATCTTCATCCCTCTTGTTGAACATCCACGCGTACTTCGAAAAATCCAGAGTGGTGAAATATCCGTTGGTGATGGCTTCGCTCTTGTTGAACTTTGCCGCGGTCATGACCTGTTCGAGGCCCAGGGCGATATTCTCCCGCGGTTCCGCGAATTCATCGCCGCCCAAGAGCTGCAGCAGTCCCAGGAGCCTTGTCACCATGCCGCCGCCGTCCGCCATCATGGGCATGACGCCGTCATAGCCTTTGATGCTGTTGCCCACAAGGACGCTCAGCGGAGTGCGCAGGGTGTCGCGAGGAATATAATTATTGATAGTAGGCGTATAACCATAACCCGTCACATTAGGTCGCAAATATGCGAAGGTCGCGCCGGTTTCACTCTTTACCCGCGGCACCCAGCGGGGAGACGATCCGGTGTCTGCTGTATTAAAACGCCGGAACATCGGCTTGCTCAGGGGCATGAGAACGCC
>DAONAJ010000137.1:0-6758 GCA_035400945.1 Spirochaetota bacterium
GGGCTACCTGTTCTGGAACGCGGCGAACGATTACGATACGGTTCTCCGGGCCCTGGAAGACCTGAACGGCGTGAAAAGGGCGAAAGAGGAACGGGAGGACCAATGACCGGGCACGTTAAGGCGCCGGTCACTCAAACAGGAGCGGCATCATGGACTTTTACAAATACCACGGGCTGGGCAACGATTATATCGTCATCGACCCCTCCGGGAACAATGTTGCCCTTAACCCGGAAACCATCAAACTCATCTGCGACCGCAACCTCGGCATCGGGTCCGACGGCATCCTGTACGGGCCCCTCTTCGGCGACGGCCCGATGCGCCTCAGGATATTCAACCCGGACGGCAGCGAAGCGGAAAAGAGCGGCAACGGCGTGAGGATCTTCACGCGCTATCTCCTCGAGCACGGCTACGTCAAAGGTGATACCGCGTCGTTCATGACCCCCGGCGGTCCCATCGAGGCGAAGCTCCTGGACCCGGCCGCATACCTGATAAAGGTCAACATGGGCAGCTGCATCTTCGACAGTGAAAGGATCCCGGTGGCGGGCCCCCGCCGCGAGGTCCTGAACGAGCCGGTCGAGATCCTGGGAAAGAGATACCTCATGACCTGCGTCTCGATGGGAAATCCCCACTGCGTGATTCCCCTCAAAGCAATATCAAGGGAGCTGGCCTGCGAACTAGGGCCGGCCATCGAGCGCCACCCCCTCTTTCCCAACCGGATCAACATGCAGCTGGCGCAGGTCTTCGACCGGCGGTCGCTGCGGATAGAGATCTGGGAGCGCGGCGCCGGTTACACCCTGGCGTCGGGGAGCAGCAGCTGCGCCGCGGCCTGCGCGGCCCGGCGTCTCGGCCTGGTCGACGGCAGCGTCACCGTGCATATGCCGGGCGGCTCACTATCGATAGACATCGGCAATGACTGGTCGGTTTCCATGACGGGACCCGTGGCCAGCGTGTCCGAGGGAAACTTCACGCCGGAATTCAGGAAGCTCCTTGCCGGCGTCTGAAACAGTAAGGCGGTGAAGCCATGAAATACGACCTGGGAGACAGGAAGATCGTGATAGAGGGCGATGATTATTTCATCGCTGAGAGCGCCGTGGTGGTGGGGTCGGTGCGCATCGGGAACAACGCGAGCATCTGGTTCAACGCCGTGGTCCGGGCCGATGACGGCGCGATTGTTATCGGTGAAAATTCCAACATACAGGACGGGGCGGTCCTCCACTGCGAGGAGGAAAACGACCTCGTGATAGGCCGGGGCGTCACCGTGGCCCACCAGGCGATGCTGCACGGCTGCGTCATCGGCGACGACTCCCTTATCGGCATAAACGCGGTGGTCATGAACGGGGCGGTCATCGGCAGGAACTGCCTTATCGGCGCCGGCGCCCTGGTGCTGGAAAAAAGCGTTATCCCCGACAACTCCATGGTCCTGGGCGCCCCGGCAAGGGTCGTGCGGCCGGTGACGCCGGAGCAGATCGACGATATCCTGCACGCCGCCGAGCACTACGTGAAGAACTTCAAGGACTTCAAGAAAAACCTTCGCCTGGTTCCGTAGCAGTGGCCCCGCCCCTTACTCCGGCCGGTACCCCTTGCAATACGGCACGTACGCCGCGTCCGTTACCATCAGGTGATGCTCCAGCCACTGACGCACCTGCCGGTCCAGCTCCATGGCCAGGTAGCTATCCGCTCCCTTCACCTTGTACTCCTGCAGGATCCTCCCGTACACCTCTTTGAATTTTTTATGCTCCTCGTAATGCTTCGAAAAATCGGGATAATTAACGGCCATCATCATCTTCTCTTCGGCCTCGAAGTGCCCGCTGACATACGTGGCAAGGTACTCGAGCATGATAACCAGCTCGGTCTTCGCCTTCCCGCTATAAATGGCCAGGTCGAGGGCATCGATCCGCTTTATCAGCTCCCGGTGCTGGTTATCGATCAGCTCTATCCCCGTCTCAATGCTCTTATTCCATTCCAACTTTTTCATTTCTTATACTCCCCTGTCCCATCATTCGGAATATTGCTTCCCCACGATGGGGAAGGTGATTCCCGCCTCGGGGAACACGGCCACCGTGGCGCGCTTCCCTATCTTCTTCAGGCCCCGCCTGATGACCTCGGCAGGGTCCTGGCATTTCACGAACATGCTGATCGCCTTCGCCTCGGCCTCGTTCAGGGTCGGCACGTAGAAAAAAAGGTCGTACTGGCGCACCAGCTGCATCGAATAATACATCAGGAACTTGTCCTCGACGCCGAACCCCTTCTTCACCAGGTCAAGGAACCCCTTCACCCTCGAAGGGCCGATAAGGCGCAGTATCGCCTTCAGCAGCGGCAGCGGCACGCCCCCCTCCGGAAGCCTGATGTCGTCCATGCCGCGCTCGGCGCGCATGAAGGCCATCACCGCGCCCCCGGGCCTGAGGGCCGGGAGGGAGTTGCCCACGCATTTCATCCCCTGCTTGAAGTTGATGTCCATGGGGCAGGAATTGACGATGATGCCGTCGACGGGCCGGTCAAAGCGGAGGCCCATCCTCTCGTACAGGTAGCGGACGCCGGACCGGTGCGCCTCGACCGGGTCACCGGCGAAGGACGCGGCTATGGTCCGCCCCTGGTCAACATAGACGTTCAGGCAGAAAATATCCGCGCCGATCATGCGCCTCGTTTCCTCCAGCTCGAGGCGGAAGGAGTTTTCATCGGGCATCATTCCCACGCGGTTGAACCGGTACGGGGGCTCCGCCAGTATGCCGTGGTGGATGCCGATGGTCTCGGCGTAGGCGACGCCGGGCAGTATGTTCTTCATCCCGCCGCCGAATCCAGCCCAGAGGTGGGGCTCGATGATGCCCAGGAGAACGACCAGGTCCGCGTCTTTCAGATGTTTATTGAGGTATATCGGCGTCTGGCGGCCCGTCGATCCGAAGTAGTGGTTGGCCTTCAGGTCAAAGGCGTTATGGTTCTCCCATTTCACCAGCTTCAGGTTCTTCGGCCCCAGCTTCCGGGCCATCTCCTCCTGCGTCATGGGCGTGTGCACCCCGAGGCCGGGGATGACCAGGATGTTTTTCAGCGACGCCCCCGCCTTCTTCAACTCCTCAAGCACAAGGTGGAAATAGCGGTGCACAGGCGTGGGCCGGGTGTTGTCATCGACGATGATGACGATCTTTTTGCCCTTGAGCTTCCGGCCCGCGAGGGGCTTTGCGCCGATCGGCCTGCTGAGCGAGTCCCTCACCAGGGCGATTTCATCGGTCTTCCTGCCAGCATCGACACGCTCCGGCCGGTGAAGGATAACGTTCCACGTGTCAGGAAGCTGGACCTGGATGGAGCCGGAGCCCCAGGGCATCGTTATTTCCATGGGCCACCTCAAAGGTAAGGATTCGATTCTGCTGCCGGTTCCCGCTGCCGCATGATGCAGAGGCGCATGCTATACTTTTATCATGACAGCCTATTTCAGGAAATTTGCAAGCTTTTTATGCATACCCTGTTGCAACAATAAAGTAAAAGCCTTTTATCTCTGTGCGTTTCTCCGCGTCCTCAGCGCCTCCGCGTCGAAATTCTTATGGCATTGTTCCAGGACAATTACCATACACAGGGAAATATCCTTTTCCTTGTTTTCGCGAATTCTGCATACCCATCAACGCTTATCAGGGTTTTTTCCTCGACCAGGATCCTGACAACTATAGAAGGAACCAGCAGCAGCGCAAGGATCGCGGCGGTAATGAAGACCGCCAGGCCGATGACATGCCAGGGTCCCGGACCTGTCCGGACCGGCCCGAACCATAGGGCGGAAAAAACAGTCAGGGCCTGGCTCAATCCGTACAATTCCCGTGTGCCGTAATCCCTTACGACGTTATCCTGCCCGGCGTCAACGGAGGACACGTACACCTCATAAACAATCCAGATCGCATACAGGGCGATGATCACGATGTCGCAATAGAAGTAAAACGGCTCCCGAAGTTCATGGTGATGCCGGATCCTGAAATAGGCCAGAATGACTATCCCGAGAAGGAGTGATAGCGGGAGTAAAAATTGAACCAATCTCTTCATTGAGGGCCTCTTCAGTCCAATGCTGTCATGGCCATTGCGTAACGGCGCCTTACCTGTCCTTCCAGTTCCACCATTTCAGCAGTTCCGGGTCGTGCCTGCCCGTGCCGGCATAATACACCGCGCACCTGAAAACGTAGAGCACGCACCGGTCGATTTTCGTCTTTCTCAATCTGCAAAGCTTATCGTAGAGCTCATCGGGCCTCCGGCCCTTCAGATCTTCTACGCGGTTGATGCCGATATCAAGCAGGTCCTTTTCGATGCTCGGGCCCACACCGGGGATCTCCTGCAGATTCGAATCATGATGCGGTTTCTTCATAATAACTCACCTCAGCCTCGACACCCGTTCCCGGATAGAAACGGCATGCCGCTCCTCTGAGATATTGGGGTCCTTCAGGCCGGTAAATTTTCCGCAGGGGAGCTCCGCGCACTGCCCGCAGTTATCATACTTCCTCTCGACAACCGAGCATGTATACAGCGGACACGTCTGGTCGGGCATTGCTTCCTTTGCCCAGAAGGTCTCGCCTTTGACGCCGTAGCACCCATTGCAGCGTTTCCCGAAAAAGCCGCATTCATCGCACAGCAGGCCGCAGGCCGAAATAATCTGACTCATGGAGACACCCCCCTTGGGGATTGACGACAGCTGGCTGCATTGTTTCAGCCGGAAGAATGTTTTACTGCAGTTATTTAGTGCTTAAGGGGGCACACGTCAATACAATTTCATCGAGCCATGCGCCTTGGATAGGTGTTATCTCGGAACATCCCCCCAGAGGGGGGCTCCTGGTGCAGGTTCTGCTCAAACAAGCCCCCCTCCGGGGTATTAAGGGGGCTTTCAGGACAGCCCCGGGTTGGTTATTCCTTTCGGGCAGGAATCATGATTCGGCAAGGACGCCGATAAGCTTTTCGCACCCGCCGTCCCGAATGAATTTCGTGTGGTCATCCAGCGTCTCAAAACGCCGCCCCGTTATGGCGCGGCATGACATCTCCGTGCCGATCTTCCCGAAGAACGCCTTGAGCGTTTTTTTCGCGTAGGGATTATTATAGGCCGTTTTCCCGGGGTTCTCCCTGCACCAGGCAAGGCTCCTCATCCAGATCGCGGCGGCCAGGGCCCCGCAGCCGCTGCCGCTCAGGCCGAGGCCGCCGGCGAAACCGGCAACCATGGCCGCTTCCTCGTCGCCTGCCCCCATTTTTTTCGCGGCCACCGAAGCGCAGCTCAGCGGCTCCAGCGCATACGCCGGCGCTGCGGACAGCCCTTCCGACGCCGACCGTATCGCCTCGGGAACCCATCGGTCCGCGAGCTCCAGGCAGTCCCTGTTTATATGGAGGATGAATTTCACCATGAAGGCGAACAGCTCTATTTTCCTGGTGAAGTCATGGCCGCACACGTCCCTGCAGTTGACGCTCCCCGTCCTGCCGGAATAGGATTTCATGAGACGCGCCGTTGCGGATAAAGCCGCCGCCGTGGCCCTGCCGCTGTCGCCGAACCGGCGGAATGCCTCCGCCCCCGCTGCCAGTGACGACCCCCAGAGCATCCCGCACTGATGCCCCTGCAGCAGGATACCGCCGGCCATGGGATCTGCGGCGCGCTCCCCTTCCGCTTTCTGACACCCGAATTCACGGTCCAGGAAGAAGCAGAGGGCCTGGGAGCAGGATCCTTTTTTCATGAATTCCTTTTTGATGTCACCTTCAATGCTTTTCATTCGTTTCCTCCATCTTCTTCATCATCATCGCCTGTTTCATCAGGCTTGTACTCCAGCAGGTCCCCCGGCTGACAGCCAAGCTCCCTGCAGATGGCGTCCAGGGTCAATACGCGGATCGCCCTGGCCTTCCCGGTCTTGAGGATCGACAGGTTCGAATCGGTAAGCTGTATCCGCCGCGCCAGCTCATTGAGGGAAATCTTCCGGTCCGCCATAACCCTGTCGAGTCTGAAAATTATGCTCATACCACCCTCGCTATACCGTCAGGTCATGCTCTTCCTGGAGAGCGGTCCCGCTCTTGAAAATTTCACAGAGCATGAGCAGTATGATGCTGACCAGGAGCGAATAAAAGCTGAAGGTAACTATTGAGAATACTATCATCAGCCTGCTCATCCTTGAAATCAGGAGCACGTTGGTTTTGCTGAACACGATATCATTCTTGAAGTTGGCAAAAAGCTGCTGGGCCCTGGTTATTATTTTCAGCAGGAGCACAACGACCGCCGCCATGTACGGCATCAAAAAAAATTTAATGCCGAGGGGGAGATTCCTGAACGTTTCCCAGTCCTTGTCATTGGCTTCCATATCGGGAATCGTCATGTTGCACTTTGCCAGCTCAGTCATGACATGGTCGCTTGATGAAACAAGGATCATGCCTGTCCCGAACACCGCGGCAATTATGGAAAACACGAGAACGATGTACCACGCGACACGGAGGAATGAACTCAGAAATGACGATAATGATTTCTTGCCGAAATATTTCATTTTTAACTCCCTCGAACTAATGTAGGATCAATATAAGCATTAATTTATTAAAAGTCAATTATTATTTATTGAATTACAATAAATTTTTAATAATTATCAATAAGTTTTTATTATATTTTAAGAAATTAATTCAAGTTTTTCTATAAAAATCGGATTGTAATAACGGCGGATATATGCGGGATTTAATAGCGTGATATTACGTAATATCAAGGGACATTATGAAAAGATGCGTATTCCGGCCCAAACCTGCCAGTGATTCCGGAGTAAACCTGCCACCTATTC
>DAONAJ010000138.1:0-6303 GCA_035400945.1 Spirochaetota bacterium
ATGATCCAGAACCATTCATTGGTGGAAAATTATAATTTGATCCATGCTTAATAATGTAATAATCTGATATTACTACATCTTTATATCGATTGGCCCTCTGTCCATTGGCATCAGCGGGGTCAGCTATATCATCGCCGATGCCGGTCTGGGTGGAGTTGGGATAAAAATATTCCCACGTGCTTGGACTCGATGATTGTTTATACACATAAGCATAAACCTCTCCGTTGGGCTTGTAATACACATTGACTGTTTGTGGACCGTTGACGGGCATGTTATAGGTCGTTGTGGCCGGATGGGTTGCGTCATTGGCATAGGTTGTTGAATAATAGGGCCCCTGGCCGTCCCAGGCGACCCGGGCGACCCATCCCATGAGAAACTGCGAGGTGTTCAGCACACCCTTGCCGTCAGCAACCTTCGGCCAATAGGTACGATAGTCATTTCTATAATTATTAGCAGCAAGATCTGCCGCATTAGTATTGGTCGTATCTGTCGTGACGGAAACCGCGGTTTCGCCGCCGTTGGGGATACCGGCGTCGCCGGCACAGTTGGAGGGCAGGAGCTGCATGGTGGGATAATCATATCCCATATAAAATTTGTGCGAACCTATTGCCGATGCCGTGAATGAAGATGAACTCCGTCCGATGTGATCTGCCTGATCCCTTCGCGTTGACAGAGCCAGCGCATATGAATCCATTCCCAGGCTGCAGGATCCGATACCGATAAGGGCTCCCCCTGCATCAGAGGAAGTTAACGCAAACATACTGTCATTGATTGTAATTATGCCATTAGTCGCCATCCCATGTCCATAATTAAAATTCGTGTAGCCCCCTTCACCGGAGGCTGAACCGACGCGGGTGAGATAACCGAAATAATAGGCGGATCCGATGGTATAGACCAGGTGGTCCAGGTATGACATCTGCGACCATGAGGAGTCGCTCGACCGGTCCTTCATCCTGCCGTTGTACTGCATGGTCCGCTTCAGGGTCGGCTCCAGGGCATTGGCGCTGTCGGAATAATCGATCCCCGCTGCTCTTAATTTATTCAGGCTGACCATCAGGGCCTCAATGGGAGATTGGTTTGAGGTATTGATTATCGAATAATCCTGGGCGCTGCTACCATCGTTGCGGATAAAGAGCTTCACCAGGGTGGGGAGCATGTCCCGCAGGGTTTCCTTGAAAGATGCGTTGACATAGCCCGTGGTAAGGCTTGGATTGTGATAATCAGCGCTACTCTCATAAGTGCTGGTGACTCCATCGTTTTCATTCGGCGCGAAATAGTTCGCCATGTTCACGATCAGGTTCTCGATCTTGGTAGTGGCGTCCGGGTCGGAGTTGAGCAGGCCCGGGAGGTCTTCCAGAATCATGGCGTCAATGGTGTCCCGCACCGTTTCGTCGCTCGCCGCTATGGTGTTAAGGCCGTAGAGGAGCTTGATCACGCCCTTGACCGCGTTGCCCAGGTCCGTGTTCGTGGTATAGGCGCCGCTGTTGGCGTTGTCCCTGTTGGCCGCCGGCACGCCGCTGCCGTCGACCCACATCGGGTAGTCGCAGCTCATGGTCACCTTGCCGGCGAGCTTGGCCAGCTTGGTGATGTCGTATTCGATTTTTACGGACTGGACTCGGTTGTTCCAGTTGGCCGGGCCCGCTCCCACGAGATTGTCCGTCAGGCAGCGGTCGCTCGATGTCAATTCAAGGGAATTGCCGGATTGATCAGCAGCATCATAAAGCGTGATCTTGATGCCTATGGGCACTGAAATTGAAGAAATAGCACCCGCATGCGGCGCTGCAAGATTGTAGGTCCCAACCGGCAGGTCAATATATGATGCTGTATCCGTTTCATCATACATATTTTCGTCATAGAGGCGTACTTTCATCATGTTCCCCATGTCCTCTTCGATCTCGGCGGGGGTCTTGGTGTCGACAAGGTAGTCCACCACCTGCGTCGCGATGTCAAGGATGTCGGCGCTCAAGTCCGTATTGTCCACCACCGTTTCAATGGCTGCGTAGAACTGTGCCAGGCGGTCAATGGATCCGTTGGTGGAGTCGTAATATCCGCCGTCATTGTTGGTCGGGTCATCGTAGTGGACCGGGGTCGTGTCCATGGCGATTGTAAGCAGGCCATGGAGCTCGTTTATCATGGGAACGAGGAAAGGCGCCTGGACGAGCTGAACAGCGTCGCGGAGAAACTCCGGCGTCTCATAGCCGTTGACCATCATGTCCCCCAGGCCGTCGTTCAGCTTCTGGGAATCAATGCTTTCAACGGCGCTGTGGAGCGCGGGAAACCCGTCAAACAGTTTAAGCAGGCTGTATTCCGGTTCCTGGTCGTTCTTCTGGAACGCGGCCATCTGCTGCTGAGAACAACCGGTATATGTCAGCGCCACAAACAGTGCGCTGATCGCTATGGATAGTATCTTCTTCATTTGTAATCCTCCCCAACTCTATGATTCGTTCTTAAACTTATATATGTATTTTGCCGGAAAAAAACAAAAACCGTCCGGCCGGTATTTATATATTCATTTCTAATAGTCTATTTACTATTTCAAAAAAAAATTAATTATTTCAGGTTATTATACAGACAATGTGATTTATTTGAATATGCACCCGCGAATTATGTGCCTTTTATAGTATATACCCGGACACCCATAATTTAGTGAAACCATAATAACAGGGCTTCGCTAACTATTTCTAAATAATCACAATATATAAAGAAAGTTAATGCACTATCAAAAATATGTCAATAGAAAAAACTGAAGATTCAGTTTTTAACTTAAGCTGAATTAATTCAAGAAAAAAATTGGATTATTTTATTCCCGGTCATTAATTTTATAAATTAAAAACACAAAATGATTGTATACAAATCACCGATGATTGATAGATTCCTGATTTAACAAATATATTATTCTAATATTTGTTATTTATTGGGAATAATAAATTGATTCTTGACCAAACAAGAGACCTTCTGCAACCATTCAAAAAATTAATGTTGCGATAAAACCATGAATATATCAGCCAGGAGATTCCTCCTTTCTCTGCGTTCCATTTCTGTCACCTTTGCGGCAACCATTTTATTCGGGATTCCGGCCCTTCTCTCCGCAATAATTGACCGGACCGGCAGAACACCCTACCGCATCGGCCAGACATGGGCCAGGATTATCCTGAAACTGAACGGTGTCAGAGTACGCGTGGAGGGACTGTCAAACATCGACAAAAAGACCTCCTATGTATTCATTTCCAATCACCAGAGCAATCTCGACGGTCTCGCCATCGGCACAGCCCTGCCGTCGCCCCTCCGCTTTGTCATCAAGAAGTCGCTCTTGAAAATACCCATAATGGGACAGGCCTTCAAGCTGGGGAGGATGATACCTATTGACCGAAGTGACGGGCAAAAGGCCATCGAAACCATAAACCGCTACGGGAGGGAGCTTAAAAACGGCATAAGCGCCCTGTTCTTCGGCGAAGGGAGCCGGAGCAGGGACGGAAAACTCCAGCCCTTCAAAAAGGGAGGGATCATCTTTTCAATTACATCCAGGCTCCCCCTGGTGCCGGTTACCGTGATCAACAGCTTTAACCTCATGCCCTCCGGGGCGCTCCATATCAGGAAAGGGACGATTACCATCGTCATTGGCAAAGCCATTTCAACTTCCGGCTACGGCCCGGAGCACGCAGACCAGCTGCGGGAACGGGCGTGGACCATTATATCGGAAAACCTCAATAAATACGCCTCCCGGTCCGCATAATACCTCCCTGCCGGTAAAAAACCTTGACAACGGCAATACCAACGCAAGTATACAGGTTCATCCGTCACTGGCTCATGCTAAGAGTAATTCAATAAAGGGATATCCATTATGAAGATAAAAAGAATCATCGCCATCTCGGCCATAGTGACAGCATCAATCCTTGTGCTGCTCGCTGCATCTGCCGGCACCTTTTATTATATCCTCATCCAGAAGCCGAGCGTGAAATTCCTCCTCGCCAATTCTGGTTTCCGGGAACCGGTCAATTACACGAAAAAGGAAATCGTCATGGACGTGAAGGGGGAAAAGGTCCCGGTGGTGGTATACCGCCACAAAACCGCCAAATCGGACAAATACTTCATGCTCCAGCACGGCCTCACGCCCCAGGGACACAGGCACCCGAGGATCGACCGCTTCGCCGCCAGCATCTGCGACAGCACGGGTATGAACGTCCTGATACCCTTTGTCAAGGGGAGCATCCAGGGGGGATCCCTCGTAAAAACATACGACAACATGGCTGATATCTACACGGTCCTGGCCAGGGAGTTCCCCGGCAAATACCGCGCCTTCGGCGCCTGCATCGGCGCCAATATACTCCTGGTGGCCCTGAACCGGGTGCCGGATGACATCTATCCTGAAAAGATATTCATGCTCGGCCCCTTCTTTGACGGCAAGACCCTTTTCGAGTTTTATAACCGGATGGCAAAGCCGGAAGACCTCGACATCATGGTGAAGATGGCCATCACCCTGAACATGGACATTTTCTCCGAGAAAGAAAAGGACCTGATCCGCAAGGCCATTGCCGCGTCTAAGCCGGGCACCACGGACCGGAGCGAGATGAAGAAAATCCTCGGCGACAGGCTCTTCAGCGACATCGCCGTGGTCAAGCTCCATCACAGGGATTTTGAAAACATCAATCCCGGAACGATGTTCGGTAAAAACAGGGCCCGGTGCAAGTTCTTCATCCTCCATTCAAAGACCGACAACGTCATCCCCTACTTCGAGGGGAAGAACCTTGCCGAATTCATGAAGAAGAGCGGCATCAGCACCAGGTTCCTCGGCACCGAGTATGTTGAGCACGCCCAGAACCAGGCCTCGGTGACGGGATTCCTCAAGGAGATGAAGTACCTCATCAGGTTCTTTGACGAGCTCTTTGAAGGGGACGTGGCGATCTAGCACAATCATGAATAATTCTCTGCAAAAAAAACTTGATGCACTTTACAGCATCATCGACTCCCTCGGGACCGTGGCGGTTGCCTTTTCCGGCGGCGTGGACAGCGCCTTTCTCCTGAAAACAGCCCATGACCGCCTGGGCCGGGGGGCCGTTGCCGTGACCGTGGATTCGCCCCTCATCGCGCCTGATGAGATCGAAGCCGCCAGGTCCTTCACCGCGTCGGAAGGCATTTCCCATGAAATAATCTTTGTGGATATTTTCAAAAACGGCGCGGTCATCGCCAATCCGCCGGACCGCTGCTACCACTGCAAGATTGACGTCTTCCGCGCCATTGCCGCTTATGCCTCATCACAGGGAATCAGCCATATCGCAGAAGGGTCCAACCTCGACGACCGGGACGATTACCGTCCGGGGTTCAGGGCCATCCGGGAGCTGTCGGTGCTGAGCCCCCTGATGGACGCGGGATTCGCCAAAGATGATGTCAGGAACGCCTCCCGGTCCATGGGCCTTGCCGCGTGGGACAAGCCGGCCAACCCCTGCCTGGCCACGAGGATACCCTGCGGCACGGCCATCACGAAGGAAATGCTTGAGACCGTGTACCGGGCCGAGGAATACCTCCACGGCCTCGGCATCCGCGACGTGCGGGTGCGCCACCACGGCTCGGTCGCCCGCATCGAGGCCCCCCGCGAAGAGCAGGACATAATCCTTCAAGGTCCGAACGCCGCAGCCATCGCCGATGCCTTTAAAAGGCTCGGCTTCGCCCATATAGCGCTTGACATCGAGGGGTATCGCAGGGGCAGCATGAATGAACCGGCATCCAGGGGGAAGGGCGATGGACAGGGATAAAATCCGCGAGCTTTTAGAAAAGGTCAGGAGCGGCGAGACCGCCGTGCAGGAGGCGATGGACGCCCTGCGCATGCTCCCCTTCGAGGACCTGGGCTTCGCCAGGACCGACAGCCACCGCGCCCTTCGCACCGGGTACCCGGAAGTGATCTACTGCACGGGAAAGACCATCGGCCAGATCTGCGCCATCGTCGAGCGCCTGTCGGCAGCCCACAGGACCATCATCGCCAGCCGCGCCACCGACGAGGTGTACGAGGCGGTGAATAAGTTGAGCCCCAGCGCGGTGTATAAAAAAGACGCGCGCCTAATCATCATCGGCGACGAGGTCAGGCCCAAGACCGACAGGAGGATTCTGGTCATCACCGCCGGCACATCGGACATTCCCGTGGCGGAAGAGGCGGCCGTCACCGCCGAGGCCATGGGCAACCCGGTAGAGCGCCTCTTCGACGTGGGCGTCGCCGGGATCCACCGCCTTTTCGAGAACGCCTCGAGCCTGTTCACCGCCAATGTCCTCGTTGCCGTCGCCGGCATGGACGGCGCCCTTCCCAACGTCATC
>DAONAJ010000139.1:0-6258 GCA_035400945.1 Spirochaetota bacterium
CGGGTCCCCGGCCCTGCGTCCCTTCTCCACGACGGGGATCTCTTTCCCGGTGACCTTCCGCGCCGCGTCGATGATCTCCCGCACCGAAAACCCCTTCCCGTTGCCGAGATTGAAGGCGTCCGATTTCCCGCCCCGGCCAAGGTGCTCCAGGGCCGCGACATGGGCGCCGGCGAGGTCCGCAACATGGATGTAGTCCCTGACGCACGTGCCGTCCGGCGTGTCATAGTCGGTCCCGAATATGGCAATGTTCTCCCGTACGCCCAGGGCCGCGTCAAGGACAAGGGGGATCAGATGCGTCTCCGGGTTATGCCATTCGCCTACCTCGCAGTCGGGATCAGCGCCCGCGGCGTTAAAATACCGGAGCGCCACGTAGCGAAGATCATAGGCGGTCGCATAATCCTCCAGGATCTGCTCGATCATGAATTTGCTCCTGCCGTAGGGATTGATGGGCTCCTTCGGGTGGTCTTCCGCGATGGGGATAGTTACCGGATTTCCAAAAATCGCCGCGGTTGAGGAAAAAATAAACCGGTTGACGCCGGACTCCCTCATCACCTGGAGGAGATTGATGGTGTTCTTCACATTATTGATGTAGTATTTTTGCGGGTCCTCGACCGATTCTCCAACGAAGGTGAAGGCGCAGAAATGCATGACTGCCGATATGGTGCGCCCGGCAAAGACGGAGCGGAGGACGTCAATATCGCCGAGATCGCATTGATGGAACTCCCCCCACCGGGCGAACTCCCGGTGGCCGGCGCTCAGGTTGTCGACAACGATGGTCCGGTAGCCTTTTCTGTTAAGCTCCTTGTTCATCTGGGAGCCGATGTAGCCGGCCCCGCCGGCTATGAGGATGGTGCTTTTATCGCTGTTCATTGTAGTATTGAATCGCAAAACCCATCTCTTTTAGATTATAATTCACATTCAATCAAATCGACCCAGGACCTGGCAAATCTTTCTCTGGTAAATCCATGTTCTTCAATAAATGAAAGTGATTTTTGCGAGTAGACCTTATAATTATTTTTTATTATGGTCAACCTTTTATCATATTCCCGGACGATATCGTCTAATGATAAGCCCGCGGCATCAACCACAAATTCAGGGATGACTTCGATAATCTCTTCGCCGATCCCGACTTTATTCATTATAATGGGGACGCCGCATGCCAGGGCCTCCAGGGGAACCAGTCCGAATGTTTCCGATCTTGATGGATAAACCAGAATCCCCACCTGATTCATTATCCCGGGAACATCTTCCTGTTTCAGATAGGAGTGATTGACTACGTATTTCGTATTCAGTGAACCATTTGAGAAACAATGGATTGTACGGTTTTTATTACTGAGTTTTTCAACGATATCCATGCCTTTTCCATAGTAGGCATAACCGCCAATAAACGCAACAGGATATTTCTTTTTCAGTTTTTTGTCAGGATAAAATACGGATGTATCAACACAGTTTGGAATAACGGTTGTATATATTGAAGATCTGGCCTGTAAATAATTCTGGAGCGACCTGGATACCGTAATATTTAATGCCTTTTTGGCACCGTACAGCTGCATTTTTTCCATTTTTCGATATATCATTTTAAAATCCCTGCTTAAACCGGGGACATTTTCGGCATACTGCCTATAGCTGTAATGAAAAACATTGATGACTCGATCGTAAAAAACCAGAAAGTTTGCCGAGCTATCTATTATTACAGCATAATAATTTGCTGCATGGAGATGCCTTGATACATTGAGCGTAAAACCAATTTGAAAACCAAGGAATTGATCAATGATATCAATAACATACGAAGTGCCCGGGATTCCGTTTTTCCCGTATACTTCCACATCAAATCCCTTTTCTTTTAAAACATTGATAATGATTGAATTGATGCGGGTATCCCCGCCCAGGGCATCGCCCTTGTTTCTCGGGTAATTGACAAAAAGGATTTTCTTGTTATCTGTTTTTTTCTTCTTGAGCCCGATCAGGAAGAATACAGCTCTGCTGGAATAGTATATCAGGCCGATCGCGAGAGAATAGACGGGAGGAACATTGAATAAACGCATTAACATCTTAAATATATATGATTTCAATTTCGAACCCATGGTTGATAATATTTTAATCAGTTGATTAAACACCTATACAGGCCGCCATGATGCGCCGCTGTTTTTTCCCAATTGAACATTTTATTTCTTTCAATTCCTCGTTGCGCCAATTCCGCGCGAAGTGAAGAAGATTCCAACACCTTCTCCACCACTGCCCGAATATCCGAAACATCCATAGGATTAAAATAAACAGCCGCGTCACCGGCAACTTCGGGAAAAGAACTTGTCCTGCTGCATGCAACGGGACATGACATGGCCATTGATTCCAAAATTGGAATGCCGAAACCTTCATACAGGGAAGGAAAAACAAAAAGCTCCGCATGCGAATAGAGGCTTTCCAGTTCTCCATCGCATGTAATCGGCACATGGGTTGTGCGATCAAAAACATCATGCTCCTTCAGCACCATCTCATCCGCTCTGCCAAGCCTCGACCCTCCTCCCGCCAGGATTAATCTCAATTTGTATTTCCTGACAAGCGGAGAGACTGCAGCGACGAATCTTCCGAAATTCTTATAAACAAACCGGTCGCCTACAAAAAGAAGATATTTTTCCTGTACAATTCTCTCGGCATTTTTTTCAGCGTTCAGGGAGGATGCCAGATGAATCACTTCAATCTTTTTTTTATTGATGCCGTATATTCTGGCAAGATCATTTTTTGTGCTTTCGGATATCGCTATTATTCTGTCAGCGTATTCCACAACTCTCTTCTTGTTCCTTAAAACCGGGTCATCCGTCGGAAAGTATTCCGGGAACAGTTCATGGATCATGTCAAAAACCGTAATGACAACGGGGAACCGGAATTTCTGTTTATCCAGATAATAGTCGTCATAATACGTGGGATGAAACACGTCTATATCCATGGTGCTTAAATTTTTCAAAGAGTATTCTGTATTGACGGTATTTGAATCTCTGACCAGGTTCATCTTCTCAAGAAATCTGAATAACCTTTTTTTCCCGGGCAAATACCCGTCATACAGCCAATTATCCATGGTGGTAATACTGTCGAGGTCATGAATGTTCCATGCTTTTAAAAAAACATTATCCGAATGTTTGATTGAGATCGTAATTTCATTGGAGGGATCCTTCGCCAGGTTTCTTGCCACCTCGCAGAACAGCCGTGAAATACCTCCATACTTCTGGTTGGTGAACGTCTGATGGTCATATAAAATATTCATGATGCTTTTTCACTGTAACCAATTTCGAACTATTGAAGAATGTTTTTTTATCACATCTATGTTATGATTCAAGCCTTACTATTGATATGGCTTATCGATGAAAACCGGCATCATTCTACAATTTGATATCATCCAGGGCCCATAATCCGAGGGATTTATCCTTGAAAATACCATCAAATTCAGTGCATTTTTCATTAATGATTCTTTTTGGTTTTGGCAGATTAAAGGGAGGCAATTCCAGATTCAATGTCCGCCATATCTCATTGCCGAGGTCAACATTTTCCGATCTGCCGGTAAACGTCGTCGTTAACAAGTATTTCGATCCGCTTTTCTTGAAGTTTTTTATTGCTTTGATCGCCTGATCGAATGTCAAATGAACAAGGCAGTCACGGCATAAAATAAGGTCTACTTCAGGCAGCGGATCCTTTATAATATTTTTATATATGAATTCCTTATGAGCTGTTTTATATTTTGTATTATTAATAGAAATTTAATCGGGTATTATATCCGCGCCTATGTATTTTTCGACTTTCAAGTCCACTTCCCTCATCCAGTAAAAATCCCCGCATGGCGCATCAAGCAAGGTTTTTACCTGCAGCTCTTCGATTAATTGTGGTATCATCGACCTGATACATTTTGTCTGCTCAAGATCGGATCCGCTTCCCGATTTTGATTCTACGCCGCCGAAAAAATTGAGGGAATATATCCTCTTGAATTTTCTTTCGACATTACCGCTCACTACGGTTTTTTTCAATGCAGCGGCCGGCTTTTTCATCAAATCGATGCCCCTGCCTATGCCATGTTTTGCAAAAGCATAGATTGGAAGCAGAACAATATTTTTTACAGCCCCCGCAACCAACCTTCTATCCCGTAATACCGTCTTAACCGACAGGCACGCAAGAGATTTTTTCAACGCATGCCGTTCAGCCGAATAATATCCCCTCGCGCGGAAACTGTTTGCAATATCCAGATACGATAAGCCGATGGACTTGTTTGTAGCGGCTACGATTTCCTGTTCAGACAGGGAATCGACAAATGCAATGTAAAGCTCGTTGATTTCCCTGAGGGCCACGCCAAGCATCTCAACCGATCCCTGCTGGGCATGCTGACTGGATTGCACCAATACTTCCCGCATGTGAATAAAACTGTAGCAGCCTGACAGCCCGAACCATCGTTCGTAGTCCTGGGTCGTTTTCAACGATTCATTGAACAGGCCCTGGTCCAAGAAACAGGAGCGCGGAATCAACAACGTACATCCGTGAAGCGCATTCTGTGTCGTGATATAGTATCTGAAATGTTCCGGCTTGACATGGTCCAGTTTCACCGTCTCCAGATGAGACAGCGCCTTATCGACAAGGTCATAATCGGCATAGAGAATTATATTTTTATCGGGATTGCCCCTGAGATAATCGATCTGCCGTTCCACTTTATTCGGATAATATATATCATCGTGACTGAGCCAGGAAAAGTACTCGCCTTTCATCTGTCTGATCCCGAAATTCAATGCCGACGCGACGCCGCCGTTTTCTTTCCAATAATAACGGATTTTTTTCCCATACGATTTCGCGATTTTTTCCGTTTCGCCATCGTCTTGTGACCCGTCGTTTACAACAATGACCTCAATGTTCCTGTAGGTTTGAGATAATGCGCTGTCAATCGCATCCCGCATGTAATTTGAGCCGTTATAAACCGGGATGACGATGGAAACCTTGGGGTTGAACTTTTGTTTATTCACTGAAGACTCACACAGGTAAGATTGAGCGATCCGGCTGAATGGATCAAATCCGCTCTTTATGCCATACGTTTCTATTGATGTAGTCGGTGTAGCTCATTATTATGCGGACCACCTTTTTTGAAACATTATCCGCACTATAATCCGGAATAATTCTGAATTGCCGCTTTAAATCGTTATGATGGGAAGCGACAATGTCGATCGAATCCATGACAGCTTCTTTTGTCAATCCAGCCATTATAAGGGTGCCTTCATCCATTCCTTCGGGCCGCTCATGGGCCTGGCGGATCGTTATAGCGGGGAAATCAAGGATCGAAGACTCTTCGGTTATGGTGCCGCTGTCTGAAATAACGCAGAAGGCGTTTTTCTGCAGCTTGATATAATCGAAAAATCCGAAGGGTTTTAACATGATTATGGATTCACTAAATTTTATGTTTTTATTATTTTCGATTTTTTTCCTGGTCCTCGGATGGGTGGAAAATATCACCGGTTTTTTATACCGCTCGGCTATGGCATTCAATGACTGCACGAGGTCATTGAAATTCCTTTCAGAATCGATATTCTCCTCCCTGTGCGCGCTTAGCAGAAAATATTCCCTGGGCTTTACGTTAAGCTTCTCGAGCACGCCGGATGCGTCGATTTTCGGTTTATAGTAATCCAGTACTTCCTTCAGGGTCGAGCCGGTTTTAATAATAGTCTCGGGTTTTATTCCTTCCGCGATGAGGTACCGCCGGGCATGTTCGGTAAGGGGCATGTTGATGTCGCTTAAATGGTCAACGATCTTGCGGTTTATTTCCTCCGGTACGCGCTGGTCGAAGCACCTGTTGCCGGCTTCCATGTGAAACACCGGGATTTTCCTCCGTTTCGCCGAGATGACTGAAAGGCAGCTGTTGGTGTCCCCGTACAGCAACACCGCGTCCGGGTTTTCTTTCCCGAGAACCTCATCCGACTTGGCGATGACAGCGCCTATTGTCTCAGCCGCGTTTTCGCCGGCCGCGTTTAAAAAATAATCCGGCTTTTTTATCTCCATCTCTCTGAAGAATATTTCATTCAATTCATAATCGTAATTCTGTCCGGTATGGACCAGGACGTGTTTTGTAAACTTTTCAAGTTCGGGAATGACCCGCGAAAGCTTGATTATTTCAGGCCTGGTACCGACTATGGTCATTACTTTCATAATTGCGTTCCCGCTTATTTTAATTCATCCTGAACATAATCCAGCTTGAGAAGCATTTCGGTCAGCTCATCCAGACTGAGTCTTCGGGTG
>DAONAJ010000140.1:0-5811 GCA_035400945.1 Spirochaetota bacterium
AGCGGCTCATCGTCGACAACACCCCCCAGATCGTCATCCTCCACAAGGACAAGACGCTCCTCGGCCTCTCGGTCTGGATAAGCCTGAACGGCCTTTTCAAGAAGGACTACACCCGTCTTGAGATAGACACTGGCCTCCACAGCCTGGAGACCAGCTTTCTCCGCGACCTTATATCCGATATCTCATCCAACTTCATGTTCAAGAAAATGAACGCCTTCCAGGAGGATTACCTCAGGGATCCGTTCCCGGTCATGAACTACATCATCTTCAACCTTTATTCAAAGTATTCGCGCAAGGTTGACGAGTTCTTTTTCCTCTACCATGACAGCTGGGGATCGACGAAGTTCGAGGTGTTCAAGAGCGAGATGGACCTTATCCCGATACTGTCGAGGATCCTGAACGGCGGCCTGGTCACCAGGAGCGACTTCGAGGGGGCCGTGAACGTGGTATCGTCCCTCCCCTACAGCGCCACGAAAGAATTCATGAGGCTCAAGGGCTTCATCAAGGACCTGTACACCTTCTTCATCGGCGGCGACCCGGAAGCGAAGAAAAGCTTCATCACCATGATCGGCAACCAGTACCTCATATTCTATACCAAGAAATCCGGGGGCACCACCGTCATAGACACGCTCCTCTGCGAATCGGAAATGAAGATGATGCTCAGCCTCTCCTTCAACTACGGGCTGAAGAACATCATCAAGGTAGACCCGTCCATCAAGGAGCTTAACTTCATCCGCACCATGGTGGAAAACTCAAGGCCTGAAACGCTGCAGATATTCTTCGACAGCGACAGGAAATACAGCTATTTCTACGTTATCGACGAGAGCGGCTCGTTCTTCTATTTCCGCAAGCCGGCAGACCTCCTCTTCGACTACCTGACCAGGCTCTACCTGTTCTCGAAAAATGTCGCTGCCCAGATCGTTAAAAACAACCCCGGATCGACGCTGGCAAAAACCGACATCCCGGTGGAAATATGCCAGATGAAGAAGGACCTGTACATGAACTACTCGGTGAGCCGGATCGACCCGGAGCATTCCATCAGGATAGAGGACATCCAGAAGAAAATACAGCCCTGCACGCTGTCGGTCTCATTCGGACAGGCGCGGGAAATTTTCTACAGCATCACCCTACCCGACGGCCGCAAGTCGCCGGCCTTCACCAAGAACACGATGGCCGACCTCGCAAAAATCCTCGGATCAGCCGCCGCCGAGGGAAAGGAGTACCGTCCCTTCATAACCGCCATCGATCTTTCGAGCCTGCAGCACAAGTATTTCCGCTTCTATACCACATATTCATTCTATGAAAAGATGCGGGCCGAGCTGATGATAGAAAACGCCCAGAAGCAGGCGGGGAAGTAGGGGCATCCTCCAATCTTCGAAAAGTCCTTCCACGATTTTCACCCCCCTTCCCCCTGAGGGGGCGAGCGGGATATATCATATGCGATATAAACAGATTCAAACAAATGTTTTTCCCCTATCCCACGCAGGATAAAGCTTTATTGCATTGTGTTTAGCAACTTTACCTTCTGAATCAGCATCCAGATTGCTTCGTCGCTGCGCTCCTCGCAATGACATCTTTAAATATTCTCTTTCGTGCCCCCTGCGGGGGACAGGGGGGTCTACAGAGGCGATGCAGGTGAGGTTTCAAGGGGGAAGTAAAGAGTTACCGGTAATACCCCTTCTGTTCCTTCACGGTCGAGGTGGGATATCGCCCGTAGTGGTGGCCCGGCCAGACGACCGTATTGTCCGGCAGGGATAATATCTTGTTCCTGATCGATTCCATTATCTTTTTCATTGAGCCGTCAGGCAGGTCGGTGCGGCCCATCCCCTCGGTGAACAGGGTGTCGCCGGTGAAGATATGCCCCGGCATGTACAGGCAGATGCTGCCGGAAGAATGTCCCGGGGTCTCGATGACCCGGAGCTGGCCGGAGCCGACATGGATCACGTCGCCGTCCTTGAGTGTCATCTGGGGCGGCGGTGAAGTTTTCCCCCCCATGGTCCGGGAAAAGAACCTGCTCGTCAGGCTCCCGAGCTTGCGCGCGTCAGCTTCATGGATCAGCAGGGAGGCCCCGGTCTTCTTCATCCAGTAATCGTTCCCCGACGTGTGGTCGAAATGGCCGTGAGTATTGATGATATACTTGATGGTTATGCCGTGCTTGGCGACAACGCTCTCGATCGCCTCATGGTCCCCGGCGGGATCGATGAGGACCCCTTCTTTCGTTTTCTCGTCAGCCACCAGGTAGCAGAACACCGCCATGTGCGTCACCAGGATCTGTTCGATTATCATAATGTTCTTCCTTTCCTTTTATTGACTGCATCTCTTCATTTCATAAATACATAAATCAGGGTCTGAAGAAATTTCCCCTCACCCGCCCCGCTGGGGCACCCTCTCCCATTAAGTTTGGAAAAAAGGAGAGGGTTTCACACTAAAGACCTTAATCAAATCTCCCCTTCTCCTTTTTTCAGCTTTGTAATGGGAGAAGGGGTCGGGAGATGAGGGGTGTTCGATAGGTCATAAATCCGCATACGGTCCTCGATTCCCGGCCATGACAGGAGACTGACCGACCGGACCAGCTTCAGCGAATCAAGCATCCTGAAAAAATCATCATCCGCAGTCGAACCGCGGCTCCCGATGAAAATCAATGTCTTTCCCCCGGCTTCACGGTAGAGGCGCAGGGCGCTGGCCGCCATGGGGTCAAAGATCGGTGGCCAGCAGAGGAAAAGCGTCCGCTCGGGGTACCGCCCCGCCATCGTCTCGTCCCCCTCCTGCACGTGGAACCAGGTGTCGTCAAACCACTGGTTCCCTTCGCGCCAGTCCCAGGGCGCCTCCTCGCCGGGGGGCCTCCGGTCATAGGCAATGATGTCCGCCCCGGCATCATGGAGGCAACGGGCCCAGTATCCGCCGCCGGCGCCTATCTCAACCAGGGGCGAATACGCGGCAATGGCTTCAATGACGTCAATGGTCGGTATCGAAAAGGCATAGCGGCAGATAAAATCGGTCCGCGCCTCATTCAGCCGGGCAATCAGGTCCTGGCGCTTCAATTCGCCATGCCGCTCCACCAGGGCAAGGACCTCTTCGAGATAGGGATTGTGGATCCGCTTCTCGCGGTCCCGGGCCGTAAACCGGGTTATATCCCGGGCAGGTACCGCTGCCTCCTCAAGCATCCCGTGGCTAAAGGGGGCAATGAGGAAATCGTTCTCATAGGCACCGATAACTATATGCCTGAGCGAATCCGGATCCGCTATTATGGCGTTTTTTGCCTTCCGGCTCATTTTCTGGATGAGTTTTTCAACCCTCTGGGCGTCCCCCCGGGACCCGGCCAGGGACCAGCACCGGGCAATCCTGACCGGCCTGAAGCTCCGGGTGTATTTGGACTTTACCGTGCCCTTCCGGTGCTCCCTGAAGCGCCGCGCCAGGTCATCGGTGGACCCGGTGTAATAGGAGCCGTTTTCGCATTCCAGCATGTACACGAACCAGTGCGCGCTATCTTTCATATCTGTGCCGCGGCCCGCGGTGGGTACGGGGGCCGCCGTTTCCTCCCCCATCACGGGGGAGAAGGAGGTATTTTTGCAAGAAATTTTTATGGCAGGGGCCGGCCCGGTTAATGCACCGGCCAGCCCGTCACTCCGATTCCCCGATGGCCTCGTCGATGCAGCCGCGGGTGTTGACGGCTTCCTTCATGTTGAGGAGCTCGAGGATCTTCAGTATGCTGCTGTTGGTGCATACCACGGCGACATTGATGCCCTGCTGCCGCGCCGTGTCCCGGAACCTGGCCAGGAGGCCGACCCCCACGGAATCAACGGCATTGACCTGCTTGAGGTCAAGGACGACCTGTTTCGTCCCGGCACCGGCGATAACCTTAAGGAGTTCCCGGAAAAGGACCGAGTAATTATAGATATCGATGGCATCTTTACGGATCTCGACAACAGAAGCTTTTCCCTCCTCATAGGCAACAACCAGTCGATCCATGGCACCCCCCTGACACTCTATTGGTGATCCTCTGTATAACAGTGTCAATGCAGTGGGATAGATGACATTTTTTTCCCTGGGGCAGAATTTTTTTCAACTGGACAGTGACCAGCGTTTAACCGCGTTGACGAACATCGCTGCTGTTGCTATATTAAAATAACAAAATACTTCAACGGGAGCGAACCCTATGAAAAAATTAATATATACGGCACTGGTTATTTCTCTTCTGGCAGTCCCGCTCCAGGCGGGCCCCTTTCTGGACCTTGAAACAGGCCCCGTTTTCACGGGGCTGAACGATGTGCGGATACCCGGAAGGTACGGCACGAGGTTTTCACTTCCCGGGGTGCTGGGCAACGAGCCGTGGTATTTCATACGTGCCCGGGCCGGCTGGACCATCAAGGAGCAGCACAACCTCTATATTCTTGCGGCCCCGCTCAAGATCGATTACGAAGGCAGGCCTTCAGGATTTATTTTTTTCAAAAACAGGCTCTTCTTCCCCTACACCCCGATCAGGGGGACCTTCAAGTTCAACTCGTGGCGCCTCACCTACCGTTATGACATCGTCAAGAACGACAAAATAGAGTTCGGCATCGGACTCACCGGCAAGATACGGGAAGCCTATATCAGGCTCGACAGCCTGAACACGAAGACCACCAGGCCTGACCTGGGGTTCGTGCCCCTCATCACGATAAGGCTGCAGTGGATGTTCGTTCCCAATTTCAGCTTCGTCATGGACGCTGACTGGCTGGTGGGGCCCGTGGGGCGTGCCGAGGACATCCTCTTTGCCTTCCAGTACCACATCAACAAGAACGTGCTGGTGAAGGCCGGGTACCGGATCCTGGAGGGAGGCGCGGACAATTCGAAGGTATACACCTTCTCCCTTTTCCACTACGCGGTCTTCGGGACTACGGTGATGTTTTAGGCGCTTCCCTAAAAGCCCCCCTAAATCCGCGTTCTCAGGATGAGGTTGATGCAAACGCAGCCACAGGATGTGGCGAAAGCGTTTGCCCCGGAGGGGGACTTATTTGAGCAGAATTTGCATTAATCGCCCCCCGCTGGGGGGATGGGGGTCTGAAACAGTCCTTCAGCGAATACCCACAACACCCAGCTTACCGCCGTTGGTATTGTGCCTCTATCATCTCCCTCGCCTCCCGGTAGAGATCCTTTTCATCCATCTCAATGGCGCGGTCGATGCTTATCAGGGCATTTTTGTAATCGCCGTTCTTGTAGGCATACTTGGCCATCAGGTAATGGAGGCGGTCAAAGGCGGGGTCAAAGCGGGTGGCTTTTTTCAGGATATGGACCGCATCGGTATATTTTTTCTGCGTGGCATAGGTGCGCGCCAGGGCAATATAGGCATAGATGAAATACTGGTTCAGTTCAATGGCGCGGGTGAAATAGTGGACCGCCTTGTCGAAGTTCCCGTGGCGTATCCACTCCACCGCCATGTCATAGCAGTCGTCCGCTTCAATGTCTTCGTAATGTTTCATGGTATTAGTTTATCCAATTATATTCAGGAGGTCAATTGAATTATTTCCCTCACCCGCGCTTTGCGCACCCTCACCCATTAAGCTCGGAAAAAAGGAGAGGGTTTACACCTCATAGATTTTTCTCTAGCTCCCCCTCTCCTTTCTTCAATTCTCAAATGGAGAGGGGGCCGGGGGGGTGAGGGGTTATTTAACTTAACAAGAAATTGCCTTGACCACCCGAGTGAGCAATCTCAAAATGCATGCAATACCCATCGTCCCGGAGGAAGCCTGTGCCATCGAACATGAAGACTGCCGCCGCTCCAGCCGCACTCATTGTCATTATGCTCATGCTGCCGTCATGCGGGTTCAGGCC
>DAONAJ010000141.1:0-5479 GCA_035400945.1 Spirochaetota bacterium
ATTGACGATTTTTGATTTCCTGTAGCATATGCCCAGACGATGGCTGAAAAGCCCGTCATAGCGCTGCAATCCCGCTTCAAAGGTATTTGGGGAACTGAAGGGGATGCTCCGCGCCAGCGCAAGAATCTCCCCTGTGGAAAAAAGATGTCCGTCCACTGACAACGGGTACCCCCAGTCGTATACTCCGTCCGACCATTTCCAGCAGATTTTATCGGAGTCCTTTATTATTTTGGGAATTATACCCGGAAGGGGCTGATCTCTGTCGACAGTATAGGCCCTGGTAAGATTGGCCCCCATACGCAATGTGGGCACTGAAATGCGCGTATCGAATTTAATAAAATCATCAAGGTCTAATTTTTCGGTGAAGACAATGTCATCCACTAAAAAGAATATTTTTTCAGACTTCATTGATTCCAGTTTTTCAATAAGCTGATCTCTAAAACTTGCTGTGCTGATTTGATAAATACCGAAAACCGGCTGTTTTTTGAATAGCCCGAACACCTCCTCGTATCCCTTCCGATATGATTCGGTGGTCGCGCTGAATATGATAGTCACTGGCACACGATTGATGACATTGCCGAAATAAGAGCAGAGGAGCCCATGCAGCTGCAGAGGGCGGTCCTTGGAGAAAACAATGATTTCCGCGGGAATATAATCCGGTTTTCTATCCGGTGTTGTATACATTTTTGTGATTGATTCCAGGACATGTTTGCCTGTCTTAACATCTGCAAATTCCGCCGCCCTGACTAACGAATATCCGGACCGGGATAATAATTTATTGATCATTGACAACAGCATTTATCCACAATAATGCAGCTTTAATTTTTTTTAAACCAAAAACATCCACATCCATACTTCTGACCCTGCACCAGTTCAGCTGCTGCATTGTCTATAATTCCGTACTTGTAATAATCATCGGGAATCAATGAAAATTCAACCAGCGTGAAGCCTGCGAAATTACCCACAATCTGGTCGTAAGAATAAATCCTGTGGGCATTGAACATTACTTTAGGAACACCCACCGGCACGACAAGCAGTAAATCGCCTCCAGGCGACAGCACGCGCTTTAATTCGTCAATTGCTTTTGTGTCTCCTCCGGGATCAAGAGAATCTCCATAGCGTCCGAGCCCTATATGCTCGACAACATGCATGCAGGACAAGGATGCAACACTGTCATTTGCAAAAGACAGATTTGTGATATCAGCATGATTTATCTCAAGGTTGCGTAACTGCAACAGCGGAGGCCTGAAGTCGTAATATGACATGGTTATAAAAGCTGAAACGATTGAGCTGAAAAACAGGCTCGATGATATATCCACATGAAGTTGTGGCTGTGTCTGACTCAGGATTCGGGCCGCCCATGCCGTATGATACACATAATGGCCGTCAAAAGTTGTCACTGCAGTATTTTCAGAAAAACATGGGTATCGATCCTTCCAGATCACAGGAAAGCGTCTATCGCCACGAATTGACAGGCGCCTGAAAAGAATATAATCTCTATAAAATGTTATTTTAGCGATTAATATTTGGATGATCTTTTTCATTATCACAAGTCCGACTATAAAAGTAAGCTTTTATCAGTTCATTTGATGTTCTTGCATATAATATTCAAGCAATCATGTTGTGCAATATGAGCATCTCCCCGCTGGTCTCTGTAGCATTCGAGGACCTTGAATCCAGCCTCTGTAAAATATGCGGGCAACGAATCAAGGTTGAAAAACAATAAATGCTGAATCCCGTCATCATCATATGCATGCTCATATGGTGTTGTCGCCACAAGATAAGCATCGGGTTTAAGAATACGCCTGATTTCCGATAAAACTTTACGTATATCGTCCGGGTATATATGTTCCAGCGTGTGGAACGTGAATACTGAATTAAATGAATCATCCGGTGCCTGTATGTTCGTCAGGTTTGATTTTAAAAAGGAAACCTTGAATTTTACATTTTCAGGTTCACCGCTGTTTGATAAATTCCTTGCGGCCTGATCAAGAGCTATATCATTAATATCAATACCTACGACTGAAATGATATCGGGATTTCTTGCCGCAAGTATTGTACATGCTCCATGATTGCATCCCAGATCAGCCACACGCCCGGTCAGCAGATGAGCGTAATCGCGCAACACCTTGTTATTAATGTGTCCTTCCCACCAATCCAATCCGTGAGGCGTAATATAATTCTCTTTTTTTTCGTATCGATTTCTAGAATGTTTTATCAGATAATTCCTGATGCTGCCGTAAATATTTTTCATTTATTGCATTTCCTAATGCCCGATTATATATAGATTAATTTTCTTTCAAATATCAATGCATCCGTATATTATGAGAAATAATGCTTGCATCAATTATCCAGGTGTTTTATCTGCTTCATTATATTCAAGCTTGGTCGCCTGCAAAATCATAATTAAAGGTACAGCAAAATATATCCATGCTTTTTATCAGCGCAACGTTCGCCATTTTCACGGCAGCAGTATTCATTTTTTATTATATTCCCTGCCTTCGCAAATATCAGATACACATTCTGATAATCGCGAGTTTATTATTTTACGGCTACAACAATCCTTATAATATCATAATCCTCATTATATCAATCTTAATTAACTCTATTATAAGTTATGAGATTCACATACATAAAAGGTATGCCTTATTACTCACTGTGGCCGGTATCATAACAAACATACTGATACTTTCATTTTTTAAATACAATACATTTATTACCCACGCACTCAGTATGAATGCATCCATACCGGAAAAGATGATGCATTACATCATTTCAATATCGCTGCCGCTGGGAATATCTTATTACACGTTTCAGGCAATCTCCCTGATAATCGATTCATATCGCCAGACAACAAACATGACGAAGGAGAATATTAAAATCGGCGGCTTTATTGATCATGCAAAAAACTCCGCCCTGTTTCTTTCTTTTTTCCCCAAACAATCATCGGGACCGATAATTACCGCCAACAGGTTCTTCCCCCAATTAAGTGAAAAATTTTTTCAATCAATTGACTGGCGGTCAACCTTTAAATTGCTTATTGCCGGATTATTTTTTAAGCTCGTCATAGCTGATAATTTAAAGGAATACACGTTCTGGATAAGGTATCCTGAGTTTACGGCTTTATCTTCTATCGATCTTATAATTCTAATGCATGCCTATGCATTCCAGTTTTTTGCCGATTTTGCCGGATACTCACTTATCGCCATAGGAATCGGACATCTGTTCGGTTATTCACTTCCCATGAACTTCAATTATCCCTATATCGCAACCTCTTGCTCCGATTTCTGGTCACGATGGCACATATCCCTGTCGAGCTGGTTAAGAGATTATCTCTATATCCCCCTGGGGGGCAACAGGAAAGGCGCGCTTCGGACAGGCGTGAATTTGCTGCTGGTCATGGTGATCGCCGGCGTATGGCATGGCGCGACATTGAACTTTCTTCTCTGGGGCTTATGGCATGGCATTGGTCTTGTCGCAGGAACCGTGTTGAAAATTTTTTTTGGTCCGCGCAATGGAAATTCAATGATACGGAATATTGTAAAAATATTTTTAATTTTTCATTTTGTTTCAATAGGGTGGCTCTTCTTTAAATTGCCGGAAGCCTCCCATGTTTATGCGTATCTTGCATCAATAGCGAACAACCTATTTATCAAGCCAAACATGAAAAACATGATTCCCATATTCATATACTCATCACCGGTTATTATCCATCATATTTTCTATTATGTTAAGAACTCCGGCAAGTTGAAATTTTTATCAAAATATGATTATGTTTTCTATGGACTGCTTCTGTTCTTCATCCTGCTGAACAAGGGAGATGAAAATGCTTTCATTTATTTCCAATTTTAAAAATAACCTGATTGTTTTGTCGTTTTTTTCATTATGTATCCTGGTCATGGCTTATAGCGGTATAATATTTATCACCAACCCCAAGATAGACATCACCCAAGCCCCCAATCCTTACCTGGAAAATACAATAATCGCCGAAGAATACATTTTCGAAAAAAAAGACGCTCCCGTGGTTATAGCCGGCTCGTCAATATCAAAAACCATGCTTAATGAAATAATCATTGATGATATCAATTACTGGAATCTGAGCTTTACGGCCTCAACTCCTTTGCAAAGTCTCAATTTAATATCAAAGAGCAATTCAAATCCTGAAATAATATTGATCGAAATCGGATGGGGTATTTTGAATATCGCGGACAACAAGAAGGAAATCGATACCCTGACAGATCCACGATTATATGCCATGAAAAGATTCCTACCAGCATTCAGAAAAAAATATCAGCCTGTAAATATAATCAACAGTTATGCAAACAGATATATCTTTAAATACCGCGAGATTGACAAAAGCCAAGTGAAGGAAATCAAACCTGAACCAAAGGCATATAAAGTCGGATTGAACGGCTATTTAAGGCTTTCTGAAAATCGGCCTTACGATCAAATCGATTCGGTTCTGCGGGAGATGCGGCGTATAATTGTCGACCTTGAAAAAAGAAATATCAGGGTTCTATTCTTTGAGACACCCATGGACAAACATCTTGCAGAAGCTGACGCAATTCTCAGAATAAAACAAAAAGCACTTTTTTATTTTCCCGCCGGTAAATATACATGGATATCTCCTCCATCAGAACCCGGCTATGTTACGACCGACGGCGTTCATCTGACCTTTGCCAGCGCCTGTAAATTCTATGACTATTTAAGAAGAGAAACGGAGCTGCTGGCTCAATCCAAAATATAGTATTAGCAGTTCGCATTGGCTCGGTTTATTTCATTCATGAAGAGAGCAGACCCATTCCCCGTGCAGGCATTTTTATGATCTATTAGATTATTATGAAAAGAGACCGCCTTATTCTTGAATAGCTAGTGATTTTTCTCGATGAATCCTTTTAGATCTGAAGACAGTAAATCGGGCAAAGATTTGATGATATCCTCAAACGGCCAGTCCCACCATCTGATCTGTAAGAGCTTATCGATTATACTTTGTTCAAATCGATATCCGACAACCCGCGCGGGATTTCCTGCAACAATCGCATAGGGCGGCACATCTTTGGAAACCACGCTCCGCGCGGCAATGACCGCGCCGGATTGAATGGTGACGCCAGAAAGTATAAATGCGTCCTGGCCGATCCAGACATCATTGCCGATGGTGATATCCCCCTTATGAACGGGATGGCCTTCGAATCGAGAAGCCTCGGCGAAAAATGACTGGAAGGGGTATGTGGTCACCCAATCGATACGGTGGTACCCTCCCATCAGGATCGTAACGCCGTCGGCAATGGAGCAGAATTTCCCAATTGACAATTGAGCGTTACAGTCGTCGAACAGTATGAGAGGCTTGCCATAGGTATAGTCGCCGATATCATAATTGTTATAATTCTCGAATTCGTTGGTAAATCGTTTCCGAGACGGTTGATTATTATCTGGCCAGATTCTCTCTATTATTTTTTTTAACATACGGCGCACCGATAGT
>DAONAJ010000142.1:0-5427 GCA_035400945.1 Spirochaetota bacterium
TCCAGAAATCCCTGTCCATTTTCGGGACCATGGCATAGGTCCTGTTATAAAGAAAGGTGAAGATAATCCGCTGCCATAGCGGGCCTTTCTCAATATGTCCGGATTCCTTTCGCATGATAAGGGCAGCGGCGGTTTTTATTTTTTCAGCTGCTCCGCGATGCATCTTTTCAAGCTTCGCCGCGGGCCCGGGCCCTCCCCAGGGGATATAGTTGCTCGGCAGGGCGATGTCAAAACCGGCGGAGAGGGTCATCCCGCGCGAATCCATGACCTCCTTGAGCTGGACCAGGGTGCGGGACACCTGCCCCGCGTTCACCGCAAAGGCGAAATAGTACTTCTTCTGGTCCGCGGTCATCTTCTCTATGAATCTCAGGGCAAGGGCGGGAACGCCCCAGATGTGCACCGGGAAGACCATGCCCACGGCTTCCGCCCCGGCCGAGTCACTGTCGTCCTGCACGCCCGCCATGGGCAACAGCGTCGCATCGCCGATTTCAGCGGCTACGGCGCGGGCCGTCCAGAGAGAATTTCCGGTACCGGTGTAATAATATATGACTGCTTTCATATTACCTCTTGATATAAATATTCATCAATTTATTGGTCATAATTCTCATTTCTTATTCATCACACACACAAAGCGATATACCCCCCCCGTCCCCGGAAGGGGGGATGTGTTAACATGCTCGATAATAATCATATTATACACAAGTATTAAAATACTTTTTCAAATATTTCCTTCGCGCCCCCTCCGGAGGACAGGGGGGCCACCAAAAATTAACCGGTCCCGGGATTTCCTTCTGGACATCCGGCGGGCCCTTCCCTACCCTTCACACCAGCCCGCGCATCGCCCGGCGAAATCATGCGCGGATGGAGCATGCCCTTGAAACTGGCTGTAACCGGCAAAGGCGGCGTGGGAAAGACCACGACCGCGGCCCTGATAATCCGGCACCTTGCAAAGGACGGAAAGCGGGTCATCGCCATTGACGCCGATCCGGACGCGAACCTGGCCTCGGCTCTCGGCTTTGACGGCGCCGGCACGATCGTCCCCATCGCCGACATGGAGGCCCTGGTGGAAGAGCGGACCGGGGCGAAGCCGGGCCAGTCCGGGTCCTTCTTCACGATAAACCCCAGGGTGGACGACCTGCCCGAGAAGCTCTGGCTCGAAAAGGGTTCGATACGGCTCATGGTCATGGGCACGGTCAAGAAGGGCGGCGGCGGATGCGTGTGCCCGGAGAGCACTCTTCTGAAGAACCTGATATCCCACGTGGTCTTTTACCGGGACGACGTGGTGGTCATGGACATGGAGGCGGGCATCGAGCACCTGGGCCGCGGCACCGCCACGGCCGTAGACATGGTCATCGTGGTGGTCGAGCCGGGAAGGCGCAGCATCGAAACGGCTGAAAAGATCAGGAAACTCGCCCATGACCTCGGCATAGAGCGCCTCGGCGTGGTGGTGAACAAGGTACGGGGGGACGCGGACCGGGCCTTCATCAGCGAAAGCCTGCCCGGCATGAAGATACTCGGCTTTATTCCTTTCGATGAGCGATTGATTGACGCCGACCGTGAGGGACGCGAAGCCCCCGGGGAACTGGACCGGACGATAGACGGCATCCTCAAGCAGATTATAACCGCCGCGGGATGACTCCGGCGGAGATCAGACCCTACAGGTCATCCTTCTCTTCAGCGGCCGGGTCCTTGCATCCGCTGTAGAAACTGCTGGAGTTAACGACCTTCCATATTCCCCTGTCGTTCTTTTTCACATGGACCGGGACATAGCCCAGGTCGTGGCATGCCGTGGAAGCAAGGCCTTTCCATATCGACGGGTCCGCATCCTGGTAGGCGTGGGCGCGGATAACATACCGGTAGGGCAGCGGCGGCAAACGGTATCCATTTGCCGTGCTCGTGCCGTCAACAAAGGACCGGGCGGCATAGCCTTTGTCCTTCACGAAACCGCTGCTGTTGAGCATCATGGTTTCCGAGGTGCCCAGCTGCCACCCCTCGATGCTGATCCACCGCCGCGCCGTCATCCTGCTGTCCACCAGCTGGCTCTTGTCCAGGGAAAGGATAAGGCACTTCATGCCCAGATCATAGTTGTCGATCATGATGAGATGGGCCACCAGGTAGACGACGATGCCGCCCTGGGGCGTCACCGCAATGGCATTCCTGAAGGCTTTAAACTCTTCCACCGTCGAAGGCACGCGGTCAACAATCACATGCCAGGTTTTATTCCTCTCCTTCTCTTCGACGCGGGAGTCCGGGTAAAGCGGCCCTGCCAGCGCCGCCAGCAGAACGATTGCCGCAAACAGGCATATGGTATTATTCATTTTCATTGGCTCGCTCCTCTGTATTATTATGGCATGCCGGGCAGGGGACTCCACCACGCGGCAGGGGATGTCATTCGCAGTACAGGGCCCGGGCGTTTTCAGATTCCCACACGGTCACGGAGTGCATGGTTATGCCCGCGGGAAGCCCGCCTTTCATCTGGTTGTAGATATAGCGGGCGATTATCTCCGAGCTCGGGTTCTCGCCCCGAAGGCCGCCGATATCATTCAGCATCACGTGGTCCATTGGGTCGATCGTTTTTTTCAGGAGCTTCTTCAGGTCGGTGAAATCCATGAGGAGCCCGATCTCGTTAAGGGCCTCCCCCTGGACCGTCACCTCGACCCTCCAGTTGTGGCCATGGACGGCCTCGCATTTCCCCCGGTAGCCCTTGAGCTGATGGGCCGACGAAAAATAATCATGAACGGTAAGCCGGAACATCGGTATTACGCCTCCACGCGGGTTGATCTGAGCTGCTGGCTGTTTTCAAGCGAAAGGAAATCGTCGTCAAAGGAATACCAGACGACACGGTAGTCCCTGCGGAAATCCTTCACGTCATCGCCGACGAACCTGCCGTCGATCAGGCAGTGCTTCATGAAATCGGCGATCATCTCCATCTCCCGCTCCTGCATGCCGAAGCGCGTCATCTCCTGCACGCCGATGCGGATGCCGCTGGGGTTGCTGACCTTCCCGAGGGGGTCAAAGGGGAGAAGGTTCATGTTGAGAATGATATTATTGTCCTTGAGCACGCGGCTCACCTCGTCGCCGCCGCCAAGGTCCCTCACGTTCACGGCGACCTGGTGGCTTTCGGTGAACCCGAACTCCCTGGCCTCGACGGAAAAGCCCCGGCCGTCCAGGGCCGCGGCCAGCGCCTTCGCGTTCCTGACAACCTGGTCGGCGTAGGCCTCGCCGAAAACGATAAACTCGAAGGTCGTGACCGCCAGCGCCACCAGGGTGTCCAGGTGGTGATTGCTTGAGCTGCCAGGGAACGCCCCCTTGTCGATCTTCGACCAGTCCGCGTCCTTCATGTTGCTGAAGATGATGCCCCGCTGAGAGCCGAAAAAGGTCTTGTGCGTGCTGGCGTTCACCACGTGGGCCCCCTCCCGGAGCGGGTCGTGAAAGCGCTTCCCCGCGATGAGGCCGAGGACATGGGCGGCGTCATAGATGAGGATGATGCCGTTGTCGCGGCAGATGGGCGCCAGCTCCTTCACCGGATCCGGAAAAAGGTAGAGGCTCTTGCCCATGATCATGACCTTGACCGGCACCTTCTGCAGAATGTTTATCGTTTCCTTCACGTCTATGTGATAGCCGTCGGGCGCCAGGGGGAAATTGATGATGTTCGACGAATACTTGCCCACGGACCCGTGGCGGTGGTGGCTGATGTGGCCGCCGCCGGAGGTCGAGTTCACCATGACGATGTCGCCGGGGCGGATATAGCGGCTGAAGACCGCGTCATTGGCCACGGTCCCGGACACGGGACGCACGTCCAGGTGCTTGCAGTCCAGGAGCGACTTCAGGTGCTGCTTGACCCGGGACTCGATCTCGTCGATGATCTCCGTCCCCTGGTAATACCGCTCGCCGGGATGCCCCTCGGCGTAGCGGTGGCAGAAATCGGAGCCCATGACCCCCCGGGCGCGCCTGCTCATGACGTTCTCGCTGGCGATGAGGTTGATGGTGCTCATGCGCCAATCGTTCTGGGTCCTGACCAGCTCTTCAATGCGCTCGATATTTCTCTGATATATCATGGCGGTACCCCCCCATCCGGGCCGTATAGTAGGATATCCGGCAGATATTAAGGTACAAACGATTTTATCCACAAGTCAACCAGAAAGATCCATCCAGGCAAAAAAGATAGATCGGGACGGGGGAGATTATTTTTTTCGCAAAAAACCCGCTCTTAATAAAAATATACCCAATTTTTCTTATTGACAGGCTGACGGTATCCAATTAAAAGATTCATCTATCGGGCAATTAGCTCAGTCGGTTAGAGCGCCTGCCTCACATGCAGGAGGTCACTGGTTCGAGTCCAGCATTGCCCAAAGTTTTTAGCCATTTTCATTTTAAAAGTGGCAAAAATCGAGGCTACCGGACAACCGGCGCTTCTAAAATACGGAAAGTGTCAGATAACTGTCAGATAACTTTTCGGTATTTAGGAGTAAGTCGATGTCACACGGCAATCCTTACAGCATCTTCAAACGCGGCCGCATCTATTACACACAATTCAAAACTCCAACAGGTCAATGGTCAGTCGCAAAAGAACGGGTGAAACATCCCGTGGTAAAGCTGAGCGATGGGCTATTGATTATTTGACCGCCGGGCAGATCGTCAAAAAAGAAAACGTCACGCTTCAAGAGTATTCAAAAGACTTCTTCTCATGGGAGGGCTCCTGGGCCACGGATAAACGCGTCAGAGGCCTCAGGATAAGCCGTAGACAGTGCCACAACCTCACCTACCAACTAGAGAGTCATATCGTGCCCCACATGGGCGCTATGAAGCTTACAAGTATTACAAGGGCCACTATTAAGGACTATCGAAACAATCTGCATAACAAGGGTTATGCCGGGAATACGATTAACAAAGCTTTATCAGCATTAAGGGCAATCCTTGAAGCTGCCGAAGAAGAAGCTTTAATTCAGTTTGTACCTAAGATCGACCGGGCCGCTATAGACCCGAAACATAAAGGCATTTTGACAATTGAAGAAGTCAGAAAACTCTTTTCGATTGATTGGAAAACAGAACCTACACATTGCCACCCTGAGAAATTTCAATTTATGGGGTATGCCGGGAATATACTTGCTAGTTCAACAGGTTTACGAATGGGTAAAATGTTGGCCCTTGTCATTTCAGACATGCACCTTGAAAATGGTTACATTCATGTTAGACGGTCATGGGATAAGCTTTTCGGCCTTAATCAGACCACAAAGACAGGCAGGGCAAGAAATATATTTATTCCCGATACTGTGAGGCACGTCTTATACCGCTTTATTGAAACCAGCCCCTACCCCAACAACCCTGAAAGCTTTATCTTTTATAGCTTAAAGACACCCGAAAAGCCCGCGTGTCCCTAGGCACGAATTAATACAGAGAAAATCGGCATTGAAAAGTACAGAACAA
>DAONAJ010000143.1:0-5427 GCA_035400945.1 Spirochaetota bacterium
CTTCACACAAAGATAATGTTATCACCACGCAGCTGAAAGCGATCAACAACGCCATAGCCCACGTCAATGAAGGTCCCCTGAAGGAAAAACTATTCGGCATATTCGACATGCGGATAACCCGCTGGGTCATGATGATGTGGCTGGCCTTCCTCCTCTGCCTGGTTGTTTTCATTCCTCTCGCGTTCAAATTGAAAAGAGAAAAAATGGGCTCCGATTCCAAGTGGGTGAACATGTGGGAGGCCCTCATAATATATTTCGTGTACGATAACATCGTTGAGCCGAACTTTGAAGGCAAGTATGTGAAGAAGGCGATTCCATATTTCGCCACGCTTTTCTTTTTCGTGCTGTTCTGCAACCTGTTGGGCCTTCTGCCCGGCATGTCGACTGCAACCGGTAACCTGGCGGTGACCGGCGGCCTGGCGATTCTGACCCTGTGCGGCATGATCGGCGTGGGTGTTGTCAAGCAGGGACCCCTCTGGTTTTACAAAGGCACGGTTCCCCACGGCGTGCCCTTTATCCTCGGCATACTGCTCCTGTGGCCGATTGAACTTGTGGGATTGCTGATCAAGCCGTTTGCGCTCACTGTCCGTCTCTTTGCGAACATGACCGCGGGACACGTCGTTATTCTTATATTCATATTTCTCGTCATGATGTTCCAGAATATCTTCGTGGGGATCGGATCGGTTCTCGGATCGCTCATGATCTACATGCTTGAGCTTCTGGTGGCCTTCATCCAAGCGTTCATTTTCGCCGGCCTGTCGGCCATGTTTATCGGATCATCAATGCACGCGCATTGATGCCAGCAGCGGAGATAGCACATAAATTAATTTACCAGTAAATTAATTTAATATAAAAGGGATAAAATTAAGTATCAAAACACCTAGGAGGAAATGATGGAATATTTAGGTTTGTCGTATCTGGGAGCTGGTTTAGGTGCTGGTCTGGTTGTTATCGGCGCTGCCATGGGTATCGGCCGTCTGGCCTCTGGCGCTATCGAAGGTATGGCTCGTCAGCCTGAGTTGAGCGGCGACCTCAGAACGGCTATGATTATCGCAGCGGCTCTTATCGAAGGTTTTACGTTCTTTGCTCTCGTTATTACCTTCATGCTCGCAATCCAGAAGCAGCAGACGCCGGTTCAGCCCACTGCTGAAAAAGCTCCTGCCGCAGCGGAAGAAGTGAAGAAGTAATAAGCCTAAGCAATTGCCTTTTCTTGTTGCATACGCTTAGTAGAGTTTTAGCTTTTTAAAAAAGGTAAGTTATATGGAATTCTTGAAAGAAGGATTGCTCCGGGTTGATCCAGGTCTAATGCTGTGGACGATCATTACATTCATCGTGCTGGTCCTGATCATGTGGAAAGCCGCATGGAGACCGATTGTCGACGCACTGGACGCCAGAGCAGAAAAGATTCGATTTGACATCGATAACGCAGAGCGGACCCGTCAGGAAGCTGAAAAGCTGCTGAGCCAGCACAAGGCCATGATGGACAACGCCCGTAATGAGGCGTCTCAGATCATTGCCAAGGGCAGGGAAGAGGCCGAGAAAATGAAGGCCGAGATCGTGGAAAAGGCGACCACCGAATCGAGAACGATCGCGGAGCGCGCCAAGAAAGAGATCGACCTTGCTAAGGATAAAGCGCTTTTGGACATCAAGACGGAAGTTGTTCTGCTTTCGACTGAAATCGCGTCGAAGATCATCAACAAGAACATCAAGCCTGAAGATCAGAAAGCTCTTGTCGAAGAAGCTTTGAATAAAATAGGGACAGTTCAGTAATTTACTGAACTGTCCTCATATTTAATCTTTATAACAGGGTAATAACGTGGCTGCAAAGGATATAGCTCGTGTATATGCATCCTCACTCGTCGAACTGGCCCAGGATAAAAAAATCCTGCCCGAAATCGAAGAGGAGATAAGTTTTCTTGCCGATCTGATGAAGACGGACAAAGATTTCAAAAACTTTCTTGTTTCACCGGGCATAACCAAGGAAAACAAGAAGGATTTTATCGAAAAAATCTTTAAGGGAAAGCTTTCCGATTATATCATATATTTCTTGAAAGTGCTCATAGACAACGATCGCCAGTCAGCCATCGTTGACATCAATGATGCGCTGGTGGCTTTTGTTGATAGTCTTAACAACCGCCAGAAGGTTACCGTTATTACTTCTGCAGAACTGGATTCATCGGTAAAAAGCAAGCTGACCACCAAGCTGAAAGATGTAATGAAAAAAGATATCATAATGAGCGAAAAGATTGATGCGAGCATACTGGGTGGTATAATTATTAAAGTAGGTGACACTGTAATTGACGGATCTTTGGCAAAGGATCTTAAAAATATAAAGAATAATCTGTTAAATAGCAAAGTCAGGAGTGAAGTGGCCTATGAAGATTAAAACTGAAGAAATAAAATCTATCATAAAGAAAGAGATCGAAGGATATAAATCCACTCTGGACGTCAGCGAGGTCGGTACGGTCATTCAGGTCGGCGACGGTATAGCCCGGATACACGGCCTTGAAAACGCGATGTCCGGCGAGATGCTCGAGTTCAGCAACGGCATCCAGGCGATGGTTCTTAACCTCGAAGAAGATTCCATCGGCGCCGCTATCCTCGGCGATTACCTGCAGATCCAGGAAGGTCAGAGCGTCAAGAGGCTCAACCGGGTTCTTGCTGTTCCGGTTGGCGAGGAAATGCTCGGCCGTGTCGTTACTCCTCTTGGTGTGCCGGTTGACAACAAGGGGCCGATCAATATAAAAAAGTACAGACCGCTCGAATTTACGGCGCCTGGCATAGCTTCCCGGCAGCCTGTAAAAGAGCCGCTCCAGACCGGTCTTAAATCCGTTGACTCCATGACGCCGATCGGTCGGGGACAGCGGGAGCTGATCATTGGCGACCGGAAAACCGGTAAAACAGCCATCGCGATCGACGCCATCATCAACCAGAAAGGCAAAGGCGTTATATGCGTATACGTCGCCATCGGCCAGAAAGCTTCGACCGTTGCCGCTGTTGTTGAAAAACTTGAAGAATACGGCGCCATGGAATATTCCATCGTCGTTACCGCAAACGCGTCAGACCCCGCTCCGATGCAATACATTGCACCGTACGCCGGAACGGCAATGGCGGAATATTTCATGTATGAAAAGAAGGGCCACACCCTTTGCGTATATGATGACTTAACCAAGCAGGCCAACGCGTACCGCGAAATGTCCCTGCTCCTCCGGAGGCCTCCCGGACGGGAAGCGTATCCCGGCGATATTTTCTACTGCCACTCTCGGCTTCTCGAGCGGTCAGCAAAGCTTTCTGAAGAGCTTGGCGGCGGAAGCCTGACGGCGCTTCCGATTATTGAAACGCAGGAGGGTGAGGTTTCCGCGTATATTCCGACGAACGTCATTTCCATTACTGACGGACAGATCTACCTGCTGCCGAACCTCTTCGCTTCAGGTGTTCGTCCTGCCGTTGACGTCGGTATATCGGTTTCACGGGTCGGCGGCAACGCCCAGATCAAGGCCATGAAGAAATATGCCGGCTCTCTTCGTCTGGACCTCGCACAGTTCCGCGAACTTGAGGCATTCGCCCAGATGGGAACGGAACTTGACGCTGCGACCCAGAAACAGCTCGACCGTGGTATCAGGCTTGTAGAAGTCCTGAAGCAGGGACAGTATGTTCCCATGGCGGTTGAGGAGCAGGTTTCGATTCTCTTCGCCGCTACCCAGGGATACATGGACAAGGTTCCTGTTGAAAAAGTAAAGGATTTTGAAGCGAAATTCCTGGCTTACATGAAGAGCTCACATAAAGATCTGCTTTCGGAAATTTCTTCGACCGGCGTACTCCAGAGCGAAGATAAATTTAAAAACGCGACTCAGGAATTTGTAGATCGCTATATGGCTGAAGTAAGCAAATAAACTACGAAGGTATTAGACTGTGGCTACTCAAAGGGATATAAAAAAGAGGATAAAATCCGTCAGCAATACCCGGAAGATCACCAGTACCATGGAGATGGTGTCGACCGCAAAGATGAAGAAGATGCAGGGGCGGCTCGAAATGACCAAGCCGTACGAGCTTAAGGTCAACGAGATATTGGCTAACCTGGTCAACTCGGGCGTCACGGTTTCTGAAGACCCCCATTTCAGGGAATCTGATGATCCGGCACGGGTGCTGGTGCTGCAGATTACGGGTAATCGCGGACTGTGCGGCAGCTATAACACCAATGTTATAGAAAACACGATGAATTTCAAGAAAAAGCTTGCCGAAGAGCAGAGAGACACGCAGGTGTATGTCGTGGGTAAAAAGGCAATCGCTTTCTATAATTTCATGAAGATGCCTATGTTCAAGTCCATGATAAACCCCGAGGACAAGCTGAGCTTTGAAGACGCCGCAATTATCGGGAACGAGCTGAGAAGCCTTTTCCTCAGCGGTGAGTTCCATGAAATCTGGATATCCTATACCAAGGTGAAATCGTCATCTTCTCAAAAGCCGACGATGACCAGGCTTCTTCCGATTCTTCTCGAAGAGGAGGAAATCAAGGACATGTATCCCGGGGCACAGCTCGAGTTTTACTTCGAGCCGAATCCAACAAGGATTTTCGCCTACCTCATTCAGCTCTATCTGAAAGTGAAACTGTACACCTGTTTCCTCGAGTCGTCCTTTTCAGAGCAGTTTGCGCGGCGGGTGGCCATGAAGAACGCGAGCGACGCTTCTTCTGAAATGATCCGGGATCTTACGATCACATATAACCGTGCCCGCCAGGCCAAGATCACCAAGGAAATTTCGGAGATCGTCGGCGGCGCTGCGGCTCTCAAGTAGAAATATATATTCGTTGATTGATACTATGATAGTAAGGAGTTTGTCATGAGTGAGAACATCGGAAAAGTGGTTCAGGTAATTGGATCAACCCTGGATGCTGAATTTGCAGAAGGGAAGTTACCCGAAATTTATAACGCATTGATTCTTGAATTTGAAGTTATGGGCGAGAAGCGGAAGCTGGTGAGCGAAGTGCAGCAGCACCTGGGCGGTAACAGGGTCCGGGCGGTTGCCATGGCTTCTACCGACGGCATTCCCCGCGGCGCCAAGATAGTTGATACCGGCGCTCCCATATCCGTTCCGGTCGGCGAAGAGACCCTGGGAAGGATTTTCAACCTCCTCGGCGAGACCGTCGATAATAAAGGACCTTCAAACGCGAAGGAAAAACGGGCAATCCACCAGGTTCCCCCGCGGTTCGACCAACTCGAGCCGAAAGCTGAGATTTTTGAAACCGGCATCAAAGTTATCGACCTCCTGGCTCCCTATATTAAAGGTGGGAAAACCGGTTTGTTCGGCGGCGCTGGCGTCGGCAAGACGGTTGTTATCATGGAGCTGATCAATAACGTTGCGCAGCAGCACGGCGGTTATTCGGTATTCGCCGGTGTTGGCGAGCGTACCCGTGAAGGAAACGACCTC
>DAONAJ010000144.1:0-5382 GCA_035400945.1 Spirochaetota bacterium
TCAAATTAATCGAAAAAATTAATAGCACTTTTTTTAGTTATGCAACAAGTCTAATTATTACAAATTAATGTCAATAATTATATACCCTTGTGACTTTCATTTCGGCAAATATTTATTAAAAAATTTCATCATTATGTCTCTAGACTCGGCTATTTACTCTTTTCATTTCACTATATAGTGTCCTGATAAAACGCTATCGGCCCAAAATTTTTTCATGCAGCAAAAATTTTCTTCGCAGTTTCTTTCCGCCGTTGAATCAATACCGGTTCGATCATCAGGCGTGAAAAGCAGTGCCCTCAATTCCTGAGCGGCAGCATGAGCACGCTCAGGGGATCAACATTGACGTCCTGTATCATCAGCGAGACATGGAGATGGGCCGCCGTAGACAGTCCCGTGGAACCGACGCTGCCGATCTTCTGCCCCGCTTTCACCATCTCCCCTTCCTTCACGGCAAAGGAGCTCAGATGCATGAAATATGAAAAAATCCTGTTGCCGTGATCGATAACCACGAAATTACCCTCGTAGTACATCGGCTCGGCAATAACGACTTTTCCGTCTGCCATTGAAAATACCGGCTCTCCGGATTTTCCGCGCAGGTCGATCCCCTTGTGCACATTAACCTTGTCCTTGAACCTGATCTTCTTTCCCTTCCTGGTTTTCCGGTACTGCATGATATTTCTCTTGGACCAGAAGGATGATGTCACATGATGGCTGTCGCGGGGATGGGACAGGGACTCCCCCAGAAGGTCAGGGCCGGTCCTCCCGAAGACCAGGTTTTTCTTTGCTGAGCATTTTTGTATGAAGGCCAATTCTTCCGCCGTGGGGCGGTAATCGACATCGGAATATCTGCCGAGATCAAGGGCTCCCGGCGGATACTGGTAATCGGTTCTCGCGACATCCACGGTGAAGTCCTTTGACCTGCTTTCTCCGCCGGCAGAATAGAGGACCTGCAGGGACCTTTTTCCGGGAACGGTTTCCGGGTGTATGCCGAAGAGCGCCCGGCATCCCCAATTCCGCTTCGACAGGATTATCTCCCTGCCGTCAAAGTACATTTTCCTGACAGTGAAGGCGCTCTCCTTGTGCGGAGGGTCCTGGTAGATTTCAGCGTAGACGGTCATTCCCTGGGCGAATCGTTCCGCAAAGAGATCAAGGTGGATATCCCCATCCCTGAATTGACGGCGCTGGGCAGCCGGGGGCCGGTAACCGGGGGGGAGTTTCACCTCGGCAAAATGCCTGGCCGGCGGAGTTGACTCCTGATCAGTCCTGCTTCGGCCCAGGGACATGTCATTGAAAAAAAATGAAATACCGTACACGAATATCAAGGCGGAAAACAGGGCGGTTTTTCTCATGGGAACGATGACCTCTTTATTTTTACAATCGGCACGGCACGGGGATTTCGACAAATAATTATCGGAGCGGCGCGGTTTTTCAGGGGACATAATCATCACGGCGAAAATTTTTTAGCGCGCGTATTATTAGCAGTTGACATAACGGGCTCTATATTTAAAGTTTCCCTTCACATGAAATAAATAGGAGGCTGTCATATGGCTCATGTTATTAGTGATGAATGCACAAACTGCGGCGCCTGCGAACCCGAGTGCCCGGTTGAAGCGATAAGCGAAAAGGGCGACAAGCGAGTGATCGACGCCGACGCGTGCACTGACTGCGGCGCCTGCGCGGCCGTATGCCCGGTTGACGCGATATCCCCGGCGTAAACCGCATCATCATCAGAAAAACAATGGCCCGCCTCCTGTTCATGGAGACGGGCTTTTTTATCTGCGATGATTTCGCACGATTGGCTTACTTGTTGTAATTGGCCTTGATGAAATTATTCAGGTATTCGTCCGGCCGGTCAACGGCCTCCCGCGGGATGGTGAAATGGTCGAGCTTCACCAGGCGGAGGCCATGGTAATAATCGTGAAAGAGCTCATTGCAGAGCTGCTTGATGCTCTTAAGCTTCTCCCCTGCCATCGCCTGTATCTTCTCCACCGCTTCCTTCTCGAATTCAAGATAGATTCCGTGCTCCACGAGGAAGTCCTTCTGGAAGCTCTGTATCCCGTCCTCGATCAGCAGGTCCCTCAGGGCCTCGGCCGGGCTCTCGATCACCTTCCGGTCCACGACGAGCTTCTTGATGTTCGTCGAGGGGAGGCTTTTTTCGAATTTTATCAGCACTTTCTCGAAGACGCTCAAGAGCCCCCGGGCGCCGGTCTTTTCGCTGTGGGCTTTGCCCGCCAGGAGGCGGAGCGCCTCGTCGGTAAAGCTGAGGTCTATGCCGTAGGACCTGAAATCCATCTTTTTCCCGAGGACCACGGTGCTGTACTTGTTCTTCAATATCTTGTAGAGGCCTTCCTCGTCCAGGTCGTTGAGCACGACATACACGGGGAGGCGCCCCACGAATTCCGACTCGAAGCCGAATTCGATCAGGTCCTCGGTCTTGACCTTCTTGAGGATATCCTGCCGGTCCTCACCGGCTATCTTCGTCTTATCGAAGCCGATCGACTGCTTGTTGAGACGCTTGTTGATCATTTCCTCAAGGCCGCTGAAGGCGCCGGACACTATGAAAAGGATGTTCCGCGTGTTTATCTTCTGCCGCGAAACCTTGCCGGTCCTCTGGGCCTCCATGGCCGCCTCCACCTGGGACGCCAGGTCATGGGGCGTCTTCAGGTCGACCTCGGCCTCCTCCATGAGCTTCAGGAGGTTGCGCTGGACCCCGCTGCGGGAAACGTCGGGGCCGTACATGTGCCCTGACGATGCGATCTTGTCGATCTCGTCCAGGTAGATGATCCCGTACTCGGCCTTCTTGATGTCGCCGTCCGCTTCGTGCACCAGCTCCCGCACCAGGTCTTCCACGTCGCCGCCGACATAGCCGGTCTCGCTGAACTTGGTCGCGTCAGCCTTGACGAAGGGGACCCCGATCTTCTTGGCGATAAGCTTGACGATATAGGTCTTGCCCACGCCGGTGGGGCCGATGAGGAGCATGTTGCTCTTGATGTTGCCCACCAGACGCTCTTTCTGCGGGATCTTGTGCTCGAGGTTCATCCGGTTGAAGTGGGTGCACACCTTAGTCGCGATGACCTCGATGGTCTCTTCCTGCCCCACGACGTACTGGTTCAGGAAGCTCTCAAGCTCTTCCGGCTTTATATTGAAATTAAACTCCGAAGTTTTCTTCCCGGACACGCCGGCCTTCTCGCCGACGGTTTCGGCATTGGGCTGTACTTCCTCTGATTCAAGGTTGAGGATCTCCTCAATGCTCTTTTCCGGATCAAATGCAGGTTTTGTCATATTCTGTCCTCATAAATCATGTATCACTACTAATATACAATTTTCTTCTCTGGCATTCAATGTATGGCATCTTTTTTATAGTTAAGTTACATTCTCCCCTTGGCCCATCCCAGGTGCAATCAATCGATGAAGGAGCAAGGAATCTGCCGGACCCCATTGAATCGCATTAAAAATATTCATCCAACGCATGCTGTCAAATAGCCTCTTGTAATTCTGTCATAATCAGATTTAACCATGCTCCAATCAATCCATCTTTCTAAAATTTTTTTAAAAAAAGGCAAAAAAATAGTTGAAATAATTACTATACATTCATATAGTATACATATGTAGTGATTATTGGAGGCCCATATGAATCTGCTAAAAAGCAAAATAAAAATCTGCCCTGAATGCGGTAATTTCCTTATTCCTGATTCAGGGTGTTTTTTCTGCAGCCATTGCGGGTTCTCCCTCTGTTCAATATAGCAGTCCAAAAAGGAGCGCCATGAATACCTATGCAAAGAAAACAGATGCTGCTCTATATGCGGCTTCCATTGCTCGAAAAAGAAATTCGTGCGCGGATAGACCGCAAGGGCTTTGTGAAAATTTCAAGCAGGGCCTGCATACGGGAAGAAAGAAGGTTCTCCCGGAAGCTTATAATACCCGCAGCGCATCCAATGCCATTGTCAAGTTCTTCAACGGCACAGTGGTGACCGGCTATGCCCCGGCAGTTGAATGGGGGTCCCTCGACTCCTATTTTTAACAGGCGACAGATGTTACCCGGATCCGGTTGTATATGCCGCTGACAAACCATCATGGAGCGAATAAAAAAGGAACAGGGCTGCCGCAACAAAACACCACAAACCACAAAATTCCCACACACTCCTCAATAACGGCTCTGTTCTTTTTTATTCGCTCCATTTACAATATTCGCGCAACACGACAGTCTAATGACCCAGCGTCATGCCCATATCATGTTTAAAAAAATTGCGGAAGACAGTCTCGATTGATAACGGCAGGCAGAAATTACCGGATGACACGGATAAGACCGACACCCCTGGATCAAAAACCGGAAAGGTCCCGCCAGGGGACCTCGGCATTGTGCCGAAGGAGGGAATCGAACCCTCATGGAGTTGCCTCCGGCGGATTTTGAGTCCGCTGCGTCTACCAGTTTCACCACTTCGGCTTTTTATGTATGGGGAAAATCAGTCAGGCTGGGGTATTTCGTCGTACTCTATGTATTTGCCTTTGGCCCTGGCCACGATCTTACCCATCTCATTTTCGATCTCGGCCCTGTTTTCAATAACGCGCTTGCTCTTTTTAACGTACCACCCGCGTATATACAGGTTCTCGCCGACGAATGCCGGCTGAAGATACCGAACCGTCAGCTCGCTGGTAAGGGCGATCGTCTCCAGGTACTTGTTGACGGTTATCATCGTCTCGTCGAGAATGGCCGCTATCACGCCGGCATGTATGATGTTAGGCGGACCTTCCAGGAGTTCGTGCGCCGCGTATTGTCCAAAAGCTGTTTTCGTGTCGTCGTCAAATTCCAGCTTCAGCTGCAGTCCTTTCTCGTTATCCGGGCCGCACCCGAAACATATTTTATCTTCAAATTCAATCATGCGGGCATTTTCAGAATAATATAACCCGTTTGTCAAGAACTTTATTAATTTGTATAGGCTACTTCTTTTCCTTCATTTTTTCGATAATCATGTCGACTTCATCCTGGTCCAGCCATTCATCGACATGGGAAGGATTCACATCCGAATCCACGATGTACATTTCAAGGGCCATGACCAGGTCTTCCTTCGAGAGGTATCCGAGGGTCACCAGTATTTCGCCGACAAGCCGTCCCTTATTGTCCTTCTGCAATTCCAGAGCTTCCCGCAGCTGGGCCTGGGTAATAATCTTGTTCTCAACAAGGAATTCACCGACCCGCTTAACGTGTTTGCTGGATTCTTGTGTTGCCACTGAATTCCTCCCCTGAAAGATAAGCTGTCTGCATATCTGAGACTGCATTATATCAGCTTTCCCCCCGCGGCGTCCCGGGGTACCATTATTATAATATAATAAGTTTTGAAAAAAGTCTAATAATCTTTATTCATTCACGGTGATAATGTCAAT
>DAONAJ010000145.1:0-5355 GCA_035400945.1 Spirochaetota bacterium
TAAAAGCGGGGGACCCCGGGAGACGCTTGTAAGCAAGGGGTTTGTCGATGACAATACCTGGAAGGTCGTATGCCGCGGATATCCCCTGGAAGGACTGAAGGGGATCCAGAAGAGCGAGTCATCGAAGCGGGCGGCTTTGCTGGGGGCCTACTATTACATCCAGGAGACCTTCAATGAATCAGTGGCGCCGGATAAGGACGGTAAAACCGAAAAAATCGAGATCATGAGCGATCATGCGGTGCTGTATTATGTTGTCCACAAGAAGGGCCTGAAAAAGATGCTGAAGACCGAAAAAAAGCCTGAACCCAAAACAGAAAACAGGTCTGAGGAAAAGACTGAAAATAAAATCGATAGCAAAACGGAATGATAAACAGATGAAGATAGTGAACACGAACGCTGAATTTGACGTCATCGGCATGGGCTCCGCGCTCCTGGACTTTACCGTCATGGTAAATGACGGGGACCTTGCCGGGCTCGGCCTCAGGAAGGGAGAGATGCTCCTCATAGACGCCGACCGGAGCAGGGAGATACTTTCCGGCCTGTCGGGAAAACCGATGGACATCACCCCGGGGGGGAGCGCCGCCAATACCTTGGCCGGGATCTCGGTCCTGGGAGGAAAAGGCATCTTCCTGGGAAAGGTGGGCAATGACGCCCACGGCGACCGGTACATACAGGACACGGAGCGCAGCGGCGTGAAGGCGGAAATCGGAAGGCATGACAGCATGACCGGGCATGCCATCACATTCATCACCCCTGATTCGGAGAGGACCTTCGCCACGCACCTGGGGGCTTCGCTTCAGCTCAACAGGGATGATGTGAACCACAGTCATATCAGCAACAGCAAGATTATCCATATTGAAGGATATCTCTTCGAGCCCCCCGGCCTCCGGGAGGCGTGCATGGCCGCGCTGGAGACGGCGCGGAAGAGCAGGGTGCTGGTATCGATCGACCTTTCCGACCCGGGCCTCATCGGCAGGATCCGGCCGGTTTTCGACCAGGTCGTCCGCGAGTACGCCAATATCATCTTCGTCAACGACGAAGAGGCCAGGGCCTTCACCGGGAAAGAACCCCGCGAAGCCCTTGCGGAGATTGCCCGGTACTGTGATTTTGCCGTGGTAAAGATCGGCTCCGAGGGAAGCATCATTGAGACCGGCGGCGAGCTGTATACCATCCCTGTCTGCCGTACCGACCTGGTTAATACCAATGGCGCGGGGGACATGTACGCCGCCGGCGTGTTATACGGCCTGGCCCGCGGCTTCACCCCGGAGCGGTGCGGCAGGATCGGCAGCTATGCCGCCTCCAGGGTCGTTTCCCAGGTGGGAGCCCGCTTCCCGGGAAAAATTTCCGCGGCTGATATTGAATAAACGGCTTCGGGGAAAACAGAGCGCCGAACCGTATGCATTCCCTGTTCTGAAAAGCTGAACACACGTGCGGTTCCTGTGCATGCGGGATTTCTTCAGGATAAAAAAGTCATTGCATTAAATTGAGTACTATTATATAGGTTCAGCAGTAAGAATTAATATTCAAAAGGAGGAGCACATGAAACAACTATTTATCACTGCAATTGCAGCCGTATTCGCGATCGGCATGGTCTCATGTTCAAGCATTAATATTGAGCGGGAAAGCTGCGACAAGGCATGCAAAACAGCCCAGCAGGCATGCATTGACAAACTGGCAAAGGACAAGCAGGGCAAGGTCAGCGAAACCAAGAAAAAAGCGTGCGACGTTGCCGCGAATAAATGCCTCGACGAATGCGCTAAGAAATACGGCGCCAAATAAGGAGCCTGTTATTGTGCCGGGCCGTCCGTTTCCAGCAAACCGGACGGCTGAAACAGTGCCGGGATATCCGGCACTGTTTTGTTGTTTAAGGGGATGAGGTGCACGACCGCGGTTGAGGGCCGTCCCATGCGTTTCAACCGTGGCCCTGATTATGGGAATTAATTTTAAATGCGGCGGGAAGGTCGCCCATGCACAACGGTTTCAGGCATATCACCTGCATGATTTTCATTTTAGCACTGCTCGCAGGTCCGGGGCTTTCGGCCCAGGGGATCGTGAAAAAGAGGCACAAAACTGACCGGGAGATGGTCGACCGGCAGCATGCGGCGGACCTGGAGAGGATTGAAAGCATAAAGAAAAAGCTCGGCGCCTTCAAGGACGATATCAACCGGCGGCTGGGCCCCGACAACAGGACCCGTATCGACGATCCAGTCGACATCGACAAGATCGACGATATTGAGCGGCAGGACCACTTCCATTCCAAAAGGAAAACAGTGCTCCGGGAATTCGCCTATGTCAACGGCGAGAAGGTCATCATACGGTCCGAGGGCAGCGCTGAAAGCGCCGTCGTGGGGCGCCTCGAGTTCCGCGAAAAGGTTGAGGTGGTCTCCCAGACGGAGCGGATCGACACGATCCAGGGTGTCGGGGCTCCCTGGGTTCTGGTGCGCCGGGACAACGGAGATGAAGGATGGGTCTTCGGGGCCTTTATCCAGAAGAAGGAGCCGAATCGTAAGGAGGATTTCGGCACCTTCGACAGGGAAAAGAAGGGCCGGGATTTCAGCGCGCCCCTTATCGGTACGATAACAAGCCGGTACGGATACCGGGTCCACCCCGTCACGAAGCGCAGGGAGTCATTCCACGGCGGCATTGACATAGCCGCCAGGGAAGGGACGCCGGTCAAGGCTTCGGCCGACGGGACCGTGGTGAAAGCCGAATACCTCCGTAACGGATACGGTAAGCTGGTCATCATCGAGCATGAAAAGGAGCTCACCACCTATTACGGGCACCTGTCTGAAATCAGGGTGGAGAAGGGGCAGAAGGTCCTCCGGGGAGACGTCATCGGCACCGTGGGGCGGACCGGGAATGCCACCGGCCCCCACCTGCATTTCGAAGTGCGCCGGGGAGGCGATGCCTGCGACCCCGAGGCATATTTGAGGTGAAATTGTAGGCGGGGTCACGTGACCCCGCCTACAATTTCATTCCTCCTCCTTGAGAAATCCCCTGGCAATGAGCATTTTCGCCAGGGCCAGCGAGAGCTCGGTGTCACTGGTGAAGCTGCCGTTCCTGGCGAAGAACTCCCGGGTTGACGAATGGCCGAGGAGCCTGATGGCGCTCTCCACCGCTTTTTCCCTCATCGGCCGGTAGCCGGAGAAAAGCTTCTGTATGATATTGTCCCCCCGGATGGTGTAGCCGTTCAGGATCGCCCATTCATACCAGTTGCCGTAGTAGGGTCCGTTGTCGGCGCCGGTTATCCGCTTCAGGTGCCCGACGATCTCCAGCTTGTTGTTGTCGAAAGACCTGCGCTGGTGCTTGCGGCTGATGTCGTCGAACACCGATGAAATGCCGAAGGTTATGATCGTGGCAAAGATGTCCGCGCCCCCGCGCTCCCTCTGGATATAATCTTCCTTGAGGATCATGATGAGGGGAGGGACAACGTCGGGTGACGTGTAGTCCCTCAGCTTTAAAGCGGCCTCCATGCGCGTCATCTGGAACTTTCCTTTTTTTACGACCCTGCAGAGCTCGGTTTTAACCGCATCGGACCTCACCCCGGTGAAAACCATGATGCCTCCCTGGACCAGGTTTTCGTCTCCCTCCCTGAGCGATTCCATGAAGACCCGGTGCCGGTAGGCATCGTCTCCCCACTTGTTGACAGCCTTGTAGGCGATGAGCCGGTACTTTACCTCTTCCCGTTTATCCAGGATGGCCCTGAAGATCGCCAGTTCGTCGGGCGTGCCCCGGTCAACAATGTGGGTCAGGGCGTGAACCCTGAAGAGGGGGATGTCCCGGCGTCCCTTGATGTACTGGTAATTGCCGGAAGGATAGCAGGCGGCCAGGCTTTTAAAGGCGTTTTCCCTGTCGCCGGATCCTTCATCATCTATGATGCTTTTAAGAAACGCCTCCCCCAGGGGTGTCTTCGATGAGCTGATGATGTCAATGATGCGGTCTCTGCTTTTCTGGTCAGGCATCTTCCGGTATTCAGCGGTTAGGAATTCGTAATATCCGCGGAGGTGGGTCCTGAATCCCGCGGCTATTTCGTCATCTATCATGTGGTCGGAGAGCATCCGCTTCAGGAGCGCCGGTCCGGCGCTCGAGTCTGGAAGGGCGAACAGACCCCTGACCGCGGCGGTGCGGTTCCAGTACGACTGGTTCCCGAGAAGCCCGAGGAGCTTCGCCTTCGCGTCGGCGGTCCCCAGGCGGCCCAGCTCCTCGGCGATCCTGCTCTTTTCAGGGATGAAGGCTTCCTTCATGATTGAGTTGTACAGACGATCCTCCCGGTCCCCGGCCATGGCCCCCGGGGCTGCAGCTATGATAAATGCCAGCATGATAGGGAGTATGTTTTTTTTCATGGCTGTCTTCCTGGAAAAAATAGTATCAGTCTGCAGGCTTCATTGGCTTCATTACATGGTATGCTGTCATGGAGCAAATGTCAAAGATTATTCGGTCAAGGAAGGTCCTCGCCTATAGGCGATTCGCCGAAGGGAATTAATTCTGATAGACCCCCCTGTCCCCCTCAGGGGGGACAGGGGGGTCATAAAGATCGCTTCGCTGTGCTCGCGATGACCGGGAAAATATCAAAAAACCGCAATTTTGGCCTTAATATATTGTAGCGCTGCCCCCTTATTTTTCAAGGTAAAAATGCCGATAATCAAGGCGGGAAACCAGAAAAGGAAGGTACATCATGGATCTGTACCCCTATTTTGATGTGACAGCGGTATCGGAAAAAACAATGGCCTCGAACCTGGAAAAGATCAACAAGTCTGATTACATAGCCTCCCGCGATCCGCTGGTTGAACCGGACGCGAAAAAGCGGGAAAGCGGACAGGGCAAAAAAGAAGAGACCGGAGACGAGGCCGGAAAGCACTTCGAGAGCCTGAAGGACGCGGCGGACCAGGCCAACAGAGAGCTTGAAAAGAAAAGATCACCCTACCGGTTTTACATATACCGTGAGTTTGACGAAACGTTCATTAACCTGGTGCGCCTTGACGGCGAAGGTAATGTCGTCGAGGTGAAGAAGAAGAATATCACCCACCAGGAATTCGCGGACCTCATCAAGCACATCCAGGAAGGCGAGGGTCTCTTCTTCGACAGTATCGGTTGACGGCTTATCAGGCGAGCTTGCGTATCGCCTCGTCGATGCGCTTCACCCCTTCGACAATGTTTTTATCCGACGTCGCAAAGGAAAGGCGGATATGCTTGTCCGTCCCGAAGGCGATCCCGGGCACGACCGCCACGACGAGCTGCTCGAGTGGATCGGCGGCGGCTTCGACCCAGAGGCGTTCGACGTGGCCGAGACCGACGAGGCGCTCGAGCTGTGGGCGGGTCGGAGCGATTGACCACTCCAACGCTCAGCGGGGAACC
>DAONAJ010000146.1:0-5344 GCA_035400945.1 Spirochaetota bacterium
ACGTTCTCCAGACCCGGGCGAAAAGAAATCCTCTGATTGCCATTGCCGTCATTCAGAGGATGCAGAATCGCTATTACGAAAAACGCCTTGTGCCCCTTTTGTCGATTCCACCAAGCAGGTCCGCTCCGCCAATCTCGAAAAGGAGTATGAGATCAGTGCTTCATATCAATACAACCGATATACTCGGTGGAGCTGCTTTATTGTCATACAATCTATCACGCGGACTGATCGAACATGGCATCGACTCCGAGCTTGCCGTATCAGAAAAGCATTCAGATGATAACAGGGTCCATGTTATACCCCGCAGCAGGTCTCTTGAGCTTGCCGTCATAAATCAGGGTGTCTGGCTGGAGCATGGAACAAATAAATGGGGTGATTCATTTAAAGTTTCAATCGGCAATATTAAAAAGACCGACTATTTTAAGAATGCCGATCTCGTCCACCTGCATAATATCCATGGAGGATATTTCAGTCCCTTTTTTTTGCCGGAATTGACCGGTTTAAAACCTGTGGTCTGGACACTCCATGACGACCTGGAGCTTGTTCCGCCCTGCGGTCAAGATGCTGCATGCATTGACCTCGACAACGGGTGTCTGGGATGTCAGCACTATAAGGGATCTTCCAGTGATAAAAGAATGCCGGGGTTAATCTGGAGACACAAACAAGAGCTTGTGCATAAATCGTTGATTCAAAAAATAATATGTCCATCTTACTGGTTGAAGGGAATGGCGGAAAAAAGCTACCTGCAGGAGAAGGATATCAGGGTAATCTATAATGGAATTGATACGGAGAGGTTCAGGGTATACGATAAAACCAATGCGAGGCAGAAGCTGGGATTGCCCGCGAACAAGATGATATTATTATTTATAGCAAAGGGAGGATTGTCCACTGGTATAAAAGGTGGTGCGCTGATCCGGGAGATATTCAATGTCCTGAATCATTCGGGGGAATACTTTTTTATCATTATCGGCGGTGAGAGAGACCATGAATCATTGAACTGGAAGGAAATTTCATATGTCAAGGATCCCGATACGCTGGCGTGCTATTATTCGGCGGCGGACCTTTTTGTCAACCCGACCCTCAGGGATGTTTTCGGCCTTGTTGCCGCTGAATCCATTTCATGCGGAACCCCGGTAATAACATTTGGAACAGGCGGGGTCCCTGAAGTAGTTGAGCACATGAAGACGGGATATGTGGCTGGTTATGCCGATATTCGGGATTTGATCAACGGTATAGCGGTTTTTAAGAATAACATACAACTTATGAGGAATGTCCATGACAACGGCCATAAAATAATAGAAAATAAATTCTCATTGCGCAGAATGACCAGTGAGTATGTGGATGTTTATAATGAAGTCTTTGAGAATTTCTTTGTAAACTGACCGCCGGCCGCGTCAGTTCATACTATGGGGGAAGGCTTTCACGGCATAACAAAGTGGCTATTTTATCAATTTAGATTCTGTTTTTTTCTTGCCATCATACTATAATAGTATATATCAAAAAATGAAAAATTGCCTTGCTTGTGGTATTATTTTTCCCTGGATGAAATAAATATTGGATTGTATAATAGCCGAATAGTACATGAGATTTCTATACCCCATCAGTCCTCGAAAAACAGTTCATGTGGCATTGGATGCTCTTATCATTTTAGGATCATTTGGTGTATCGTATGTAATTCTCTGTTACCCCTCTCTCGGCCAAAACCTTTCCTTTCTCTCTGGCCCTATCCTGCCATTACTTGTAATCTTATATTTACTTTCTTTTTACTTGTTCCAGATTTACCGTATCATGTGGGCGTTCTCCAATATCAAAGACATTTATCGTCTCATCGCGGCCAATGCTGCCGGTCTCATGGTCTTTTTAATTTGCGTCATTCTCTTGGGCTACCCTTATTCCCGCATAATAGTCATTCTTTCAGCATTCATCATATGCGGGGCGACGGTTTTTTACAGGGTGGTAATTCGCGATTTCTCCCATCGCATGGGGAGAAGGAGCTATTCGCTTGATTTATCGGACCGGGAGTTCAAGGAAAAAACAGATCGGAAAGATAAAAGAATACTTATAATCGGCGCCGGAGAAGCGGGAAGGATACTATTGTCCGAGTATGCACGCAGGGGCATTGATCATGCCGTTATCGGTTTTTCCGACGATAATCCGTTAAATATCGGCAAAATGTTGAACGGGAAAATGGTCTTCGGGTCAATTGATAATTTAAAGAATATTATCGATGGAAAAGGGATAAATGAGATCATTATTGCCATACCATCGGCCGGCTCCGAGGTCATCAATCGTGTTTTTAAAAATATCGGTAAGGACCATTCCGGCATTCCCATAAAGGTGCTTCCGTCCCTCATCGAATTAATGGACAGGCGTCCCCTGATTTCTACATTGAGAAATGTCGGGATCTCTGATCTGATCGGCCGGGAAGAAGTTAACGCCGACAATGAGATGATCCAGCAGGAGTTAGTTGATAAAACCGTTCTCGTGACGGGAGCGGGGGGAAGTATCGGTTCGGAAATATGCCGCCAGGTTCTGAAATTCAGGGTTAAACGCATTGTGATGATCGGCAGGGGCGAGTTCTCAATCTATAACCTGGTTAAAAGCATCAGTGAAACATGTAAATCCATCAATTATTACCCCGAGGTCGTCTATCGAATTGCCGATATCAAAGATAAAAAGCTCCTGGAAAGGATATTCATCGAATTCAAGCCGCACATCGTATTTCACGCGGCGGCGCATAAACACGTACCACTCATGGAGTATAACGAGATAGAGGCGCTGCAGAATAATGTGTTCGGCACTCATAATGTCATAGATCTCTCCCATCGGAACAATGTGTCCCGCCTGGTAATCATCTCGACTGACAAGGCGGTGCGTCCGGTCAGCATAATGGGCGCCACGAAAAGACTATCCGAGCTGATCGCCCTTTATTATCACCAGAAGTTCGGGTTGAACGTTTCTATAGTCCGCTTCGGGAACGTGATCGGCAGCAGGGGCTCCGTGATACCCCTGTTCCAGGAACAGATAGAAAACGGCGGTCCCCTTACGGTAACCCACCCTGACGTGGTCAGGTATTTCATGTCAATACCGGAGGCCTCGCTCCTGGTTGTCAATGCCTGCGCCCTGTCAAAGGGAGGGGAAATCTTCGTCCTCGACATGGGAAAACAGTACCGGATCCTTGATATAGCAAAAAATCTCATAGAGCTGTACGGACTGCGGGTCGGCGTGGACATTGAGATTGTTTTTACCGGTTTACGCCCCGGAGAAAAACTGTATGAAGAACTGTATTACAGCAATGAAAATCTCAAGGCAACGAATAACAGTAAAATCCATATTCTTGTCGGATCCAGATGCACTATAGATATGCCCTCAATCGAAAAACTGCTCCATACGGGCATGGAGCGCTTTTTCGAGATGAATAAAATGGATATCAGGCGCGCAATCAATGAAATCGTCGGAGAGTACGATTATTCATCAAATATTGAAAATGGATCGGACAGGTTGGTCTGATATGGCCGTCACGTTTCAGGCAATATAAAACAATGAATTCCACTGACACTATACTCATCGCCGGCGGGGCCGGCTACATCGGATCCCATATAAACAAATCCCTCAATAAAAAAGGTTACCGGACCATTGTCGTTGATAATCTTGGCGCCGGGCACCGGGAATTCGTTAAATGGGGTGATTTTCGCCGCTGCGACATCGGCGACACCGAGGGGCTCCGCTCGATATTCGCGGAAAACGGAATATCCGCTGTCATGCATTTCTGCGCCTTCACATTCGTGGGCGAGTCGGTCGAGGATCCGCAGAAATATTATGTGAACAATGTGTCGAACACTCTCAATCTCCTCCGGGTGATGCGGGAGTTCGGCGTTGATACGTTCATATTTTCATCCACCGCCGCCATTTTCGGAAATCCCGTCACAATACCGATTTCCGAAGACCATCCCCATGAGCCGATCAATCCCTATGGCAGGAGCAAACTCATGGTGGAGCGGGTCCTGGCGGATTATGCCCGGGCTTACGGCCTTCGCTATGCGGCCCTCCGGTATTTCAACGCGGCCGGGGCCGATCCGGACTGCGAGATCGGCGAATGGCATGACCCTGAAACGCACCTGATTCCCCTGGTCCTTGACGCGGCACTGGGCAAGAGAGAAAACCTGGCCATTTACGGCACCGATTACGACACGCCGGACGGGACCTGCCTGAGGGACTACATTCACGTGACGGACCTCGCGGCCGCCCATGTCAAAGCCCTGGAGCATCTTGGCCGGGGCGGGGCCTCCGATGTGTTCAACCTCGGCAACGGCGCCGGATTCTCCGTAAGAGAGATCGTTGACACGGCCCGGAAGGTGACCGGGAAAAACATCCCTGTCCGGGAGATGGGCCGGAGGGCGGGGGACCCGGCCGTGCTTATTGCCGATTCAGCAAAGGCCATGTCCCTCCTGAACTGGAAGCCGGCCCACGCGGATATCGGGGAGATCATAGATACAGCCTGGCGGTGGCACCGGAAGCTGTATGAGAAATATAAAAGTTAAATTATTAATAGAAAAAAATCTCTCGCGGAGGCGCAGAGTCGCAGAGGTTTTTGATGTTTGCTTCATGTGAGCATGAAATTTGTAAGGTAAGAGAAATCGACTAAAATAGATAACATTGCATCATTTCCCTGCGTTTATTCAATAAAAATTTAATTAATCATAAAGTTCATTCGTCCACCATTCAAGTCTCTAGGGAGGGTGATTGAAGAATGACAGAAAATGAAATTACCGAAATAATCGTCGATAAATGCATCAAAATTCATACTAGATTAGGACCGGGATTATTAGAGAGTGTTTATGAAGAAGTGCTATTCTATGAATTAATTAATAGTAAATTAGAATGTGAACGGCAAGTAAATATCCCTATAATATATGATGATATTATATTTAATCTCGGGTACAGATTGGATATTATTGTTGATGATAAGGTTATTATTGAATTGAAATCTACAGAACATGTTTTACCTGTCCATAAAAAGCAATTATTGACATATCTGAAAGTAACGGGAAAAAAGGTGGGACTATTAATTAATTTTAATGAAGATTTAATTAAAAATGGAATTATTCGAATTGTAAATAATTTCTAGATAATACTCTGCGCCTCTGCGTCTCCGCGAGAGATAAATAAAGCCGTCCTTTTGGGACGGCTTTTGAATGGGTCTGCAATGCTGGCTTGTTTTTTACCGTAATAATTCGAGAACAGTCTGCGACTTCGCGTTCGCCTGGGCGAGCATCGAGGTGGCTGCCTGCGTCAGGATCTGGTAGCGCACGTAGGACGACATCTGCTCCGCCATGTCCGTGTC
>DAONAJ010000147.1:0-5267 GCA_035400945.1 Spirochaetota bacterium
CCCAACAAATGTATAGGTCATTATCTGTCATGATAGGGCTGTTATATTGAATCCATACGATTCAGGCAAACCGGCCCATCCGGGGTCCTGCACCGGTAAATCTTCAGTATATGGGAGGTAACCCATGAACAAAGTTCACATCAACGGTCGTCTTATCAAGGATCCGGCGCTCAAGGAGCTGGAGAACAACAATGCTGTATGCACGTTCTTCATAGCGAACGACGTGCATTTCGGCGCGAACAAGAAGACCGGATTTTACAAGGTAACGGCCTGGGGACATCAGGCGCGTATAATCGCCGAGCATGCTGCTACCGGGTCGGAGCTCTTCATCACGGGCCGGCTCGAGCAGTATCGGTTTGATAACGAGAAAGGTGAGACCGTGTACGACAACAGCATTGTTGTCGAGCAATTCGATTTTGGGGCGAGGGCCCCGCAGCGCGTTGAGATAGCTCCGGCTGGAGTCTGAACCTGAGCTATACTCTGATGATGTAGGGATTGGTCCCTACATCATCAGTTAAGCTCTATTAAAAGATGGTAGCAGGAGGTAACCATGGAGACAGAAATAAGAGAAATGCTTGAATCATATAAAAGACTTTATCGGGAGCTGGACGATACCGGCGGGCCGGCGGAAAACGGCAAGCTGTTTGAAGCTATTATTGGCCTAGAGGAAGATATCCTCAGATCAGTTGACCTCCCATTGGCTCAGATGTACCGTAAGATCCTGTGGGGAGACGATATCGAAGGGGTCATGAAGCAATTGGACATGGCAAGGGATGATTATGAAAAGAATGGATTGCATGATCCTACCCTGGTGCTGGTAAATGCGATCATCAACAAAATTGACGAGCCTGAAAATGTACTCCCTCTGGCTGGATTGTCATTGCATACCTACCAGGAATTCCTGTTCAGGGAGAAACTCCTGGTTGCCAATACTCCGGCAGAAGCAGATGAGATTATCGCTGAGATGAGGAACGCTGAGGAACATCTCAACGATCTGGGATTGCTGGGGCTTGGTGGTATCAAGAAGTATCCGGAACTCTACTCCATGCTTCGCACCGCCGGCATGAATAACCTCGACGAGTTTCTGATGTTGAATGACACTTTTGATCTTGATGATGAAGACATGATCGCAAAACAATTTTGCCTCAGAGGTTTTATTCGAACCACGAAAGGTAAATACGAAGAGGCCATCATGGATTTCACCCATGCGATAAATGTGATGCCTGAGGTAGCAAACATCTATTATAATCGTGCCATAGTTTATGAAATGATGGGTGATAAAGCTGCGGCAATGGATGATTATAACGATGCTATTCGGCTCGATCCTGATGATTTCAAGGCATTATGCAACAGGGGAGTGCTCAGGGCTGACTGGGGATGGCATGAGGAGGCACTTGAGGATTTTAACTGTGCTATTAGTCTTAATCCGGATGCTTTTCAGCCGTATTGCAACAGGGGCAACCTTCTTGCGTTACTGGAAAGACATGAAGATGCTATCGATGATTTTTCTAAGGCGATAATAATGAGGCCTGATGAGGCGTATCTCTACTGCAATCGCGGGGTCAGCTATTATCAGCTCGGTCGCAAGAACAAGGCGTTGCAAGACATTAAGAGATCAGCGGACATGGGATTTGAGTTAGCGGAAGAGTTTATGTTTAAGTTTTTCCCGAATGAACGCATTGAGCACTAATATTATTTATGGCGAAATGGACTCAATGCAATCTCTAATATTTGACTGTATATGATATAATGGATGTGATATGAAACGTTTTTTGCTCACCATACTTATTATAGCACTATGTTCCCCAGAAGCTTTATACGCACTCGGTAACAGGGCCGTGGTTATTTACGTGACTGACGGAGATACCTTGAAGGTCATGTTTCAGAAAAAGAAACAATCCGTGAGGCTTATCGGCATAGACGCCCCTGAATCCAGAAGAAATAGCAAGGCGCTAAAGGATTCGGCCCGGAGCAGCAGGGACATTGAGACGATTGTTTCCCAGGGCAAGATTGCTAAGAAATATGTTAAAACCTTGGTAAAGAAAGGTGATTCGGTCAGAATCGCATTCGACATAGAGAAGAGGGACCGGTACCGTAGGTTGCTCGCCTATGTCTACCTGGCCGACGGCAAGATGCTGAATGATGTTATTATCAGGAACGGGTACGCTAGCCCGCTGACCATTCCGCCCAATGTACGGTACAGAAAGAAGTTTTTAAGATCGTATCATTATGCGAGGGAGAACAGGCTGGGGTTGTGGAAGAATTAGAATCGACCCTCACCCCCCTCGTTCCCCCTCTCCCATTAAGAATTGAAGAAAGGAGAGGGGGAGGACTAGCGATAAAGTTCATTCTTTCAGAGCCCTCTCCTTTTCCCGAACTTAATGGGAGAGGGCGCGCAGAACGGGGTGAGGATGTGGTATGAAAAGTGAGGTGGAGGAGATATGATGGAATTTTACAGCCTTTTAACGATAGAATGCGACTGTATGATTGAAAATCCTCTTTGCTGGGGAGAATTTATCCTATACCTTGCCGAAGACGAGACCAGGGCCATGGGCCTTGAAAAACTGGAGGAGTGGGGGTGGGATATCTCGGATCCTGATTATCATGTCTGTCCGTACTGCAATAAGGGTCTCATGAAAGAGGATGTGTTGCCGCAAAAGCTCAGGAGAGTGAAATAATGAAGAATAATAATAAAATACTCGGCGGACTCTGGGGCGTTGTGGTTGGTAACGCCCTGGGCGTACCCGTGGAATTCATGACAAGAGAAGAAGTGCGGCTTGATCCGATCACCGGTATGCGGGGTTTCGGCACATTTAAACTTCCTGCCGGATCATGGTCTGATGACTCCTCGCTTCTGCTGTGCACGGCAGATAGCTTGTCTCATGGCTTTGATCTGAATGACATGGCATCCCGCTTCATACGATGGTTTTCGGAGGGCCTCTGGACGCCTTATGGCAAGGCTTTCGATATCGGAAATGCCACCAGGGCGGCCATCAGCCGGCTTAAACATGGCATTTCACCAGAACTGGCCGGCGGCGACAGCGAAGGAGATAATGGGAATGGCTCACTCATGCGGATCATTCCTGTGGCTGTAAGCTTTCACAAAATGGATATTGATGAGTTTATCAGCCGCGTTCATGCGGTATCTTCCATTACTCACCGGCATTCGCGCTCTCTAATGGCCTGCGGCATCTATTGCCTTATTGCGCGGAATCTTCTTGAAGGGAAATCACCCATGGAAGCGTACCATGAGGCAATAGATAAAGCCTCTGGTATTTATGACAAGGATCCGTTTAGGATGGAATTACAATATTTCCGTCGAGTGTTTCGCGGCAAGATTGCTTCATTACCGGAAGATACCATTAAATCTTCAGGGTATGTGATAGATACACTAGAGGCGTCTATCTGGTGCTTGCTCACATCCGGATCTTATAGTGAAGCAGTTCTCAAGGCAGTGAACCTGGGGTATGATACAGACACTACCGCGTGCGTGACAGGCGGACTGGCGGGGATCCTGTATGGGTATTCCGGGATTCCGGGGGAGTGGGTCGATGCGATTACGCGTAGAGACGATATCGATAAGCTTTTTAAGGGTCTGGTTGGAAAGATTTAATATTAAGAAGGAGAATAACATGAATAATGAAAATGTATTTAATAATGTGAAGGATATATCAATCACAAGAATGGCAAAGGGATATTCTGTAAAAATTGGAAATCATGACAAACTGGATTATCCTGACACGTCAAATTTTGAATGGCGTATTGCCCAGGGAATGTCACCCTCATTGTATCATATGTATTTCGGGAATGAGACTGGTGATAAAAATGAGTTTAATTTTAACATCACATTCAATGAACCATGTAATGTGAGAGTATCGAACGGCCATCCGCGTTGCTATATACACATTGAATGCGCTAAAGGATAATTATGGAATCCTTCTGTCAGTTCCTGATGGACATCTCGGCCCGGCATATCACGCCTTACGGCCTGTATATTCCTGGTGAACCGTACAAGCTGATCCTGTGGAATGAGCTCCTGGTGATACTATTATCGTTCACCATGACGATAGTATGGCTCAAGAACCGGGCTCTGAATCGCCGCCTGGCCAAGGAGAAGGCCAGAGCGAGTATACCGTTATATAGGCCTGCTCCATTTTTACGTGAGTGTCATTATACGGGGAAACATGTTTCTCTCGAGGTTGTTAATAAAATCGTTGAAGAATATGATTTCGTTCGGATAACCTATATAGATTTCAAAGGGAACATTACGGAACGGACTATTGAAGTATATGAAGTTTTTCAAAACGACGGTCATTGGTATATAGAAGCATTCTGCTGGCTTCGGTGTGAAGGAAGGTCTTTCCGGGTGGACAGGATTATCGATATTAAACCAGCAATTGAGTATACTGAAGAACAACCTTTACCTGAATATCAAGGGGAAGATGATACAGATATAAACGCATACATTTAGTTAGGGTGAACCGCAAGAAGTGGGAAAGCTATAGTCGGTGATCAACAAACTTGAGAAGGCATTTGTCGCTCAATTCTTTGAGTAACTTTATTGGATAGGGGAAGGATTATGAGCATAGAACTATTATATACAATAGCCATTGATGAGAATGGCGATTCTGTTCACATAGACAAAGCCCAAAAGGGTATTAAATATTTTTGTCCAGAATGTAAAAATGAATTTATCTTAAGGAAAAGTGGAAAAACTGGTAAAGGCTCAAGACGTGCTCATTTTGCTCATGACGCAACTGAAAATTGCAATCGTGATGATTATTTACATTCTTCATTTCAAATACTGCTATTAGAAAAAATGAAGGAATGCCTCAAAAATGGATTACCATTAGATATCACATGGAAATGCAATTACTGTAAAAATGAACATAGCGCTAATCTATTGGGAGGTGTTTTTGATATAAAACATGAATATGATATGAAGATATGCAGACCTGATATCGCATTATTAAATGAAAAAGGAAATGTTATATCAGTTATTGAACTTATTAATACACATAAACCAGAAGAATATGCTGTAAATCATTATAAGAATAATAATATAGTTCTTATTAAAATCCTATTAGATTCATTGGAAGATTTAGAAAAAATTGAAATCAAAATTAAGCATCCATCAGAAGTTGATTTTTGTTTTAACATGTTAAAACAAAAATATTATCAAATTATTATAAACCCAAATATAATTGCTGCATATGTCCCAATGCATAAGGATTATTATCATAGAAGGGAGCAAATTAGGAGAAGGA
>DAONAJ010000148.1:0-5234 GCA_035400945.1 Spirochaetota bacterium
CCCACGAAGACTGGACGAAATACCGCGAGTACATCGCCAACGTAAAATGGAAGGGCAACTTCAACGCCACCATGACATCTTCGCTCATGGACCACATCAAGCGGTTCTCAGAGGAAATGAATTCGATCACCCTCCTCTACGACAGCATCTGCGATTACGATTACAATGCCATGGACATGGCCCTGTACGACATCATCAACAGGATCATCCACGACAAGAATCTAACACTTGAAACAGCGATCCAGGAGATAACCCCGCAGGAATACCGGAACGGGATCACGGGGGCCGAACAGAAGGCCGAAGTGAACGATGACGCGGCGGGGCCCGATGAAGGATACACGGTCGAGGATGACGCCGTCATCCTTCCGGTGAAGCCGATCGTCGCGCCGGTCAAGGGAAAACCGATCTACGAGCTCAGGGTCGGCGACAAGCTGATGATATACCTGCAGCCCCAGTCCGATAGGGCAAATTATTACATCGACATGCTCAACCTGCGCGGCGATGAAGGGATCAAGCCCACCATGGGCGAAGTTATCGACATCAAGGCGGGTTCGGGCAAAAACAACCCCACCGACATACTCACCCTGATATCCAAGGGGATATACGGGAAATTCACCGAAACGGAAAAGCAGGTCAAGCTGAAACTCTATAACGCCGAGACAGACGGACCCCTGCCGAAAAAGAATATCGCCGCCGGCGCTCCGGATGCGGATGCCGGATCGACGGGAATGACGAAAGGCTCCATCGTAATGCTGGTGCTGTTTATGATAATTCTGGCCCTCTTTGTCGTGCTGATATTTTTAAGCTGGTAACACTTTCGCGTCTCCCCAATAACTGCGACGCCGCAACGGCCCGGGAGTACGCCATGGCTGCCTAATCAGGAGTAAGGGACAATGGATACCGATCAGAATAAAGCATATGTTTTAAAACTCGCCCACGACAACAACGTGAAATTCATACGTCTCTGGTTCACCGACATACTCGGCTTCCTGAAAAGTTTCGCCATAACCATAGACGAGCTCGAGGACGCCATAACCGAGGGCGTCCGCTTTGACGGGTCGACGCTCCAGGGATTTATCCGCTCCGACGAGAGAGAGATGATCGCCCTTCCCGATGTGTCCACCTTTAAGATACTTCCCTGGCGGCCCCAGCAGGACTCGGTGGCGCGGATGATCTGCGACATACACCAGATTGACATGACTCCCTACGAGGGGGACTCCCGGTATATCCTGAAGCAGAACCTCAAGAAGGCGGCCGCCCGGGGCCTCACCTTCTATACCGGCCCTGAGATTGAGTTCTTCTTTTTCAGGAATTTTACCCAGCCCGAGATACTGGACCGCGGCGGCTATTTTGACCTCACGCCGCTGGACGCGGCGACCGATTACCGGCGCGACATCGTGCTGACCCTCGAAAAGATGGGCATCGATGTCATATCGTCCCACCACGAGGCGTCCCACAGCCAGCATGAAATCGACCTGCGCCACGAGGACGCCCTTACGACCGCGGACAACATCATGACCTTCCGGCTTATAACCAAGGAGATAGCCCTCCTGAACAACATCTATGCCTCATTCATGCCGAAGCCGCTAGCCGGCCAGAACGGGTCGGGCCTGCATATACACCAGTCGCTCTTCAAGGATGACAAAAACATCTTTTTCGACAAGAACAATCCCCATCATCTTTCCAAGACGGCAGAGTATTACATAGCGGGCCTTCTCAAGCACTGCAACGAGTTCTTCATCCTCACCAACCAGTGGATCAACTCATACAAGCGTCTCCACCGGGATTTTGAATCGCCCACGCGGGCGACCTGGAGCACCACCAGCCACAACGCCATGGTCCGGGTGCCCCTCTGCAGGCCCGATAAGCCGAACGCCATGAGGATCGAGCTGCAGAACCCGGATTCGGCCTGCAATCCCTACCTGGCCCTCTCCGGGATCCTCGCTGCCGGTCTGAAGGGTATCGACGAGAAATACAGGCTGGGGAATCCCATGGAGGATACTGACCGGCCCGATCTCGATGATAAAAACGGCGCTCAGCACCTCCCGGAACAGCTCCACGACGCCCTGTCGCACTTCGAATCAAGCTCCTTCATGAGGGAAACGCTCGGGGACGTCCTTTTCAACAAGATCATAGAAAACAAGAAGCTGGAGCTTTCACGCTACAACCGGTATATCACTGATTATGAGATACAGGAATATCTGCCGATCCTGTAGGCGCCCGCACCCCTGCGGCCTTTCCCCTCTCCCGTATCTGACCGATCCGGGCAGAAAAGGATCGGAATGATCCCATGAAAAAACAGGACGTCAACATCGCGCTGATCGGATGCGGCAGGATCGGGCATCTTCTGGAGCTTGACCCTCTCAGGAACAAGCCATGCACACACTTCGGCGGCGCGCTGTCCGCCGGACTCGCCATCACCCACGCCTGCGACATCAACCGGGAGCGCCTCGAGCGCTTCGGCAAAACGGCCGGCATCGCCGGCGATTGCCTTTTCAGAGATTACCGGGAACTCCTCCGCGCCTCCCGCCCCGCCCTGGCGATCATCGCGACCTGGACAGACAGTCATGAGCAGATAGCCGTCGAGGCGGCCCGCAGCGGCGCCAGGATCATTGTCCTGGAAAAGCCGATGGCCTCCTCCCTCGCGGGCTGCCGCGCCATGGCCGACGAGTGCCGCCGGCACGGGACCGCCGTCATCGTCAACCATGAACGGCGCTTTGACGGCCGTTACCGGAAGGTCAAGGAACTGATCGACGGCGGGAAGATCGGCCCGGTGAAGACCGTCCATGCCTCCATACTCACCGGCGGTTACGGCGGTCCTTCCCGCCTGGAAGAAGGGGGCGGCCCGCTGCTCCATGACGGCACCCACCTCGTGGACATGATCAGGTTTCTCTTCGGCGAGATCGTCACCGTGGAAGGCGAATTTCAGCGCACCGGACGTTCACAGGGCTTCGAGGACCGCGCCTGCGCCTGGCTCAAAACCGCCGACGGCATTGACGTATTCCTCGAGGCAGGGGGCTCAAGGAAGTATTTCGTCTTCGAGCTTGAGATATCAGGCGCCCTGGGCGCGATTGTTATCGGCAACGGCTATGAATCCCTGCTTATGGGCAGGAAATCCCGGCACTACACGGGATTCCGCGACCTGTCCGCGGCAAGGTTTCCGCGCTACCGGAGCGTCAGCTGCTTCACCGAGCTCTATTTCGAGGCGAAACGGGCCCTTGCGGGCAACGCGCCGGAGACATCGACCGCCGATGACGGCTACCGGGCACTGGAGGCCATTCACGCCATATACCTGTCATCGCACCTGGGCAGGAAGGCGCTTACCCTTCCCGTTGACCCGCGGTCGATAGACCTGAAAAAAATATTCAGCCTGAAATAAAAATCTTTTGACAGACCGAAGATTCTGTATCATCTTTCAGCCATGAGAGATATGATCACTACCATTCGATCGCCCCTCATTGACAATTTTCTACGGATCATCCAGAGCCTTGCAAAGCGCGGGAGAAATGCCTACCACCAGTACCTGGTAGACCCCCTCTCGGGATGGTCCACCGCGGTTCCGGCGGAGCCGATGGACAGGCTCCTGTCGCTCCTCGACCAGGCCAGGACCGCGGGAGGGAAAAAGCTTCCGCTCCTCTACAAGATGTCCATCGTCAAGGCCGTGGCGCCGGACCAGTTCGACCTTTCGCTTCCCGGCAACCTTTCCATGAGCTTCCTGAAATCGATGAAAGAAGAGCAGCGCGTCGCCATGTCCGATGAGGCCATAGAATTCGTCAACATCCTGAAGGACCCCTTCAAGGACTACTCCGACAAGGAGTTCATCCGGATGAACAAGAAGTTCGAGGAGGAAATCTCAAGCGTCGGCGTGGTGGAAGTCGAAAAGCTCATCAAGGCCCACGAGGGCGAGGAGGCCGCCAGCAGGGAGATCGACGAGCAGTCGGAGAAGTCACTGTCAAGGATCCGCGACATGATACGGACCGCCGATATACCCGAGATCAAGCGGGAGGTCATCGTGTACCTGCTGAAATACGCCGATCCGTCAAAGCCCAACCGGCACCTGGCTATACGTAACGTCATCGCTCCCCTGGAACTGAAGAACAAGACCTTCATGAACGAGGTTATGGACTCCGCCGCTGTCATCATCTACCACGAGATCCTGAAGTCCATCAAGGACAACAACATGCTCAAAGCGGTAAAAAACATCGGCACCTACGCGGTCCTGTTCCGGGGAAACCCTGAAACGCCGAACTACCGCGAAGTGGATTCCTTCGAGAAGAAATTCATCAAGCTCATAGATGAAAGAAACCTGTGGGACCGGCTGCAGTAACCATGGAAATCAGCATTAACAATCCGTCCGAAAGCATCGCCCACGTGCGTCTGAGCGGGAAGTTCACCATCGAGGACATCAATCAATTCAAGGAAAAGACGGTACCCCTGGCGGCAAAGCCGGTGACGACAATACTGATGAGCTTCACCGACCTGGACTATGTCGATTCATCAGGGATAGGCTCGCTGATACTCCTCATGAACATGGCCAAAAACCAGGGCGTCAACCTGATTTTCTACAATGTACAGCCCGAGATAAAGAACGTTTTCAGGATTTCCCACCTGGACAAATTCTTCAATATAACGACGACAGATGAGCTGGGCAAGCATTATCCCGGCATCCGGCTGTGACCCGACCTTTCCCGATCCCCGAGGGACCGGCGTCATTACACGAAACCTTCCTCCGCCAGTTTTTTCATGAGGTTCCTGTCGCCGGATCTCCCATCGGCATTATCGGTACCGGGCCGGAGCATCCGCTCAACATACTTCGCAAGTATGTCCACTTCAATGTTCACTTCGACGCCGGTTTTCCACTCTGATACAATGGTGTTTTCCAGCGTCTCCGGGATGAAATAAAGGGTGAACCCCGTATCATCGGCAGAGACGACGGTTAGTGAAACCCCGTCAACCGCGACGGAGCCCTTCCCGACAATGTACCTTCCCAGTTCCGGGCCGGCGGCTATCCTCGCCCGCATCCCCATGGAATCCTTTTCGACGGCTTCGACCGTGCCCCGCCCGTCAACGTGGCCCTGTACAAAATGCCCGCCGAAGCGCGATGACGGGGTCATGGCCCTCTCGAGGTTGACTTTCCTGCCCGTCGTAAAAGTGCCGAGGGTGGAAACCGAGGCGGTGACTGCAGAAACGAAGACGGCAAAGGACCTGCCGTCCAGAGCGGTCACGGTCTGACA
>DAONAJ010000149.1:0-5113 GCA_035400945.1 Spirochaetota bacterium
CATCATGCCCTTTGTATTCCTCTTTCTCCTGCTGGACAACGGCGAAATCAAACGCTTTTTCGTAAGCCTCGTCCCCAACCGTTACTTCGAAGTCTCACTGGCAGTGTTTGACAAGGTGGACAAGGCCATCGGGAACTATCTGCGGGGTATACTTATAGAATGTTCCCTGGTAGGGATTTCTTATATTGTATTACTGGCGTTAATCGGGTTTGAGATCAAGATGGCCGTCATGATCGGCCTTGCCGCCGGCATGGCGACGGCGATTCCCATACTGGGTTTCGGCATCGCCTTCGTCCTGGGGTCATCCTACGCGCTTATCGCGGAAAGCGCGAACTCCATAATACCCTTCATCACGCCGAACAACCTGATAATCGCCGTGGCCGTAGTAGTGCTCATCGTCATGGTGCTGGATAACGGCGTGTTTCAGCCGGTAGTGGTGGGCGGAGCCGTGTCTCTCCATCCCCTGGTAGTCTTCATCGGCATAATGGGGGGGTCCATGCTGTTCGGCTTTGCGGGCCTCATCCTTGCCATACCGACCATTGTCGTGGTCAAGGAGATCGTATCAACCCTCTTCAGGGAGCTGAAAGATTACTACCTGATATGACCCGTGACTAGGTGGCCGGGTCCGGATCCTCCCCCCCCTTGCGGAACCGGTTTCTCGTTTCTTCCGCAAAATTCTTCGCCTTTTCGCCGACGTCCTTCGCTTTTTCAGTCATCTTGATGTATTCAGACTTGGCGTCCTCAGCCAGCTTTTCCGAAAAATCCCGGAGATCCTGGCGCAGATCCTTCCCCGGTTTCGGCGCAAAAAGAGCCCCGAATACGGCTCCAACCGCCGCTCCTATGACAAATGTCATCAGGGTTTTAAGACCGTCATTGTTGTCGCTCATCCTTCCTCCTTTTTATCTTGCTTACAGCCTTCCATCCCATCAGGATGGCCGGGATCAGGGCCAGCCATTCGGCGTTTTTCAGTACCGAGTTGTTCAGCAGGGAGTAAGCCCTGCCTGCGTTGGCCACTATTTTCTGGGAATTGTTGAGCATGGTGTCTATGCCGTCCAGCTTTCCTTCCACGTTGGCGCTGATTTTCTTCATTTCCACGGCGAGATCCCTGACTTCCGCCGACGTTTTCTGGAGATCGATAAAGAGCGCCTTCAGCTCCCGGATTGCCGGGACCAGCACCATGACCAGCGCCAGGAACCCGGCGGTAACAAGGAGAGACACAACGTAGATGATGGCTTGTGTTGCAGTATCCATGATGACTCCTGTCAGCCCTGTCCGCGTTCCCAGTCAATGGTGTCAATTTTCGCCAGCAGCCAGTCGCTGACCGCCGCCGGGAGATTGCTGCCGCAGTAGGTGCATTTTAAAGCGTCAGTTTCAGGCAGGGGGGCCCCGCAGTTATCGCAGCTGTGGTCCGCCAGACCGTAGGGGTTCTTCAGGGCCACCGGCATCTTCAGGGTGAACATATGTTCCTGGTGATAGGGCTCCTCGCCTTTCTGAGCCGCCCTGCTCCACAGCACCTTGACCATTGCGACGGCTTCCTCCCCTTCAAGTCTGACCGACATCAGGTCAACGGCACCCACAGCAATATCATACATCGGGTGCGGTTTCGGCTGAAAGCCGCTTATAAAACCGGGGGTTGCGTCCCTCGCTAGCGGCGCCGGCGTGCCCTTGATGCGCGCATAGGTCCATCGCCAGAAGAGATACGAAGCGCGGTCCTCGATAACTTCCCTGTTTATGGATAGGTTTTTGCCTTCAAGCTCGGCAAGGCCCTCGATATCGCGCGAAGAGTCCTCCTTCCATTCCTCGAGCTGGGTTATTTCCGAAAGGACCCAGTCAAATTCACCGGAGTTGTATATCGAGCCGCAGCTGCGGCACTTGTTGTTTTCGCTGAAATTTTCCGGGACGTATCCGCAGTTCGGGCATTCCCCCTTCAGCCAATCCCTGCTGGTGTTGGTCTTTACGCCCAGCTTCCTGGTGAAGGAATATACCTCGGTGAAGGCTTCCTTGGGCGTTGAGGAGAGGGCCTTGTGCCTATCGTCATCCGAGGCGCCGGCCGGAACGGTCACGTCCCGCGCCGAGGCAAAGAGGCTCACATGGAGCGTCTGGTAGCTTTTCGACGCGCTCAGGGCCAGCACGGAAACTTTCATCACCTTGTAATCAGCCATCAGGTTCCGGACTCCTTCATCTTCCACCATCAGCTCCAGCTGCAGCCGGAAGCGGTTGAATATCCCCTGGGACACATAGTTCCTCACCGGGATCATGTCGCCGTCCGACCATGCCTGCTGGAGCCTTTCCGCTATGGCTTGGGCTTTTTCCATGAATTTTTCCGGGGAGAAATCCGGGTCACCCGCCCTTATCCTTTCCGCGATTTCAGGATTGAATTCATATTGGGTGGGCGCCGAATCGTCAAAGCCGGCCCGTGCCGCGCCTCCCGCCATCCCCAGGGCTTTCTTGATCACTTTCACGATGAAATATATGACAAGGCCGATGCCGCCGAATATGACGACCAGGCCTATGAGGCCGTAAATCCAGTCATTTCCGCTCGATGTAGTTGTGGAATCCGTTGTAGTGGTAGTACTGGTGCTCGAATGGGTGGATCCGTACGGAATATAGGTTCTTGAACTGCTGGAGGACCCGCCCCATGAACTACGGCTTGAGCCGCTTGAATACGACCTGGATGAACTGTATGACTTTGATGAGCTGTAAGACCGCGAGCTTGAGCTGGAACGGTAACTCCCCCCCCTGCCGGCCCTGGAAAAACCGTCTGTGGTGATTAGTAAAAAGTGAAGCGCTGCTATAAGAACGACTACTGATGCAAAGAGGATTCTCGCGAACGGTTTACTCTTCATTACGGCACCTCTCAATTCATGATCAATGCACCCGATGCTGCACAAAGAATGTTGCACGTAAGAAGAAGTACGTCAATATTTTTTTATCGAGCAGAAAATGAATTTTCGACGCAGAGCTGAGTCCGGCGCCGCCTGACGGGCCGCCCTGGCAGTATTATGTCAGCTAGACGAACCCACCGGCGAACGCCACTACCCTTTTATCTGAAAAAAACACGGGAATCGACCAGAGAAACGCCCTGACCTTCCGGATGGATAATGACAGGATTGAGGTCGATCTCATCGATATAGGGAGCCTTTGAAATCAGGTTGGAAACACGGCAGATGCATTCCATCAGCGCCTGTATGTCCATGACCGGCCTTCCCCGGTAACCCCTGAGAAGCGGAAACGCTTTAAGCTGCCGAAGCATATCTTCAGCTTCATTCTTCGTGACCGGCGCCATCCGTATCGAACGGTCCTTGAAAAGCTCGATGAAAACGCCGCCGAGGCCTACCATGACAATGGGACCGAAGGAGGCGTCGCGGCGGGCGCCGACAAAGAACTCTTCTCCTTTTGATGCCATCTCCTGTACAAGGAATCCGTCTATCGAGATGTTTTTATCTTTTCCCCGGACGTCGGCTGTCATAGCCTCAATGGTTTCGCGAGCTTCGGTTTCGGAAGCTATACCCAGCCTCACGCCGCCGACGTCGGTCTTGTGCGAGGCGTCCCGCGACAGGAGTTTGACTGCCACCGGGTACCGGAGATCGATGTCCCTGAGTTCCGGGGCGCTCCTGATGACTGCATGCCTGACCGGCTCCAGGCTTGCGGCGGCGCATATGTCAAGGGCCTCATCGGTCAGGGGTATCCGTTCATCCTTTAGGCATTTTTCACGTATCTTCTCAATCTCTTCCCACCGGACCGGATAATCCTCCGGGACACCGCGGCTGTCGCGCCTTTCCCTGCGGAGAGTATAGTCCCTGACGGTCCAGAGCGCCTGAACCGACTGATGGGGCATGGTGAAGGTCGGATAGGGATGGTTCATGGTGATATCCAGGACTTCCTTCGCGTCCGAAATAAGCGTCACGGCCACCGGCCGCCCGTTTTCTTCGACCAGTTTCTTCACACCGTCGAGGAACGTCCGCGACATCTGCGCTTCATAGCTTGACTGGTAGTTGTGGTTGAAAATGATCCCGTCTATGCCCTCGGCCGCCATGGTCTCTTCCAGTATCCTGGTGAAAATGGTATAGTCGAATATTTCCCCCAGGTCAAGGGGATTCTGGTGGGCGATAACGTTGGTATTGTAGAGCGTCCCGATCTTCTTCAGGAAGTCCTCGGGGAATTCCACCAGCTCAAAGCCGTACCGGGCGCAGGCGTCCACGGTTACTACCGCGTGCCCCCCCGACCGCGAGAGAACGGCGAGGCGGTTCCCCCCGATCGCCGGCAGTTTGAGCGACTTTGCGGCGACCATGAGCTCGTCTTCGCTGTTGACGCGTATCGCCGCGGCCTGGTTGAGGGCCGCGCTGACCACCTCGTCGCTGGCAGATAGCGCCGCGGTGTGGGACTGGGCTATTTTAGCGCTCATCGGGTAGCGGTTTGACTTGTACACGATGATCGGCTTTGCCGATTTCATGGCTGCCTCGAAAAAAGCCCTTCCCCGGGAAAAACCCTCGAGGTACATGATGATGGCCTTCGTGCTCTCGTCCTGAATCAGGTATTCAAGGAAATCCACCTCGTCAAGGTCCAACTTGTTCCCCGTGGCGATGAACTTGTTGAAAAAGACCTGGTTCTCGTTTACGATTTTCAGGAGCGTGTCGCCGACGCCGCCGCTCTGGGTGACTATTGACACGGTGCCCGGCTGCACATTGCCCTGGGAAAAGACGAAGGGCATCATCAGGCGGTGCTCCAGGCAGATCGTGCCTATGCAGTTGGGACCTATGATACGGATGCCGTTCTGCCTGGCTATGGCGAGCACTTCCTCTTCAAGGGAGCGGCTGCTGCTGGAATATTCGCTGAATCCGCCGGATTCAATGACCACGTGCTTGATGCCTTTCTCGGCGCAGGCCCTCATGACGCCGGGTATTGTTTTAGCCGGTGTGATGATGATGGCGACATCTGGCGTTTCCGGAAGGTCCCTGACATCGGCAAAGACCGGCACACCGTTGAGGTCCCCGGCATCCTTGCCGACCCCGTATATACGGGCCTTGCAGCCGATGCGGTGATTATTTGTAAGGATTATCTGGCCGAGGTTCAATCGCTTGATCGATACCCCGATAACGACGAGACTCTGAGG
>DAONAJ010000150.1:0-4778 GCA_035400945.1 Spirochaetota bacterium
CCCCGAGGGTCCACACGTGCATTACCTGGGCTTCCGCGAAGGCCCGGGGGTTGGACCCGACGTAGCGGGTAAGCGCCTGCACCAGGTACTGCGGCTCGCCGCAGCCGGTGCTTATGAAGATCCGGTCACCCCTCTGGATGTGACTGAATATGTCTTCTTCCGGGGCGAACTTCTTCGGATACTTTTTTTTCCAGTCTTCTACGGGACCCGCCCTGGTGACGCCTCCCTTTATCTAGTAATATACAATACTTCCAGTCCTTCAGCCATCCTTTATTTTTATTAAAATCGAATCATGGGAACTGTTACAGCACTGCCCGGTATCGGTGAGATTGCAATACTATTTTATCACACACACTGGTGATTATGTATGTATAGTTTATCCCGGCTGGCCCAAAGGTGTATCGCCGGGATAGAGCAACACCGATGACTAGATCAAAAATGTTTCCCGCGGGGACGCAGTGAAAAACAAGTTTCAATTCTCTTGAAAACACGTAAAACTCCGCGACACGGCGCCTCTGCGGGAAATTTTTCTTTCTACCCTTCGTATGCCTATTTGCCGAAGTTCTGCCGTACCACGCGCAGCAGCTCTTCGGGGTCAAAGGGTTTCTGGAACGTGCCGTTGCACCCGAGCTCGAAAATGTCAATGTTGGCGGCGGTAAGCCTTCCGATGTCGCTCAGGAGGTAGATGGGAATATTCTTGTTTTTCTCGCGTATCTCGCGGACCAGGCGTATCCCGGTGTCTATTTTTTCCATCATGATATCGCAGATAATCAGATCCGGGGTCTGTTCCATGAAGAGCTTGATTCCCTCGGCGCCGCTCCCGGCGGCCCTGACCGTATACCCTGCCGACTCAAGGGTCATTTTCAGCGATGATAAAAAATCAGGGTCATCATCGATAATCTGTATAACCTTCTTGCTCTGCATCAACATCCTCCTTGAGATAAGCCCTTCATGCCGTGTCACTTGCCGATGGTGAAGCAGAACGTGGCATATTCGCCCACCTTCGATTCCACCCATATCCGGCCATGATGTTTTTCGATAATCTTCTTGCATATATAGAGCCCGAGGCCCGACCCCTTAACGCCCTCGGTGCCCTTCTGCTTCAGGCGGCTGAATTTCTTGAACAGGCGCTGCTCGGCGTCCTCAGGCGAAATGCCCACGCCTTCGTTCCGTATCGACACCTGGTACTGCCCATCTGCCTCGGCGACCCGGACGTTCACCGGCGTCTCGGGCTTCCCGTACTTGATGGCGTTATTGATGAGGTTGGTAACGACGATCTTCAACAAATTGGGGTCTCCGTTAACCCGGGGCCTGACCGCGTAGTCCGTGACGATCGGCATCTTTTTCAGGTTATCCGCATATTCGGGGATTTCGATAACCGGCTGTATAACATCATTCACGAGGTCAATATTCTGGGAAAAGGATTCCAGGTTGTCTATGTCCATCTTTGAAAGGTCGATATAGCTCCGGATGATGTCCTCAAGGTACTGGCAGTTTCTTAATATCTTCTCCACTGTTTTCTGCTGCTCCGGATCGAGATTGCCCAGATAGCCGCGGTAGAGCGTCTCGGCGGTCGTGTGCACGGCAGAAACAGGGCTTTTCATCTCATGGGACACGATCGCCATCAGGTCAAGCATGCCGGCGTCGGAATTTTTTTCGCGGGCCTTCACGGCGTTGTCCACCACGGTGCGGAGCTCCTCGTTGGTAAATGGCTTCGGTATGTAATCAAAGGCCCCGTTCTTAAGCGCATCCCGGGCGTTCTCGACGGTGGCATAGCCGGTGAAAATGATAACGGTCACTTCCGGCTTGTTCTTCCTTAATGAGGCCAGTACCTCCATCCCTCCCAGTCCCGGCATCTTCAGATCAGTTATGACGATGTCATAGTCCTTCTCGTCGGTCCGCTTCAAGCCCTCCTCGCCGGAATAGGCGGTGTCTATCACATACTCTTCATTCTTTAAAATCCTGAGGCAGCTTTTCAGCACGATATCTTCGTCATCGATGATGAGTATTTTCGTTTGTTTATCCATGCCATCCCTCAAACCGTAATCATTGATTTACTGCCCGTGGTGTTGTCACCCGTGTCAACGGGGAATTCGACCGTAAACGTCGTTCCCTTCCCTTCAGCGCTGTCAACCCGTATCGTGCCGTTGTGACGCTGGACAATACTGTAGGTCACCGACAGGCCGAGCCCGGTTCCCTTTCCTGTTTCCTTTGTCGTGAAAAAGGGATCATATATTTTCGACAGATTTTCTTTCTTTATGCCCATGCCGGTATCGGAGACAGTCACGATTATCTTTTTTGACTCCTCGTCATATCTCGTCCGAATAGTTAGATCCCCCCCGTCGTGCATCGCGTCCGCGGCATTTACCGCGAGATTGTTGAGAACCGACTTGATCTGGTTGACATCTATATTAATCTCCGGGAGATTTTCTGCCAAATCTTTTTTAACGCGGATGTTCTGAAAATTAATGTGCTTTTCCAGTATCGCGAAAAGCTCGCCGATTATCCTGTTTATATTTCCCGGCCTCTTGTCTATCCTGGTCTCCCTGGCGAAATCAAGGATGCCCTTGACGATTTCCCTGCACCTGATCGTTTCATCTATGATAACCTTGAGGTCCGCCCGGTATCCCGGATCCTTGATCTCCTCGTAGAGGACCGTGCTGTAGGAAAGGACGCCCGTAAGGGGATTGTTGATCTCATGGGCGATCCCTGAAGCGAGGCGCCCCAGCGAGGCAAGTTTCTCAGACTGGGCCATCTGCATCTCGGTCTGCTCCTTCAGCTTCCGGTCGCGCTCGGATATGGCGTCGACCATGGTGTTGAAGGTGGTGCACAGGTAGCCCATTTCGTCGGAGCTGGTGATGCTGATCTTTTCGATGTAATTTCCCGCAGCCAGCTGCTGGGAGGCCGAAACGAGCCGCCTGATCGGCGTGATGATCCCCCTGATCAGATATATCGACAGCGCCACGGCGACACAGCCGGTTATGAGTATGACCAGCAGGGTAAACATGGTTGCGTTCCGCTGGATCTGGTTATACTTTTCCTCGAGAATGCCCACGTAAAGTATCCCGACAACCTTGCGATTAATATCGTAGATTGGGCTGTAGCCGGAGAGGTACCAGCTGTTGACAACGAAGGCCTTGTCAAGCCACACTTTCCCCAGCTCGAAAACCTTCCGGTACACCTCCTCGGAAATCTGGGTCCCCACCGCCCTCTTGCCGGTGCTGTTCTTCACGTTCGTGGATATCCGCAGATCATCCATGAATATCGTAACCGTCCCGATTTCGTGCCCGCCTATACGCTCGTCCTTGAAGAGGAGTTTTTTTAGCGAGTCAACCATCTCGAAGTTCTTATTCAGCAGCTTGGCGCCGTATATGACGCCGATAAGCCTCCCTCCGCTGAAGACCGGCGCCGCGGCCTTCTTGCACAACCCTTTTGTTTCGAATATCCTGTCCTTGGGTCGGGCCCGCAGCGTCGGGACGACCCTGATGTAGGCCTGGTCAGCCAGCTGCCTGCTTTCCCGCAGCAGCTGTTCGCGGGTGACGATGTCGGTTCCCGAACACGGTTTCCTGTTCTCGAGGACATATTTCACGAAGGTGTCCTGGCTTTCGTCATCGCCGAAGCTGGCGGGGTTGTTCGCCCGCGCAATGACCCTGCCGCGGGCGTCGGTGATGGTCATGATGTCGATTTTGAGCTCATCCTTCACCTTGAGGATCTTCTCGACAAGGAGCTGCCGGTCGTTATACAGGACCGCGTTCTGGACATACTCAAGGGAGGAAAGGTGATTGATGAACAGGTAGATGATCTGAATGCGCTCGTTGTAAAAATAACGGGCCGTATTGAGGTGGCTTTGCACCTCTTCATACGCCTGCCCGACCACATTGTTATTGATGACGTAAAGACCAAGGATACCCGAGCTGATACCGCTGATGGCTACAACTGACATCAGGCTGATAACAAGCTTCGTGCTGATTTTCGCCCTGAATCGTGCCTTCATCAGTTGTAAACCTCAGAGAGGGGGGATTAAATATATCTAGCCACCTTCTCCAGCAGTAGATCAAAGTTGACCGGCTTTGTCAAGAAATCATTGACTCCCGGCAAAAAACTGTTTTTATCGTCCAGGGAAAACCTTGAATTGGTGACCTGGTTGATGGCGGTAAGGACGATTATCGGCACACTCTTGACTTCCTTGTATTTCGAGGTCGGCCTTTCGCTCCGGATCATGTTCGCCACTTCAAAGCCGGCGGTGTCCTTCTCCATCATGATGTCAAGGATGATCAGGTCAGGCTTGACCGACAGGACCTTCTTGAGGGCCTCGGCTCCCGAATAGGCCTCCGTCACTTCATAGCCCTTCGACGAGAGGACTTTTGTTAAATTGGAACAGGTGTCTATATCATCATCGACCATTATTATTTTTTTAGCCATTGAACTACTCCATAATAAAAAGTAATAATTGCGATTACCCGCCTGCAGGGGCGCGGCGTGCCGCGCCCCTGCAGGCGGGGACCGGGCGCTCCCCTACTGGTTCAGCACCTGGTATATGACGTTCCTTTCTTCAAAGGCCTTGTTCTTCAGATACGTGTCGATCGGGAATTCGACCTGCTTCAGCTCGACCGGCGACGCCTTCTTGTCCACGAGGCCAAGGGCCAGGGCCACGCCGTAAATGATCGCCTCCGGCTTGGGAGGACAGCCCGGGATGATGTAATTTACCGGGACCGCCTTGTCGGCGCCGCCGGTGACATGGTAGCTGTCAAACCAGCTTCCGCCGCCGGACGCGCATG
>DAONAJ010000151.1:0-4746 GCA_035400945.1 Spirochaetota bacterium
ATGATACGCCGGTGCGATGATTCTGATTTTGAGACCATGTACGCAATCATAAACGACGCTGCGCAGGCCTACCGCGGCGTGATACCGGAAGACCGATGGCACGATCCCTACATGCCGCGGGAAGAACTGCGCCGTGAGATCGACGACGGCATACGCTTCTGGGGTTTTGAGGAAGACGGGAAGCTTATCGGCGTCATGGGTATACAGGATGTGGGCGACGTGACCCTGATCCGTCACGCCTATGTAGCTACCTCTGAACGGAGAAAAGGAATCGGGAGCTTGCTCCTGTCGGAGCTCGTTAGACAAACCGACAGGCCCCTCCTCATCGGGACCTGGGCAGATGCCGCATGGGCCATCCGTTTCTATGAAAAACACGGTTTTCGGCTGGTTACGCCGGAAGAGAAGGACCGTCTCCTCAAAAAATACTGGAAGATCCCGGCCCGGCAGGTGGAAACCTCCGTGGTGCTGTCGGACCGGTGACCTTCCCGCTGCATCCTACAGGCAGAGGATCTCGTCCTCGGTGAGGTCTTCCACCCTCACGATGTCAATGCCCTTGATCATGGCCGCCAGCTGCTTGGAAGATATTTCCGGCATGGTCATGACGATGCGCCAGCCGTTGTCCTTTGTCCAGTTCAGGAACTTCCACGCGTAGCAATCCTTGCAGTGCACGGCTTTTTTTTCCAGATAGGCGTCTCCCGACAGGCCTTCCAGAGGCGCATGCTGCGGGCAGTTGATGCTCCGGCAGAATGTTCCCGACTCATATTTTTTATGCATGTTGCACCTCCCTGGCTGATATATTTTTTCCGGGAACCCTTCTTGTACCGGGCGGTCCCCTTTCCCCTTGCCATACCAAGCTCTATTCTATAGAAATAACCAAGATACCCGCAAAAGCTCCTCGCTGAAGCCTGACCGGCCGCTATTTCGATCCGGGCATGGACGTAAACACCCCGAGGGGGTCCACGTCGTTCCTCAATATGGACAGCACTTCCGCGGAAGGCGCCGGCGTCACCGGTATTTCGCCGTCCGGTTTCAGTAGCTCGAACCCGGTGGCCATCTGCGCCAGACCGAAGGCCACGCCCTGATGCAGCGATTTCACCCGCATGCGCTTCGACTCGGGCTCGAAATCGTAAATGCCGGCGTTGGTCACGACCGCCACCGGCCCCTGTCCCAGCAGGCCGGCGTTCTTTCTCGACTCGCCCCCTTCAAGGAACCCGACGGAGGTAATGAAGTCGACCTTCTTGACGAACTTGTCCGGCGACTGCAGCCCCACGAGGACCATCTTCTCGCTCAGCGACGACAGGTCATTGTTGCCTCCCGAACCGGTGAGGCGCACCTTCGGCTTCAGGAGATCGGTGCCGATCATGTGGGTATTGATGTTGCCGTACATGTCTATCTGGGCGAAGCCCAGGAACCCGATGTCAACGTAGCCGTTGTAGGCCTGGCCGAAGGAGTACGACATCTCAAGGATCATGGGAGACTTGCGCCAGGTGAAGGGCCCGCCCACGGACCAGGGCATGCCGCCCTCGAGGGGGTCCTGCGCCCCGGATTCGTACACCAGTGTGATGCTCGGCGCGTGGGTCTTCCGGGCGAGTATGGCAGCCACCATCGGGAGACCGGTCCCCACGTAGACCACCTGGTGGTCCTCGATCTGCAGGGAGAGATTGTAGGCTACCATTTCAAGGGGATTGGCCGGTTTCATGTCTGTCATGGATCATTACCTCCTTCTGGAATAACGGCGGCTGCCCGTATCAGTAGTAGATGCCCGTTTCGGTCTCGATTGTCTTGAACTCCTCGTAGGAGAAATCAAAGCCCAGGTCCTCGTTATCGTACTCTTCCGCTTTGGTGAGCCGGCGGGAATTGGCGATCCACTTGGCCCCGCCCAGCTTCTCTATGAAATCATACTGGTCTTTGCAGCTAAAGACCCAGTACTCGAAGTATTCATCAATGTTCTTCTGCGACTGGCACGCCCAGCGCATCAGCTTTTCCCACCACTGCCGTGACCAGTAGTAGCAGCCGGGCATGCTCCCGGGCGCAGCGCCGTAGGGCAGCTCGACCACGGCGTCCACGCAGGTAAAGGGGATGACCACGCCCTTGTTGTTGCTCCTTATGTCGGACGGGGGCACAATCTCCTCCGCGGTGACGATGACGCGCCGCGCGGCGGCGGCAAGGGCGATGTCGTTTATCGGCGGGCCGTACATCCGCGCGTTGCCGAAGCGGTCGGCGGCCTGGACATGGATGATGGCAATGTCGGGGTACAGGGCCGGGACGAAGACCACCGGGTCAGGGTCCGTTCGCATCGGGTTCTGCATCACCTTCACGTAGGCGTTGTACCTTAAAATGTCCGAGCCGAGGAGCTGCTTGCTGAAAAGGCCCGGAACGCCGAGGTGCGCCGCCTTGAAGCCCTGGGCCATGGTGCCGTGGCTCCACTCGGACAGTATCTTCGTTTTGCCTTCTATGACTGCCCGCGAATAAGCGCGGTCATATCCGCGCATCTCCGCGCCGGAATAGGAATTATGGGAAAAGCGGGCGGCGCCGAAGGCGATCATGTAGCTCTGGTTCGAGTTCGGCGAGCCGATCATCTGGATGTCCTTCTTCTTCTGCCGGAGGATCTCGAAATATGCCTGCATGGGGGTCCGGACATAGCTGAAACCGGTATCGGAAAGGACATCCCCATCCTTCACGAATTCGCCAATTGCTTCCTTGAGCGAAAGCCTCTTGTCCCGGCGCGAATGGTCTTTCTTAAGATGGGCTTCCCGTGCGGAGGTAAAATCGACCAGGGGGTCAAGTATGGATGTGTCTTCAATCTTAAGATTGGCTAAAGCTTCCCTGTTGTAATCATACGCAGCCATGGCCACCTCCTTCCTGAATCATTACATGTTAAATGTACAGTTTTCCGGTGAAATTAACAATCCTTTCAATGAGTGATTTTAATGATGGAAATCCCACAACACCGGTGGCAATGAGTAACAGAATCTGTTATGATAATTGCTTTTTTGAAGTATCTGGCAGCTTAATGGCCAGAATATCAGGATAAGAGAGAAAAGAGCGACCTGATGCGCCTGAACCTCAGTTTTTCCCGTTGTTGAACCGTGCGATGGCCTGATTGAGAGTGGAAGCCTGGTATCCCACATAGACCCTGTCGCCAAGAATAAAAACCGGAATCGGGACCTCTTTCTTTATCGTCGTAACGTCGGATAACTTTTTCACATAGTAGGGGACCCCGTTGACCAGCACAAAGGCATGGGGAGTGTTGCCCTCATATATGAACGGCCTGCCGCCGGTGCGGGCGTGTATCTGCTGCAGCATGGCGATCAACTTTCCCAGATTCTGCCTGTTGACGGCATCGACCTGGTTCATGGCGTTACGCACGTCATAGGTGACCATGGTGATGCGGGGATAGCGTTTGATCACTGCGGGGAGCTCCTTTTCCGCCAGCCGGCAATGAGGGCAGACCTGACTCTTGAAAAAATGAAGGTACAGGCGGCTTTCAGCGCCATCAGCGCGCCGCGCCTGTGAAAGACCCGCCGCAAGCGCCAGCGCGCAAACAAGGATACCGAAACGTTTCATCTGCTTCTCCCGGATACTGTATTATTGCGGCTTTATCAGCTCTTCACCCTGCTTCCATCCCGCCGGACAATAGCCGCCGCCTTTACCGACCACAACCGCGGCCGACACCTTGCGGAGCAGCTCCTCGGCACTCCTGCCGATGGCGTCGTCATGGATTTCGCAGGCCACGATGAGGCCTTCGGGATTGATGACGAAGCTGGCGCGGTGGGCGGTGCCGGCTTCCTCATTGTAGACGCCGAGCTCCCTGCTCAACCGGCCGTTGCGGTCGGATAGCATCGGATAGGTCACGGCCTTCACCAGCTCATTCTGACCGTGCCAGGCCCGGTGCACATAGGCGGAATCCGTGCTCACGCTGACAATCTCTGCGCCAAGCTTCTTGAATTCAGGGTATAGATCAGCCAGCTCCTTCAGTTCCGTGGGGCACACAAAGGTGAAGTCAGCGGGATAAAAAAACAGGATCAGCCATTTCCCGCGGTAATCCGCGAGTCTGATTTTTTTCAAGGCCCCGCTGTGATACGCATCAAGGTCAAGAGACGGGGCGCGCCGGTTGATAGGGGAAACCATTCTGCCGCCGTCCGGGCCAGCGTGGGGATGAGCCGGCCCTTTCGATTGCGTGCAGGAAAGCAGCAGCGTCAACGCGCAGATCACGACGGGGACTACTGTTCTCATGGGGCGTCACCTCGATGACAATGTCCGGCATCGGTTCACCGGATGCCGCTTGTAACCGTGCCTGTTATATTGTTTTTTCATCCAAACTCAGTGATCAAATATCTCACCACGGAATGGCGGTGTCAAGCATCTGGTGGACGATTTTTCACTTGAGCAGTTTGTTTTGAGCAAATTTTCAATGAGTATATAATGTTATATTTTGTTATTATTTGTTAGTATTATCTCTAGCTGTTTTACGAATAAAAAATTTTTTCAATATAAGTTCTATCAAAACGATATTTCTAGAAAAACATGTTGCAATATAACTCGCGAAAAAAAAATAATCAATATAGCAGAAAAATACTATAGCATAAAATGCAATTCATGTTGCGTATATATTTCAAGGAGGTAGCGTATGCCAATATCCCGAAGGGATTTTCTTAAACTCTCGGGTATGACAGCGGCCGGTGCTTTTGTCGGCGGCACAGCATTCCTGAGCGGCTGTAAATCGGCCGACAAACTGAGCGGCAC
>DAONAJ010000152.1:0-4687 GCA_035400945.1 Spirochaetota bacterium
CGACTTGGCCAGGGTAGGGATAATAGGTTCGGTTAACGGTCTGTTGATCAGTGTGCCCTGTTATTATTTTCTGGGAACGGATGGTGTCGTCCCCAGCCTGGTGCTCGGCTCGGCGGCTTTGTTGGCTACATCATGGTGGTTCGCTCGCCGTATTCCCATTAGACCTGCTCAGTTCGCATGGAAAGATTCAAGGGTCGAAGCGTCAAAACTGCTTGGGCTTGGTTTACCATTGATGTTATCAGCGCTGGTGACCACATTATGCGCTTATCTCATCAATGCGTATCTGGCGCGGAACGGAGGGCTTGAATCCGTTGGCCTTTTCCAGGCTGCTTATGGACTCTCCGGAATACTGGTGAACTTTATTCTAAATGCGATGGGCACGGATTACTATCCCCGGCTCACGGCTATTGCTGACAATGTTGAGCGTTTGAACACGGAAGTCAATATGCAGACCGAAGTCGGCCTTCTGCTCGCCGTTCCGGCTATAGCGGGCACTATCCTTTTTATGCCGCTTGTTGTATCTCTGTTCTATTCGGGAAAATTCGATGGAGCTGTAGGGATACTACGCTGGGCCGTGTTTGGGGTTTTTGGGCGTGTTATATCCTGGCCGCTGGCATATATCCCGCTTGCGAAAGGAATGGGGAAAACTTTTCTTGCCGCTGAATCTCTGGCTGGCGCATTTTACCTGTTTGCTGTCTGGTTAGGATTCCGTTGTTGGGGTCTTCCTGGTGCGGGCATAGGTTTTGCGATGCTCTATCTATTTTATACAACAACTATGCTCAGTCTGGCATATGCGCTTGCGCGGGTGTTATGGACGAGAAAGGTTCTAACACAGATTCTTTTATATTTAACCATGCTGGTTCTGTTGAGCGTCATATGCGTTTTTGAAATGAACCCGTATGTAAAATGGGGAGCCGGAACCTCCATTGTCGCGGGTCTCTCTGGATACAATATATGGAGGCTGGAGAAGATTACTGGTGGCGGGATGACGTTGATTTTAAAGAAAATAAAAGGTTTCCTCAGATAACATAAGATGCATCATTTGTATCATAGGCAAGTCACGGAAGTTAAAGAATGAAGAAAGAGAATAAGCCTGCGCTATCAGTTTTTGTACTTTTCTATAACCATGAGAAATTTGTCACCACCTGCCTGGAAAGCGTATTCTCAGAGGACCTGTCGGGAGTTGAGGTTATAATATCGGACGATTGCTCCGCGGATTCCACTTTCGGTATTTGTAAGAAATACATAAGCACAAAGAAGAGTAACGCATCCAGGGTGCTGTTAAACAGGAACAGAAAAAACCTCGGGATCAACGCGCACGTTAACAAACTGGTTGATTTGGCAAACGCCGATGTTTTTTTGCCACTCGCGGGAGACGACTGGTTTGCAAGGGATAAAATTCAAAGGATTAAAAAAGAAATTCAAAAATCAAAGTATAGTATGTATGTTTCTGATTGTTATATCGCGAATTCGGAAGGTATAGTAATTAAAGAGTACAATTTCAATGATAAAAAACCATGGCCCGCGTTGAAGATAGCCGAAAACGGGGGTGCAAATATTCCGGGGCACAGTCAGGCTGTATGGAGAAGGGAACTGTTTAGCTTTTTTGGGCCATTGGATGAAAAAATATTAAATGAGGATGACCAATTGGTTTTTCGCGCCATGCTGCTTAACGGAATATGCGTTATAAACGAACCGTTAAATCATTATCGTCTGCACCCGGAAAGTGTCTCGTCATGGTGGAAAAACCCGGATATTGATTACCGATCATATATTAAAAAATATATCGCAATTATGTCAAATATAGAAAATACCTATGTAGGTTGGTTGATAGCGGCCGAGGTTGCCTGTAAGAAGGGCCGTATCTCAGAAGCTGAACATGAACTATATGTTCAGACCATCAGTGATTCCATCAGGGAAATTGTAGCCCTCCGTAATGTATTGGACGCTCCTTCATTCTTCAGGCGGGTAATGATTAGCTTGAAAAAGATTCCGTCTTTAAGGAACAGGTATTCTTTGGTCAGATTGACCGCCACAATCAGTCCCGGCCTTTTGTATGTAAAAATGTATCTGCGCGGAAAAATAAGAAAACTGTATTACCGATTTATTAGAAACCCAGTTTCCGCATCATCCCGTAAAGTATAAAAACTATGCTGGCAGCGACACGTAGACGGCATTTCCCGGTCGCAGGATCCACAAATTCGAGATAATCTGATGATGAAAATGAACCCAAGAGTCGCTATTGTAATAGTGAACTACAATAGCACTGAAGACACCATCGAATGCCTTCAGAGTTTGAAGAATATAAGTTATGATAATGCTGAAATAATCGTTGTTGATAACGGGTCAAATCACGATTCAGTTGAAAAATTACAAAATTTTAATAATGGTTTTTCCCTTTTGACTACCGAAACCAACCTTGGTTTCGCCGGTGGAAACAATATCGGAATACGATATGCTATAGATCATAAAGCCGGTTATGTACTTCTTTTAAACAACGATACAGTGGTTGGTTCGGATTTTATAGAGCCCTTGCTGGATACGGTTCTTAATAGCAATAAAGCCGGAGTAGTCGGTGGAAAAATATTCTATTACGATGACCCGGAGCGTATCTGGTATGCAGGCGGTAGCTTAAATTATTTTTCCGGCAGAACAAAGCATATCGGCAAGAATAAGACTGATACAGGGAAATATGATAAAACAAGAGAGGTTAGTTTTATTACCGGTTGTTTAATGCTGATACCCCGCGAGGTCATTGAGAATGTTGGAATGATGGATGAAAAATATTTCCTTTATTTTGAGGATGCGGATTGGTGTTATAGAATAAGAAAAGCCGGGTATAGGCTGATATATTCGCCACTGGCGAGGATATACCACAAGGAATCAGCAACGACTCAAAAACTCAACAATGTTAAAGCATATTACTATTACAGGAATATACACTATTTCGCGAAAAAGAATCTAGATCCTATTTTTAGAATATCCGTTTTCATATATCTAAGATTATATCTACTATTGATGATATCGAAAAATATCATCACATTAAACTTTGGAAAGGTCGCCATACTCCTGGATGTCATATATAGTATCCGACATGGAATTATGGGGAAATATAAAATGTATAATCGCGGTCGTGCGAAAGAGAGATTATAAAATATGGATTATTTTATGATAACCACTGACCAGGGATTGGGTAAAGGTGGTATACAAACCTGGGCATATTATATGATACAATTTTTAAAACATTATAATCTATCTTATAATTCATATTGTATCAAAGAAGATGGACTCTCCGGCATTTTAAATGTTATTAAAGCAAATTTATCTTCGCGTGTTTTCATCTTGATGGATTGGCAGAAAATAATTTTTGTAATTATTGGATTGGTTCTTACTTGTTCTGGCATAGCAAAATCAAAATACGTTATTATTCTTCACGGCAATGAGATTTTAAATCTGAATGCTTTAAAAAGAAATATACTGCGAATAGTAAGCAGGTCCAGGCATGTGTTCTTTGTCGCCAACAGTAAAAGCATTGGAGAACTGTACACATCATTATATGGGCGCGATGTTGATTATATATGTAATCCTTTTATTGATACAAAAATTACTGAAAAAAATAGTAATAATAAGACTAACAGAAATGAGAAAGTATTATTTTCCATAACTCGTCTTGTAAAAAGAAAAAATATCTCTTCGGTGATTATAGCGCTTAAAAGCATTCTTAGTATTTATCCTTCAATGAAATATTATATTGCGGGGAATGGCCCCGAGCTAAACAATCTTAAAGACCTTGTAAAATCACTGTCGATGTCAGACAACGTTATATTTTTGGGGAATATCAGCGAAGATGAGAAAAGCCATTATTATTCAATTTCCGATTTATTTGTTTTGCCGTCTCTGTTCGATCATTCAGACGGCTCCATCGAAGGGTTCGGAATTGTGTTTATCGAAGCGAACATGTACGGCGTTCCCGTTATTTCAGGCAATACCGGGGGAATGCCCGAAGCGGTTTTAGATGGGATTACAGGTTTCTGTTCAGAAGGTTCTGTTGAAGATATCAAGAAAAAAATAGAAAGAGCACTTAAGCATAATTTTAATAGAAATGAAATAGTAAAACATGCAGCTAAATTTGACTATAAAAATCAAATTTTATTTGCAGAATTTCTAAAAAGTAAGTCAGTATTATTATGAGTACGATTAAAAAATTACATATTGTCTTTAAGGTATGAGATAAATGTAGATATGTTATAACTGATATTATGAATAGTATATGCATAATTACGAGCATATTCCGAGCTTCTGTTTAAATATTTAGTATTGTTAAGCAATTTACAAAGATTATTATTTAGTAGCTTTAAATTACAGTAACTATAAAATCAGGCCATATAGTTATCTATAAGCTCCCCATAATTCAGCTTATACGACAGCACCGGAAGTCCCGTAGCCGTTGCCTCAAGCACCGTCATGGGCCAGTCGCCCTCGTAGTCCGAAGTGATGCAGAAGACCCTGCTCTTCGCCAGCAGCGTATACACCTCATCATACTTCACGAAGTCGAAGAAGGTAACATTCCGAAGCCCGAGGGCCCTGTTTCGCACCTCGTCAAAGTACGCCTCGTGCGAAGCGACCTTCGAGCAGATCATGCAGAACCGCAGCTTCGGATTCGCCGCGGCAAGCTCCAGGAACACCT
>DAONAJ010000153.1:0-4653 GCA_035400945.1 Spirochaetota bacterium
CATGAGGAGATAATGGCCATCCTGGAGGTAGACGCTAAAAAATATGTTAACGAGAAGATCGCCCACAATTTCGCCGGCTGGACCAAGCACATGCAGTATCACTTCACTGACATTGACGCCTATTATACCATTGAATTCATCAATGGCATGACAAAGGCTCCGGTGAAGCTTTCATCCCCCATACGGAATCCGGAGATTGTCTACGAGATGGATTCACGCGTTATCAGGGCCATGTCTGAAGGCAGAATAACCGGCGAACAGGCGTACCTGAAACGCCTTCTCCGTCTCAAGGCGCCCTTTACGGACATGATGAAGCTCCAGTCGCTGAACAAGCTCTGAACAGGTATGCGCGGGCCGCCTTTACCGTAGACTTTTTTCTATTTTTCTGGCTTCTTCAAAACATTTCCGCGCTTCATCGGCTTTTCCCAGCGCCTTCAGGGCATTCCCTTTATCATCCAGGACTTTAACCCTCTCGTGCATCTCTCCATGCTGTTCTAATATCTTATCGAAGCATTGAATTGCCTCTTTATATTTACCCATGTGGGAGAATGTCTTTCCCTTGTTATAGGCGATGTTTATCCCCTGTTTCACCCTGTCGAAGAATTTCAGGGCCTTGTCATACTGACCGATATTGTCATGGGAAATCCCCAGGTTCTCCAGGACGTTATCGTTGAGCATGTCCGGCTGAAGATTTACCGCCTTTTCGTAAAATTTTATCGCGTCCTCATAGTATGTCTTTATTTCCTTCCTGCCGATCCTGGTTTCCGCGATAAGAAAGTAGCAATCCGCCTTGTATAGCCAGGCAGTGGCATAATCGGGCTTGATGGTGATGGCCTTATCAAAACAGCCGATGGCCTCATTGGCGTATTTTCTCGCCTCTTCTTTATCCGACTGATGCTTGCTCAGGGCCCACCCGCTCTCTACTATCTCGTAATACAGGTGGTGTCCTTTGCGGCACCATGCCTCGGGGAAACCAGGTTTCAGCTTAATTGCTTTATTGAAATATTCTTCGTTAAAAGCCCCGAAGGGAGAACAGCAAAATGCCTTATTGAGCCATGCCTCGGCGTAATTCGGGTCCAGTTTTATCGCCCTGTCATAGCATTCCCGGGCTTTTACGTAATCTATTTTACATTCCAGTGCATATCCCTTGTTGTTCCAGGAGGGCGCGTCGCCGGGCTTCAGAGCTATCGCCTTGTCGAAGTATTGCACGGCCTCCTCGAACTTGTTTTCTTTAAGCTTTTCAACGCCGAGCTTATTGTAGTATTTAACCTGGTCCTCGTTTTTGTCTGCCTGCGCTGCTGCGCCATCCCCTGCATTGGCGAAGGCGAATATCGCCATAAGAAGCAGCAGCGTCCGAAGCGGTGTCAGTCGAAACATGGCGGCACTCCTGGATATGTGAATTGCTTTATCATTTACATTCATGATATGGATGCCGATACACGTAGTCAATCGAATTATGGCTGATGGAAACCGGTGAGTGATGATTTGTTATGGATGGCATCAGGGATGGCGTTAGTTATCCGTGATGATCGCGGATCCGGTGTTCTGTAACGAGATAATTTTCGATGGTGCCCGGGTCCATCCATTTCCTGATATCCAGGCCTATCCTGGTTATGTTGGGAATCATCCCCTCGGAATAATGCCCGACCGGATCCCGGTCTTAATCCCTGCCCTGATCAAGGGCAATAACAAGAAAATCTCTCCGGAATTATCATTCCAGACGACAAAGCTTCAATTTGTGGTTACCGTCAGGCCATCATCACATCATGAATGACAGGGGAGACACCTATGGAAACCACCCAGTACCGGCAGCCGGCGCAGCAGAGCGAGCAGGGAGCCTTTATGAAAATGACCCGGGGAGATGATACCGGAAGCCTGCGGGTCATGAAAATACAGCGGACCTGCGTTCATGACGGTCCCGGCATCCGCACCACGATATTCTTCCAGGGATGCGCCCTGAGGTGCGCCTGGTGCCAGAATCCCGAGGCCCTGGGCGCTGATCCGGATACGGCGCCTGACGGCTCATTGTCGATGTCCGAAATTCTTGAAACGATTGCCCGTGATAAAGATTATTACACCGCAACCGGGGGCGGCGTGACCCTGAGCGGCGGCGATCCCCTTCTGCAGAACCGGGCCGGACTGCGGCGCCTTCTGTCCTTGCTGAAGGAAGAAGGCATTCATGTTTCCGTTGAAACGTCTCTCCACGTGCCCTGGGAAACCGTCAGGGAAACCGCTCCTTTTGTCGATCTGTTCATCGTTGACCTGAAGCTTGTAGGCGATGACGCGCGGCATACCGCATGCACGGGGCAGACCGGTGAATTGATACGCAACAATATCGGCAGGCTCATTGCCCTGAAGGCCAGCGTGAGATTCCGCATGGTGATGGTGCCGGGGTTCAACGACTCCGATACGGACATTAAAGCCGCCGCGGCTTTCCTGAAGTCTGTCGGCCACGATTCCATTGAATTGCTGAAATACCATAACATGTACGAAGACAAGGCCCGGCGTCTCGGCCTGGAGGTGAAGCCGTTGAATATAGCGCCGGAACAGAGCCTTGAAGCTGTCCATCGCGCCGAAGAATTATTCAGATCGTTGAACATTAATGCCATATGCCTTGATCTCGATACCGCCAGGAACAGGGCGGTCTTCACCAAGCGGGTATATGATATACAGAAAGACATCAGGGAAAGCGGCCATAGCCTCTGCTTTGAAGTATCGAAGCTGAAAACGAAATATTACCGTAAAAACGGGTTCCGGAAGCCGACGCCGATACACCGGGCGGAGCGCCTGGCCTACGTGCTGAAAAACAAGAAGGTCATTGTGTACCCCGGGGAGCTGCTGGTCGGCAATTTCACCTCCAAGAGGAAGGGCGGGCAGGTCTGGGAGGAGCACTATGGCATCCTCTTCATGTCCATTCTTCACCAGATCAACCGGCAGACCCCGGTTTCATTCCAGTGTTCTTTCAGGGACAAGCTCTCGTTTTATTTTAATATCCTGCCCTTCTGGGCGCGGCACAGCCTTCTCATGAAGGTGAACCGGAAACTATCGGACCTGATGCTTACCGTTGCGCGCTGCTCCGAGATGAATACCGGGTTCAATAACAACATGGCGGCCATCGCCCATTTCATAGTCAATTTTGAACGCATTCTTCAGCTCGGAACCGACGGTATTATAAAGGAAATCGAAACAATGCAGCGGGAGCGGCCCGAGAACAATCAGGACTTTTACAGAGGCGCCATTATCGCCCTCAGGGGGCTCGAGGAGTTTGCCCGGCGGTACGCCGAGACCCTGACGGCCATGGCAGAGGCTGAGGCTGACCCGGGCCGCCGCGAAGAGCTTGCCGGGATGGCCCGCGTCTGCGGCCATGTCCCGAAATACCCGGCCCGCACCTATCATGAAGCCCTCCAGTCCATGATGTTCATCCATATCGGGCTCTGCATCGAGTCGTACGAGAACGCGGTGTCCCTGGGCCGCCTCGACCAGGTTCTCTACCCTTATTACAAAAAGGACCTTGATGCGGGCCTCATCACCTACGATAAGGCAAAGGAACTGCTGGCCCTTTTTATCCTCAAGATGGATGAGGCCATACTGGTGAACGACGGCGATACCTATCTCAGGATCGGCAGGCTCTTTGAGACCATGTCAACGGACCAGGCCGTCACCGCCGGCGGCCTTGGCAAAGACGGCAGGGACGCCACCAATGACCTTACCTACATGCTGCTGGATATCTGCGAGCTGCAGCCCTATGCCGTGAACATGACGGCCCGCATCCACAAGGACAGCCCGCAGGAATACCTTGAGCGCCTCGCGGAGGTGTATATCAACGGCGCTCCCATGCCCGCCCTGTATAACGACGAGCTGTACGTGGAAACCCTGATGAAGCACTACGACACGACCGTCGAGGATGCCAGGAATTACGCCGTCGTCGGGTGCGTCGAGCCCAATGCCTCCGACGACCATTACGGCAACACCGACTGCGCCAACATGAATGTTACGCTTCCGTTGCTGCAGGCCCTGAAAGGCGAGGAGAACGATTTATGGAATTTCGGCAAGCTGGAACAGCTGGACAAGCTGGCGGCTAAATTTATCGAGTTCACCTTCAGGAAGGACAACAGGTTTTCAAGGTTCATCTCCTCACGGTATGCCGAAGCCCGGCGGAAAAGAAAGCTTCGCAGGGCCGCGCCGCGCTATAATCCGCCGGCGGGAATGGAGGAGCTCCTTGACCGCTTCCAGGCGCGGCTGAACGCCCTGGCCGCGTCTATCCTGGCCGACCACCAGAAAATCGAAGGGGAGATAAGGAAGAATTTCACGACGCCCCTGGCATCGTCCCTCTCCCGGGGATGCATCGAAAGCGGGAAGGACGTGAACGAGGGAGGCGCCCGGTTCAACAGCAGCGGCATACAGGCCGTGGGCATCACGGACGCGGCCGATTCCCTTCATGCGATCAACGAGGTCGTGTACAAAAAAAAGATGTACACGATCCGCGACATCATCGACGCGATCGACAGGAATTTTGAAGGGAAGCGCAACGGGGAGATCAGGAAGGCCCTGCTGGACGTGAAGAAATTCGGCCACGACGAGTCCCGCGAGGCCGTGGAGTGGGTGAACAGGGTGCTGCAGATCTATGTCAACGCCCTGAACTCGGTGGCAAAC
>DAONAJ010000154.1:0-4585 GCA_035400945.1 Spirochaetota bacterium
CCTCGCCGCCCCATCTCGCGACCATGTCCTCCTTCCGGATGCATTCCTTTATGGCCTGTGCGACCCCCTGCAGCACGATGTCTCCGCATTCATGTCCATGGGTATCGTTGATGCTCTTGAAATTGTCAATATCCGCCATTGCTATGGAGAGGGGACGCCCCGTCCTGTTCGCCCGGGCGGTTTCCTCCTCGAGCCGCTCCAGAAGGTGACGGCGGTTGGCAAGGCCGGTCAATGGATCGATGCGGGCCATTATTTCCATCTGTTCCAGGGCTGAGGCAAGTTTCCGGTTCATCTCCTCGAACATTGCCGCATCGTCGGCAAGGCGTTCCTGCGCACTTTTCAGCTCGATATGTGTCTGAACCCGCGCGTGAAGCTCCTGGGGATAAAACGGCTTCTGGATATAGTCGCGGCCGCCTACCTCGAAACCGCGGACGATGTCCTCGGCTTTTTTCCGCGCCGTGACAAAGATCACCGGGATCCCCTCCGTCTCCTTCCTTGATTTAAGTTCACGGCAGACATCGTAGCCGTCAATGCCCGGCATCATGACATCAAGGATAATCAGGTCCGGCAGTATCCTCGCCGCGAGATCAAGTGCTTCCCCGCCATCGCCGGCGATGAATATCTCGTAATCATTTTTAAGGAGCTCGCCCAGTATCCTTACATTTGACGGCTCATCGTCAGCGATGAGGATCTTTCGTTTCATTCTAATCCGCCTCCTTCCGGAGGCTTCCGGCCGGCCGACCTGAGCTTTTCCAGGGCCCCGCGGTAATCAAACCTGTTGATGCTTGTTTCCAGGTCCTTGAGCAGGTCGGTCCATGACCCTGAAAACCTCTTTTTCATTTTCTGGATATGGACAAGGGCACTGAAGCTTCTGCTTTCAAGGAGCGAATAGAGCACCGCAATGGACCCGTCAAGGTCAAGGGTATCGCTCCCTGCCGGCGGAGGAACTTCCGGTACGGACTCACTGCGGGACTTCAATATTGGCCCGCTTTGAAGGAGCTCATGCATGGCGGTTTTGAACTCCTCCAGTAGAATTTCGCGGTCTCCGGCGCGGGTCCCAAGCATGCATTCCTCGAGGGCGGCGGCGGCTTCCATGGTTTTTGTCGCCGCGATGCTGCCCGCGGCACCGCGCATGCTGTGGGCAAACTTTCTCAGGCCGTCCATATCTCCCGAAACAATAAATTCCTTCAGCCGCTCATCTACATCGGCATACATGCTGCAGAACTCCCGTATGATATCCGGGAGTATGTCAATCCTGCCGGCAAAATGCATTATGGCGGCGTCATGGTCGATGCCGGGCAATCCCCTGATCGAGTCCGTGTCATCGCTTTGCCCCTGCTCCTGCAGTATCCGGACGTCCTGGGCCGGTTGAGGAGCCGCGGTAAGCCACCGGGAGCATATCCCGTAAAGCTGTTCCGGATCAAAGGGCTTTGATATATGGTCGTTCATGCCCGCCGCCAGGCAGCGCTCACGGTCCCCGCTCATCGCATAGGCGGTCATGGCGATTATGGGAAGAGCGGCAAATGCGCTGTCGGAACGGATCGACCGCGTCGCTTCGAAGCCGTCCATCTCCGGCATCTGAATATCCATGAAAACCATGTCATAGTTCCCTGTTGCCACTTTCTGAACGGCCTGGACCCCGTCCACGGCTATATCCACGGCAATGCCCGCGTCCGCTAGCATTTTAGTCGCCACTTCGCGGTTGATGGCGTTGTCTTCTACCAGAAGCACCCTGGATCCATCGAAACGCGGGACAGGGGGAGCCGCGGTCCTGGCATGGGCCTGTAGCCGCGCAGGCGCTGTAACCTTCAATGTCTGCGCAAGGGCGTCCAGCAGTGTCGACGGGCTTACCGGCTTTGCCAGTACCGCGCTCACGCCGAGGGATGCGGTCTTATCCTTCAGTTCCTCCACGCTGTAGGCGGAAATCATGATGATCGATGCGACTCCCCTGATCTCCGGGTCGGCGCGGATCCGGCTTATTGTCTCAATGCCGTCCATCCCCGGCATGCGCCAGTCGATGATGAGTATTACGGGCACATCCGACTTTCGCTTCTTTAAAAAATCGATCGCGCCCATCCCGGATTGCGCGGTTGCGACCACGAAACCCATGCTTGCCAGGTACCCGTTAAGTATCTCGAGGGAGACGGGATTGTCATCCGCTACCACGACTTCAGGTTTTATATCCGGCAGCGCTCTGCCCTTTACGGCGGGCTCGCCACCAAGCTTGAATGACAGGACAAAGGAAAATTCGCTTCCCTTTCCGATGGCGCTATCGACTTTTATCTCTCCGCCCATGAGCTCGACCAGCCTCTTGCAGATGGCAAGGCCGAGGCCGGTGCCTCCGAAGCGGCGGGTTATGGAACTGTCCGCCTGGGTGAAGGATTTGAATATCGCCTTCTGCTGCTCCCGGGAGAGGCCGATGCCGGTATCGATTACCCTGAATTTAAGCTCGGCGGTCTTGTCGCTCTCATTCCGTCCCTGGAGCTCCACACTCAGGGTAATGGAGCCCTTGTATGTGAATTTTATGGCGTTGTGGATCAGGTTGAAGAGGACCTGCTGGATGCGGAGCGGATCCCCATTGAGGCTGAAGGGCACATCCGGTGCGATATGATAGAGCAGTTCGAGGTCTTTCTCTTCGGCGGCATGGGACAGGGTATTAGCAATAGTCACCAGGATGTCGTTGAGATCGAAATCGACCGACTCGATGGCCAGCTTACCCGCCTCTATCTTTGAAAAATCGAGAATGTCGTTGATGATGCCCATGAGCATGCGGGCGGCGCCGTGAATCTTGGAGCAGTAATCGTGCTGCTCCGGCTCCATGCTGGTCCGCATCATCAGGTGGGTGAAGCCGATGATGGCGTTCATGGGCGTCCGTATCTCGTGGCTCATGTTGGCAAGGAACTCGGATTTCGCGCGGTTTGCCGCTTCGGCCTCTTCCTTGGACTTGACCAGCTCCCGTTCGGCTATTTTGCGTGCCGTGATGTCCTGGAGGCTGAACTGCAGGAGGACCTTTCCCCGGTGACGGAACGCCATGAGGTGGACTTCGGCATCCCATAGTTCGCCGTCGGGCCTGCGGTGGCGCCATTCGAACAGGTGCGACCCCTGCGAAAGTGCCTGCCGGATGTGCCACCGGGCCGCGAGGCCGGAATCGCTCCCGTCGTACTGGGTCGGCGTGGAAACGTCAAGGGGCCCTTTCCCGACCACTTCATTCTTGTCACTGAGCCGGTAAATGCGGACCGCGGCGTCATTGCAGTCAAGGAACGTACCGGTTTCCGGATCAATGACCACCAGGGCTATGCGCGAATCGGAAAAGAGGACCTTGTTGTACGATTCGCTTTCTCTGAGGGCCTCCTCAGCCTCCTTGCGCTCTGTAATATCGGATAATGTGGTGAGCCAGCATTGTTCCCCGCCAACTTCAATGTGATCCGCTGACAGCAGTCCGATTCTGACGGCCCCGTCTTTACGGTTGAACAGCACTTCCCTGTTCCGTATCTTCCCCTTTTCCGTGAACTCTCGGCGGATCTTTTCCCTGACACCGGGGTCCGCAAAAATATTAAGATGGGATGATGTTCTGCCGATCACCTCCTCCCTGGTAAAACCAAAGGAAGCAAGAAACGCTTCGTTGATATCCAGGAACTTCCCGTCTTTGATCCTTGAAATCCCCATCGGCATGGCGCTGGCATGGAAGGCGTGCGAGAATTTTTCCTCGGATAATTTGAGCTTGGAGATGTCTTTGGTGACGCCGAAAAGGGCCGGCTTCCCATCCCACTCCCCGGCCACTACCCGCGTTTCCACGGGGATCTCCTTTCCCTGTTTCGTCAGCACCGGCACCGGGCACAGGTCAGCCTTTCCCGCCAGCATGTCGGTAATGATGGCCAGCGCCTCATCCTGCCGTGAAGGCGGATGAACCATAAGAACCGTACGCCCCCTGAGTTCCTCCGGCGAGTAACCAAGGCGCTTGACCACGGTATCATTGACATGAAGGATATTCCCCTCCATGTCCAGGATGAAGAGCAGGTCTTCTATGGTATTGAAAAACCTCGAAAAGTTCTTCTGTGATTGAGCCAGGGCGCCCTCGGCATTCTTCCGTTCGGTGATGTCGCGTCCGACGCCCAGAATGCCGATCGGTTTCCCGTCACCATCACGGATCAGCCTGAAGGTGTTGTCGCTCCAGTAGGTCGTCCCGTTCTTGCGGGTTAATTCCAGTTCCAGGTTGACATTAATATCATTCTCCGGATCCGCCAGCTTTTCCGGGGTCATTTCTTCCGCAACCACTTTCATGACGGCCTCGAAGCACGACGGCGTCGTATTCTCAGCCAGGGGCATGGCCTGTATTTCCTCAAGGGTATAGCCGCGTTTGCGCACCACCGACGGGCTTATGAAGGTCGTGTTCAGGTCCATGTCCATCAGCCAGACCGTGTCATCGATATTTTCCGCGATAAGACGGTATTTTTCTTCACTCTCGCGCAGCTTCTCGTCCGCTTTCTTGCGGCCGATTATCTCCCAGGCAATATCGGCAAGGTACTCGGTAACATCGGCGTCTTCCTTTGTGTAGTCCGTCGCCTTGTTGCCCACACCGAGAATG
>DAONAJ010000155.1:0-4577 GCA_035400945.1 Spirochaetota bacterium
CGAACAGGTCCCGGCCATGGCATTGAGGTGGTTCATGTCCGTGGCGGCCGGCAGGTGCGCCAGGGCATTGGGGTACCAGAGGGACCGGTCCAGGAATGACCGGATGTTCGGCATAAGCCAGTTCCCCGGAGTTCCGCCCGCATTGCCCCGCGAATCAAGGAAGGCATAGGCGGGATGCAGCGCGTCGATGGCGATATAGATCATTTTCCGCGGCCTTTCGCCTTTCTTGACGATTCCCGGGAAGGCCCGTACCGCGGACCCGGCAGCCCCCAGGGCCATTGCGCCCGCAAGGGCCCCGGCGCCCTGCAGCAGCCTCCTGCGGCTCATCAATTTTTTCGCCATATCACCATCCATGGGGAGCCCCTCCTTTAAAGTGCAGTCATTTAACTACATTTTGTATACGGCTGACTACATGTCAATGCAATTTTCAGGATTTTCCTGCCATCTCACGGCTGCCTGTTATTCCGGACCCTCCCGCCCCACCAGGAGCGACATCGCCGAGGCCAGGATCGCGTCCCTGACCTTTTCGGGCTTCATGCCGTCAAGGCCCGCGGCCGCAAGGATAAAAGGCTCGAACATGATGAATCCGCACGAAAAGGAGAACATGGCGGCAACGACCATCCGCGGGTCCAGATCGCCCCGGAGGGCCCCCTCCTTCATCGCCGCCTTCACCCGCTCTATCAGGTGCCGGGCTATGGGAAAGCTCCGGTGCAGGTCCCCGGTGCCGTAGCCGTCCAGGATGGTGCGCGCCAGAATGCGCCAGAAGTGCTCGTGTTCGGAAAGGGACCTGAAGGCAAGGCGGGAGATCTCCTGCAGGGTGCCGGCTCCCCGCACGTCGGCAAGCATGGCGTCGGCCATCCGCTGGAGGGTCTGACGGCGAAGGTTTTCCTTTGAGCCGAAATGACGGTGGATCAGGCCGTGGTTGACGCCGGCTTTTTTCGCGATGTCCCGCACGGAAACGCCGTTAAAGCCGCGGCGGGAGAAAAGCTCGCCCGCGGCTCCGATGACAGCCGCCACCACGTCGTCCCGGCCGAAGGGACGGCCGGTTTTTTTTGACCGGGTTGAGGTTTTCTTTATGCTATCGCTGCCGGGCATCGCCATTCATCTTCTGTATAACATCGCCGATAAAGAAATGTCACTATCAGCCGCCCCTGTCCACTATTTTTTATCATGACTGCCGGTTCCGCAGTTTATAAAAATAAACTATTGACAGTAACCATGACGCGCATTCTGTGTCTCACTATCTGTTGCTGCAGCGCCGGTCATGGCGCAATTTTTCAATTTTGAGGGTTTACCGATGAACCGAAAACGAATCGCCCTTGTGGCGCATGACAACAAGAAGAAAGACCTTATCGAATGGGCCGAATGGAACTGGCATGTCCTCGCCGGGCACGACCTCGTCTGTACCGGCACAACGGGCAGGCTGATCGAGGAAGCGCTCCTGAAAAAAACGGAGCATAACGGCGCAGGCGTCAGCGTAGAAAAGCTGAAATCCGGCCCCCTGGGAGGAGACCAGCAGATGGGCGCCCTCATCGCCGAGGGAAAGATCGACATGATGATTTTCCTGTGGGACCCGATGCAGCCCCAGCCACATGACGTCGACGTCAAGGCCCTTCTCAGGATCTGCGTCCTCTACAACGTGCCCACGGCGTGCAACCGGGCCACGGCCGACTACCTGATATCATCGTCGCTGCTGAACCAGGAATACACCCCGCTGCAGTCAGACTTCACCTCATACACGGGAAGGAAGGTAAGCAGGATGTGACCCTCATTGAGTTTTTGATAAAAATGTATTGATAAATACCGCCGCCTTGTGGATGTGTAATTTATCTACCCTGCGTGTCGTTAACCGTAACCCAGATCCCGGAGGAGGAGGCATGAATCGCCATGACCGCACCCAGAGCGCTTAACCCGGCAACCGGAGGCCGCCCATGAATGTGTCCGGCACCATGAAAGGAAAAACATGCCTCATCACCGGGTCAACCAGCGGACACGGCCTTGCCGTTGCCGAGGCGCTCCATGCTATGGGCGCGGACATTATCTTACACGGACCCACCCGTGATGCCTGCGAGTCAGTCAGGAACAGGTTTCGTTCCCTTGCCGGCACGCTGGTGTGCGATTTCTCTTCACGGCGGGACATCGCCCGGGGCGCCGGGGAAGTCCTTTCATGGAAGCGTCCCATCCACGTCCTCGTGAACAACGCGGGAATGGTGAACCGGAAGCGCCGTCTTACCGTGGACGGCGTTGAGGAGACCTTCGCGGTGAATTATCTTGCCATGTTCCAGTTCACCCTGCAGATCCTGCCCGGTATTCTCGGCGCGGCTCCGTCGAGGATCGTGAACGTGGGGTCCGACGCGCACATGATTTCCATGATCGATCCCGATGACATCGACGGCAGCAAAAAAAGCTATTCCGTCATGGGCTCGTACGGAAGGTCGAAGCTGGGGGTTGCCTATTTTACCCAGGAACTGGCGCGCAGGCTCAGCGGCACCGGAGTAACGGTAAACGCCCTTGACCCGGGTCCCATGGCGTCCAGCATCGCCAAAAAGCCCGGCCTCCTCCCCCGTATCGCGGACGCCATCATCCAGCTTACCTTTCCCACCCCGGCCAGGGCGGCCCGCACCGCCATATATCTGGCTTCATCCCCCGAGGTTGAGGGGGTGACCGGCAAATACTTCCGCTTCATGAACATGAAGGAGCCGAAGCTCAAGTCAGGCTCCGATTTCCACGGGCAATTATGGGAAATAAGCGCCCGCATAACCGGGGTGGATTACCGCGGATAAAGCCGCAGGCATAAGCCTGAAATAAAACGGACATTTTCTTGTTTTTTCCCCATGGCCGCTGTACTATACTAATAAGCATCAATTTCCTGCACAACAATAATCACGGGAGGTGTGTAATGAGGCGGCTATACATCTGCGGTATTATTACTCTTTCATTCATGATTCTCATGTGCTCATCAGGCGCAACGATCCGGACCGAACAGCCGGCGTCGCCGAACCTCAAAAACTACAAGAAAGTCTATATCGGATGGCTCGATTTCGGCGAAGGTAACTGGAAAAAATACGGCTTCAAAGCGCCGAAGGATTGGTCAGATGCGATCAGGGAACTGAATGTCAATGCCCTCCAGGATTACTGCCGTTCCGAGCTCTCCGGAAGGACCGTCACCGGGTCCAGGGGCGCCGATGCGCCGGCAAAAAACGACCTGTACGTCAAGCTGCATTTAAAGAAACACGAGATCGGAACAGGAATGAACCGGATCCAGTACCTTTACCTGGACATACGGTTCACCGACATGGCCACCGGTCAGACAAGGTACTATGGGGACGTGATGATAGATACCTCAGGTTTCGGCATAGGCAACTTCACCATGGAAGGTCAGCTGAATTTCGCCATGACGAATCTGGCGAAATTCATCGGATCGAAATTCTGAGCGTCAGCACCACGGGCGGGTAAAAGCGGCGTCCGCGCCGCAACTCGGCTGCTATGCCGTTTCTTCTATTATATACGGCACGAAGGTGGCTTCGCCGATATCCTCTTCTATGACGACACCGTTCTGCTTGACGATGAATTTCTTGATGCGGTGGCCGCGCCTGTTTCCGACGGGGATGACGAGCCTGCCCCCCGGGGCTATCTTGCCGAAAAGAGATACCGGCAGGATGTCGGCTCCGGCGGCGACGATGACCGCGTCAAAAAAGCCCTTAGCCTCGTTAAAGTCGCCGGAATGAAGAAAGGTGATATTGCGGTAGCCGAGCCCGAAAAGCACGCCCCGGGCCCGGTTGAAAAGCTCCTCGATACGCTCCATGGTCACCAGGGATCCGGCAAGGCGGGATATGACGGCGGACTGGTACCCGGAACCGGTCCCGATCTCGAGGACCCGCTCGTCGCCGGTCAGCCCGAGGGCCTGGACCATCTTCGCGATAACCGACGGCTTCGATATGGTCTGTCCGTTGCCGATGGGAAGGGAAATGTCGTCATAGGCGTGGAACCTCAGCGCTTCAGACACGAAGAGATGCCGGGGCACCGAGGCAATTGCCTCCAGAACGGACCCGGAGGAGATCCCCTTTTTTTTCAGGTCGGCAATCAGGCCCTGCTTGATGTACTGCATACGGCTGTGACGCTCCTATGGAACAAAATATCCGCCCCACTCGATGCCCTTCTGCCCCTTGTGGCTCACCTCGATCTTAACATCGGACCACCACCCTGCGAAGGACCTGAGCTTGAAGGTGGAGTACACCAGGACGTACCGGTATTCCTCTGAATTCTTGATCCGCGAATAGATGGACCTGAGGCCGTCCACGTCGCGCGGCCTGAACACCGCGCCGCCCGTTTCGGAGGCTATGCTCCGGAGGAGCTCATGGGGCTCCTTGAAGGATATGATGTATATCGGGATGTAATGGGACCGGGCGAACCGTATGATGTTTGTCGGCGTGTAGTTCCTGAAGGAATTTTCATCAACGCTGCCGTCGGTCACCAGTACCACGCCGCGGCGGTTCAGACGAGGCACCAGGTCGCCGATGGCGCTGTAGAGGGCCTTGCCGATATTTTTTCCATCCGCGTAATCGCGCTCTTTGAGA
>DAONAJ010000156.1:0-4481 GCA_035400945.1 Spirochaetota bacterium
CAGATCTGGCTGTCCCATTCAGCCTTGACCATTCCCCAGGAACATAAAAATGCTCTCAATAAAGAGGGCATGAAAATAATCGGAATCGGGATGAGCGACCCGTATTATTTCAAGACGGACCGGCTGGACAGTTATAACGCGTATATAACAAATCATATTGGAACATATGAAACTTATAAATCCGCTATACCCTGCCATTACAATAGAACCGCCTGTGATTTTCAATTCCATAAGTATGAGCGCTCAATACAGAGGGACGTGCCGGTTTCAATTATAGGGACAGCGGAACATCCCCGATTTGAAAATAAGATGGAGCGGTTTGATATAGTGGTATTATTGCGTAATAAAGGAGTTAAAGTGGCTGCCTATGGCACCGGATGGCCCGAGCACCAGGACAACCATGGCCATGTCGAAGGTAAAAAATTTCGGAAAATCATTCAGCGGACAATGCTCGGATTGGACATTCAGGACAAGGATTCTCCCCTTGCCCACAGGATGTTTGAATACTCCGGCTGTGCTGTTCCGGTCATTACGAGAAGACGTGATGAAGTGTTCAGTTGTTTCGAAGAAAACAGTGAAATACTGATGTATGATTCGCATGAGGAATTATTGGACAAGGTCAGCTATTATATATCAAGGCCGGCTGAGCTTGAGAAAATCGGCTTAAAAGCGTATGAAAGATGCAAAAAGGAGCATGACATCAAGAACAGAATCGATGACATGATTCCTTTTATCAATTCGTTGTAAAATTCTCAGCGCATGTGCGGTCCGTGAGTACTGTCATGATGTTTGACAATATTATAAGACCAAAGCGGAAAAAAATTAAGGTATTTTGGTGGAACACCTTTCCGAATTTCGGGGATACGATAACGCCGGAGCTTTTTAAAATATACGGCTTCGAACCGGAATGGTCTGAAATTAAAGATGCCGACGTTGTCTCAACGGGCAGCATACTGAGCATGGTGCATGAAGATTATGCCGGCATAATACTTGGGTCGGGGCTAATTTCAGACAGATGGGACCTGAAATTTCCAAGTGCGAAAATTCTCGCTTTGCGCGGAGAAGAAACCAGAAAAAGGATAGGCCTTTCTCAGCCGGTGGTCTTGGGAGACCCGGGATTGCTGGCGGATGGTTTGCTCAAGTCACGGAAGAAGAAAAAGAAGCGAATCGGCATAATTCCCCACTACATCGATAAAACCGACGAGCGGATCAAACAAATTGGGGAAAAACACAAAAAGCAGGTGAGGATAATCGACATACAACAAAAACCCCTGAAGGTCATTGCCGAGATAGACGCCTGCGAGTATATTTTATCCTCTTCACTTCACGGCCTCATCGCCGCGGACTCCCTGGGGATTCCCAGCGGATGGATTGAACTGTCGGACAACGTGATCGGAAAGGGTTTTAAGTTTAACGATTATAATTCGGCAATTTCATCGTCGCATATTCCCTTCAGAATAACAGGCGGGGAAACCGTTGATGAATTGACAACTATGGCCAGGCCGGTTCCGCAAAAAGTCGAAGAGGTCAAAATGCAATTACATCACCTTTTTAAAAATTTATAATGTCCGGCAGTATTTAAAACCGGATACCGGTACAGAAGACGATGGCCCAAAAGAAACCTGCAGTAAGCGTGATAATTCCGTTTTATAACAGAATAGAATGGACGGTTCAGGCTATCGACAGTGTGCGCGGGCAGACCTTTTCCAATTTCGAGATCATACTCGTGGATGATGGATCGACTGAACCGGTGAATCTTCCACTTCGGATAAGAAAAGATAAAAGAATCAGGTATCACAGGCTTCAAAATGGCGGCGTAAGCAGGGCGCGCAATTTCGGCATGTCAGTATCGAAGGGGGAGTTGGTCGCCTTCCTTGATTCCGATGACATGTTTCTTCCTGACAAACTTGAGAAACAGGTCCGGTTCATGGAATGTGACCCGGAGATCTATTTCTCCCATACCTCGTACATTCTGATGGATACGACGGGTTCATATATCAAGACCAATGATTCAGGCGAATTCAGCGGCATGGTTTATCCAGGAATCATAAATGAGTGTCCGATTGCGACACCGACGGTGATGATGAGAAGAAAACTTGCCGATGAATTTCGTTTTCCGGAAACAATTCACATCGGGGAAGATAACATAACATGGATCAGGATCGCCAGAAAGTATCATGTGCATGGTATACTGGAGCCACTGACAAAGGTCCGCAAGCATGACAATAACGCAGCCTATAATACTGATAAGCTGCTGGAGGGCAGACGGAATATACTGGAAGCGGCCTTCAGTGAGGATGGTTCCTTAAATGCCGATTTTAAGCGAAGGTCATTTGAACTCATCGAAACCCAGGTCCGTAATGCAGATAGTCAGAACTGTATTCACGATGATGAAAAAATCGAAAATTTTATTTACCTGGTGCGCCTGATCGTCACTAGAAGGTTTATTAAACCCATTGTTCTGAAGGGCCTCTATCCCCTTCTGAATTTTGCGTATACATTTTACGAAAGAAGGATAAAGCAATAATCCTGTTTGCACATTCAGTCATTGTTCTTGCTAAAGGAAGCGATGGAAGAAACGAATAAAGAAAAAGTACTGATTCTGGGCATCACCGGCATGCTGGGCCACCAGCTGTTTAACCGGCTGTCGGCAAACGGGAAATTTTCCGTATTCGGTTCGGCCCGATCGATCAGGGGTATTGAACCATGTTTTGATCCGGATCATCGCAACCGGATATTCCAGAATGTCGATGCCGTCAGCCCTGAATCTTTCAGGAAACTGTTCGCCGACATCCGGCCTGATGTCGTCATTAATTGCATCGGGATAATCAAGCAGCTGCCGGCTGCCAACGATCCCCTTACCGCAATCGGCATAAATTCGCTTTTTCCCCATCAGGTAGCACATCTGTGCAAGGAATACAAATGCCGGCTGATACATGTCAGCACCGATTGTGTTTTCAGCGGCAAAAAAGGAAATTATTCGGAACATGATCCGTCGGACGCGGAGGACCTTTACGGGAGGACCAAGTACCTGGGCGAAGTAAGCTATCCTCACAGCATCACGCTGCGGACCTCAATAATCGGCCACGAATTGAAAGGAAAGTACGGCCTCATTGAATGGTTCTTGGCGCAGGATAAAAAGATCAGGGGATACCGGAGGGCGATTTTTTCAGGATTTCCCACTATCGAGCTGGCACGGATAATCAGTGATGTCGTCATACCTGACGATACGCTGAACGGTTTGTATCACGTGTCTTCCGAGCCCATATCAAAATTCGACCTGCTCACTATTGTCGCCGGTACGTATCGCAAGAACATCGAGATAGAGCCGTATGACGGTGTTTGCGAGAACAGGTCCCTGGATTCGTCCGCATTTCGAAACAAGACCGGGTATGAGCCTCCATCATGGGAAAAATTGATTGATAATATGTATCGAGACTACATTAATTGTCGCTGCTACCGCTCCGATGATTAAGAGCGCATCCCGGGACCGGGACGCGCTCTGATGACAACATGCAACATGGGCAAAGGTGATTTTTTATGTTCAAGGATAAAACACTTCTCATAACAGGCGGTACGGGCTCCTTCGGCAATGCCGTATTGAGAAGATTTCTTGATACCGAGGTCAAGGAAATCCGCATTTTCAGCCGGGACGAAAAAAAGCAGGATGACATGCGCCATGAGTTCAATAATGAAAAAATAAAATTTTATATAGGCGATGTCAGGGATTATAACAGCATCAATACGGCCATGCACGGTGCCGATTATGTTTTCTCGGCTGCTGCGTTAAAACAGGTCCCGTCATGCGAATTTTATCCCATGGAAGCGGTGAAGACCAATATAATCGGCACTGAGAACGTCATAAATGCCGCCATAGCGAACAAGGTTGCGAGGGTCATCTGCCTCAGCACCGATAAGGCAGTATATCCCGTCAACGCCATGGGGATGTCGAAGGCCCTGATGGAAAAAGTAATGGCGGCGAAAGCGTCAATGTTACGTGAAGATGAAACCGTCCTGTGCGGGACAAGGTACGGCAATGTCATGGCGTCACGGGGGTCCGTGATACCCCTGTTTATACAGCAGATCAAGTCCAGCAAGCCCATAACCATCACCGATCCGGATATGACGCGGTTCATGATGTCGCTGGATAACGCCGTTGACCTTGTGCTGTACGCCTATAAGAACGGCCGGCAGGGGGACATATTCGTCCAGAAGGCCCCCGCGGCGACCATCGGCGACCTTGCGCAGGCGCTGCTGAACATATTCGATTCAAAAAATGAAATTGTAATAATCGGCACCCGCCATGGCGAGAAAAAACATGAAACGCTGCTAAACCGCGAGGAAATGGCCCGGGCGGAAGACCTCAAGGATTATTTCCGGGTGTATCCCGACGCACGGGGACTGAATTATGAAAAGTACTTTGAAAAGGGCGAGATTAACATTTCAAGGAATGAGGATTACACGTCGGGCAACACCCGAAG
>DAONAJ010000157.1:0-4396 GCA_035400945.1 Spirochaetota bacterium
AACTGGTGATTTACAGTTGGCTTTGGAGTTCTAAAAAATCTATGGGACAGCAGTGCTTTTTTTATTAAAACAAATGCTGCTTGAAAAAATTATATGTATATTTGTTTAATAGAATAAGATTTGTCCGGTTTTGACAGGAGACGCTCCGGCAGCTCATCCGGATTTCTCCTGAATAAATAATATTAAATCCGCTGCCGAGACCAGGGACACGTTCTGACTGATGGACAAACAAACGATACTTATTGTTGAGGACGAGGCTATCACCGCCCTTGACGTGCAGAACAACCTAAGGAGCTTCGGCTTTGACGTCATCGGCATAGTTTCAACTGGCGAGGCCGCGATAGAAAAAGCCGAGAGCAGCCGCCCTGACATTATCCTCATGGACATCGTGCTTTCGGGAAAAATGGACGGCATAGCCGCGTCGATGGCAATCAAGGAACGCTTCGACATCCCCGTCATCTACATGACCGGCAACGCCGACATCATGACCGTCAACCGGGCCCGCGAAACCGCGCCGTACGGCTATATCGTCAAGCCGATCAACCGCCAGAACCTTTACTCAACCATTGACACGGCCCTGCACCGGCACCACCTTGAAACGGAACTGAGAAACAAGCAGGAGGAACTGGAAGCGGCCAACATCACCATGGCCGAGAGCAAGGAGCGCTATGAGAAGCTCTTTGAAAACGCCGGCGACGCGATACTCATAATGAAGAACGACATCTTCATCGACTGCAACAGGAGCACCCTGGAGATATTCGGCTGCGAGCGCGGGCAGATCATCGGGCACTCGCCGGTGGACTTCTCGCCGCCAACCCAGCCCGATGGAAGCGATTCCATCGAAAAAGCCCTCGGCTACATCAGGGCTTCCCAGGAGGGCTATCCCCAGCACTTCGAGTGGATGCACAGGCGATCCGACGGTTCGACATTTTACGCGGACGTCAGCCTTACCACCATGGAGCTGCGCGGCGGGATTCACATACAGGCCATCGTTCGGGACATTAGCGAACGCAAGCGTGCCGCCGCCGAAAAGGAGCGCATCCAGGCCCAGCTCATCCAGGCCCAGAAAATGGAGGCCATCGGCACCCTCGCGGGAGGTATCGCCCACGACTTCAACAACATGCTCGGCGGCATCATGGGGAGCCTGAACCTGATAGAGCTGCTGGCGGAGAAGGAGAACCTGGCGCAGAAAGAAGCCTTCAGGAAATACCTGGATACCGCCATCGAGTCGTCCCGGAGGGCGGCAGAGGTAACGCGGCAGCTCCTGACCCTGTCGCGGCGCCAGGACCTGCAGTTCGCTCCGGTCGACATCATGCAGTCCATCAGGAACGTGCTGAAAATCTGCAAGAACAGCTTCCCGAAATCGGTGAACCTGGATTTTCCTTCCCAGGATTCGCCCCTGATGGTAAACGCCGACTTTACACAGATCGAGCAGGTCATCCTGAACCTCTGCGTGAACGCCTCCCATGCCATGACCATCATGCGAAACGCGCGGGGGGATGAGGGGGGCACCCTGTCGGTACAGGCCCTGCGCGTGAAATGCGACGAGAATTTTTGCGCGATCCATCCGCAGGCCCGGGTGGACGCCGACTATGCCCGCATCACGGTAAGCGATACCGGCGTCGGCATGGATGAGGAGACCAGGAAAAGGATCTTCGAGCCGTTCTTCACCACCAAGGCCCAGGGAAGCGGCACCGGCCTCGGCCTGGCCATGGTCTACAATATCGTCACCCAGCACCAGGGCTTCATCGATGTGTATTCTGAACCGGGCTCGGGATCCACCTTCACGGTTTATATTCCCGCGCTCGTCGAGACGGCATCCGGCGGCGCACGAGGAAAAATGCCCGAAGCCATAGAACACGGCACCGGGCGCATACTGGTCATCGACGACGAGACGGCGATCCTGCGCATCGCCCGGGGCATGCTGGAGCAGTGCGGCTACGAGGTAATCACCGCAACAAACGGGAAAGACGGTGTCATGGCCTATGACGAGGAGGCCGACGTCATCAGCGCCGTCATCCTCGACCTGTCCATGCCGGGGATTTCCGGCCACGAGGTGCTCCGCCAGCTGCGAGAAATCAATCCCTCGGTAAAGGTCCTCATTGCGTCAGGTCTTGCCGAGGACGAGGAGATACGGCACATTACCTCCGGCGGATCCGCCGGTTTCATCCAGAAACCCTATACTGCGGTCGAGCTGTCATCAACTCTGAAGAAACTGATGGATACATGAATCGGGCATTTTACCGATAACCTCACCGGCATGAAAAAGCGCGCATTTCCCTTGACAAAATGCTCGTTCTCTCCGATTATCGCCTCCGATTACTTCACGATTATTTCCATTTAATTGACTGACATTCCGGCTGTCCGCCTGTCCTTTTTGCCCGGGGAAGGAACATGGCACGGCGCGGGCATTTTTTGTTACGGAGATGTTGATGCTTTCAGATTTATTTTCCGGCCTTGTCATATCCCTGGTCAACCTGACACCGGCCGTAAAAAAGCAGGTCTGGCGATACCTCTACTGGAAGATCGCCCACCCCCGGTATGATCTCGATTTTCTGTTCATGAACTACGGCTACCAGTATCCCGACCGGGAAGCCCCGGGGATTTCCCTTGTAAACGATAACCACCCCTTCCACCAGTCGATCCAGCTCTACCACAAGGTCGCCTCGGGGGTACCCCTTGCCGGGAAGGACGTGCTGGAGATCGGATGCGGCAGAGGCGGCGGCGCGGCGTACGTGAACAGGACCTTCATCCCCCGGACCATGACCGGGGTCGACTTTTCCGCCCGCTCCATCGCCTTTTCCTTGAGCTATCACCGCGATGACAATCTCCGGTTTTTACACGGCGACGCCGAATCGCTGCCCCTGGAGGACCGCGCCTTTGACGCGGTCATCAACGTCGAATCGTCGCACTGCTATTCCTCCTTTGGCCGGTTCATCGGGGAAGTGCGGCGGGTCCTCAGGCCGGGAGGGCATTTCCTGATCGCGGACTTCAGGACTTCCCGCGGCTCGGAATCGATCCGGAAGAAAATGACCGCCATCGGCTTTACGCTGCTCCATGAAGAAAACATCACGGCCAACGTCCTCAATTCCATGGAGCTGACCCATGATTTTAAAATGCGGAGCATCGAGGAAAAGTCCCCCCTGATATACCGGAAATTCGTGAAGCAGTTCAGCGGCACCATCGGGTCGCAGGCATACCGGTATCTCCAGGACGGCCTGTGGGAGTACCGCTATTTCATCTTTCAAAAGGCGGAGCCGTAACCGGCCCCCCGGCGTGCCCGGTGAAAAATCCGGATTGACATTAATTGTTCCGCGGCGCAGGATATGGAGCGCGCGAAAAAAGGTCAGGAACGCCGATGGCGAAAAAAAAAGACAGATACCGCCGTTTTCCTTTGATTACCGATATCACGGGCATGAAAAGCACCTTTGATATCCTGAAGCCGGACCAGCCCCGGCTGAACAGGGCCCTCCATTCCCGGACGGACAAATCCCACTTTGACGAGAAATGGTTTGCGGCAGCGCTCCGTGAAAAAATCAGGACCCATCCGGACAACGCCAAGGACTTTCCCTTTACCGGTGAAAGAATATTTGACGAGCCCCTGGTCGGCTTTGCGCGGGGCGACGATCCCATCTTCAAGGAATACAAGGGCGTCATCGGCTCGTTTCACCTCACCCCGCAGGAAATCATGCGCTGGCAGGCGGAACAAAACGGCGTGGAACCGCCCGGGGCCGCCGATATAAGCGTCGTATCGTACATACTCCCCATCATCAAGGAGACAAAAAGGGACAACGCCCGTCGGGAGGAATGGCTCTCGGAACGGTGGGCCCAGACCAGGCGCGCCGGCGAGATGTTCAGCCGCACCGTGGCGGGCGAGATAGTGGCCGAACTGATGGGGGACGGCATACTCGCCGTCGCGCCCGACTCCGCGCCCTTCTTTGGAAAGAAAAAATACCCGGGACCCGGATGGGCCTCCCCCTGGTCCCACCGGCACATGGCCTACGCCGCCGGCCTCGGCACCTTCGGCGTCCATGACTTTCTCATAACCGAAAAAGGCGCCGCCCATCGCTGCGGGAGCTTTGTCGTCGCCCTGAAGCTCTCGCCCGACAGGAAAAGGCCTGACGACATCCACGCCCACTGCCTTTTCCATCAAAACGGGACCTGCCTTGAATGCGCGAAGAAATGCCCGGTCCAGGCCATTTCAGAGAAAGGCCACGACAAGGACCTCTGCTACGGCCGGGTCGCGAAATCGCTGAAATACTGCATCAGGAATTACCACACCTTCATCATAGGGTGCGGGCTCTGCTCCACAGGGGTTCCCTGCGAATCGGCCATACCGAAGGGAGCGTTGAAAAAAGATATCTTATCATAAAACAGGACATGATGATACGCCGGT
>DAONAJ010000158.1:0-4232 GCA_035400945.1 Spirochaetota bacterium
CCTGGGGTCTTGCCGGGTACGGCCTGCAGCCTTTCAATCTCTTCATGCAGGCGGCTGATATAACCGGCATATACGGCATATCCTTCCTCGTCGTGATGGTGAACGGAGTCATAACGTATCTGCTCAAAGATATAGGCCTGGTGAGCGATGCGGATGCGCACCCTTTGCGAAACCTTGCCGTCCGGATGATACTCATTGGAAAACAAAAACGCGCGGCCCTTGCCGTGCTGCTCCTCGCCATTGCAGTCCCGGTAATGTACGGGGCGATGCGGCGCGAAGCGATGAATGACCTCGTCCTGAAGGGGAAGGCCTCCGGTTCGCTGGTCAGGGCGTCGGCGGTCCAGGCGAATTTCACCCAGGAGGAGCGGTGGCGGAGTACCGGTTTCATAGAGCGCGTCAACGTCTGCCTGGGCCTTGCCAGGCGGTGCGCCGCGCCGCTTTCACCGGTCGGCATGGAGGTTTCATCGCCGGACAGCATAGTAGTATGGCCGGAAACGGTCCTCAATTCCAGCGGCATGGTAGACACCCGTCTCTTCTCATACATCCAGTCGCAGATAGGCGGGTCCAACCTTCTCGTTGCCGGCGGCGTTCGCCGGACGATCGGTTCAAAGGGAGTATTCAATACCGCATACATAATCAGGAACGCCAGTGACACGTTATTTTATGATAAGAACATTCTCCTTCCGTATGCGGAAACTGCGCCCTTCGGCAGGCTCTTTGGCGATTATTATACTGCTCCGGCTGAGTTTCTCGAGGGCGGGACCCCCCCGGCGGCAAGGACCGGATTGGGCGTCATCGGTCTGTCGATCTGCTTCGAGGCCCTGTATCCCTGGTACGCGCGGCGGGCAGTGGAGGAAGGAGCGCGCATCCTGGTTAATATTTCCAACGACGGCTGGTTCGGCAGAACATCAGAGCCGGCGCTTCACCTCAGGCAGGCAGCAATACGCGCCATTGAAAACCGGCGCTTCATGGTTCGGACATCGAACAATGGATACTCGGCAATAATTTCTCCGACCGGTGAATATGTTTCTAAAGGCGGCCTCTTTACGCGAGAATGCCTCCCGGGAGATGCAGTTTTGCTGGATCATCGCACGTTCTATACGAGATTCGGGGACTGGATTGTTTACCTGTCTGCGGCCGTCATGGGCGTATTGTTGCTGGTGATAGTGATCAGGGTCAAGTGACAGACCTGTTTCCATGGATGCCGGAGACCGGCTGTTGCCCGGCCTCCGTTGCTGATGCCGCCCCTAATGATGGCGGTGCTGTTTTATGAAGAAATTCTCTAGCCGCGTCCGCGGTAGATGTTTCCTTCGTCGAAACGGAACAGGATGCCAAGGGTAACATCGACAGCCCCGCAGTGGGACGTGATTGTATCCTTGCCTGACCGGTAATCCATTATGGATGTCGCATTCGACCATTCGGTTAAGGAAAACCATGTCGTCACCGACCTGCTCCGTTCACCCCAGAACAGGGAATATTTCGCTGCAACTTCAGCCGAAATGACTACAATATTTGAGACGGCGAAATTCATGCCGAATACAAGGCCTGCCTCAAAACTGTACAGGGTGTAGGTCGCCTTTGCGGAATGAAGGCCAAAGTTCCCGATCCATAGCGATGGATCGCCCGGATAAGGACTGACCGTTGACCAGTATTCCTCCAGAATACCGGTGTCTTCCTCGCCGAAAAAGGGATCGGTCGTTGAAATCCCCTTGATATACTGGAAGCCGAACCCCGGGCCGATCCAGAGCCTCACCTTGCTGGATCCGAACACCTTGAAGCCGAACGTATTGAAGAAGTGGGCGCCGGCGCCTTCGAAGTCGCTTTCGCCGTCATTGTAGAACTTGTCCCCGCCGATTTTAAGGCGGTAGTTGAAGACCGACGGCCCCAAAATATTTGTATCAAAGACAAGACCACCGCCTGCTATGATGTTGTTGATAGAGCCGCTCGTATCGGTTCCGAAGTAGGTCTTGTGCTTTATCCTCGTGTCTCCCCCGCTGTAGTCAAAGGAACCGTAGCCTCCCAGTCCGACAGCCATGGCGTTGGAGGCCGATACGACGACAAAGATGATTGCCGACAACAGCTGGACGGTTTTTTTCATCATTTTTTTCTCCAGGTATGTTTGATGCACGGCAAGGACAGCCGTGATATTATATCAGCCCCGCCGCCAACTGTGGCGGTTACTGTTCAGGAACCTGTTGGTATTCTTGGAATGATATGGTTATATGCTTTCAAGGTATGCATGTCAATGATAAAATTGTATCACCACAGCCTTGTTTTCAGGATCATGACCAGGGGCTACGCCGGGCTGTTATGCAATTCTTTATCCTGGTGTTTTTACATTGTGCTTTTTCCGGAATTTGGAAGGGGAGAGGCCGGTCATTTTAAAAAACCAATCATAAAACGAGGTAGGCGAATTGAAACCGACCGCATAAGAAACGGATATTATTGATCTGTCCGGTTCTTCCAGGAGAAGCTTTTTGGCTTCTTCGATGCGGAATTCATTGATATACATGTTGAAGTTTTTATTTAATTTTTCGTTGAGTATCTGCGAGAGCTGATACGGCTCAATGGACAGTTCCCCGGCAAGCTTGTTGAGGTTGAGTTCCTCATCAAAAAACAGCTTATCCTCCTTCATGAGGTGGTCCATCCTTGTCAGGACCTCTTCCAGGTTCAGCTTGTTTATCTTTGACCGTTCATAGCGTATCTTTTCCACCTGCTGCTGCATGAACTGGAAAAAATGGGGATCCCGCTTGCTTGCCAGGTATATCAGCAGGATAACGAAAAAGGACATGACCGACATTGTCTTCGTGATCAGGAGATAAAACCAGTGGTCGGTCAGCCAGAGATTGTATATGACAAGACCGACTGAAAAAATCAATGCAACGAGATATGACAGGGTCATGATGACCGCGTACAACGACGATATCTTCTTCATCCTCAGGTACTTGATGTTCCACAGGAAAGAGCTGTTGCGGATGAAAACGGCAAGGTATGACAGATTGGCGATGACCACCGTGAAGACAATCGCCGCATAAACGGATTGCAGCAGGTTGGATTCCATGAATCTGGCGGGGGTCATAAGAATTTCACGCTTGGCCTGGGCGTCAAGGGCATAGTAGGGTATCAGCATTATCATGATTACCAGCAGGGGAACCATGTGCAGGGCGTCCTTCCACTGGAGCCGGTAATGTTCCCCGGTGAGGGATTTGAAGCAGCAGCAGAAGAAGAAGAAGAAGGTCGGCCCGGTGCAGTAGAGAAAGGGTATGTACGTAAAGGCGAAATGAGGATAGGTATAGATGAGACCCGAAACCCTGAGACCATTGTACATCATGCAGTACCCGGCGCTGAGGAGAAATGCCGCGAGCATATAAGTGAGCGTGCTTTTCTGCCTGTCCATCAGCTGGCCAAGGGCCATTGTCCAGGACATAGCTCCGCCGAAAAAGATTAAAAATACTACTATCAAATCCGTCATAAAGGGTGAAATGATGAAACAGGTTTTATTTGTCTGCATTGAGATGCAGCAACGATGTAATTATGTCTTTTTATTAAAACTGAACATAGTGTCAATTAAAAAACCGGATAGCCGGAAAATTGCAGAAGTTGCCGGCGAGATTTGCTCTGACACCGGTAAATGGCGCGACGATAGTTGTCGGTTAACGTATTAACGGCTGAGGCAGGGCGACGGGGCCTTGTTGCTGGTTGCTCTGACCCCCAAAACAGAAAAACGGCGATGTAAACCGCCGTTTTTCTGTTTTGTGCCGATAACTATCTGATTATCTTCTTGTTCTGGCCAGGTTTATGACTTCTTTCTCCTCCTCAGATAACGCTGCAGCATGATGATCGACATCGGCAGCATCATCATGCCGAGGAGCCCCATGACTTCGGCGGCCATACCGGCCGGGGTGCCCCGGTAGGTAGCGGCTGTCGCAGTGGAGCCGCATCCGGTGGATCCGCCGGAAAGAAGGTAATTGTCGGCAGCCTTGTTATCGCCGATCCATTTCCAGGTGTCTCCTTCGCCGTCGGTATTGGGTGATGTGAAGTCGACCCGGGCCTCATGGGCCTCGTCGATTACGATGGTGTTGTACGACGGCTGGAGGATCGGCAGCAGGTGCGGGAAATCGGACGCGGACAGGCTGATCCGTATCCGGTGGCCCTTCTTGAATATGTTGCTGGTGGGCCACAGTTCGATGCAGTACTGGTAGAGTTCTCCCTCGTTGATCGCCTTGGGGTTC
>DAONAJ010000159.1:0-4224 GCA_035400945.1 Spirochaetota bacterium
CCGCTGTTTCAGCCTTCGGCTTCCCTGCGCTTCTCAACAGACGCGGGGGCTGCGGAACTCGCCTGCCTATGGCAGGCTCAGACAGTCCTCGCCCTTATACAGCGTCTGTCTGCGATGCTCGGCGAAACAGAGGGGCGGTTTTGCTCCTAACGGATATCCATAATCATAACTGTGGCATCTCACACCGCCGGGCCTCCTGCCCGGCGACTCAATAGTGTAAGTTTCAATAAACACCCGTGGCAAGGAGGCCACGGGTGGTGCGAGTCTGCAGGAGGCTGCATACGAGCGCCGAGCAGGATAAAGTATTTTTTTAATTGAACACAAGCCGGTCCCGGCGTCTGAGCGACCCGGAGGGGGCAGCGTGATGGCCACTGTTATTACGACGTCCTGTCGCCAGCGGCACACAGGCATCCTGCCTGCTCGGTGTCGGCCGGGGAGGCCTTCCCCCTCGCAATAACTAATAATGCTCCATGTTGTAGGTATATTCCTCGAGCTTCTTGAGGTCGTCGAGAAGCTCTTCAATTTCACGGATAGTGGTATTGATTGACACCATACCGTCCTTGAAGGACTGCTTTTCATGGGCGTTGATCCACCTGATGTCGTCCGGATTTTTTTCCTCCAGGAACGTTTTCAGGCCCTTCATGATCCGGTCAATATTCCTGTACAGGACGCGGAAGTTATCAAGCATCTCGGCGAGGTATATGAACCGCATCACCTTCCTGTTGCTGCTCGCCAGGGTCTCGATTATCTCCCGGCCCTTGTCGTCCATCTTGGCCTGGTAGTAGGTCAGCGACCGCGGATAGTTGATCAGCTCCTTCTGGTAATTGGTGAGATTTTCGAGGGTCTGGAGGCAGTCGATGTCGATGTTCCTGAATATGTCCTCCAGCTGCGAGTTTTCCGTCTTGTTCTCCTTCGAGATCAAGTTGGAGTTGCGGATGTTCATCATGATCCCTTTGAGACGCTCCTTGTGGGTCCGCGTCAGCTCCATCGTTTTTTCGATAAAGCCTTCCGGGTTGAAGAAATCCTCGGTGTATTCCTCATTATCTTCAAAATGGGGGGTCAGGGCGTCTTCCGCGCCGGCGGCCGATTCTCCGGCACCTCTTTTTTTCTGGATTATTTTCTGCTGGTAGCTGGCCGCGTTCTTTTCGTGGGTCCTGACGATTTTTATGACCTCGATCTTCCTGAGGGCCTTGTTGTACTTGAGGCCGTACATGACGCCGTGGGAATCAATGTAGCGGTTGTTGAGATCATAGACCGATATTTTCGCTGTGTCGATATCGGAAATGTCGTTGATGCGTATAATGACGTTTTTCATTTCAGGTTACAGCTCGTCGCTGATGATTTGAATGGGCTCCTTGAATTCGACCGCGATATAGGCGTCGCCGAAGGACGCGAATTTAGACATCTTTTGGGCCACCTCGGTGGGGTTGTTTTTCAGGAGACCGGTCCGGACTATGCGGCCGTGAACCGCCAGTTTCTGCTTCCTGGTCTTGAAATTAAGAAGGGTGGGGACCCCGGGGGAGACCCGGGCAGAGGTTATCAGAAGCGCGCCGCCCTGGCTGATGTCGCAGATAATTCCCTTATCCTTGCTGGGTACCGTTATTTCATAATCAATTTCGTCGGGATTTCCTTCATAGTAATTGAATTTTGTTTTCAGCTTGCACTGGTAACGGGGGAATCTTCGCTTTTCAACCATAGTATCCTCTGAAAAAGATTGTTTATTTATTATCCCCCCGGAAATCAACCTAAACCGAAGATTTCGGCGGGAGATCCAATAACGTTTCAGTTTTAAATTAATTCAATTGTCAGTATAATGTCAAGTCATGTTTTACCCGATGGCGCATTAAATTTTTATGCTAATATTTCATGAATTGTGCAATTGACAGGCTCCATGGCTGTCGGCATATGTGCAGACCCGATAAATGAATAAATGGTTACGGCGGACGCTTCAATAATTTTGTTCCCTACATGTTAATGGTGACGTGATCTAAAAAATTAACATCCGTGTAATAAAAATTATTTTTTTTAGGTTTACAACCGGTATCGCATTATGTCATATTATACATTTGGATGATTTCATTATTGACGCGCGGGACGGCGTCCGATGATGAAAATGCCCGGGACGCAGAAGAACCTTCAGAATGCGACCGGGATCAACCCCGATGATTATACTAAAGACTGGTACCCTATGAATATAAATACAAAATTCATTATCGTAACAGGGGGCGTGTGCTCCTCCCTCGGCAAGGGCATTTCAATCGCATCGCTGGGAATGCTCCTTGAAGGCCATGGATACAAGGTTTCGATTATCAAGATGGATCCTTACATCAATATCGATCCCGGGACCATGAGTCCCTTCCAGCACGGCGAGGTGTATGTAACCGAGGACGGGGCCGAAACCGACCTTGACCTGGGCTATTACGAGCGGTTCACCAGCGCGGAGTATACCAGGAAAAACTCGGTTTCAACCGGGCAGATATACAACACGGTCATCCAGCGGGAGCGGCGGGGCGATTACCTGGGACGGACGGTGCAGGTGATACCCCACATTACCGACGAGATCAAGAGCCGCATCTATAATGTCGCCGCGAGCTATGACCTTGATTTCGTCATGGTCGAGATAGGCGGGACCGTGGGGGACATCGAATCGATACCCTTCCTCGAGGCGGTACGCCAGATACGGCAGGAGCTCGGATCCAATCGGGTCCTCAACGTGCACCTGACGCTGGTGCCCACGCTGTCGGCTGCGGGGGAGCAGAAGACCAAGCCCACCCAGCATTCGGTAAAGGAGCTGATGGAGCTGGGGATAATCCCTGATATTCTCCTCTGCCGTTCAGCAAATCCCCTGACCACAGATTTAAAAAGCAAGATAGCCCTCTTCTGCAACGTGTCGGAACGAAACGTCATATCGGCCATTGACGTCCCCGGTTCCCTCTATGAGATCCCGTACATGTTCCATGACCAGGAATATGACAGCATCGTCCTCGAAAACTTTAAGATGGACGCGAAGCCGCTGAAGATCCCGGCGTGGGACAGCTTCCGCAAGTCCCTTAAAAACCCGGAAAAGGACGTCAGGATAGCCGTGGTGGGCAAGTATATCGCCCTCCAGGACTCGTACCGGTCGATATACGAGGCGATCCTTCATGGAGCTGTGGCCAACAAGGCTCGCCTGGACATTGTCCGCGTTGACTCCGAAGACCTGGAAAAGTCGCCTGAAGGCATCAATGATATCCTCGGCGGCGTCGACGGTATACTGGTGCCGGGCGGATTCGGCGACCGCGGCATCGAAGGGAAGGTCATGGCCATATCCTTTGCGCGGAAAAACAATACTCCCTTCTTCGGCATCTGCCTGGGCATGCAGTGCGCCGCCATAGAATTCGCCCGTAACGTCTGCGGTCTTAGCGGCGCAAATTCAAAGGAATTCGATCCCGCAACCCCGCACCCGATCATATCCCTCCTGGAGGACCAGGAGATCGTCCTTGGCATGGGGGGCACTATGCGCCTCGGGGCGTACCAGTGTACGCTGAAGGATGGGAGCAGGGTGAAAGAGATCTATGGGAAGGAGTCGGTCATGGAGAGGCACCGTCACCGCTACGAGTTCACGAACCGGTACCGCGAGACCTTTGAGAAATGCGGCATGGTCTTCGGCGGCATCCATGTTCCCGTAAACCTGGTGGAAACCATAGAATTGCCGGGCCACCCCTGGTTTGTCGGTACTCAGTTCCATCCTGAATTCAAATCCAAGCCTATCCATCCCCATCCTCTCTTCAGGGACTTCATAAGGGCTTCAATAGAGAACAGAAGCTCCAGGGGAAAATAGTATCTGATAGCGGCCCTTGCCCCTGTGGAACTATTTTTCCAGGCCATTTTCTGATATATCTGCATTTGGCCAGACGTTAAATATAATTTGTGTTTATTATAATATATACTGTATTAGTTTTTAATTATTATTGATAATTTCTTGGAATGAATTATTAAGAAAGCCTGTTTGGATTAATTTTTTTTTTTAACAATTTTGTAGCTTGGGTTGGTTTTTTATAGTATATTTATACGGTTGTAATAAATAATGTTTAAAAACATTATATTTTTTAACAACAACTTAAAAAACCGTCCGGACGGTATTTTATTTAAGCAAGTTAATATACTACAGTTTTTATAAAAGTTATGAAGAATAAGGGAAGCTTATCTTGAGGAGGTTTATAAGGCAATGAAGAAATTCATATC
>DAONAJ010000160.1:0-4129 GCA_035400945.1 Spirochaetota bacterium
CGCCGTCGTTGCCCCGCAGCGGCGACCGCACCAGGATGCCCCCTTCGAGGGACTTGGCGTCGCCGATGGAGGAAACCGTCACGTCAATGCGGTCGCCGACGCGCACGAAGGCCGGCAGCCTGCCGGTGACGAGGACCGCGGCGGTGTTGGCGGAGGTGATGTCGTCGCCCTCCATGCCGAGGTTCTTGAGGAGGTTCTTAAGAGAAGACTTGGTCAGGGGCGACTTGCGCGTGTCGCCGGTGCCCGGGAGCCCCACGACCAGGCCGTAGCCGTAAACCTGGTTCTCCTTGAGGCCGTCTATGTAGGATATGTCCTTTACCTTGACCGAAACCTCGGCCCGGCCCGGCACTGCGGCCAGAAAAACGACCGCGCTTGTGAAAATGATCCTTTTTATCATGGCACTACCGCGTGAGCTCACCCAGCATTTTCCTCAGGTAATCTATTATAATGGCCTGCTTTTCCTGTTCGGTCAGGTTGCTGCTGGCCGTCTCGTCCTTCTTGAGGGGCGGCCGCTGTATGTTGATCCCCTGCTTGATGCCCCGGATCTCCAGGGTGAAGTCCGCGACGCTGCTGGAGTCGACGGCCCGGCCCTTCATCAGCGCCGGGTCCACCAGGCCGGTCACGGTTATGATGTTGGTGACGCCGTTCAGCGTGTAGGTGCGGCTCCCGGCGACGTTCAGCATGGGCCCCACCCTGTTCAGGACCCGGGTCGCAACGGAGAAGGCGAGCTTTCCCTTGGCCTGGAACTGGGTAGCGTCGTCATTGGTAACCTTCTTCTGCATCGCCACTTTCGGGAGGAACCCCGTGATGGTCATGTCAGGATTTGACGATACCATGGAATTGCTCTTGTCGCTCATGGAAAGGGTGAACTTCATGTCGGACATGTCGTAGACGTTGACCACCACGACGGTGCCCACCTTGATGTCCCCTTCGGTCGTGTAGGGATTGCGGTCCTTCCATATGGTCCTGGCGTTCAGGATGCATCCGAAGAGTACGATCACGATATATGCAATCAGTGCTTTTTTCATAATGTCAGCTCAACCACCCGCTCATTCACTATCCTGCCGCGTGACACGGCTGAACCCTTGAGCTTCACCTGAATCTCATCGCCGACAGCGCCGTCCTGGAGCGCCGTGCCGGACTGCTCCACGCGTATGATGGAATTGACGACCTGGAACCGCACCGGGCTCCCCTTGCGGACGACGATCCGGGGTTCTTCCTTAACGGCGCCATTTTCAGCCATGCTCACCCTGACGCCGCTCCCGTATACGTTGACGCGGCCGTCAACATGGGGCCTGACGAGTTCGACAAGCTCCCTGCGGTCAATATATCCGTCGGCATACAGGGCATCATCGACGGCGAGGGATCTCACCGCCGCCGCTTCGGCGTCTCCGTCAATGGTGCCGAGATCGGATACGCTGAGGGGGCTCCTGCCGCGGTCAACCCTCGGAAAGAGGTAGATGGAAACGTCAGCGTAGGACGCCGCCGCGGCCAGGAGGAAGAGCATTATGAAGCCGAAGATCTTCATTACCTCTTCAGCCCTATAGCGGTTCCCAGCATGGAATCCGAGGTCTGGATCGCCTTTGAGTTCACCTCGTAGGCCCTCTGGGCCACGATCATGTTGACCATTTCCTCGACGATCTTGACGTTGGACATTTCCAGGAACCCCTGGTGGGTCTTGGCCATGCCGTCAATGCCCGGCATCCCGGCGATCTCCTCGCCCGAGGCCGGCGTGGTCTTGTAGAGGTTGCCGCCTATGCTCTGGAGGCCGGCGGGATTGATGAAGCGGTAGATCTCCATCTGCCCCACCTCAACCGGGTCCTCTTCGCCGATGACTTTTACCGTCACCTTGCCGGTCTGGCTGATGGCAAGGCTTTCGGCAATGAAGTTTTCCGGGAGAACCAGGGGTGGCTCCAGGAGGTATCCGTTGGCGGTGACCACCTGACGGTTCGAATCTATCTTGAAGGAACCGTCGCGCGTGTAGGCGAAGGTCCCGTCATACAGCTGGATCTTAAAGAAGCCCTCGCCCTCCAGGGCGATATCGAGCTTGTTTTCAGTGCTCTGGAGACTTCCCTGGGAGAACATCTTCTGCGTGGCGGAGACTTTCACGCCGTGGCCAACCTGGATCCCCGTCGGCACCTCGGAAACCTCCGTCGCCGGTGTTCCCGCCATGAGCAGGGTCTGGTAGATGAGATCCTCAAACTCGGCCCTCATCTTTTTAAAGCCGGTGGTATTCACGTTGGCAAGGTTGTTCGATATGGTATCGATGTGGAACTGCTGTCCCACCATGCCTGACGCCGCTGTCCACAATGATCTCATCATAGTTGTTCACCCCTGTGAGGAAGTAGTCTGCCGTTTCAAACCGGACGATCGTCAAAAAAACATTTGACTTATAATTAATTCAAACTAACGATAGCCCAATCTAACTCTCTTTTTATTTTCGGATAAAAAACTCCCGGAAAATACGATTTTTTAGATAAAAATCATTATTTTCGATTATGTCGGTTGCGATAAGCGTGTTGTAAGGATACCTATGTTAGTCCACATCCCCCCCTGACGCGAGGTACGGGAATGAACCTGATTAATATGCGGTATCGGCGGCGGGTCTGTTGATTATCCGGAAAAAGCATTTCTATAAAAACATACTCAGGAGATATGACATTATGGTACAAAAGATAATCACCGCATTATCATGCTGCCTTGTTCTGGCGATAGGATGCGCTGGAGTGAACGAGAATATTAAGCGCGATACGCTTGATCTGGCAAAGAGCATAACCATAGCCGGCCCTGCCGGTAAAACATATAAGGCATTATGGCCCGACAAGTCATTGATGGCCGAGGGACCGGTCGTCGGGAACAAGAAAAACGGAACCTGGAAACTTTATTTCAAGGGCACCAACGGCAAATCGGTCATGGCAGAAGTCAATTTCAAAGACGATCTTCTTGACGGTAAAATCAAGGAATTTTTCCCTTCGGGCAGACTGATGGTCGAGTCCGAATACAAGATGGGCGTCCTCAACGGAAGATACATGTCGTACTACGAATCGGGCATCGGCAAGATCGAGGCATACTACAAGGACGGCAAGAAGAACGGCAAATCCTTCGAGTACTACGATAACGGCAACACGAAGGAGAACGCTTACTACCAGAACGACCTGCGCGACGGCATGTCAACCACCTTCTATTATAACGGCAAGCGGGAGGCCATGGGCCGCTATATCGCCGGAAAGAAAAACGGCCTGTGGGACCATTTCGACAAGGAAATGGGGATGCTGGAAGCGCGGGGGATGTACACCAACGACACAAAGACCGGCAAGTGGACTTTTTACGACAAGACCGGCAAAGTTACCGAAAAAGTATTCAATTAAACGGCCATGAAACTCGTGCTTATCGGACCGCCCGGTTCAGGCAAGGGAACCCAGGCGCTTAAACTCAAGGAACGGTACGGCATCCCCCATCTCTCATCGGGGGACGTCCTGCGCGCCCAGGTGGCCGCGGGGACCGAATTCGGGAAAAAGATCAAGGTTTATATGGACCGGGGCGAAATCGGTCCGGCTGAGCTGATCACCGAGGTGATCCTCCACCACCTGGCGGAAAACTGCCCGGACGGATTCATCCTTGACGGCTTTCCCCGCACCCTCTACCAGGCGGAAAAGCTCTCCGAACAGCACCGCATCGATGCGGCGCTTTTTTTCGATGTTTCGGAGAAAGAGATCACGTCGCGCATAACCGGCCGCCGCATCTGCCGGAACTGCAACAGCATCTTCCATATAAAAACAAATCCGCCCAAAACGGCGGACCGGTGCGATACCTGCGGAAGCCAGCTCTACCACAGGCCTGACGACAACGAGGAGACGGTCGTCAACCGGATACGCGTCTACAACAATGAAACGCGGCCGGTCCTCGATTTCTACCGCAACGCGGGCCTCCTCCGCGCGATTAACGGAGAGCGCGATACGGAGACAATATTTACAGATATTGTCGGGCTGTTGCGATAGGCTCAACACCCCCCTGTCCCCCCGAAGGGGCATGTTTCATGGCAGTTACGAAAAACCGAATTACTTCTTGTAAAGAAAAATCTTATCCCCCTGTCATTTCGATCCCTGAAGGGTTGATAAATATTTTCTAA
>DAONAJ010000161.1:0-4090 GCA_035400945.1 Spirochaetota bacterium
GGTGCACCATGGGCAGACGAAGGTCATTGTCGGCTTTATCGAGGGGTTCAAGGACGTCCAGCGCCTGAGAAGGATCGCCCGGGACGCCGCGAAAAAGAGGATCCCCATCGTCGCCATCAAGGTGGGCCGCTCGGAGAAGGGCGTGCAGGCGGCGCGGTCCCATACCGGGGCCATGGCGGGCAACGACGCCATCACCGATACCTTTCTCCGCCAAAACGGCATCATCCGCGTCGACACTATCGAGGAGATGGTGGAAACTGCGGGCATCCTTTCCCGCTGCCCGCTCCCGGCCGGCGACCGCCTTGCCGCGTGCACCCTGTCGGGGGGCCTGGTGGGTGTGTATGCCGACCTGTGCCACTCCCTTTCCATAGAGCTGCCCGATTTCTCCCCGGCCACCGTCGAGGCCCTCAGGGCCGCCCTGCCGGAGTTCGCCCAGCCGGGAAACCCCCTGGACGTCACCGGATCGGGCTTCCTCAGCGGCATGGACCGGGTATTGAACATCATCCTAAACGATGAAAATATCGACCTTGTGGCGACCCTTTCCTTCCCGCCGGACGCATCAACCGGCGCTCTGGCGGAAAAATATAATGACTACATACTATCCCACGTTGCCGCTTCGCCCAAGCCCATCATTCCCATCACTTTCAGAGAGGTAAGCGATTACGCGCGGAAGTATTACCGGGACCAGGGCCTCTACTTCATAGAGCATACCCGGGACGGCTTCAAGGCCATATCAAACCTGATCCAGTACGCCCGGTTTACGCGCAAAATAACCGCTGAAGAATCAGCCCCGGGGGCCGGGGAACTGCGCAGCGCCGGATAGACGGATAACGTTTTTTTGCTGAAAAAATTGTTTGACATTAACAGCCTATATTGTTTTATGTACCTCGCTAACGAGGGGTTGTAGCTCAGTTTGGTTAGAGTACCTGCCTGTCACGCAGGGAGTCGCGGGTTCGAGTCCCGTCAACCCCGCAGCCGCTTACACAGCCCAAACCGCATGGTTTGGGCTGTGCTATTTTTAGCCATCCAAGTCAAGGGCGGCTTTGTATCAAAACAGCCTTTTTTATGCTCACCAATCTTGCACCACGTAACAAAAAATACTTGTCATATGTCATATGACTCATTACATTGTAATAATGATACGGCATTTCAGGCAAAAATGGCTGGAAGAATTCTGGAACAACGGACACCATAAAAAGGTTCCGGCTGAAATTGCCGATCGCCTTATCAGGAAGCTCGACATTCTGAACAGGGCATATGATCTTATTGATCTGAACGCCCCTCCGTCGAACAGGCTCCATCCCCTTTCGGGCGACAGGCAGGGGCAGTGGGCCATATCAATTAACGGGCCGTGGCGGCTGTGCTTCGAGTTCAGGGAGCATGACGCCTATAATGTCGAGCTGGTCCAGTATCATTAATGAAGGAGGTAAAGTAATGTTGCCGAAAAACAGAAGACCGACTACTCCGGGAGAAATCCTGAAATATGAATTCATAGAGCCGCTCGGACTTACCCAGCAACAGCTGGCGGAACGTCTCGGCATAACCAGGGTCCGGGTCAATGAGATCATCTCCGGGAAGCGCGCCATCACTCCGGACACCGCCATACGTCTCTCCAGGCTTTTCCATACAACCGTTGAATTCTGGATGGGACTCCAGACCGATGTTGAGCTGTGGGATGCAATGAAAGCAGGTGAGAGGGAATATCGAAAGATCATCCCGCTGAAAACAAAAAAGATAGATCGGGAATTAAGTAACGAGAAGGATTGATCGATACCATACCGGGAATCTGGATCAAACTGATTGCCTGGAATTCTTCTCATTCAAAAAACGAATTCAATCCAGAAACTGAAATGTTCTTCATTCCGATCTCATACCTGGCCGACACCCACACCAGCCTGTTACGTTCTTCATCAAAACGCTTCAAATTGAGGAATTTCAGGTAGCTATTGAGCTGAAGTCCTGTCGCTCCCGCCTGTTTGGGGAGTTCCCGGTATACTGAAAAAGTTTGTGCCGTGTCGTTTTTGGCCCGCAGCCGCTTACACGGGGCCGTCCCATAAGCTGCCTCGATACGAATTTCGCAACGCTTGTCGAGTGATTTTGACGCTTGAGGCGGCAAAATTGTATCGAGACAAGCAATTTGTAAGAGCGAAATTCACTCGGCAACCGCTTATGGGATAGCCCAGTGCTATTTTTAGCCTTCGTAGGATTGTCGGGTGTCACTTCTCATGCTAATTCACATTCATTTTTTAACTTATCAGATTTACCTTATTTTGATTTAAATCTCTTCCCACTTGATTGCACCAACTTCGCAATAAAGCGAGAGAATAGCAAGATATCCTGATCAACACTTGCCCTTTCAAGGGCATTCATATATTCATTGCGTTTTTGAATTGGTATGACAGTCCACGCATATCCGCCTGCAGCCAGCATGATGTTCATCAGAAAACGCGCAATCCTCCCGTTACCATCCATGTAAGGATGTATATATACAAAAACAAAATGACCCAGTACAGCACGGACGCCGGGATTTTTTTCTTCTTTCAATAAACCAAAAAAAGCAGGCATTGCATCGCGCACTGCATCAGGATTCAGCGGTATATGTTTTGACCCTTTAATATATACCTGGTCTTTTCTGTACCCGGCCAAATCAGATGCCTTAAGCAAACCGGCAGTAACGCTCGGGGCAAACAATTCTCTATACCATTTACTGTGATCATTACGTGCAACCAGTCCCGGATTTTTTCCTTTCAGGACATCGTTAATACTGTTCTTCACCACCTGAAACGCCTGCCAGTAACCCCGTGCACCCATGGCATCACGATATTCCTTGTCTAGCGCATCAGTATCCGGCTTCCAATTCCCGGTTCTTACCTTTTCAATTATTTCAGGAGTGACTCGATATCCCTCTATCGATAATGAGTTATATGCATCATTGACATATATTTCATCCACTTGCTTTAAATATGCGGCGGCATTCCTGGGCAGACCGGAGGATTCAGGAAAATTATCAATGATTGTGTTCCGCATCTGCTGCCACATCAGTACAATGCGGTTAACATAGGGAGACGTACCCCTCGTTGTTATAATGTGCGGTGCCACGTCAGAAAATGGATCAGATTCCCGTATATCATACCCGGCGCTTTTCATGGCACCGATAATATCATCAGCAATACGCCCGCGCCCTACATTACGGAAAGCCCCGGCCAGTCTTCCGGCAACAAGGCTGCGGCCGCCTTCAAGCAGCATGCCTAAAATATCAGACGAATCTTTCACCATCAACAACGCTGTCCTGGCATCAGTTGGATTCCGGGAAAAATATCCGGGAGAGGTTGAGATCAAGGCCGCGGGTACTGTATACAGATTAAGACCGCCTTTTTGTATGATACTGTCTTCATGGGGCATTGCAGATGCCATATCGAACAATGACGTGCCATGAATTAACACGATTTTATTATTTTTTCCCTTTGGCGAGCGAACCAGCAATTGTTTCGGAACGGAAAAATTACCGATATGGATGGCCAATGATTGCTCCGGAGTCAGAAACCAATCCCTGCCGAATCGTTCGTTACAATATGCCGGAATAAAGTGCCAGAATGACGTAAACCAGGATGTACTGTCTCCCTTCTTCTCATCAGGCCTCATGGAGATATACCAACCCTTTATCACTTCCCGTATGAAGCCGTTCGCAACAAGACGGTCCCGGTGAGTCCGTGAAATATCCTTTGATTTAATTACAGCTACGCCCTTACTGCTTTGAAACTTCTTCAAAACCTCCAGTGACGACGCTAGTTTTTCTGCCGGTGTTGCCATGTTATTATTATCGGCCTCTTTTAATCATTCGGGCAATTATTAGTTTATTATGTTGTGTAATTATTAGTATTTTATGCTGTGCATTAATAAGTATATTCTGTCGATCATTTTTTAGTTTATTTTGTAGTTATTCGATTTTTTTATTCAAAGAAGGCCAATAATCCATTTATTTGAACTTTCTGTTTCTTTAACTCATACCTGGCCGACACCCACACCAGCCTGTTCCGTTCTTCATCAAAACGCTTCAAATTGAGGAATTTCAGGTAGCTATTGAGCTGAA
>DAONAJ010000162.1:0-3848 GCA_035400945.1 Spirochaetota bacterium
AATAGGTGGCAGGTTTACTCCGGAATCACTGGCAGGTTTGGGCCGGAATACGCATTTGCAGGAGTTAAACGGTTAAGAATAGTATATCATGTTTCTCGGACAAAAAGAGACCATTTTATCGATCAGACATTTTCAGTAGCATGTGGTCTGTGGAATTATTATCTGGCGACAAAATAGGAGTTATGCAACAAGTCTATTGAATTAAAAGAAAAATGAACCAGTATACGGAAATCTTTCCCTGTATCAGGTATAATAAAAATTCCTTGACCCCAAGCCCGTTGTTGCCAAAACCCATTCGCCATGATACTGCAAAATAGCAAAAACAATAAAATAAATATGGAAGCAGAAGTTTTTTCAAACCATTCCAGACTGCTTTCCATGTATCAAAAGAATTCCCCAGAAAGTGACCGGCTAGAAAAAAGAAAAGCGGCACACAGAAGGCCGGTAATTCATCAAAAACAATCCAGAATTCATTTGGTAAAATACAACAGCCTGACGGCAGGGTATTTTCGACATTTCTTGCAATCAATACTGAGAGTGACGAGTGAGCAATAATCACGCAGATTATTGCAAGGCCTCTGAGGTTGGGCAGTACTTTCCACAGTTGATTTTGATTTTTCATCAACATTATTGTACAGGATAGGGTCCCTCGTAATACCGGGCCATGCGGCACAAGGTTTTTTTATATGCAGTGATATGGCATCCCGCCAGGGTCTTGGCAAGCAATAATTTATGGACAGGGATAAATATTTTACACGCCATAAAAAAAAGGGATGGACCCTACTGATCAAATGAATTACTGTCATGCGACACATAGGCGTGCTTCAGGCATGAACTTTATTTCCCCTCTTCCCCTTTCCTTGCGGCAACCACATGGTCAGGATATGCTTCCTGGCGAGATAACACGGCAGGATTTTAATGCTTTACAACGTCAGGAATCATTTCTTGAGGACATAGAATCATTCCGCTTATCAGTATTTAACCATTGTTTTATTATTAACCAGATAAACGCGGTATCATCGATCAGATAACGTTTCCACAGGCGCCTGGGCTCTTTCATCAGCCGCCAGAACCATTCAAGACCGCACCGCTGCATCCAACGAGGCGCCCTCTTGACCATTCCCGAATAAAACTCAAAGGTTGCTCCAATACCGATACTTACCGGAACCGCTATTTCATTGTAGTTCTGATATATCCATTTTTCCTGCTTGGGTGAACCTAATCCCACGAAAAGAATGTCCGGATTCGCCTGCTTAATCATTTCATTTATTTTATTCATCTCATGTTTATCATGTTCAAATCCAAAAGGCGGGGAATATGTTCCCGCAACAATTAAATTTTGATATTTTAGTTTCATATTTTCAGCGGTTTTTACGCAGGCCCCCGGTTGTCCACCCAGAAAAAATACCCGGTGTCCCTTCTGTGCTGCAACTTCACATAATAACGGGAAAAGGTCCGAACCGGAAATCTTTTCCTTTATCGGTGTTTTTAATAATCGAGATGCGAAGATCAGCGACATGCCATCTGCCAGAACCAGATCAGCTTTCTCGTATATTTCTAAAAATAATGCATCCTCTCTAACCATTACAACATGGTCGGCATTGGGTGTAATAACCAGCGTGGGCTTCCTGTTTTTTATAAAATTCTCTATCTTTTCAATTGCCTCTCCCGAGGTTACGTTATCAACAAGTATATTGCCAATTTTTACTTTCATAATTATTGATCACACTGCTTGAATATTTTATTAAAACCCATTATATCATTACCTGCTATGCAGATTACTAAATGAACCTTAGCTTGTCAGAGCTTGTTCTGAAGCGGATGCTTAAAGATCACACCGGCAAAGTATCTTAAAACACCGAACAATTGAGGATAAACGACCAAGGCAAAATGCAGACAGTATGCGACAGCCTCTCCCAGGGTTATCCCGTATTGCTTTTTTATCTGGAATACTTTTCTTAAGGGCCGTAAAAAAATCATAACAGCTAACGCGATACCTGGGAGAATGTACCCTAGAATTGCCGATAAAACGATAACGGTCAGGGGCACGGTACCCGAAAGGAGGATTCGAAAAATCCTCTGAAAGAAAAATTTTTCTTTTTCTCTGCAATAGCGCATTCCTATCTGTGCATAGGCGTAACCGGTCCTGTAGGCCCTTTTATTATACTTTTTGATGCTATCCATATTGATATCATGAGAAACCATGGGAACATTCAATTTGTAAATTTTTCCGCCTATCTGCCTTACCCGGTAGCTCAAATCCGGATCCTCCCCGGCAATCAGGTCCTCATCAAATCCACCGGTTTTTTCAAGATATTCACGCCGGATCAATACGTTCCCCCCGAACATTTTCTCATAGCCTTCATCCCCCAGCCAGCCTTTCTCTCCGGATCGCACTCCCCAATCAAAGTTTGTGACCATGTGGAACCAGTTTTTATCAGGGAATCTCTCAAAAATATTGCCCCACACAGCGACTGTATCATCTTTCAAATACGCGATGGCCTTTTTAAGCCATTCCTGCTGCAGATAAGAATCGGAATCAATAAACTGGATCAGTGGTTTTTTACAAGCTTTGTACCCCGCGTTTCTCCCTCTTCCAGGCGATGGGTTCGGATTATCAAGACGTATAATCTTTACATTTGTATATTGTTCAGCAATCCCGATGCTTTTATCCTTAGATCCACCGTCTACATAAATAATTTCCAGTTTGTTCTGAGGATAATCGGAATTTTTAACTGCTTCTATACATGAACCGATATATTTTTCGGAATTAAGCCCGATAATTATTATTCCAATTTCAGGATAGGCATCTTTTTTCATTTTTCCCTCTGAATTATTTCTTCAGATTAATAACCCGTGACATCTAACGCAGGCATAATACACCACTGTTCGTTTCTTTTTTCAAGATAGCAAAAGCATTTCTTCACGGCTCTATGTCAACTCTTTCTCATGAAAAAGATTTTCCGGAGGATCAGGAATTTTTTCGAGACGTCTTCCCAGCCTGAGGCGCTCAAACTGCCATGCATGGAGAGATTTCCTGAATCCGGGAAAGTCGTAGCGTTCCGCCCTTTTGAACATTGACATAAAATAGCCCGATGCTATACATATGCCGCCGATAAAAAAAGGTCTTTCAAATAAGCGGTAGAAACCTACGGCGAGGATGTAGAGGGGATGTGTTCCCATAAAATATTGTCCCCTGCCCCACCTGATTCTTCCCACTATAATATTTTTTTGGGATGATCCCATGATTCTTTGTTCAATAATTTTCAATTCCGGATCCCAGATACTGCGGGTCCTCCACCCAGCCATTCGTGCCCGGTGAAATGCGATACCGTCCCACATGGTCTGCTTTACAAATCCTCCGATCTGCTCGAAACACTCTCTCCTGTAAAAGTTCGTGCAGCCCCATACCATCTCATCCGATGTCCTTTCCAGAGTAAGAGTGCCTGATTTAAGCTTCAGGTAAAGCTTGCCGCTTGCGCTTCCCAGATATTTGTCTTTTTCAAAGTAGTACAATAATCTTTTAAAATAATTCGGAGGAAGAATTATATCCCCGTCCAGTTTGCATATATAGTCCCAATCCTTTGTCCGGAGCTTGTCGTATCCATAGTAAAATGTCTCCACCACGCCGGGCCCCACCGACCGTTTACCCCGGTCTTCTTTCCTGACTAGTCTGATCCAGCTGTTTCTTTTTTCAGCTTCGCTTACTATTTCCGGTGTTTTATCCGTGGAACCATCATCCACGATAATACATTCGACGGGTTTCAGTGTCTGATTTTCCAGGCTTTTGATTAGATCGGGCAAGAATCTTTCTTCATTCCTGCATGGCGCGATAATAACTATTCTGG
>DAONAJ010000163.1:0-3664 GCA_035400945.1 Spirochaetota bacterium
GGAGGAAATATATCGCTGACGGTCATCGCGAGCGCAGCGAAGCGATCTTTTTATTGATATTATTAAGGGTATGATAAGATTGAAATATTTCCTTTATATAAATGAATCATTATCAAGATTGCTTCGTCGTCCCGATTCTATCGGGACTCCTCGCAATGACATGATTAGGTAATAACCTCCATGCCCCCTCCGGGAGTCAGGTGGGCTATATTTTTACGGCTGTTGGAATGGTATTTTTCATTTTTTTTCAAAAATTGTATTAAGTATTTTTACTTCTCATCCGACCATATAGATGATTATTATTGATACACTCCTATCAAAATTTACCAGGTTGAAGGCTTTTGCAGCTCGCACTCCTGCAAAAGCCTTTTATTTTCTCTTCACCTGCCTGCCTGAAGCCCGATTTTGTTTAATAATATTTTAGCGCAGTATATACGATAATATATATAACATTTTATATAGTAAGGAAGGGCCTCCTCCAATGAGTTCAACGGGAGTCCTTGAAAGAACAGGAAGCATGATATTCGTCATCAATGAACAGAACCCCCAGAAACGGCTTATCGACAAGGCCGTTGAAGTGCTGAGGCAGGGGGGCGTCATCGTGTACCCTACCGATACCGTGTATGCCTACGGCTGCGACATCAACGATAAAAGGGCCATTGAAAAGATATACTGGATCAAGCATATCGGGCGCAACAAGCCCCTGAGCTTCATTTTCAGCGACATCTCGGAGATCAGCGAGTATGTCAGAAACATTTCCGACAGGGCCTTCAAGATAATGAAAAAGGCCTTCCCGGGACCCTATACCCTTATATTCAACGCCACCAAGCTGGTGCCGAAGGTGGCCATCACCAACCAGAAGACGATCGGCGTCAGGATCCCGGACAACAACATAGCCATAGAACTGGTGAGGACCCTGGGGCGGCCCATCATGTCCGCCAGCGTCAGCACCTCCACCGGTGAATATATCGTGGACCCCAAGGACCTCGAAAAGATATACCGGAACGAGGTAGACCTGGTCATTGACGCGGGTCCGAAGGTATCCGAGGTCTCCACGGTCATTGACCTGACCGACGGAAACCCCGTCGTGATACGCGAAGGAAAGGGTGAAATTTTTTTTTAACTGGACAAGGCGGCGAGCCTATTAATTATAGTCACGGATTTGAGGCAGTGGATCGTCTGATTGATCCCCCCACTCCCCCCGGGGGGCTTTAAATAGAATTGAGCTCGAAAATCCCCCTCCGGGGGATTTTGGGGGGCTGAATCAAGCCACCGATTAACATTGAGAGGTATCAGTATGGAAGGTTTACGTGATTTTTTAAAAGTGGTGATAGCCATCGCTATTTTCCTTGGGCTTGGAGCGATCGTATCGTTCATATATTACAATATCCGGAAGAGGGATCTCTTCGGAGGCTATATCGGCGGCCTGGTGGTAGGCTTCATCGGCGCCATCATCGGCGGCTATATTCTTGATTACCTGTTCTACAATATCGCCGTCACCATCCTCGAGTTCCTTTCCCGCGGCATCGGCGTCAATGTTATCGCCGGCTTCATCGGCGCCTACGCGGCGCTTTACATCATGAACCGGCTGAGCCATGACCGTGAACGTAAAAAATACTGATCTAAGATTTAGTAAGCGCGGTCACGTGACCACGCCTGCTTAATATTCGTGCTCGCTTCAGGGAGCGGAAGGTATAAAAAAAGAGGGCTGACATCCGATGCCAGCCCCCTCTGCGTTTCAGTTGTTTGAGATGGTCCTCTCTATCCAGGCCTGTTACGCGCCTTTCTGCAGCTTCCTTCTCCTGATATTGATCAGCACGACCGCGGTTATCATGACGCCTATCAGGGCGCTGATGGCGGCGATGCTGGTGACATGGCGGTTCTTGATAAGATACGCCGTCAGGGCTGAGCCGCTCGGCACCGGGAAGGTATAGGCGGTGTCGGGATTGCTGTACCAGTTCTGGTATTCCTTCCCTTGCGACTGATACCATTTCTCGAATTCCGGATAGGCCTTGAATATGTTGCTGCCTTTCTTGCCGGAGCTTTCATACGGCCACATCCACTCATCGGGCACCAGCACGGCCCAGGGGAACTTGTCGGTGTCAAGGACCTTCCCTACGAACTTGGTGGTCACGAAGGGGAGGTGCACCTGGTTGTTCTTGTCGCTGTTTGCCATGATGAACGGGTCATAGGGCATCGGGGCGATCTCGGTCCTGGCAACCGGGTTCTCGAACACTATGTCGAGGGAATGCACCTTGGCGTCGACATACTTCTCGTTTTCCTTGGCGTTCCATTTCTGGTTCAGGTCGCCCTTCGGGTCTTCGATAAGGAGATAATCGTTGCCGAGCACGTTTATATAGAACTTGTTCTTGTATCCGGCGCCGGCGGCAAGGGTCTTGCTCCGGATGTTGATCTTGCTGATCTTGTTTTCCGGGTTGATGTACTCCGTGATGCCGAATTTCACTACCAGGTCGTTGAAGTCCGCGTCACCCTTGTTGGGATACAGGTCTTCAAAGGCTATGGTGTACTGGTTGGTTACCGAGGCGATGAGGGCCGGGTCATTCGGGAACTCGTCCTTGTCGTCGGCAACGCCGTCCTTGTCGCTGTCAGCTATGGCCTCTTCTGATTTCTTCTTCTCAAGATAGATGACGCGGGAAATAGTCGCAAGATCCTGGGCATTCTCAATCGTTATGGTCTTGGAAACATAGTCCGGGTGCTCCACGACGATTTCCAGAGCACTGGTGGTCTGGTTTATCGTGGCAGAGAAGGCGGCTTTGCCCGCATCGTCCGAAATGGAAGAAGTGACCCCTTCGCCCTCAGAGTTTACATTGACGCTGGCCTTGGCTATAGCGGCGCTGGCGGCGTCCATGATGGACAGGTCGAAATTAAGGGTCTTGACCGTGGCATACTCGAACCCTTCGTTTGAAGTCGTGTCATTGTTCTCGTCTGCGGGGGGCTGGGTGGCCGCAGGAGGAGTGGTTTCCTGTGTTCCGCCGGTAGATCCCTGCTGTTCCTGGGTCTGCTCCTGGTTTTGATTCTGCTCACCGCTGCCCGAGCTGCTTTCCTGCGTCGAGGTTTCGGTGTTTGCCGCGGTTTCTGTGGAAGTTTCACCGCTCACCGTTGACCCTGTCTGCTCTGTAGAAGCAGGCGTAGTGGCCGGGGTGGTCGGATTTGAGCTGGAGGAGCCTTTATCCGTTATCGTGGTGGTTTCAACGTTTGACGGATCCACGCTATAGAGCGGGAAAGCGTCCTTTTTGGTATCCTTGCAGGCGATCATGGTTGCCGATACAACCACAACGGCGAGCATAAATAATTTTTTCATTTAAAGCCTCCAAAATGGATTAGTGTTCTGGGATTAAAGTTATCAAGATCAAAATAATAAAACTATTTGTATTTGTCAATATAAAAACCCACCCGAATGGGCTTTTTTTATGTTTTTTGTATGCAGTATTCAAAAAAAATTTATTTTAAGTGAACATAAATTTAAATATGACCATAAATAACGCAATTATTTTTAATTAAAAATAAAAGTTTTAACAATTTCTTTTGACACATTTTTAAGAAAGTAATTTACATCATTCAATGAACCAAAGGGCCTCTTGAGTATAATATCTGAAGCGATTTTTCTGCTTATACCGGGGATCAATTCCAGGGCTTTTTGAGT
>DAONAJ010000164.1:0-3597 GCA_035400945.1 Spirochaetota bacterium
TCTTCCCTATGCGTTTCTTAAGCAACAGTTTCAAAACATTAGACCGATAGTTATCGGTTACCCTATTGAAAAACGACGATAACAATCGTCGTTTTTTATTCCGGTCAGAGTAAAAGAGATTGCGGTCTTATTTTCATACCGGTGTCAGAGCAAAGTATAAAAACAGAGGATTAGATGCTCCACCTTTACAATACATTGTATTCCCCGGGTGTCAGAGCAAATTTTTTTGTTGGTCAATAATCAAAAACACCTTATACATTTGACAACCGGACGGACGGAAATTAATATAACTGAAAAAAAATCCAGGTGAAATTCATGAGATACCTCAATATAGTCATATTATTCGCTTTCTTTGTCGGGTGCTCTTCGATCCAGTATACCACCGAAGATGTAAAGAAAAAGCTCCAGCAGGAAAACATCGGCACATCCCACTTTATAAAAGTTGGCGACAACACGATCCATTACCTTGAAGACGGCCGAGGAGAAGCGATGATTCTGCTCCACGGGTGGCTCTGCTGGGGGGCCTACTGGAAAAAAATCATTCCGCAGGTCCGCAACAGGTACCACTTATATGTCCCCGATCTCCTGGGGCACGGGATATCCGACAAACCACTGGACAAGAATTGCAGCTACGGGACCGACGCGCAGGCAGACCGGATCCTCGCCTTCATGGACGCCCTGTCGATCAGGAAGGCCTATCTCGTGGGGCACAGCATGGGGGGCGAGATTGCCGCAAAGATCACCCTAAAGGCGCCGGAACGGGTCAAGGGGCTGGTCCTCATCTGCGCCGCAGGAATGGAGGAGACTCCGAAGCTCCTTCCCGGCTACATAAAGTTCGGGAGGGCCCTGCACATCGAGGGACTTGCAGCTGACATAATGGACGAGGGCATGATACGGCGTCATGTGCCGGGCCTCATGTTCTACAAGGAAAATCCTATGCCGGACGAATTCGTCAGGGATGTAATGATGAGCAACCTGAAAAGCAAGGAAGACCGGAAAGCCATGGCCAAAGTGACCCGGGAAGGCCTTTTCCAGAATTTCCTCGACAAGCGGTGCGGAGAGATCAAAACGCCGACGCTCATCATATCGGCAAAGTATGACCGTGTGGTGCATCCATCGATGGGAGAGCGGTATCATTCCTTGATAGCCAATTCCAAGTTCGTCCTCATTGACAAGGCAGCCCACATGCTTCCCTGGGAACAGGCTGACCAGGTAGCGGCAAATATTAATCAATTTTGCCGGTAGTTTGAATTATCATAAAGGGATGACAGGGGAGTATTAAATATAAAATTATCCGTCCAGACGGAAAAATTCAGATTTATGAATTTGAATATAGGATTATGAAGAACTTATAATTCAGGAAGATTTATTTGGATATAAATGCTATATTTTCAATGTCAGCGATAAAAATACCTTAAAAATGTGATGATTTTTGAGGTATTTTTTTTCAATCATAAAAACTGACCGGCCAGTCGGTATTTTGTTGAAATTAACCTTACATCATGTTTGTATGGATAAATCACAGAATCAGTGCCGTGATGTTTCATTTTCTGGAGGGTGATTGATGAAGAGTTCTAAATGTCTATTGCTCATATTCATAGCCTTAACAGTCACATTAAGCCTTAATTGCGAGGATAAAAAAGGAGACTCGCTCCTGCCATTCCTCAATTCTTCCGACAATACGGATAATACCGATCCCGGTGACACCTCAGACTCGAACGGCGGAACCACACCCTGCGTTAATGCTGCCACCGATGATTCTTGCGAAGGATGCAAGGGGCAATTGACCGCCGCCGACAAGGAAAACATCTCCGGCAAATTAGCCGCGAACGATATACTCAACACCCAGATCGACCTGAATGTCCGGGTTACCATACCAAAATCGGCGAACCCCTACAGCAGCGGCGACACCGAGCTATGGGCGACGGTTATACGGCCCGCCGGCTGCGAAAAGCAGCCCACTATCCTTATAGCAACGCCGTATCGCCGCGAGATAATGATGATGTTCAGCCTTCCCCTTGCCGCAAGCGGGTATAACCTCATGGGTATTGACATCCGCGGAACCGGATCATCTTCCGGCGACTGGGATTCTTTCGACCTGGTCGAGCAGTATGACATCAAGTACGTTGTGGACACGTTTATTCCCTCAAAGTCCTGGTCCGACGGCAAGGTCGGCATGGTAGGGGGCTCCTATGAAGCGATCATCCAGTTCCTCGCCGCGGGACTGGTAGACAAGGACCCGAAGACCGGCGAACCGGTTCACCTGAAAGCGATATTCCCGCAGGTCCCCATGGCAGACGCCTACCGCGACATAGTCATGCACGGGGGAAACTGCGACCTTCTCTTCATCCCCATGTGGCTCGGCATCGTGGACCTCCTGGGGATACTCCCATCGATGGTGAACCTGGGAGTTGAAGGAAAACTGACGAAGGAAGACCTCGCAAATGCGCAGACAACCTGGCAACAGCACCTGGATCACATCATGACCACCGTCGGCTGGGTCATGGATGCATCCAACATGAACAAGGGCCCCTTCTACGAAAAGAAATCATCGATGATCTACTGGCCGGTTAAGCCGAAAAACGGCTGGTCATTCCCCGAGGGAAGCAAGACCATTTCGAGCAAACTCCCTGTTTTTGAAGTGGGCGGCTGGTATGACATCTTCACCCGGGGAACCTGCAACTGGTACCAGTACGGCCTGAGCAAGCATGCCACGACCGATAAAAAAATGGTCATTGGCCCCTACTACCACCTGGAAGGCGCCATCGGTATCGGCCTCAACTCCATACTGAGCAGCAAGGTGCCGGTGCGGTGGTTTGACTGGAAGATCAAGAAGAAGAACGACGCTTTCATGGAGGAATTCCCGGTCATGCTCTACATAATGGGCGAGGACAAGTGGCGGGCAGAGAAAGCATGGCCCCTGCCCGAGAACAGGGTCGATCACCGGACGCTCTACCTGACCAAGCACGCACCGACCCCGATAGACGGCGACTGGTACACCGACGACGAGACACTGCTGCGGATATACAGGAACAATAACTACGGCCTGAGCGAGGCCAAGGACAACACCGGCGACAACCCGGTGCTCAAGCACGACGTCTTCAGCCTTATCCAGGGCCTGAACCTGCACGGCGGCAATTCCCGGTCCAGCGTGCGCTGGCTGATGGGCATTCCCGCCATGATAGCCGACATGTCAAAGTATTACCTGGGCGAGAACATCGACGCGTCGCAGTGGTACGAGGACGAGCGGCACGACGAGAAGGAATGCCTCACCTTCACCACCGAGGAACTGACCGAGGACGTGGAAATCACCGGCCCCCTCACCGTCACCTTCTGGGCAAAGACAAAATTCTCCAGCGCCCTCACTCAGTCAACGCTTGACATGATCTTCGATCTGATAAAGGACCGGTTCGGCATCGACGCGAACCTGATGCTCGACAGCATGAACAAGCGTGACGTCCAGTGGATCGCGGAACTCAATGATGTATTCCCCGATGGAAGAGCGCGCAACATCACGTCCGGCTGGCTTTCAGCGTGGCACCGCCCCTATGATCCGGCGGGGAATACCACCACCTGCATGCTGAATGACATGAAAAC
>DAONAJ010000165.1:0-3503 GCA_035400945.1 Spirochaetota bacterium
CGTAATGATCGACACGACGGTCATGAAGGCGGTCACGGGCATGACGATCTTGTACGTGTCGAAAAAGGGTATGGTAATCACCGAGAGTATCGCCAGGAGCTGGATGATTGCCTGGACGTCGAGGGTCTTTTTGAAAACCGGAGCGTTTTTCTTCAGCTGAAGAAACACCAGGATAAAGCGGTTGCTGGTGATGTTTGCCAGGCACAGGAACAGGGGCGGACAGATTCCAGCGAGATCCGGGCTGTTCGGCATCAGCTGCTGAAAGGTCACCCCGATCTGGGACATGATAAAGAGAAGGATCGACAGGATGAAAAGGGAAAAGTTAAGATAGCTGAGATGCCGGATCAGGAAATAAATGAAAAGATAATTGAAGGCCATGATGATCATCATTCCATAGTAGAACATGAGAAGCCGGTCCTCGATGACGGACGATGCCGTGAAGTGCGACGGTGACCATATCGTCAGCGGAAAGTACATCGAGCTGGGTGTTTTCTGCCGGATGTAATAGGTCTGTGACGAATTTGCTTCTATTAGAAGAGGAAATACGAAGGTCCGGTGTACAAAGGGACGGTTCGAAAAATTGAACCGTGTCCCTGTTTCAATCATCCGGTAGGCGTTGTAGCCCTTCGGAACATACAGCCTCAGATCAGAGATAAGAGGGTAGGCCTGCTCAAGGTAAAAAGGGATTTCTTTCCCGGTCACATTTACCAGGGTGAAACGGGCCCAGTACACGGTCCCGGTAAAGCCGAAGCCTGGATACGTTTCGCCGGACTGGAACCATTTGCCGGCGCAGGCCGGGCCCGATACATCGGAAATGGCCAGTTTGCCTCCTTCGTCTTTGAGAAACTCGATATGCAATCCAATCGGGATTTTATCCAGCGAATCATCGAGGCGTATCGGGGCCGATTGAGCCGGTGATACGAGTATGAGAAACAATGCTGCAGCGATTATTGTCCGGATTATCACCATTACATCACACCTCTATTTGCAACTGGACATTGACCAGGCGTTCCTGCCCCGCAGCAATCTGCCAAACATTGAGGTATACCCATTGACGGTCTTGCTATTTACTATAGAGCCAGTTTCAATATGGGCAGGGTGAAAATTAAATTTTGCAAGTATTTTACTTAATATCAGGCTATTTCAGCAAATTCAAGCTTAAAATTAAGGTCATACGCTAATAGTATCTTAATTAAATTGCCTGCCGGGATGACAAGACTGTTTTTATCAGGTCACCTGTCAAAATTAGATCATCTTTTTTTGAATATATCATTTTCAATTCAAATTCATTTTGATAGGACTTTTAAATTTTTACATCGTATTTTATTGTAAAAAAGATTGTATACCATAGGTCTATGTATTTTAACCGGCTGGACGGTTTATATTTATAATAGTTATTATGTCACCTTTAATTTGTAATGTTAGCATCATAATGCATAGAATCAAATTCATGATCAAGGGATTGACATCATTCTCGAGCAAGCCTGGTTCAGGCTCCATTTGATTTTAGCAGTTTGCTGAAAAACAGCAAACTGCTAAACGATACATGGATGTATCGCCGTTTTTCGAGGCGCTAGCTGAGAAAAATGTGAGGTTTTACGAATTCACTTCGTAAAACCGGCCCTGAAAAACTCCATGGAAGGAGTTTTTCAGGAAACTGTTAGACAAAAAAGGGGGATGCGATGAAAATTAAGAAGATTTCTTCATGCCTTTGCCTGATGCTTTTTTTTGCCGCGGCGTCTATGAATTGTTATACCAATGAATCAGGCCAGTTATTCCTGACAAATCCAACCTACAGCGGCGAAATATCCAATACAGACCTCAAGTTGCTCACCTTAACCTCCTATGAAGGAACGACCGGGACCGTCGCGTCTCTCGACCTGACTCCGACCTTCGATCCCAAGGTTTACCTGTATAATGTCTCAATATCTTCATTGACGACGCAGGTTACCGTGGTGGCCGTTGCCGACGATAAGAGATCGGTGGTCAACATCGACTCCACGGACTGCAGTTCCCGGACGATATCGGTTACGGAGGACAGCAGAAACATAGAGATTTCCGTCACCGCTCCGGATACGGTGACGACCCAGACCTATACCATCGCCATTACCCGGTCCCTCGAACTCACCGAGTGCAGGCTCCTTAATGCCGAGGTGTATTCTGAAGAAAACGAGCCCTATACGCTTTCGCCGGTATTTGATCCTGATGTGATATCGTACAAGCTCAGGGTGGCGTGGGACGACGATTACATCATCATCAGGCCCACCTCGGTAAGCAAGGCGGCCACCATCAAGGTCGACAACGTAAAGGTTGATTCCGGGAGCGAGAAGCTCATCATCGTGGCCATAGCCAAGGGCAATACCGTGGCTACGCAGACCGTCACCATAAAGGTGGCGGCCAGCAGCGGTGACCTGTCAACCTATACCGTACTGATCAGCCGGGGAGGCAAGCCTGCTTCCACCCCAAGCGAGGCGGGTCTTCAGTTCATCAAGGTGACCATGGGGGCAAACGAGTCGTCCCGACAGGTCTACCAGGACGCAGACGGCAATTTATTTCCTGACAATACCGATGCCTTCAATAAAAACGTGACCGGTTATTCATGCGTCGTCTTCGGCTTCAATACGATCAATGTCACGGCGAAGGCGGTGTCTTCGAATATTACGGACCTGACCATCAACGGATCGGGCGGAACCATTACCGATGGCAAACTGACGGTAGAGGTGGCGCTCACGGCCGGCGAGATAACGACCATCCCGATCCATGTCGTCGCCGAGGATGGCGCGACAAGCCTCGATTACACACTCCGCGTGAGGCTCCTCAATATCTACGAGATGTTCTATGGCATCTACGGCCCCGTTGCCCGCGCCAACAAGGAATCGTGGGGCGCCGCGGGCATGCCGAACTGGACCAAGGAGTTCAACGGAAGCATCAGCGGGGTCATGCAATGGAAAATCACATGGGTCACGACCCTCAGCACCGCTAGGAACCAGATGACCTACACCGACTATAATAACGGCGACTGGAACATGCCCTTTGTCGGCGACAACGGCGGGTTCATGCTCAACGGCATCATGTCGGTTGTCGTCAACACCTCGGGAACCGGCACGGGACCGCAGACGGGGGACATTACCATGCAGACGCCGGAAGGCGATATTGTCGCGATATTCCACGTGCACTACAAGATCGTAAATAAGAATGCCGTTTCGCGCGACGCGGATTCGTATACGATGGTGGACTACATGAACCAGACAGGCGTCGTGCTCTATTATGACAGCGCTCCGGCTCTGTTGAACCTCGGTTCGGACTACTGGGATCCGGAGACGCCATGGACCGTGAATAGTTTCTGGCACCCATGATAGTTGCCGGCTCGGCATATGCCGTTACCTGCGGCAGCGGGCCTGACTGAACGATTGATGTTATTCATTTCACATAAGGAAGGAACAGAATATGAAAAAAACCATTCACGCAGCTTTGTTGATAATGATGGCCGCGGCCTTGATGGG
>DAONAJ010000166.1:0-3476 GCA_035400945.1 Spirochaetota bacterium
CCGGCAGGGACAACCTTGAAATACGATACTTTCGTTTTCAGCGTCATGGCCGGCTGGAGTTTACGCCCGCCGAAGACGCGATTCGGATCATAGCCAAAGGGGTTGTATCCGTAGAGCATGATACCGGGACGCACCATGTTAAAATGAGACCCCGGGCTTCCGATAATCCCGGCGGAATTGGCAAGATGGACCAGCTCGGGCAGGACATTTCTCCGGGCCATGAAGGCCGCTATATCGCCAAAGCGCCGGATCTGCGTGTCGGTGAATTCCCGGTCAGACTCCGCCCTGGCAAGATGGGAGAAGATTCCCTTCACGCTGATGCCGGGCAATTCAAGGGTACGTTCGATAAATCGCTCGGCGTTGTACCAGTGCACCCCGATACGCTCCATCCCGGTATCGATCTTGAGGTGCACCTTCGCAGTCTTCCCAAGGCGCACAGCAACCTCGGAAATCGCCGCGGACTTATCGAGGGAGGAACTGGTTATTTCTATATCATGCTCGAGAAATTCCTCGACCTGGTCAGTATTGATGGCGCCGCAAACCAGTATCGGCGCGGTTATGCCGCTTTTCCGGAGATAGACCGCCTCTTCAAGGTAAGCCACACCGAGGTAATCTGCTCCAGCGTCGAGGAGCGTTTCGGATATGGTCCTGATGCCATGGCCGTAGGCGTTGGATTTTACCATGGCCATAATCTTCACCTTCGGGCCGATGAGGGACCGCACGATATCGAGGTTATTCCGGATCATTCCCAGGGATATCTCTGCCCTGGTTGGCCGGTTCTGATATGTTTCGATATTTATCTGCATGGATTAATTCATCTGTGATTCATTCCCAACAAGAACGCATCCAGACACCGATAATGCAGAATGGACGTTTTGTCAATTAATATAAGTCAAAGGTAAGCATGAGAGCAAAATCATAACTTCCTGAATAGATACTCTATGTACTTTTTTCGCTCTGCAAAATTATGTTTATCAATGTACAAGCCAAAATCATTTCCCGGATGATGTTTGTCATTAAATATAACACCGGCTATCATATCGCCCACGTTGGGATTTGTGTGATTAGTGTCATGAAAATATTTGTAATAATCGTGCGTTACCTTGTTTGGATACATAAAGTGATAGCACCCGCCGAAGACAGTCACGATTTCGGACACCCAGCGGAAATAAGAATCAAGAAGGCCGTGATTTACATATTCCTTCAACAAAATATCACAATCCGGCGTCGTATAGACTATAATCGTGGCGTCCTTGTTCTCACTTTTAATTTTTTTCAGTATCGACACATACTTGTTGCTATATGTATAATGCGGGAACCACTTTTTTTTATAATAGTCAAGATACAAGCTTATAATTTTATCGAGTACCTGGGGAGGATATCCGGAGTGAACTTTAACATTGTCTCTTGTATAATAGTATGTGGGAATCTTGAAATTATTCCTGAAATTTTGCACTGAATATTTCAAGGAATCAACGCTAAGCAGCGTTTTAATCCGATGCAGGAGGCTGTTGACCTGGGCAATAATCTGGTCGGGATCCATAGACTTCTCGTTGCCGGCCGTAGTGATTAATGGTTGTGTTTCAATAAATTCTTGGGTCTGTGAGAAATCCAGGCCAAGAAAAATATACTTTACCGTTCCTCCACACCGTTTTTTTGCATACTTAATATACTTTTCATATTCCCGCAGTCTGAGGCCGTTACATGAATAATTGAAAACGGTTATTCCCTTGAAGGAATGCTGGTTGATGCAGGTGGACCTGCTGGTCCCGATAAGTATACCCTGGTATACCGTATCCCCATATGTCAGGTAGTTCGTTTTCTGTATCCGCTCGTTGATAATCTCCTGGTACCGGTTATATTTATGCGAGAAAGGGAAACACCAGAATGGATCCATGTAATAATTTATTGCCATCACCGCCAAGGGAATCACAAGGGATGCGCAAAGGACGGCAATATTCCATTTTTTATTGTTATTCATATATTAAAAATTGGCGTATAAAAAGTTCGATATTCTTGTGACATGAATCAGGCCGATTCCGAGTATTATCGAGATAAAAAGGAACCAAGTCCACCCGGGATTAAGTTTTTCTGAAAACTCATTGGAATTCCTGCCGATAAATGCCACAATTGCCGCAGCAGCGATGAAATAAACCATGTAACTTAAATCTTTGCCGATAACAGCAGGCCAATTGCCGAACTCAACACCAAGAGACTTCAGGAAAGTAAGACCTTTTAGTTTTGATGACAGCAGCACGCCGTTTAGGCCAAGCATCCCCCGATAGACATTAATTGCTCCATCAAGATCTTTTGCCCTGAAGATAACCCAAGCGGCATTGATAAAATTGAACGTTATAAACCAGCTTACGGCCTTGTGTAACCGAATACTGGTCTTCCCCCACAATCTCTGAACTATAAGAGCACACCCATGAGCTATCCCCCATAGGATAAAAGTCCATCCGGCGCCATGCCATATACCCGCCACCAGAAAGGTTAGGAAGGTATTGACGTACGTCCTGATCTCGCCGGACCTGCTGCCTCCCAAAGAAATATATACATAATCCCGGAGAAAACGTGAAAGAGACATGTGCCACCGGCGCCAGAATTCCTGAATTGATAGAGACTTATAGGGAGAATCGAAGTTTATCGGCAGGCGCAGGTTGAAGAAAAGCGCTGTCCCCAAGGCCATATCCGTGTATCCGCTGAAGTCAAAGTAGAGTTGGAAGGTGTAGGAAAGGGACGTCAGCCAGGCCTCAAAAAAATTCAAGGCATTGACTGTATCGAACCCCCGGTTCGCCCAGATGGCAAGTGTATCCGCAATAAAGGTTTTTTTGAACAGGCCAACGGCAAAGAGAAAGATCCCCGCTGATATGTTACTATGATTTAATGACTGCTTATCATGTTCCTCAAGCTGAGGAACGAGTTCTTCATGACGTGTAATGGGACCGGATACGATATAGGGAAAAAAAGAAGCAAATACACCATAGAGCAGAATACTCTTCTCCTCCGTTCTACCGCGGTAAACATCCATAAGAAAGGATATCTGCATGAAGGTGAAAAAACTAATCCCCAGGGGAAGCATTATATTCAGAAGACTGATGCCGGTCCCTGCCGCGCTATTGATAGTTTTTATCAGAAAATTTGAATATTTACAATAGCCAAGCAATCCTATATTGAATGCCAGGCCCGCCGCCAGTATCGCTTTCCTCGGGATTCTGTTGAAAGCAGCAAATTCGCCCTGAAGCATCCTGCCTGCATAAAAGTTAACCAGGATCGATCCCAGCAACAGGGGCAGGTAAAGGATGTTCCACCAGGCATAGAAAAAAAGACTGCAGACAAACAGCCATAACTGTCCCGCAGCTTTTCCTGTATAGCGGTTAAAGACGAAATACAGTCCCCAGGCTACCGGAAGAAATAAAAATATATATTAGACTTGTTGCATAACTAAAAAAAGTGCTATTAATTTTTTCGATTAA
>DAONAJ010000167.1:0-3314 GCA_035400945.1 Spirochaetota bacterium
GTCTACCAGCCGGTGCACACCACCGAGATTCTGCCGGGGACTCCGGTCACGATCACGACACATGCGGGAAGGGAATACACGGGAACCGTGAAGCGACACGAAAATAACCAGCTCAACTCAAAGTCATGGGTATAACGCTGCGCACATCACCGAAGGCAATAATGGCGGAAACGGCACGTCAGCTGCAGACCATCGAAAACGGCATCGTCAACAGACTGGATCTGACCGGTGCCGAGTTCATGGACCAGGCAAAACGTGACCTCAACATCGACCGCAGCGCCTTCCCCGCAGTGCGCAAGGGCAAGAAGGGGGATACGCCCCGGGGCCCTGGCGAATACCTCGACGACACGACCAACCTTCGCAACTCCATCGGCTATTATGTCCTCCAGAACGGGGCCATCATCCGCGGGAGGGTCGAGGGTCCGGCCGAGGCCACCAGCGCGGCCATGACCGTCCTTCAGCAGGTACCAAAGGTCAACATCGGATACCAGCTGATCGGAGTCGCGGGAATGGAATACGCCAGCTACCTCGAAAGCCGGGGATTCAACGTGATCACCAGCCAGGGCATGGTCGCCCTTACAAACGTGGAGCAGCGCCTGCGCCGCTTCGCAGCAGCCAAGGGAACGGCCATTGACGTAGACATGACGGGGGTTCAAACAGCAATGCGATGAAGACACAGGACACGGTCATCAACTACATATATGCCATCCTCACAGCCGCGGACGGCGTCCAGGTGCCGGTGTACAAATACACCAAGCCTACCAATGTGACGCCTGACGAATACGTTGTGATGAACGCCCTGCCGATTTCGGCGGGGGTCATGCAGACGGTGATCGTCAATGTGAACTACTACTGCGCGGACATCGACAAGGCCAATGCCCTGCCGGACACAGAAACGCTGGAGTGCCGCAACGCAACGCTGATGACCCTTCTGCAGGAGGTCACCGACGTGGATGCCGACGGGATCGGTTACCACATCGACTTTGAGAGCCAGGAATACCATCGTGAACCGCTTATCAGTTACCATTACAGCAACATCCGCTTAAAAGTAAAAATCTTTAATACGTAAGATATGGCTTCATACTTATACGGAATAAAATCCGTCAAACACGGCGCAGTCGTCGCTACCGGCAGCGGCTTCGCGATGCCCGCCTCCGGCGATCTCACCCCCTGGGCATACACCGTCCAGGGTTCGCTGACGATCTCCGAGGATGAGAGCACCACCACAGAGTTCTACGTGGAGGAGGTCACCACCCCCGTACACTCGATCGTTACCGACCCCGGAAAGCTCACCATGACCTGGAGGGCCTACGACATGACTCCTGACCTGATCGCCGTGATGAAGGGCGGCACCGCCGCCACCGGAACAGGCGTAGACTACTACTACGGTCCCGAAAGCGTCGAGCCTATCGAAAGGTCGCTGGAGATCACCACCACCAATGACATCGTCTTCGAGATCCCCCGCGCTTCGTGCCTTGCCCGTTTCGACTCGGTACTGGGTCGTGAGAACCTGCTCGAAATGGAGGTCAAAGCCACCGCCCTGGCTCCGGAAACCACCGGAGCAGGCGCCACGGACCAGGCCCCCTACCGCTTCCGCATCCCCACCACCTGATGCAATACTTTCTCATAATTGGTTTAATTGGTTGATTGAAGGGCCGCCCGAAGCGATGACGGCGGCCTTTTTTATAAATGCGACACATGACAAAGGAAACGGACAAGGATAAGCAACTGCAGCAAGAGGCAGGGGCGGCACTACTTGACCAGTCTGCAAAATTCAAGGTGCGCTGGCTCTTTGGCATAATGATCCCGATGGGCATCCGTCCTCTTCGACCCGGGACGATCGTACGCCTATCGCAGGAAAGCACACGGCTGAAGGACGTCAGCGACAGTGAAAACATGATCCACGAGATGCTGCGAACCGGCGGCAATCTTCGGGTGATAGCACGCATGGCGGCCGTGGCCATACTGAACCGTCCTGGGCGTTTCTGGCTGACGGGGATGCTCTCGCGATTGCTGCTGAAAAGGGTGGAAAGCACGGCGGAACTGTTCACGCTGATGGCTCTGGTGTACCGGCAAATGGGTGCTGAACACTTTTTTTTTATTATGCAACTAACATCGGGGATGAACTTCCTACGGAAAAGGACGCCGACGGAGAACACCGCGGCGGTGACACCTTCTGGGGTACCCTCGCCCTGATACAAAAGACATTCATGCTCAACCACCGGCAAATCATGTGGGAGGAGAGCTGGATCAACCTGATGATGAAGATGCGCGACATGCCATATTACCACTACAAGGCCAAAGCCGACCGCAAGGTAAGCCCGCAGGAGCGCGACGCCATACCGGGAGATGCAGACACACTGATCAGAAAGTTCGGAAAATACGCAAGCAAATAACAGATGGCAGGGATATATTTCGACGCACGGATAAACGGCGAGCAGCTACAACGCGACATCGCCGACATCAACAAGCAGTTAAAAAACCTCACGGGTGACGTGGAGAAGGCGGGCAAGGGAATAGACAGCACCTTTCGCAACCTCGGCGGATTGCTGGCGACATACTTCACCTTCAACTTCGCGGGCAACATGGTCAAGCAGATCGCCCAGGTGCGCGGGGAGTTCCAGCAGCTGGAGGTGGCCTTCGAGACCATGCTCGGGAATAAGGAGCGCTCGGATGCGCTGATGGCGGAGGTGGTGCAACTGGCATCCACAATGCCGTTCGAACTCCAGGAGGTGGCCTCAGGGGCCAAGTCGCTTCTGGCCTTCGGCATCGAAGCCGAGGAGATCATCCCCACGCTGAAATCCCTGGGTGACGTATCTGCCGGTCTGTCGGTACCCATAGAACGGTTGATTCTGAACTTCGGGCAGATCAAGACGCAGGCGAAGCTGACAGGCAAGGAACTCCGCGACTTCAATGTTGCCGGGGTGCCTATCATCGCAGAACTGGCCAAGAACCTGGGTAAGTCCGAGCAGGCCATCCAGGACATGGTCAGCGCCGGTAACATCGGATTCCAGGAAGTCGCCGACGCCTTCAAGTCCATGAGTTCTGAGGGCGGGCGCTTCGCCAACCTGATGGACAAGCAGGTCAAGACGATCATCGGGCTTCAGAGCAAGCTTCGGGACGCCATCGACCAGATGTTCAACTCGATCGGAGAGTCGCAGGAAGGGGCTATCAGCAGCGTTCTGAAGACAGCCATCAGCCTTGTCGAGAATTACGAAAAGGTCATCGACATTCTCAAGGTTCTGGTGGTCACCTACGGAACATACAAGGCGGCGCTGATGACCGTGGCGGCATGGCAGGCTATCAGCACCAAG
>DAONAJ010000168.1:0-3141 GCA_035400945.1 Spirochaetota bacterium
CTTTTCAGGCGCTCGACATACTTGATATCGGTTACGACATTATTCTCATAGACCAGGGACTGGTCGGTCAGGTTGAGCTCCAGGCTGCCCTGGCTGACGCGCCGGTCGTGCAGCAGCATGGCGCAGTCATACAATAACCGCAGCATGTCCGCCACACGGCCGTCTCCGCCTGAAGACAGTATCCCGTCGGCCCCGGTGTAGGTGAGCCTACGGTCCACCTTTATGAGACCGCGTGAATAGCGGCTGTTTTTTACAGAGCCGTTCCGGTCAATGTCCATCTCCACGGACATGGTCAGGCGGTCGACGCCTTCCCGGAGGGAACAGAGGTCGTTGGAGAGGACTTCCGGGAGCATCGGTATGACATTGTTGCCGAGGTAATAGCTTGTGCCGCGCTTAAGCGCCTCGCGGTCAAGTTCCGAGTTCTTCCGCACATAGGAGGAGACGTCGGCGATGTGGACGTAGAGGGTAAAGCCGTTTCCCTTCCGCTCTATGGAAATGGCGTCATCGAAGTCCTTCGCGTCGGCGCCGTCGATGGTAACCGTAAAGAGATCCCGGTAGTCCTTCCTGGAACCGGTATCGGGACGAAGGGCCTGCATCTCCTTAAGCTCATGATACTCCCGGTGCGGGCCGGGCAGGGAATGCTTGACCATGATGCGTTCAAGGTCATAGCGCTCGTCGTCAGGCAGGAAGGAATTGAGGATGGAGCATTTCTGCCGCTTGTGGTACAGTCCTTCTTCCAGCCTGATGACGGCCATGTCGCCCTTGTTGAAACTTCCCGCCGGCCTGACAGCGCATGTTTCCCGGTTCCCGGGAACGTCCATAAGGGTAAAAATAACCGCGTCCCTGGTCGTATCTGTGATACGGGCAAAATAGGACGTCTTTTCCCGGTGGAGGATTTTTTCAACGGACCCGGATATGACGCCCCTTCGGACGTCGAATATCCTGACCGCTACAAGGTCATTGTCATGGGCGCCGGCTGAATCGTCCTTTCTTATGACAATATCGATATCAAGGGCCCGGACCATGCCGTTGCCGGTTGAATTGATGCGGATGTAGCCTTCCAGGGAGAAGTTATGCACCTTGACTAAGCGGTTTCTTTTTCTCCGGACAAGACCGACGGCCACCAGGTCATCGAGGGTCTCATCAATGACGGCCAGGTCCCTGGTCGGAACCGATGGCTTTGACTTCTTTCCCGCTTTCTTCTTTCGCCCGGCTGTCCCCAGGTCAATCAGATCATTGACAATATCCTTCCTGGTGAATTCGCCGCTGCGGGCATTGATGTAGGCAATTATTTTTCTGGAGGTAACGGGCATGTAACTGGCTACTGCGGGCCGCCCTCGGGTTTCTTTTCGGTCTTCGGTTCTCTTGCTTCCATTTTCACTTTTTCAATATCAGCTTTCTTTTCTTCGATCTTTTTCTTCAGCTCAACCACCTTCCCGTGCATCTCTTTCACTTTTGCGTCGGAGCAGTCAACGGTTGACACGCCTTCATCAATGCGGGAAATGACATACCTGCCAAGTTCTTTCTCCACGATGCCCTGGTCTATCTTCATTCTCTTTATATCAAGGTTGAGCTTGGCAATCTTCGCGAGTTCTTCGGTCTTGTTGACGATGATTTCACCGTATTTGACAATGGTTTCACCGGTTTCTTTGAGTATTCCCATTACTGTCACCCCTTGTTTTGATACTATTTAAATACAAAAAAACTTGAAAAATGTCAATACAAATAATAAAATACCTGGTTCTTCAGTATAACGTTATTTGATTATGTAAAAAGTTATGGCAGTAAGTTACCAATTTTCAGGTGGCTGCATGTGGTGATACCGGATCGGTACTATTATTTTGTCCCGTATCGCCTATGGATGATCATCAGGACATTCACATTACGGCATGGAGCAAAGGAATGTGGGTGTTGATTGATGGATGCTCCTGGGGCTGCACGGGAACCCGTACCTTATTGTTATTGCCATTGGTGTTTTGTGACCGGCAGGCTAAATGCTTCTCAAATCCCAACGCCCAATCTGGCGGCGCTTCTTGGACCTCCGGACACGTACCTGTTGCCGACCCTGGCCGCTCAGGACGGGCAGGGTTTCAACATCGGTTATGCAAACCGTGTCCGGCATTGTGGCGGTAATAATGGCCGCGCGATCATCCCCGTCATGCTGGTTTCTGAGTCGCAGTTCCTGCTGTGACGGGAATAACCGCGTGGATGTTCATCCCTGCATAAGGAATGAACAGGCTTTGTAAATGACGTATTATTTGACCTTCGCCGCCAGAACCTTTTCCGCTTCTTTCGCTTCTTTGATGATCCGCTCTATTATCTGCTTAACCGTCGGGGTATCATGGATGATGCCCGTGACCTGGCCGATGGGGAGTACGCCTTTCACATTGTCGCCGTCAATGGTCCCTAACTTGAAGGCTTCAAAACCGATGGCCATCCGCGCCATCTGCATAGACTTCTTGAAGCCCATGAAAAGGATGCCAATGGCGAGCTTGAGCCAGGGGAAGCCGAGGAGCTTGGCTATTTTCCTGGACATTATTAACGATGTCAGCGGGTTCAGCTTTTTCTTCATGAGGCGCAGGGAGCCTTTTGATTTCATGAACCGCGCCGGCAGGCCGTCAACCTTGTCGGTGTATATGGTGCTATAAACGTCGGTTTCGTTGCTGATGGCTTTCTGAGAAGCATGCACCGGGCTTTCAACAGAATTCATGAAGCGGGTTCCCATGGAGATGCCGTCAGCGCCGAGGAGCAGGGCGGCGGCGAGTCCGCGCCCGTCGGCAAACCCGCCGGCGGCGATCACCGGTATTTTGACAGCGTCAACGATGCTGGGAATAAGCACCAGCGAGGTAACGGCTCCGCCGTGGCCGGCAGCCTCATGACCGGTTACGATGAGGGCGTCGGCGCCGTCCTTCTGCGCCGCGAGGGCGTGCTTGAGCGTCGTCACCGTGGCGATGACCTTGCCGCCGTAGGCGTGGACTTCCTTGCATATCCAGTCCCCCTTGCCCAGGGCATAGTTTACCACGGGAACCTTTTCCTCAATGATGACCCGGGCGTTCCGGTCGGCACCGGGGAAATAGAGGGTCACGTTGGCGGCAAAGGGGTTCTTGGTAAGCTTTCTCGTGCGCTGGATGTATTCCCGCG
>DAONAJ010000169.1:0-3105 GCA_035400945.1 Spirochaetota bacterium
TACCCTGGCCAAGTCGGGGATTCTCCGAAATCCCTGCAATACGCAGGATTGACCAGTTGTTATCGTTGCAAAAAAAACTGAAAGACCCAGAAATGCGATCTGTACCGTATACTCATAGGTTCCAAAAGATGATTTCGACCAATAAGGTGAGCCGAATACCATTATCATTAAACCGGTAAAACCCGTTATCCAGACCGTCCGCCTGAGGGTTAACACGGTATTTGCTATTCTCCTCTCATCTCCCTCCCCTACGGCAACAGCTACCTGCCGAACTCCACTCGAATTCAAACCCATACCCGAAACCGTACTAACAATACCCGTCATGCTGTTCATAATCCCTATCAATCCAACACCAGCGGGACCTATGAGTAAAGCGGCGAATTTCGTTTTCGCCATTCCCACAAGAATGCTAATTAATGATGATCCACCAATAATAGTTGTAGCCTTAAAGACATCCTGGTAGTTTTTCTTTTTTTCTGACAACATAGCTATATTCAATATAATATCCGACACTTCTTAGTGTATTCCAACTACATGAACTTATTTCTCGAAGGTATTAATAACATGAACCACGCACGCGATATGCTCCTCCGGCATAACCGGGCTTATCGGCAGGCTCAATTCTTCATCATGTATTTTTTCGGTAATCGGACATGAGAGGCCGTTCAATTCCCTGTATGCTTCCTGCTTGTGCGGCGGAATTGGATAATGAATCAGTGTCTGGACGCCTTTTTCATAGAGATAACGCTGCAATTCATCACGCTTTCTGCTTCGAACCGCAAATATATGCCAGGCATGCATTGATTCTTCGCAATCTTCCGGTAGAACAATTTCTTTATTAGTTATATTTTTTCTATAAAACTCAGCGATCTCTCTTCGGCGGTTATTGTCGTTGTCGAGGCGCTTAAGTTTAACTGAAAGTACAGCGGCCTGAATTTCATCAAGACGGCTGTTCTTGCCCTTGAAGCTGCATACATATTTCTGTTCTGTCCCGTAATTGGCAAGTGACCGAACAATATTCGCGATATCGCCGTCATCAGTCGTTACCGCCCCACCGTCTCCAAGACACCCGAGGTTTTTACCCGGATAAAAACTGAATCCCGAAGCATCCCCAAGACTACCCGTTCGTTTTCCTTTATAAAGAGCCCCATGGGCCTGCGCGCTGTCTTCTATTACTTTGAGACCATATTTCTTCGCGATTAATAGCACCGGATCCATGTCGACAGCTCGCCCATAGAGATGCACAACCATAATGGCTTTAGTTCTTTTGGTTATCTTCTCTTCGATTTTCGTGCTATCGATCAAATAAGTCGATAGTTCAGGCTCTATTAACACCGGCGTTAGATCGTTGGCTGAAATCGCTAAAATAGTCGCTATATAGGTATGAGCCGGAACGATCACTTCATCCCCGTTTGACAATGCTCCTGTTTCTTTGTACGCCTGCAGAATAAGACTCAGGGCATCAAGACCATTGGCGACACCGATACAGTGTTTCACCCCGCAATAGTCGGCAAACTCGCGCTCGAAACGTTCATTCTCCTCACCAAGGAGATACCAGCCGGATTCCACGACTTGACGAATTCTTTCAGACAACTCCGGCTGGAAGGAGCCATTGATGTCTTTTAATGAGAGAAACGGTATCATTGCCTGACTGTTTGGTATTTTAATTATCAATTCTAACATTCAAGAGATATCTGTTTCATGAATAGTGACCATAAAGGGATATAACAATTATTTATACAGTTTTACAAATATAAAAGGAACCCGGCTCTCTTTTCGGTGTTAATTTAGGGCATTTCCTTTTTAATTTATCATAATAATCATGACGTAACAAATTTAAAGCGGCAATGACTTTCCAACTTTGATTAGTAGTTAAAAAAGCCTCTAACATATATTGCTCATTCCATAATCGAATATCGCCAAACACCCATTCTTCGGGATAATCCTTAGGAGTGAAAATATCATGTATGTGCACAATCACCCCTTTGTTAAGTTGCGGTAATATTTCAAGGTATTCATAAACCACATCGCCCTGTGGTCGTATTACATGTGAAGAATCTATAAATAAAATATCGTTCTCCTCTAATCTTTTAAATACACTTATATCAGTATTCTCTACTTTTTGGCGCAATAATGTAATATCCATTTGTTCTAGCCAAGGTTTTTCAAACGGCTCAATGCATATATGTTCACATGAATAGAGTGGATTATCATTTTTATTTTTCTCAATCGCCAAACGTGCCATTTTTGTTGAATTGCCACTGCCAATCTCGATAATTTTAGACGGCTTTTTATATCGTATAATATTGTACCAGTATTCGGCGTCACCAGGCTCGAATGATCCGTTTTCATAATGAAAAGTCAGGTCATCCACATACGTATCTGGAATTAAATCGAGCTCTTGATTGTACTGAAATTGCTCCAGTAGGGTCAGTTGCTCATGTACATTCCAGTCGATTCCCGGTAATTTGCGGTTATCTGACAGCTGATTGCTGAGATTTTTCTTATCAAACAATGGCTCATAATAATGATTGCGAACCGGTAATACACCTACAAATATTAGAGTGCTTTTACATTTTACAAGATATTTCAAGCCTATTACTCGCACGACATATAGGACAATTGCTGCACAAAATACCAGGGGAACCATTAAATAGTCGAAAGGAACAGATCGTAGAAATGTTAACAAGTATCGTTTAAAGCGTTTCTTCATTTTTTTCCTTCAAGCGGGCGCTTTTGATTAACTCCCCAACCGCCTGTTCCAATTCCTTAGAAAAATGACCATATAGTAAAATATGCGTGTAATCAATTATTAATTGGTCATTAACCATATAATGTCCCTTATGGCGTCCTTTTTAACGCATTCAGGAAATCGTTATAATCACGATAATAGTCCGCTTCATCATACTTCTCTGAAGCAAGGACCAGGCATACCGAACCCGAAGAAAAATTATCCAACTCCCGCCAGATCATCGGACATACATATAATCCATAGTATGAGCGGTTTAAATGATGCCGGGCTTTATTATTCCCGTCATCGAGAAGCACATCAAAACTTCCCGACATAGCTATGATAAACTGATGCAGCTCTTTATGAGCATGCCC
>DAONAJ010000170.1:0-3091 GCA_035400945.1 Spirochaetota bacterium
CCTCTGGACCCTTACCGACGACTTCTACCTGGTGAAGGAAGACGATTATACCGTTATCGGCAGAAAGCATGGCAGGCGCTTCAGGATGGGCGACCGCGTCAATGTAAAGCTCACCAGCGTCGAGCTTGACCGGATGATAATAGATTTCGAAGTGCTGTAGCCATGGGCGCGCGATTTGCCATTCATCATCATGCCGATCCGCCTGCCTATTACGATATCATCATCGACCGCGGAGATTCAGCGTCAACGTTCCGCATCGTCCAGTTTGACATGCTCGCCTTCCAGGACGGTACCGAGGTAAAGGCTGAAATCATCGACAATGCCGACGGCTGCGGCCTTGACGATCCTATCGGCTGCGGAAGCGGGAGGGTGCGCCTCTTTGACGCCGGGTCGTGCCTCATTGAACGATGGAGCCCCCCGGTATATATCATACACATTGCCGGGAGACAATTCTACGGCACCCTGCATATCCTGAAGGTCCAGGAAGGTTACAGCCTGCGCTATGTCCGCAGCAGGGCCAAAAAGCAGCCCCCGCGGTGATTGAATACCCATAACCTGCTTAACCCGATCAAAAAATTGTTGAATCAAAATGCGCTGGTGGTATAAAGGTGTACATGCGAGGTGCCTGATGAAGCTAATTCCGAAACGAACCGTTCCTTCTTTCAACAACAGCGATACCGTCGTCCTGTTCATGGGCGAAGAAGAAGCCGCCGTCCGCGGGAAAAAACTGCCCGGCGCATTTTCCCCTATTGAAAAAACCATTGATTTATCCTACTTCAAAGGCAAGCAGTCCGAGATTATTTTCATTCCCCTTGCCGACAGGCCGAATCTCCTTCTCTGCGGCACCGGCAAGGAGAAGGAACGTGACGCCGAATCGCTGAGACGGTGCGCAGCCGCGGTTGCATCCCAGTGCCGCGATAGGTCCATTGAGCACGTCCATGTGCTGGCACCTTCCGCCAGAGGCCTTGACGAAGACACCGCGTTATCTGCTGTTTCGGAAGGCCTCTACCTTGGCAATTACAGCTTTGACCGGTACAAGACAAAAAAGAATGACAACGGCAAACCCCTTATTTCCAGCGCAGTATTTTACAGCAGCGCAAAAAATGCGGCTTCAATATTGAAAGACACTGAAATCGTCGCACGCAACACCATCCTCTGCCGCGACCTCATCAACGAAATAAGCGAAAAATCAGACTCACGGGGAATTGCCCGCGAGGCCGCTTCCCTTGTCAGGCTTCCCGGCGTCACCTGCAGGGTCTTCGGCAAGAAGGATATTGAGAAGATGAAGATGGGACTTATTCTTGCCGTCAACAAGGGGAGCGCAAGGCCGCCGCAACTGGTTGTCCTCACCTATCGGGGCAATCCCCGCAGCAGGAAATTCTTTGCCGTTGTCGGCAAGGGCATCACCTTCGACTCCGGAGGCATGAACCTGAAGCCTTCGGGCCATATCGAGGACATGCGGACCGACATGGCCGGCGCAGCAGCCGCGCTGTACACCCTCAAGACCGCGGCGGAACTCAAGCTGAAAAAGAACGTCTATGCCGTCCTCCCGCTGACCGATAACATGCTGTCCAACGACTCCTATCGTCCCGGTGACGTCTTCACCGCGTACAGCGGCACCACGGTCGAAATCGGAAATACCGACGCCGAAGGACGCCTCATTCTCGCTGACGCCATCGCCTATACCGAGAAGGTCCTGAAACCGGCATGCATCGTGGACATCGCGACCCTTACCGGCGCCTGCCTGGTCACCTTCGGCGAAATAATCGCCGGTTACGTTACCACCAGCAGGGACCTCGGGTCGCTCCTTGAAAAGGCCGGCGAAACTACCGGCGAGCTGATCTGGGAGCTCCCCATATACAGGGACTACGAGGAAAACCTCAAATCGGACATCGCCGATCTGTGCAACATCTCCTCCGAAAAAAACGCAGGCACCATCATGGGCGGTATCTTTCTGAAGAATTTCGTGACCGCCACGCCATGGGCTCATATAGACATAGCCGGCACCGCGCGTTCGTCAAAACCGCGCGGGTATCGTCCGAAGAACGCCACCGGCTTTGGCGTCCGTCTCCTGGTCGAGGCCCTGCGGCAATGGAAAGACTGACTCGGCAGGCACTGTTATTGGCTTGACCTGGAACCATGATGGTGATATCTTGAAACTAGCCGGATTATAAGCGAACCGCCATGAAATATACGATAAAAGAAATAATTGATATCGCTGTAGGCATAGAAGAAACGGGCTGCGATTTTTACACCAGGTGCGCCGTTCTTTTCAAGGATACGGCAATACGAGATGTTTTTGATTTCCTTGCCAGGGAGGAACTGGAGCACAAGAAATTGTTCCAGTCCCTTATCGGAGCCGGGGAACCGGAAGGATTGTTCACTGAAGAATACTTCGCCTACCTGAAGGCAATCGGCAGCGGCAGGATTTTCGAAAAGCAGGTGATGGATATTGACCGGATAATTGCCGGCATAGCCGGCCCCACGGATGCCGTCAAACACGCTTTTCTGACAGAAAAGGAATCCATACTGTTTTATGACGAAATGAAGCGCCTCTATGAAAAAGACAGGAACACCACATCACTGCTGGATCGCATCATAGAGGAAGAGCGCAAGCATGTGGCCATACTCCTCGACCTGCTTGAAAAAACCAGACTTTCCTCGTAAACCTGCAGTTTTTCGCAGATAACGCCGCTCTCACCGCATACCGGAAATTTTACATGGCTGAAATTTCTAACGTACTAATTGTTGTGGCTGTCCGGTGCGTCCCTGGTTACCTTTGTCGCATGAAGCCGGTTTATCCATTATATGCTTCATGCCATTACGGGATGGTGTAACTGGTAGCACACTGGGCTTTGGACTCAGCAGTGGAGGTTCGAATCCTTCTCCCGTAGCAGCAGGGACTGCTTCGTTAACAGCCGCGTCCCTTTATTTGAAAATATCGCCGGTTTCCATATACCACAGTACAAAATCGAGATGGTCCAGTGGTATGCCGATCCGGGCCGCGAACGCCCTGAGCCTTGCTTCAATGTCGAGATACCTCCGGGGGGACAGCGATGGAGGGATTTCGTCTATAAGACCCAGGGACGCC
>DAONAJ010000171.1:0-3079 GCA_035400945.1 Spirochaetota bacterium
AAGCCCATGATGGTGCGGAGGAGGGTGCTCTTGCCGCTTCCGTTGGGTCCCACGATGGAAAGGATTTCCCCTTCCCGGACCGAAAGGCTTATGTCTTCGAGGATCACGCTCTCGTTGTAGCGGACCCAGACGTTCTGCAATGATATGACCGTTTCTTCCACTGTAGCTCCTGTATTACTTCAGCGCTTTCGCCAGCGTTTCAGCGTTGTATTTCATGAATTTGAGGTACGTCGACCGGTCCGCCGACGCGGGGTCCCCGGTGCCGTCGAGACGCACGATGTCGCCCTTTATTTCTCCCGCCAGGACACGCGCCGTCCTGTCTTCGGACGAGAGACTCACGACAATGGCGGTGACGCCGTCGCGCCGCGCCCGGTCAACGATCTCCTTCATGGACCTGACGGAGGCCTTCTCGCTTCCCTCGCGCTGGACCGTGCCGGCAATGGCAAGGCCGTAATCGGCGGCGAAATAGTCCCATGCCTCGTGCCACTGGATGAAGGATTTTCTGGTCTTTGTGGCGAAGAGGGCGGCGATGGATTTATCAAGGGTGTCCAGCTGCTTCTCGTAGTCCTTCAGGTTGTCAAGGTAATATCCGCTGTTCTTCGGGTCAACGGAGCCCATCTTCTTCGCCATGATCTCGGCGATTGCCCGGGCTTTCTTCACGCTGAGCCATAGGTGCGGATTAGGACCCGGATCGCCCTGTTTTATCTCTATCAGGTAGGTCCGCGCTGCGGAGGAGGGGAGATAACGCTCGATCCATCCGTCGAATTCCCTGGTAACGCCAATAAAAAGGGTCGTGTCCTGGAGGTCGCGGGCAATGGACGGCCTGGGTTCAAAGGTGTGCGGGTCAGCCCCGGCCGGTATGACGAAAAACGCCGTTCCCCGGTCGCCGCAGATGTTCCGCGCGATGTCGTAGAGAGGGAACACTGACACGCCAACCCTTATACCGGGCGATACTTTTTTTTCTTCATTTTTGCCGCATCCACCGATGACTATGGCCGTCATCACCATGACACTGATCGCAATTTTTTTCATGATAGCTTCCTTTGCCCTGCCGCGCCATGTTATCCGGCGAAACATGGCTCTGTATCCATACCCAATTACAGCAAATGTCCTTTCATGTCAAGAAATAGAGGATAAATCGACGATTAATCTGAGTATCAGCATTTATAACGACCCCCCCTAAATCCCCCGGAGGGGACTTAAGCATTATGATGTGCTAGTATTAATCCAATACAATCATGATGAATTCGTAATGAGTGTATATCTTTAGTAGTCAAGGAGGTGTTTCTTCTCTGCCGGGAGTCTATCCTTAACAAAAGCGTTGAAGCCGCCGATGATGTCCATGAATTTCACCCTGTCGGCGGTGGCGGCCATGGACACAACGGGGCTTTCCTCCCGGATATAGTGCGCGGCGCCAGCCTTGATCTTAAGGTACAGGGTCCGCGCATCGGGTTCATCTTTTTGTACTGTTTTCAGATCAAAGAAGCCCCGCTGTTTAATCATTTCACACAGTTTCTGAAGATCTGTATCGGATACGGTGAATCGCGCCAGGGTTTCTTTATTCCTTCTGGCGCTGCTGACTGAATGTTCCTCCCGCTTGAGGATGCCGCCGTTTTTGTTCATAACCACCGTGATGGTAGTGAACCGGTCTGTCTGTGTCCCGCCGCTGTGATAGTAATAGGCGGCCTCGCAGCCATGCTGGCGTACCAGGCCGTCAATGTTTCGGCTGCAGCCGGGCGAGAGAAGTGCGATGGCTGCCGCGCCCAGAATGAGTAATCGCTTCATGGGGATGTGCTAGCAGGAATGGCGGTAATGATCAATTATAATTTCCCTGCCGTGTCGGGTTTTAACTCGACAACGCAGGGAAATAGTGTTAAACAAAAAAAAGGGCGAAGCTTGCGGCCTCGCCCTTGGAAGCGGCAATGTCGCTGTGTTTACAGGGTTGGCGCTGGATCGTTGCAGCCGGACCAGGCCTCAATTCCTGCATGGCCGGAAATCAGGTCCACCGATGTTCCTGCCGCGATATCCAGGTTAAACAGCTCTTCCATGGTAAACCAGGTAAAGTCCGCCGAGAGCTCCCCCTGGAGCGCGTCATAATCCGAGGCGCCGTCAAGTCCGCTCGTGTTGAGCTGCCCCACCAGGTTGATGCTGAAGGCGGTTTTTTCAAAGTAGACCGGGTTCTTGATGCCGGCAATGACCTTCAGATCATTGATAATCTGCGCTGCCTGAATTCCCCATAAAGTGAGGTCGATGCTGTTCAGGGCTGCAATGATTTCGTCCTGGGTCGAATTGGTATCAAGACTACTGCCTGAGATCAGATTCAGGAACCATAATACTGTTTGGAGTCCGAATCCGCCAAAGGTTTCCGTGTTGCTATTAAGATAGTTGAGGAGCCCGTCCGTGAAAAGCTCGCCCAGGGACCACAATTGCCCGTTCGCGAAGGGTGTGCCCGTACCATCAACATCCCCTGACTGGCTGCGCAGCGGCAGCACCACGTTAACCACGGCCTTGCCCGAGGCAATTGAGCCGGCGCCGTTAAAGAGATACACCCGCTCATCATTGATGCCCCAGCCTGCTAAGTCATTATTTTCAAGGAAAGGCGCCAGGAGACCTTTCACCGTGTACCCGCCTTCCACCGTGACAACGCCCGCGGCGTTTTCGGTGATGAAGAAGGCGGCGTTGGCGCCGGTGTTGTTCCTGAAGTCTACATAGTTCTCCACGTATACATGGGCCGTCCTTATGGCCGCGCCGGTTGCTGCATCGGTGACTTCTTTCCTGAACTCAACGCGGACCAGGGCGAATTCTGTCGGCCGCTCTTCCGGCAGGTGGCGGAAAAAGAGGACGCCGTCTATGTTGCCGCTGGTTGAATCAATGCGATAGTCGAGCTCCAGTATCTTTTTACCGTCCCTGAGAGTGTCGGAGCCTGTGTCGCTCCACCAGATCTCCACGTTACGGCCGCCGGCGCCGAAGGTGGTGCTGGCCGTAAGCCTGGCTATGCGCCCCGGGTGCGCTAAATCGGAATAATCATTAGACTTGTTGCATAACTAAAAAAAGTGCTATTAATTTTTTCGATTAATTT
>DAONAJ010000172.1:0-2917 GCA_035400945.1 Spirochaetota bacterium
CTGAGGGCCCTCCTTCTGCTCCAATCGAACTTGTTGCCGATCCACGTTTCGCTGTTGAAGTTCAGCACCTCGAGGGAATCGTTCTTTCTCATTTTCTGCAGAATGAATTCGGCCGTCCAGGGCAGGTCGCCGCGGTAATCCTCCGCCCTGCTGGAGCGGTCCACGCACAGTGCTATGGACACCGAGGGCGCGAGCCGTTTCAGGTAGTCGGTATAGAGGTTCGTGATAAGGGCGCTGTCCTCGGTGATGGTGAAGTTCGTTTTATCAAGACCGTAGAGAGGACTGCCGTCCCTGTTGCGGACATTGACATAAAAGGCCACCACGGGAAAGCTCCCCAGGTCCACCGATGTGATCTCAAGACTTACGTTTGAATACTGTTTACGCGCTGGCGAAAAGAGGACAACCGCCTGCCTGCTGTAATCGAGGCAGTAAAGGTACCCGTCCCGGTCTGACACGGCCGCCATGAGCTTCGAAAGGCTGTTCCCCTTCGCGTCGGCGCTGAGCCGGGACGAGGATCCGTTCGAGGGGTTAAACCAGAGAAGGCCTCCCTTCTCGTCTGACACCATGAGGGTCTCCCCGGACTTCACGATGCCGCGGGGTGATTCAACGCCGTCGACGGTGATGTTCTCAATGAAATTTCCCGAATCGTCAAAGCACGCGATCCGCCTGTTGCCGGTGTCGGTGACATATACCCTGTCCCGGAATACGGCCACGTCCGTGGGCCTGGACAGCTCGCCCTCATATTCGCCCTTTTTCCCGAACTGCAGGATGAATTTGCCGGCGTCATCGAACTTCTGGACCCGGCTGTTTCCCGAATCGACCACGTAGAGCTCGCCCCTGCTGTTGAAGCAGAGGCCCTCCGGCCCGTGGAACTCCCCTTCGTTATTGCCGGTCGTGCCGAAGCGGCTCTGGACCTCGCCGTTCCGGTTCATGATATACACACGGTCTTTCTTGAAGTCCGTGACGGCGAGCTTGCCGGCCCGGCAATCGATGCCGTATAGCCTGCTGTCGATTGAGGTCCTTATCGAGAAAACACCCTTGCCGTTTGAATCAATCTTGACCAGGGACCCGTCATAAAAGGAAGTGATGTAAATGTTCTTTTCATTGTCTACGGCAATGTCGACGGGATTGTTGAAACGGAAACGGTTAAAATCGGATGATTTATAGGTTTCATACAGGACATACTCGGGGCTTTCGTCGGCCCGGTCCAGCAGGGTGTCCTGGAAGCGGAGGTTTTCAATCTTGCTGGTGACGGCCGCGTTGTCAGGGGTCATCTCCGAAAGGTTTTCCCATTCCTTCAGGGCTGAATCGGTAAAACCGGCCAGTTTGTATGCCCGGGCCATATGGTCCCGCGCCGTATAGTAGTCCGGGTACTCCTTGACTGCCTTACGGAAAAATTCGGCCGCGGCCAGATAGCGCATCCTGTTGAAATAGGTGTTGCCCTGGCGGAAATATTTCTTGGCGATCTCGAATTTCACCATGTCCCCCATTTCGGAAAACGCCAGCGGGGGATACAGGCAGATAAGCGCGGCGATAAGAGCCGGCGCCCATGAGCGCTTGATGAAGTTTGAACGTATAGATGCCATATTATTTATATTATCGTCCCAAACAGGACCGCATTTCTTAACTTTTTAATATGAACAGGCGCCCACGCATAGTGCTGCATATCTACCATTAAATGAGACATAATGCAAGTTTTTTTTCCATGACTTTGAAAAACTCGGTTTTTCCGATACCATGGTCCCCGCGGATCAAATCATCATGGGAATGAAGTCAGCAATGCTTCTTTTCCGTCACACATACGGTTTTCCTGCTTCATCAGTCCCTGCGAAGGATGGCTGTGATGATGAAAATATCCTTGACGATGTCCCGGATATGCATTACCATTCTTGGCAGCATTATATCTCATGGCAAGGGAGATAGTTACCATGATCCATAACCTGCAGCGGATCCTGCTCCTCTTACTGATAATTCTCGCCGCCGGGTGCATGAAATCGGCACGGCAGGCGGATCCCATAACCGTATCCGCCATTCTCGGGAGCGTCAGCCTCAACCGGCCCGGGAGCGCCCTGCGTCCCGGCGACGCGGTGAAGGCCGGTGACAGGATCATTACCGGCGAGAAATCCATGGCCACGCTGCTCCTGCCTGACAAATCCCTGGTGAGGATATTCGAAAAATCGTTATTCTCGTTAACCAGCCAGGTTGCCGCCGGAGAAGACAGGGAAGCTGACACGGTCCTCAGCCTTGACAGGGGAAGGACCATGCTCATAGTGCAAAAACTGGCAAAGGGGGACAGGCTGAGCGTTAAAACGCCAACCGCCGTCGCTGCGGTGCGGGGTACGACCTTTGATGTATCCGTCAGGGAGACACCGGTAAAGGGAAAAAGCGGCGTCACCGATGTCAGGGTCCTCACCGGTACGGTCTACGTCGAGGCAAAGGACAAACCGCAGGTCAACACCATGGTCCGGGATGGAGAAATGATCGCCCTTTCAAATGAATCGATAGTGGAAGACAAAAAGACCATTCCGGGAAAAGCGCTGAAGGAGCTTCAGGAAGAGGAAAAGGATCTTGGGAAAGCCATTGCCGGTCAACAGGCAGCGGACATGAAGAAAGAGCAAACTCCCGCCCAGGCAGGGTCAACGCCCCCGGTGCTTGAAACCGAAGCGGCCATCAAGGAATACTATCATAAACTTGAAGAGGTTAATCTCGATGACGGCACCACCCTGGTAGGCGCGGTCATATATCAGAATGCCTCAGTGGCGAGAATTCATACCGCCAGCGGCGTCATCCAGGTGCCCACCAGCAGCATCAAAACCATCCGGATGAGGTAGCCCGCGCAGAACGGGCCGACCTCCCCTGTATATAGCAGTTTGCTGAAAAACAGCAAACTGCTAAGCGATACATGGATGTATCGCCA
>DAONAJ010000173.1:0-2916 GCA_035400945.1 Spirochaetota bacterium
GCACAACCAGCGCCTTCAGGTTCTTGGCGCCCATGACGGCGCCCATGCCGCACCGCCCGAAAGCATGATGGGATTCGTTGAGGATACAGGCAAAGGGAACCAGATTTTCACCTGCCGGTCCGATCACCAGAGACGTTGACTTCTTCCCGTATGTTTTCTGCAAATCAGCGGTACACTCCAGAATTCCTCTGCCCCATAGAGATCCGGCATTCCTGATAGTCACGCATTCATCATCAATAAGTATTAATGACGGCCCGGCGGCCTTTCCGGAGATGATCAGACCGTCATATCCGGCCAATCTCAGTGCCGGTGAAAAATAGCCGCCGCAGGAGGATTCGGCAAGCGCTCCCGTAAGCGGCGAACGCGCGGTAGCATTCATCCTGCTCGCGCCGGAAAGCTTAATGCCGGTGAGAGGGCCGTTCATGAAAATAAGCAGCGCTTCGGGAGAGAGAGCATCGGCAGTGAAATCAGCCCGGTCCCAAAAAACTTTAGCCGCCAGACCACTCCCGCCGATGAAGTTCCAATAGATTTCGTGGGACAGTTGAAGGATCTTCACCATACCGGTCGAAAGATTGATGTCAACAATCCGGCCTGTATTACCGTTCATACCCGCATCCATCCTCATCAATAATACAACAGCATCGTTAGGACATCATGAAGACCAATCAGTGCACCAATTTCCTGACCATGGCCAGTTTCTTCGAATCATAAGGGGCATAACGCATCTTCAAATCGATCAGTGTCGATTTCTTCAATATCGATTTCCGATGCGAGAACGCTTCGAACGAAGCCCTTCCATGATAGCTGCCCATTCCGCTCATGCCGACGCCACCGAAGGGAAGATTTGGATTGCCGGCATGGATCAGGGTATCGTTGATGCAGCCACCGCCAAAGGAAATTCTGGACAGGACTTCTTTTTGGCGGGCGACGTTGCCGCTGAAAAGGTAGAGAGCCAGCGGCTTTGGTCGCGAGTTGACAGACCTCACCACTTCATCGATTGAGGTATAAGTCATCACTGGGAAAATTGGCCCAAATATTTCTTCTTTCATCACTGCGGAATCCGGCGATACATCGGTCAATATGGTCGGCGCAATATAGCGGTCATCGGAATTGTACTGACCGCCGAGATAGATCTTCTGCCCGTCAAGAAGCCTTACCAGCCGTTCGTACTGACTGTTATTGATAATCCGGCCGAAATCGGGGCTTGCGGCCGGATTTTCCCCGTAAAGTTCCCGAATCGCTCCCGTGAGTGCCGCAAGGAACTTATCCTTGATCGATTGGTGCACGAGCAGGTAATCGGGACAAATGCAGGTCTGGCCGGCATTCACGAACTTCCCCCAAGCAATGCGCTTTGCGGCAAGTGTTATATTTACATCCTTGTCAACAATACAGGGGCTCTTGCCCCCCAGTTCAAGGGTGACCGGCGTCAGGTTCTTCGCCGCGGACTCCATGACGATTCTTCCGAGGGAGGGGCTTCCAGTAAAGAAAATCTTATCATACCGCTCTTGGAGAAGATTCTTAATGACATCTCGGCCGCCCGTAAAAACAGAAACATACTCCGAAGGGAAGATTCCGCCAATGAGCTCCTTAATAACGGCGCTCGTCGCCTCCGAATAATGAGCCGGTTTCAGCACCGCGCAGTTACCCGCGGCAATGGCCCCTACCAGCGGAGCAATCAGAAGTTGGAACGGGTAGTTCCACGGCGCGATAATCAGCGCTACCCCGTATGGCTCGCGTATTATAAAACTGGTGCCCGGGAAAGCCTTGATACCGGTTCCCGCCTTTTCCGGCTTGGCCCATTTGCTGAGGTTTTTGATATGAAGATGCAGCTCTTCATATACTCCACCTACTTCTATCAGATACCCTTCAAATTCCGGCTTGTGCAGATCGTAATGCAGGGCGTCCAGTATCTTCTTTTCATTTTCCTTTACAGCGGTCTTCAGCTTTTTCAGCATCTCGATTCTGAAATCGATATCCCTGGTTCGTTGCGAGTTGAAGAAAGCCCTCTGTCCATTCAGAATTTTTTCTATTTCCTCATTCATCGCCGTTCCCCTATGTTAATATTTTTATTTTTTTGTGACAATCAGGTTATCAAGGCCCATTTCCTTCAAAGCGACCGGAAACAGCTGAAACGCAGGCTTGATGACCGGCAATAGTTTCAGCATGGCTGTTACTTTTCCGCCCTGCTTGATGATTCCCTTGGTGATGCCGGCGATCGGATTCTCCAGTCCGTGCCAGAAACGGTGGGAGTGGTCGGCCGGCTGCTTGGACCATACATCCTCCTTAAGATCACAGGGTCCCAAATAAAAGGTGCCGTAATAACCTGGTTTCGCAGGCGGATTTTTCAGATCGATGGTGATTTCCGCATCCGGATCCGTATATATAAACTTTATAATGATGCCTGCCTTCGCCATTTTCGTTCCGATTTTCTCATCTTGGAGAACCCGATCCAGAAAATAACCATAGATCCGGTAAAGATCCTCCACATCCTTGTAATATTGACTCATTCCTGCCTCCTTTTTATTAGTCAAAGAGCTGAGAGAAATGCGCACTTAACTGCCACTCCTCACAGATAAACTATTCGCGGCGAGCATCGTTATCGCCATGCATCATCCATGCTTTTACCGGTTAACAGCGTGCAATCGAGAAAGTGATCTTCATAGACCGACCCAATTAGCAATCGACCATTCCAGGGTACGGCCACGCTGGAACCGGACAATTCTCTCCCGTCGTTCTGATATACCCGTGAGATATCGTAGCCGCCATCTTTCAGGGGCATCACGCGCACTACCTCGGATGGGGAAAATTTAGCCGGGTTTTTCGAGTGGGCCACGAAGGACAGAAGCTGAGAATGGCATGCAGCCCAGATTGACCCGTCGGGCAAAACATCCAGATTATCCACACCTGTATCTAGCT
>DAONAJ010000174.1:0-2886 GCA_035400945.1 Spirochaetota bacterium
ATTCGGCTGTGTGTAATAATAATACAAAAATACGCCTATAAATAAAATAAACTGTATTAAAAAAGTAATCAGATTGGTGATTATAATAGATATAGGAACCGTTAATCTTGGAAAATATACTTTACCAAAAATATAACTATTTGCAATAAATGTATCAGACGTCTTAATTAGACAACTTGAAAAATAATTCCAGCAAATAATTCCCGACAAGTAGAACAACGCATGAGGGATGCTATCAGTAGGTATCTTAGCAACATTACCAAAAATCAACGTGAATGCAAGTGTGGAAAATATCGGTTGTATTATAAACCATATGGGCCCCAGAATCGTTTGCTTATAAATTGCCACAAAATCACGCTTTACGAAAAGCATAATCAAATCTCTATAGTGAAATAGTTCACCGATCTTTAATTCCAACCATCCTGATCGAGGTTTGATTATTGTCGTCCATTGATCAATATTTTTCGGAGATATCATTAATAACTTCTTCTAGCCTGTAAATAATTTTTATACATAATACAATTGCGGCAACCCATATATTTTTTACTGTCTTCCCGCTTCATTCCAAATAATAATAGATGATCCAATATTCAAAGTATTTTCCAATTTTGCATATTCTTCCCTTGTTAAAATAAGACTCCTGACTTTTCTCTTAATCAAATCCTCGGCGATTTCTTCAAGACTATGAAGATATTGCCAGTCAATACAACCCACAATGACCACATCAATGATTCCCGAATCAATCCCCCTCGCATAATCACCAGTAACAAAAGCAAGTTCAACCGCCCCCAACTTGGAGATCACCATGTCGATCAACTGATCGATGCCGGTGAATTTCCTGACCAGGCTCTTGATATCCGGGTACAATGGATGATTTTTATTGGCCTGGTACAGTTTGGTTCTGCCATCGGCGACGCAATCCAGCACGCCAGAGCCGGTAAGCCTGTTCAGCTCAAGGCGGATACCATTGGTCGAATCTCCAAGCTCATCGGCAATTTCTCGAAGATACGCCTGTGTTTCCGTATTCAGAAAAAACTTTAATAGCAGTTTTATCCTGGTTTTGGACGTAATTAATGAATCAAGCATTATTAATTATTTGATTATGCCAATTTAATGCCAGAAATATCCGACATTTATGAGTAAATAAATTACTCAATATAATCGAGTCAAGAAAAAATCAAAAATAATTATGTCAAATAATAATATTTGAGAAATCTTTAAATTGTGTTATTATATCATGGCAAGTATGATTCTGAAATAACCAATCGCAGCATTAAATATTCAAGAAATTGGCCTGGGAAGTAATTTCGGCGTTATAGAAATAAAAAAATTCCATTTAAATTTAATTGCAGTATGAATCTGGATGCTCTTTATAATATATAATTCTATAATTGTTTTGCCCCACTGTTGCCCACATACCATTCATAGGTCTTTTTTATCCCTTCCGCGAGGGTATGTTTCTGTTTCCATCCCAGTTTCTCCATGCGGGAGCTGTCCATGAGCTTTCTTTGCATGCCGTCGGGCTTGCTCGTGTCGTGGCGCATGTCACCGGTATAGCCCACCGTATCCTTGACAATGGCCGCGATGTCCTTGATCTTCATGTCGCTGCCGCTGCCGATGTTGATAAACTCCCCTATGGCGATGCTGTCATAGTTTGCCATGAGAAAAATGCAGGCCTGTGACAGATCATCCACGTACAGAAACTCCCGGTAGGGCTCGCCGGTGCCCCAGAGCATCACGTATTCGCCTGTAATGCCGATCTCACGCAGCGCCTTATCGATTGATTCCGGAGAATCAACATCCACCTGTTCGTCCAGGCCGAATCCGAGCTTATTTGTATTAAGATCCTCCACAATCGCTTTATAATTTTTTCCCTTCAGCAGCTTTGCCAGGTGAAACTTTCTGATCAGCGCCGGAAGCACGTGGGCCGTCTCCAGGTTGAAATTGTCACGGACGCCGTAAAGGTTCGTGGGCATCACCGATATGAAATTCGTTTTGTACTGCTGGTTGTAATACCGGCAGAGCTTTATGGCGGCAATTTTGGCTATGGCATAAGGCTCATTGGTGGGCTCAAGTATATTGGTAAGCAGGTACTCCTCCTTGAGGGGCTGCGGCGCGATTTTGGGATAGATGCAGGAAGATCCGATGTTTAAAAGTTTTTTCACGCCGTAGCGATACGCCGAATTGATGACATTGGCCGCAATGGCCAGGTTGTTATAGATGAACTCGGCCGTATAGGTCATGTTGGCGATGATGCCGCCCACCTTGGATGCGGCCAGGAACACGTACTCGGGACGCTCCTCCTCGAAGAAGCGCTCCGTGTCAGCCTGCCTGATGAGGTCAAGCTCGTCGTGGGTCCTGGTTACTATGTTTGAATAACCCAGTTCCAGCAGGGTCCTGTGAAGTGAGGATCCAACCAAGCCCATATGTCCGGCGACATATATTTTTGACTTTTTATCCATAATTCTGCACTTGTCTTTATTACAGAGCAAAAATAATATTAATTTTTAAGATTATATTATAAAAATACAGTCATTCAATTTGTGTCAACAATTATTATTATTTTTCAAAATCTGACAGATGTTCAGCAGGAGGAGTTACTATTTTTTCATAAACCCAAAGCCTCGCAATAACCCGAGATGACCGCGTCATTGAGCTTCGGCGTTTTCGTATCAATACGATAACCGGAAATGCCCATGCGGTAGATGTGGCCCGGATTGCTGTAAAGCCACATAATCTTTTCGGCTATTATTTTTTCCAGGTGATCCTTCCTCTGTTCCAGCCGCGCCGTTCCTTCCGTGCGCATGTTGCCCCTGTCATGGCCGGGCATGAAGAATATCTTCTCCTGATCAAAGGCTTCCTTGAGGGGGCCTGCCGATACGCCGG
>DAONAJ010000175.1:0-2869 GCA_035400945.1 Spirochaetota bacterium
CGAGAAATATTTCTTGTTAATCTTCTTTCTATCCTATCACCGCTCCGATATTCACGTAATCCCTGACAATCTGTTCCAGGAACTTCATTTTCTCCGTGCCGTCATGGGTGAGCAGCGCGTCGAAGTTATCCATCTGACGCGCAACGTCATAGGTGTCGTATGGCACGAGGAGCAGGGGGATATTCTTCTCGGAGGCCTTGCTGATAATGGCCGGGGGCGGAACGATGTTGTTTGTCAGGATAACGCCCACGGTATCGCTGTCCAGGGCCGCGATGATCATGTCGCTCCGGTCACCGCTGGTTATGAGGAGCTTCTGCTCCTTGTTGAAGAGGGGATTGCGCATCGACTCGTCGGTGGACATGGCCCCCACGAAAATATGCTTCACCACATTATTCAAGCCGCCCTCGCCGGCGATGACGCGGGCAAGGAAGCGGTCAGCGAGAAAATTCATGGTAAAAAAGGTGAGCTGAGCCTTGTACGGGATGATGCCGAGTATCTTCACCCCCAGGGCGTCGATCGCGGGGAGATAGCTGTTCTTGAAATCGTCTACGTCCTGCACCTTGTTGACGATGACCCCGCCGAAATCAACCTTTGCCGTGTCTATGTACTTCTTGATAAAGCAGATATCGTCAGACACACGGTCCCCGTCGCCGCCGACGACCAAAATGAGGCGGGCAGCCAGTCCCTGCGCCACCGATAGCGAATCAAGGTTTACCGACGCGCCCCAGGCAAGGTCACGGCCCCCCTCGATGAAGAGCACATCGCGTCCCGCGCCGATCGTATCGGCCATAACGGCCAGGGCCTCCCGCATTCCCTTCTCGTCATATTTGTATTTGAGCTTCGAATGGGCGAAACCGAGGGAAATGCAGTCGGGCTCGCAATCGATGCCCAGGAGCTTCAGCAGGATCATGGCGTCATGGTCCACGTTCTTTTTCCGCTTGTACACAAGTCGGTCGCCCAGCGGCTTAATATATCCGAACTTCTTACCCGAAGCCGCGGCAATCCCGGCTATGATGCTCGTCTTGCCGGCGCCTTCGCGCATTGATGCGATAACTATCTTTTTCATCATCGTTCCTCCTCAGCCTGTTATCAAGATGCGGCTGTCAACCGCCTTGTGCCCCCGCGCCTGCTCGTACACGACGACGGGATTTATCTCTATATCGGTAACCCTCGGGCATTTCCGGATTATGGTGCCGACCTTTATCATCGCGTCAATGAGCCCATCAATATCCTTCCTCCCCTCGCCGCGCACGCCCAGGAGAAGCGGAAACGACCTGAGCTCCTTGAGCATCTTCATCGCCTCCGTGCGGTTGAAGGGATATCCCCTGAAGGACACGTCCTTCATCACCTCGACATATATGCCCCCGAAACCGCACATCACGATGGGGCCGAAAGACGCGTCCCGCCGGGCCCCCACGATGATCTCGGTCCCCTTCGACACCATCTCGCACACCTCGATGCCGTCTATGACCGCGTCGGGCTTGTAGGCATGACAGTTATGCAGGATCGCCTCGTAAGCGTCCATGACTTCTTCTTTATTATCAATGTCCAGCGCAACACCGCCGGCGTCGCTTTTGTGTAAAATGTCCCGCGACACGACCTTGAGGACCAGGGGATATCCGATTTCTTCAGCGAACTGGACCGCCTCCTCGATCGAACGGGCGACTTTCGTCTGCGGGATGCTGACGCCGGCCGCGCGCATCACCGCCGCCCCCTCGCTGGCGAGGAGGAAATTCCTCTTCTCCGCCAGGGCCCCGTCAATGATCCGGTTAATGGCCATTACATCTATCGGCACTTCATCGGTGATCGCCGACTTCTCCGCCCGGGAACGCTCGAACCGGTACATCATGCCGAGACACGATACAGCCTGGTATACGTCGCCGTACACCGGCACGTTTTCATGACGGAGAGTATTGATGGCCTCGTTGACCGCCGTGCCGCCCACGATGGCGTAACATACCGGTTTTCCGACCTTGACGTGCTTCTGGTAGGTCGCCCGGATCATCGGCACCAGGTCGGCGGAATCAAAGGTTGCCGTCTCGCAGTAGAGGGCTATGGTGGCGTCCATGCCCGGTGTTGTCGTCGGCACAGTAAGGGCCAGGTCATAGTCCTTCCCCGTGGCGCCGCCGGTCAGGTCGACCGGGTTCTTGGTGGACCCGAAGGAGGGCACGACCTTCTCGAAGGATTTGGCCAGCTCCGCCTGGTCATCGTACAGATCAATGCCGTAACGCTCGCATGCGTCGGTCGCCATGACGCCGACGCCGCCTCCGTTGGTGATGATAACGCTCTTGTTCCCTTCCGGCTTCGGCGAAAAGGCGAGGAACTTGCACCAGTCGAAGGCCTCGTCTATGCTATCGGCGCGTATAACGCCGCACTGTTTCATGATGGCGTCGAATATTTCGTCGGACCCGGCCAGGGACCCGGTGTGGGAGGCGGCGGCCATGGCGCCCCGCTTGGAGCGCCCCGACTTGATGACCACGACCGGCTTCCGGTCCGTGGTGCGCATCAGGGCCCGGATGAGCCGTTCGCCGTGTTTCACGCCCTCGATGTACATCAGGATGACGTTCGTTTCATCGTGGCCGACAAGGTACTCCAGGAGATCGGCCTCGTCGATGTCGCATTTGTTGCCTATCGAGACAATCGTGGAAAGCCCGATGTTATCTACCGCCGTTTTGCCGATGAGGGCGATCCCCAGGGCGCCGCTCTGGGTCAGTATCGCCACGCGCCCCGGCTGCACTGACGTTGCCGAAAAGGTCGAATTCAGCGAGGCCGCGGAGGAATAGAGGCCGAAAATATTTGGCCCCAGGACCCTCATGCCGCTCTCGCGGGCGATGGCGACGATCTTATGCTCCTCCTCCACGTTGCCGGT
>DAONAJ010000176.1:0-2856 GCA_035400945.1 Spirochaetota bacterium
CTCCGGGTTGTCCGCCCACACCCCTAGCGCGAGCAGTGCGGCCATGATGCCGCCTGAATCGATCTCCACCGGCGACAGGCCCCGGGACAGCATCCTGGTATGGTCCTTGGCCTCGTTTATGAGGGAGAAAACCCCGCGGGCGTCCTCCGCTTCGGGGAGTGACTTGTTCGACAGCTTCCTCACCAGGGACTCGCAGAGAAAACCGGTCCCCGTGAGTATCTGCCCGAGGTCGTCGTGAAGGTCCCGTCCGATGCGCTGCTGCTCCTTCATGCTTATCTCGAGTACCTGGCGCTCGAGATACTTGCGCTCGGTGATGTCCGTGAAGACGGCAACGATGCCGGCAAGATGGTTGCGGTCATCGACTATGGGGCGCGGAGACACGATGGCGTCCGCCTTCCCCCCGGACACCGACTTGAGCTTTATCTCGAAGGCGCTTTTCCGCATGATGTTTTTGCCGCGCACGCGCTCCATGAAATTCTCGCGGTCATCCTCGGAAATGAGATTGAGTATCGAGCTGCCGATGATGTCATCCTTGGCGGCGCCGACCATCTCGCAGAAGCGGTCATTGACAAACGTCACCGTGCCGGCTCCGTCGCCCATGACGAGGCCGTCGCTCATCGTCTCCACGAGCACGCGGTACCGTTCCTCGCTCTTGCGGAGCGCCTCCTGGGCAAGCTTGCGCAGCGTGATGTCCTTCAGCACAGCGTGTATCATGAGCTTGCCGCCGATGGGGACGACCGTGAAGGTAATGTCAACCGGCGCCTGCCTGCCGTCGAGGCAGAGATGGACCCACTCGAAGCTGAGGCTGTCCATCTCGTAGACAAATTTCATGATTTCGTTCATCCTCGTCTCGGTCGGGGTGCCGTCCGGCAGCAGTCCGGGCGAAAGCTCGTGGGGGGTCTTTCCCAGAAGCATGTCCTTGCTGCCGGCGCTGAAAAGGTTTACCGCCGCCATGTTGCAGTCTATGATCCGCCTGTCGTCTATGAGGAGCTGCGCGTCGGCGGACTGCTCGAAGAGATGGCGGAATTTTTCCTCGCTTTCGCGAAGGGCCATCTCGATTCGCTTGATCTCGGTGATGTCGCGGATTACCTGGATGGCGCCGATGACGGCGCCTTCGCCGTCGTAGAGGGGCGACGCCTTGCCCCACAGGTAGGTCTCTTTCATGGTGAAGGGCATTGACGGTATGTATGACTCGGCTATGATGGCGTCCCCGTCCTTCATGAAGGTGAGGTACTGTTCCCGGTAGCGGGGCATCTCCTCGCTCAGGATGTCGATCAGGATGGGCCGCCTCTCACCGAAGAACGGTATCGCGTATTCGTAGTCCCCCTTCCCGAGCATGGCATTCTTTGGCACGCCGGTCATCTTTTCCATTGCCCTGTTCCAGGCAATGACCCTGTTGTCGCGGTCTATGACGAAGGTGGCGTCAGGCAGAAAATCGATTATTTCCGCGAGCTGGCGGTGGGCCATGCGAAGACTGTCCTCGATGACCTTCCGGTCGGATATCTCCCTCGATGAGAATACGGCCCCCAGCACGGTGCCGTTGTCGCCGGTTACCGCCGTGCCGTTCAATTCGAACCAGAGGACGCGGCCGTCCTTATGGATCATGCGGTATATCGCATCGACTTTGCTCCGGCTTTTTATCCCCTTCCTCATTAATTTTATTATACTCTGCATGTCATCGGGGTGCACCAGTGAATAGGCGGGTTTGCCGAGGAGTTCTTTTTCCGAATAGCCGAGCACCATCCGGTATGACGGGCTTACGTAGGTGAAGATACCCTTAACGTCGCACATTCCCACCAGATCGAACATGTTGTCCGCCAGGAGACGGTACTGCCTCTCGCTCCGGCGGAGGTTATCCTCGAACCGGAGCCTGTCGGTTATGTCGTTGATAAGCATCAGGAGGCACCGTACGTCACCAAGCTGAATCGATTCCGCAGACACGACAACCGTGCGCACCTCGCCGGTCCTCGTTTTTATATGGACCTCGTGATCCTGCAACACTCCATACCTGTCGATCGCCTCTGATATCCTGGCCCTGTCTTCCGGCTCGACATAGATATCATAGGAGCTTATCGATTTCCCCAGGAGCTCATCCCGGTTAAAGCCGCTGATCCTGGCGAAGCTGTCATTAACATCAACAAAGGTTCCATCGCTCATCATGATGATGGCCATCCCGGCCGGACTCGAATGAAAGGCCTTTGAAAACTTCTCTTCAGACAGCCGGATAGCTTCTTTGGCGTACACGCTCTCCGTTATATCCTTGCCGATGGCCTGGTACTCCACGAGGTTGCCATGCTCGTCGAAGAGGGCCTGCATCGTCCAGTGCTGCCATCGCTGGCCGGAAGGACCTGAACTTCCATGCTCATAGGTCAGGAGAGGCTGCTCGGGGGTCAGGGACGCCAGGTGTCCCTCTATCTTCTCCCGCTCATGAACGGGGAGCTGTTCCCGAAAGCTGGTGCCGAGAAAGTCTTCGCGGCTGATATTGTAAGAGCGGCAATACTCGTCGTTGACAAAGGTTATGACATAGTCTCCTGGAAGAAAACGGCAGATCATGAGAGGCATGGTCTCCACGACCGCGCGGTAGCGCTCCTCCGTCTTTTTAAGCTTTTTTTCCATCTGGTGGCGGTAGAGGGTGAAATCTATGGTGATCATCAGCTCGCTGATATTGACCGGCTTCACGAGATATCCGTACGGTTTGGTCAGCTTCGCCCTCCTTACTGTGTCCGGGTCGATGTGGGCGGTCATGTAGATGACGGGAACATCATAACGCGAGAGGATCTCCATGGCAGTGTCGATGAGATCCTCTCGCGTTATGATGATCTCCATGGCAGTGTCGATGCCGTCGCTGGAGCCCTG
>DAONAJ010000177.1:0-2773 GCA_035400945.1 Spirochaetota bacterium
CGAATTTAAACGCGGAGAAAAAGAAAATTGAAAGCTATGAGCATGTCGTCCTGATCGCGAAGAACCAATGGGGTTTTCATAACATTATTCGCCTCATGAATAACGCATATCGCAACAGTTTTCATAAAAAACCGATTATCACCTTCGATGATCTCCGTGATCTACCAGCTGATAATCTCGGTAGTCGAGGTATTATCATAACCACAGCCTGCATCGGGGGCACATTCGGGAAGCTGATCCTCAATAACGAGTATCAGGCCGCCTATAATTTTGCCGCAACCATGAAGAAGGAATGGGGTAATGATTTTTATTTGGAACTGCAATTCAACGATATGGACGAGCAACGTATGGTTAACAAGGCCGCTCTTGAAATAGGACACGCCCTCGGCATTCGTACCTGTATCGGTTCTGACGCGCATTTTATCCATGCTGACATGGCCGATGATCACCAGGATTTATTGCTCATTCAAAATAAAAGGCGCCGAGCAGATATGGGGAAGAAGGACTGGAAAATAACCTATCAAAGCAAGACCGGAAGCATTCGAACCGCGAGGATCGAGGAAGAAAATGGAACATGGAATGGTGTTGAGATACGTTCCTTGAATAAGGGGGATCGTGTGGGGAATGATCGAGTTATCAAGATTGAACTGGTTGATCGTGTCTGGTTGAGTAAGTCGATGCCATACCGGTCTGAGGCCGAATTACGTGAATTCGGGAGGCAACATCACCCCGAAGTACAGGAAGATAAGCATGACGAGATATTTGGCGGCAATCGGGATATTTATAATAAAATTGAACCAGCCGGATTCGATAAGTCCGTTAAACTCCCGACTATACCGAATGCGGATAAAATTCTTACTGACATGGTATATTCTGAATTACAAAAGCGGTTCCCCGATAAAGCGGAGGACCCGGAATATCTGGCAAGGATTAAGCATGAATTAGCCACAATACAGGGGAATGGATTCTCGGAGTACTTCCTGATCATTCAGGATTTTATGAAATTTGCCCGTGAACAGAATATTCCTCTTGGCGCGGGACGTGGGTCAGGCGTATCAAGTCTTGTGGGATATATCCTCGGCATCCATAATGTCAATCCTCTTCATGGTTGGGGTACGACAGGATTGCCGTTCAGGAGGTTTTTATCCGATGAGCGCGGGAAGAAGAAGATTATTATAAGGGACGCGACCGGCCAGAAAAAGGAATACCTGGAATCTGATGTTATCCGGGTCAAACGGAACGATCATATTATCGAAGTCCCTGCAATCGAGCTTCAAGAAGGCGATATGCCGCCACAATAGTGGAAAAATGATGTACGAAGGGGCCAATCAAAGATAGGCTGGAGGATTATACTTTTCGAGGTGATGCGCCATGAAAAAGAACCAGGGACTCACCATACCTGAAATCCTCCAGTCTATCAATGCCATTGCTGATGAATTGGCCCGTCAAAAGAAGTTTCTCCTTGAGGCCATTGAGACCGATAATCCAGCTTATAAACAATGGTATCTGGAACAGTTGGCTGACATATTCAAACTGAGGTAAAAGTAACCCGCATAGAATTCGATGTTTGTGATAGAGCATATCTATGCGGGGGGGTTAGTAATATACCGAACTGTAAAATTAAAACCCAGTGACTACAATATCCTTATCCGCACGAATAAGCAGTGACCATTTCCCTTTTTCCCATTTGCTTTTCAGAACCTCAAACGCGGCAACCCTATTGACCGTAAGACCGGGATTCAGATTGCTGATTATTTTCGAATTGTCGTGTTCGGGAAATTCAATATTATAGGCAAATGTACCGTTTTCGTCTTTTTTATATTTTGTTTTACCGTCCATAAGATACACCACCGGTTGGTTATACGCATCGATAGGTTTGTTTGAAATATTTTTAAAACTCATACGGACAACGACAAAGACACCGCCACCGCTTGGACTTGCGTTTCCGATTTTTCCATATCCCTTTACGCTTTGAACGATAATATTGTATTTTTTGGTAACAATGGTTTGTCCGACTTTCCCTGACTGCTTGCTGCCAAAAAGGGCAAATACTGATGTTGTCGCAAATAAGATTGCAACCACTACTATAAGAATGCGAGAAGTTTTGATGCTCATGAATGTCCTCCTGTTTTTTATAATGTTATACCGGCGGGGTATTCACTCCCCGTCGGTATCAAATTACTTTGTTAGTTATACGTATACACGCTATGACCTATTTCACTTCCAGAGCCATTATATGTTGTTGTTTGCTGATTATAATTTGAACCATTAAAGGTATAATCAACCGATCCAATGCCACCAAATGCCGGTGAAAAAGAGGTATGAGTTACCCGTGTCCCCGCTCCATTAACAGTATGGGTCGCTGTTGACAATGGTGTCCAATCACTACCACCCCATGTATTAAATACCTGAGAGGATGCGGCTACATTGGTGCCGGTATATCCAAAGACCAATCGAAGCTGATTAACGGAATTGATCTGATAGGTTACAATATCCCATCGATTTGAACCGTCATATGAAAAACTTAACGCCTTGAGATGTGTTCCTGTCCCGTCTCCTGACCATTGATCGATCTGAGTTACCAATCCGCTTGAATAGGTGAAGTACACTGAGTTCTGCAATACATCACTATCATTGTAGGTGAGAACTTTCTGGTACGTCCCATCGCCATTCAAGGTGTACACGGAATATCCAGTTCGTGTGGTTCCTGTGAAATCAGAATACACATCAGTTCGTGAAATCTTGCCGCTTGCATCGAAGGTATTCACTGCAT
>DAONAJ010000178.1:0-2739 GCA_035400945.1 Spirochaetota bacterium
CACTTCGTAAAACCGTCCCTGAAAAACTCCATGGAAGGAGTTTTTCAGGAAACTGATAGAACCTGCCTGATATCAAGTGCGAGCGTGCCTGCCCCGTGGCCGGGCTTCACTTGTATTTCATCTCGCTGATCTTGCTTTTTTCTATGGTCATCGTGTTATACTTGGTCTTTACCGTTACGGTCGTCCTCGTCTGTGAGATTATGGCGCCCACGATCCTGCTCCCGTCATTGAGGAGAATGATCTGGTTTGCATCATCCTTGTCGGGAGTTTCCACCGGCTTTCTTTCAATCGCGTACCGGTTGGCGCCCTTGCCCCCGAGGAGGTCCATGATCTCAACGAAATTATATTTTTCCGCTATGGAGAACGCGGTCTCTCCCTGGCGGTTTTCCGCATTTTTATCGGCGCCGAACCTGAGCAGCAGGCGCGCTATGCCGGTGTTCCCGTAGTACGACGCTATCATGAGGGGAGTGCTGTCCTTTGCTATTGAGCTGTAATCGTTCATTGAGCGCAGGTTTGGATTGGCCTTGTTTTCCAGCATGTATTTTACGATATCGTAGTAATTATAATAAATGGCCCACATGATCGGCGTCCACCCCCACCGGTCATACTGGTTGATATCGGCGCCTTTTTCGAGGTGCTTTTTAACGCCCTCAAGGTCGCCGCGGTATGCCGACCGCGACAGTGAACCGCAGCCGGCAAAGAGAGCAATGACAAGCATCATTATAATTGCGATAATAGTCCGTTTCATAACGCCACCCCGAAATTATTTTCCTTGTTTAAAGCAAACTATCCCCCAATGATCCGTGCAGCATTGAAAAATGGCCGATTGTTTTGCACAACATTATTGGATTTGGATAAATAGACAAGCATTTTTTGCCGCGGGCCTGCTGCCGCGCGGTCCGGATTAAGCCCTGGCAGGATGTATCACCGGCCCAGCAGGATGACGCTGCCGCCGCCCCTGATGGCTTCATATACCTTTTTCTCACCGTACTTTAGGATATCTTCCATCGCCTTCCGCGACGCTGCCGCGTCTCCGCGGGTAAGGGCCCCGAGGAGCTTCCTGTTAAGCTTCAGCGACGCTTCCGGAGCACCCTTGATGGAATAGAAAAATTCGGTGAAGAAGGAATATACCGGCTTGAAGGATTGAAAAACAAGACGGCTGATAATGTTACCGGAAATTCCGATAATTGCGGAATGAAAATCGAAGTCGCATTCGGTGAGCACGGGGATATTGTCCAGATGCAACTTTTTCCGTTCAAGGTTTTTCCGTAAAAATCCGGCTTCGTCATGCGTGATTCTGAGGGCCGCCTCCCCGGCCGCGGTCGTTTCGGTAATTAGCCTGAAACTCAACAATGATTCGAGGGTCTGCCGGTCAATGGCCCGCCTGACGCGGAGCACCTGCACAAGGGTCTCAAGGGAGCCGTCCCTGAAAAAGTCCCTGACAAAGGTCCCGCTCTGGGGATGCGTTTCAACGAAGCCGCCCTGCGCAAGAACAGCTATGGCCTCGCGGACCGCGAACCGGCTTGCCTTGTATTTCAGCGAAAGCTCCCTCTCGGACGGGAGCCTGCTGCCGATGGGGTATTCCTCCCGAATGATATCGTTCCGCATATCGTCTAAAATTCTGCCCGAAAGGCCTGTTTTCATGGCATGGATCCTCTTTTCGGTCATAGCGCAATTCGTCCTGGGTCATCGGAATCATTCAGCGTCTCCGCGGAATGCCGGCAAGTAAAAAACTTGACATCTGGTTATACCAGTTTATTAATTGGTATAACCAATCCTACAAACGCGCGGGAGGAATTGCAATGAAAATTTCAAGGATAGAGCTGTTTCACGTTTCGATCCCCCTCAGGGAAACCTTCTGGCCCACCTGGATACCGGGCTATCCCCAGACGCACAACAGGTTCACCCTCATCAAGCTCGTGACGGATGAAGGCATCGAGGGCTACAGCGCGGGCTCCGCCATGGGGAAGGAGCGCGAAGGCCTCGGCGACCTCCTGGGCGGATACCTGATGGGGGCGGATCCGACCGACATCGGCAGGGTGCAGGACCTCCTGAAGCAGGCGGGTATCCTGGGATGGAGGAACTTCTGGATAGAGCCCGCATGCTGGGACATCATCGGCAAGAAAGCGGGCAAGCCCGTGTACGAGGTCCTCGGGGGCAGGGCGCGGCCCGTTGAAGTGTACTGCTCTACCGGGGAGATGCATGATCCAGACCGGCGCGCGGAGGAGATCATGGCGGTTAAAGAGATGGGTTACCGCTGCGCGAAGCTGCGGGTCAAGAGCATTGAGCTGAAGGACGACATCCGGCAGATCGAGACCGTCAGGAAAAAAATCGGGAAGGACTTCATGCTGGGAGTCGACGCCAACCAGGGGTGGCTTGTCACGATCGTGGATAAGGTCCCGGCATGGGACCTCGCCCGTGCGAAAAAATTCGCCGACGCCTGCCACCGGAACGGGATCGAATGGCTCGAGGAGCCCCTCGATTCGCGCGACTACAGCGGCAACGCGGCCCTCAAAAAATACTCGAAGGTGAAAATATCAGGCGCGGAGCTTAACTACGGGTGGGACGAGATAAAAATCATGTTCGAGAAGGACTGCTTTCACATCTACCAGCCGGACGCCACCTTTGCCGGCGGCATCGCGCAGGTGAAGAAGGTCATCGACACGTGCCGCGAGAAAAAACGCCTGTACACGCCGCACACCTGGACCAACGGCATCGGCTTTTACGTCAACTGGAACA
>DAONAJ010000179.1:0-2671 GCA_035400945.1 Spirochaetota bacterium
ATGGACTCCTCGCTGACGTTCATCCGCCGGAGCCCGAAGGCGACATTGTCGAACACGTTCATTGAATCGAACAGGCCGCCCTTCTGAAACACGTAGGCGACACGAAATTGCCGCGAAGCGTCGCTTAAGCTCCGGTGACGGTCCCGGTACAGTTCTCGGATATCGACGTTGTTGATCTCGATGGTCCCGCTGTAATCGATCAGACCCGAGAGTGCCTTCAGTATAACCGATTTCCCGGAGCCGTTTTTTCCCATGAGGACGAGGGTCGCCCCCTCGGGAACGAAGAAGCCGATTCCATCCACGATCGTCCTGCCGTTAAAGGCGATGCGAAGGTCCTTCACGCTGATCATGTCACCGGTACCGGTTGTTGTAATAATCCCTCAATGTTGCGAGGATATTGAGGTATGAAATATATCGCTCCTCGCTTATCTTCCCCTTCTCCACCCGCTTCTTGATCTCGCAGTCAGGCTCATGCTCATGGGTGCAGGGGCTGAAGCCGCACTTGCGCGCGTATTTGGCGAATTCCATGAAGTATATCCCGAGCTCCTCCGGCTCGATGTCCATGAGGCCGAACTCCCGGAGGCCGGGCGTATCGATGATCCTCGTGTCCCTGTCCAGGCGGAACATCTCCACGTTGGTGGTGGTATGGCGCCCCTTGCCGGTGTGCTCTGACACCTCAGTCGTGCGCAGGTCAAGGCCCGGGTATATTCCGTTAAGGATGCTCGTCTTTCCCACACCGGAATTTCCTATCAGTATCGAGAGCCTGCCTTCCAGGACTTTTTTCAGCCCATCAAGGCCCTCGCCAGTCATAGCGCTTGTCAGCATGACATCGAGGTTATATCCCCGATAATAGTCTTCTAATATGGCAATGTCATCATCTTCAGCAAGATCAAGCTTGTTGACACAGAGCAAAACCGGGATCCCTTCTTTGCTCCCCCTGACCAGAAGCCGATCCACAAAACGCAGATTGAGACGGGGCTTTCCGAAACATTGCATCACAACAATCTGATCAATATTAGCGGCAATAAGATCGTCGCGATCACTATCCTTGTATTTTCTGGTGAAGACATTCCTGCGTTCATGGACCAATTCAATGGCGCCGGACCCGTCTTTTTCCATTTCGAAATCAACGATATCGCCGACAGCGACGGCCTCGGAGTATTTCTCAAGGCGTTTGTCCTTTCTAAGTCTGCCCCTCAAGGTACTGATTATGCTCTGACCCTCATATTCCACTGTATAGTACCTGCCGAAAATCTTGATCACTGTCCCCTTCAAGCATAAACCTCCGGAGCAATCCAGGCTAGTGATTTCGACATATTTAAAATCTTCAATATTTTCATAAAAAAAGGCCCGCTGGTATATAGATTTTTAATTATTTTTGAGTTTATCATAGGCCAGATATAGGGTCAATGAAGAAATAATCCAGGAAGGGTGTCAGAGTAAGAGTAAAATGAAAATTAAAATTATTGACCAAGTTTATCTGAGGAAATAACAAAGATTTTAATATTTTTTTATAAAAACTAATATAAACTTAATATTATCAAAAAAAAGCTAAAGTTTTACATAAATAATTCCGAAATATATGATACAAGTTGATATATGGTAATTCCCTCCCGATTTTACCATATTGGAAACTTGGCACTGCGTTTGAGGAGAAAGCAGGATAGCCGCCCAGCTATTCTGCTTTCTCTTTTGTATTAATCATTTCCCTTTTTCTGGAACAGAATCTAAGATAACAGGCTTAAAACCCTTAAGTTCTGCTATGATCTGACCAAGGTTTCCAATGTTCTGGACAATAAAAGTTACATTATAATCCATTCCTTGATGAATATTAATAATATCCGACGCAATACGCTTTTTAAGAAACCTGTCAGATATATCAAATTCTATATCATGATTTTTTTTATCATAAAAAATAATTTTTTCAAAAATCCTATCAACGTATTTTAATTTAAGTTGGATTGTAATGGTTTTTGCTTTGTAATTATTAATATTTTTTGCAATTTCAATAAGAGTTATTCTTTCGGGATTACCTTGTTTCAAATCCTGGGGATAACAATGGCTTAATGAAAATATTATTATCGTTATTAATGTTATTATAGTTTTCATGAGGGACATTATAAAAGAGACTCTAATTAGATTCAAGTTAATAATTATTGCATGGTGTCAGAGTAAAACAATAGCCAGGCAAAAGCATAGAGACGCTATTTCTTAATTAATTTGCTGGAGATTCTCTACATTTTCACTAAGACAAGCAGAATCAGCAGAATAGCTAGCACAAGCATTTATTCGACTGGGCCTATATACAATGGGTGGAAACATCCATCAGTGGCACTGATGGCAATCTACATAAACAGACTTTCAGGAAATATTCTCTTTCGATACCGTTCTTCATATTCCAGGAGTTTGGCTACCCGTTCTTCAAAGGTATCCCCCAGTTTCTGGAAATACTCGGATAGGGTTACCGGCACGGGCGGTATATAGTCCCTGTCCACATAGGCCCTGAATCCCCCATAGGGATACCGGCGGGGATCAGCTACATACTTGCTTTTTACCGGATTATACTCAACATACATAAACACATTCCAGAAGGTCTGGACCGGATCAGCAGTCTGCTCTACAACAAGATTGGTGAACCGTTCATTCCAAAAAGGACCGGTCCGGTCCATCA
>DAONAJ010000180.1:0-2606 GCA_035400945.1 Spirochaetota bacterium
CCGGCGTATCGGCAGGCCCCCTCAAGGAAGCCTTTGATCAGGAGAAGATATTCTTTATGCCCGGCCATAACAGGGGCGGCATGCGCACGGAAGGAACAGCGCGGCTGGAACAGAGGAAGGATCACCTGGAAAAAATAATAGCCGAAAGGATTATGTGGCTTTACAGCAATCCGGGACACCTCTACCGCATGGGCATTTCCGGTTACAGGGTTGATGCTAAAGTACCAAAACTCAACGATGCAGTCATTTCAGGTTACTGTGAGGCCCTGGGGCTATAGTTTGTTTTACTCTCCGCCGTTGATCTATTATCAGGATTTGAAAACATAATAATTATTGAAACAAAGTAAATGAATGTATTTCTTAAATACAATCCTTTCACGATATTTTTCATGCTTGATAGTAAGTAAGACATTTATAGAATTATGGATAAAAAGTCAAAAATATATATCGCCGGGCATACCGGTCTTGTAGGTTCCTCTCTTCATAGGACCCTTCTTCAACTCGGTTATTCAAACATTGTAACCAGAACCCACAAGGAATTGGACCTTACCAGGCAGGCCGATACGGAACGTTTTTTCGAGCAGGAACGTCCCGAGTACGTGTTTCTCGCGGCTTCCAAGGTCGGAGGCATCATCGCCAACATGACCTATACGGCAGAATTTATCTATAACAACCTTGCCATCGCCGCCAATGTCATCAACTCGGCGCACCTCTACGGCGTAAAAAAGCTGCTCAACATAGGATCGTCCTGCATCTATCCGAAGATCGCGCCGCAGCCCCTCAAGGAAGAGTATCTCCTGACCAATATCCTGGAGCCGACCAACGAAGCCTACGCCATCGCGAAAATAGCGGCTATCAAGCTCTGCCGCTATTACAATTACCAGTACAAGACGAACTTCATATCGGTGATGCCCACGAACCTCTTCGGCATCAGGGACAACTTCAACCTGGAAACGGCCCATGTTCTGCCGGCGCTTATAAGAAAATTCCACCTCGCAAAGCTATTGAAAGAAAAGAAGTACGATAAAATCCATAAGGACATCAAAACCTACAGGCTCGGCTTCGGTCTCGACGAGCAGGTTGTTGACGGATCGTCCGCATCGATAGACAAAGCGCTCAATGAAATAGGCATAACGTCGGAATACATCATGCTCTGGGGCACCGGGGAGCCATACCGGGAGTTTCTCTATGTCGACGACCTGTCGCAGGCATGCATTTTCCTCATGGCGAATTATGATTTTTTCGCCATAGGGGAATTCATCAACATCGGCAGCGGCAGCGACATGAAGATCAAGGACATCGCCGCCATCGTCAAGGATACGATTGGCTACACAGGCGATATCCGCCATGATACCAGCAAACCCGACGGCATGCAGAGGAAGCTGATGGACAGCTCCCGGATTCAGCAGCTTGGCTGGAAACAGAAATATACCCTAGTGGACGGCATCAGGATGACCTATGAATGGTACCAGGCCAATACCGGAGAAAAGTGATCGTGATGGCTCGTTAATTATTCGCATATCATAATGCCTACCATGAGAGAAGTTTATTATTTACTAACAACCGCTATGTAGTTTGAAAAATCCATTTATTATTTGAACAAAAATTTTAAATATGTCAGTATTTCTGTAAATTTTTCTTGACGTTCATTGAATGAGTAATTATTTTACTCAGAAATACAATCAAAAAATTATTCACATATAAAATGCTAGAATCTCTTATTACATCAAAAACAAGAATAAAACTCCTGTTAAAATTCTTTCTCAACATTGATACCCGGGCCTATCTGCGCGGGATCGCTGACGAGCTGGGAGACTCCACAAACGGCATCCGCGTCGAGCTCAACAGGCTTTGCAACGCCGGTATCCTGGAATCCGTCACGGATGGCAGAAACAAGCTGTACCAGGCCAATAAAAAGCACCCCCTGTTCCAGGATATACAGGGCCTCGTCCGGAAATTCACCGGCATTGATCAGCTTGTTGACATGGTGCTGGCCAAACTCGGCTCGGTTGAGCTGGCTTTTGTGACCGGCGACTATGCCAAGGGAATCGATTCCGGCATTATCGACGTTGTAATTGTAGGGCAGAATATCGACCGGGTCTATCTCCAGAGCCTGGTGGACCAGGTTGAGGTATTGATAAACCGGAAGATACGGAGCCTCGTGCTCGATAATGATGAATTCAAGAAATTCGCGCCCACGCTGAAAATCGAGTCTGCGGTAATAGTCTGGAATGAAAAAGCAGAGTACCGGGTATAAGGACAAAGGGACCTCATGAACAGTGACAGGTTGACAATCTACGAGCCGGATACAAGGCATAAAATCGGCTTTTTGAAAGTCTGGGCCATCATGTTCAGGAATATCATCATGTCCCGCGAGCTGATCTACCAGCTTTTTAAAAGGGATTTCATCATGGCGTACAAAAAATCCTTCCTGGGAATCGGATGGATCCTATTACAGCCGATCATCGGCATCATTTCCTGGGTTTTCATGAATAAAACCGGCGTGCTTCAGCCGGGGGACGTGGGGATACCGTATCCGGCCTATGTGCTGTTAAGCACGTCGATCTGGGGTCTTTTCGTGGGGTTTTTCACCTCAGCGAGCGAGA
>DAONAJ010000181.1:0-2516 GCA_035400945.1 Spirochaetota bacterium
GCATCGATCACCATTACCGGCCCGAACGCGGCTTCTTACACGGACACCGGACTGACGGCAGGCACAACCTATTACTACCGCGTTGCCGCGGTCAACAGCGGCGGCATGTCGGATTTTTCAGCTGTGGCCAGCGCCGCGACGGCGGGGCCGTGAGGAACGCCTACGCGAGAAATCCAATAATATCAACTCGGAAATAATAGTAACGCTTTTCCGATATCGTGATACACCAATTAATACGGCATGGGGGTCGTTATATGAAGCCATTTCGGGTAACAGCTTTTTTGCGCTTCTGCTCGGCATTTTCCTCCTCACCGCATGCGATGATTCCGGCAGCGGCGGCCAGATCGTGCTACCCGGCTCCGGGTCAGGGGACAATACTTCCAGAGACGATCCCGGGACAGCAGATCCGGGGAATGGTGATCCCGGAACCGGCGGGACCGGTGATACCGATGCCATCAGGCTGGTCTTCGCCGGCGACACCATGATAGACCGCAAGGTAAAAAAATCAGTCGCCAATAACGGGGGCGGCGACTACCGGGTCCTCTTCCAGTATACCGCGGATTACCTGGGCGGCGCGGACATCGCCTTTACCAACCTGGAGAGCATGATAAGCGGCAGGGGGGGTCCATGCGGGTCTATTACGAGATCGCCTTCGAGGCGGACCCTGCTGCCATCGAGGGCCACACCTATGCCGGCATAGATGTGGTATCGTTCGCCAACAACCATGCTTTTAACTATTCCCGTGCGGCATTTGAAGATTGCCTTGCGCGGCTTTCCGCAGCGGGGGAGGCGCCGCTGCAGGTGCTGGCCAGGGGAAGGATCGACCGGTACGAAGGCAGCGCCAGGGCGCGCTTATCCATGTTATGCGGCCAGTCGCATCCTCTACAGCCGCAGTACGTCATGCAGGCAACGATAATGTGAACGAGGCAGAGCCCGCGCTTTGTTGAATTTATCACCGCATCCTCTTATTTACGGTAGGCTGGGGCCAGGTCATCGACGCGAGCCACTTTCTTCCGGATGGCAATGGTGCAGGTCGTTTCTCCCGGCTGCGCCTGTGACGTCAGCACAATGGACTGGCCGCCGAAGGCATCGACCAGGGTCCTGTCAGATTCCATCAGATGATAGCATGCCTTCACCTCGCCCGTTCCTCGCAGTGGGCACCGCACAGGGGTCCGGGCATTGAGACGCATTTATCCCAAGACCAGGCGGTCCCACCCGAACCGGGCCGGGAAACTGTTGAGAACCAGAATCAGCCTGAATGTGACGGAGTATGCCGCTTCCCGGAGGGCTGTTAAGACTTTCATGATACAAGCACCGGCGGTGGACGATAATCGGAGGCGGGTCGGGGGAGGATCAATCAAACAGATAATCGTCAAACAGCACCCCCTTCCCGTCCATCCTGTCAACAGCCCAGGGGAGCATCGTTCCCGCGAGGAACTCGCAAGGCCTGCGGATGCTTATGACGCTGCCGGAACTGGTGAACTCCCTGACCTTGCCGATGAGTATCTCACACTGCTGTTTGGTCAGATCCGATCCGGGCACGTCAATTTCGATTATCCATGCGTTTCTGGCATGCACATATGACTGTGATGCGACATAATATCTGGGCAGCACAAAGTCATGCAATTCAAGGTTAAACTTTGAGGCCATTTCCCCCCTGCAGACTGAGACCTACATCAAGCTAAGCCAGGTACAACTCTCTATTTTTTTATCTGCTTAAAAGAATTCGCCCAAGCAATGAACACCACATTTGACAACCCATGGTGTTTTTCTGTTTCACTACCCCGGGAACTGTTCAGATTGATGTCATTCTACCACAGACAATGCATCGAGTAAAGGATTATTTTTTTTCATGTTCATCCTGATGTTTGCGCCCCCCCTCATGACGGTGCGGCTTATCATGGGTATGGCCGTCATGGCTATGGACATGACCGTCGTGTGAATGTGTTTTCTGATGGTCGTGGAAAAAGTAGTGGGAATGGAGATGCGAATGCACCTTGTTCCCGTGGCGGTGCCGGTGCTCATGGACCAGGTTTACCTTGACCAGAAGGTCCTGGTCCTTGAGGACCTCATTCACGGTTCCGACCTTCTCGATGCGGTGCTCCTCGCTGATCACGGCCACCTTCGGCTGGAGGTGGTCAACCAGCTCCAGGTCATGGGTGGCGATAACTATCGTCTTGCCCGACTCCGACAGGGATATGATCAGGTCGGTGAGAAAGGACTCGGTCTTGGGGTCAAGGCCGCTGGCGGGCTCGTCCAGAAGCAGCACCTCGGGGTTCATGGCCAGGGACGAGCCGATGGCGACCCGCTTCTTTTCGCCGCCGGAGAGCATGTGGGTGGGCCGGTCTTTCAAATACTCGATATTCAGCATCTCCATCGTCTCCGACGCCCGCCGGAGCACCTCCTCCTTCGGCAGGCCCAGCTGCTGGGGCCAGAACACCAGCTCGTCGAAGACCGTGGGGCAGAAGAGCAGCACGTAGGAGATATGGAACACCATCCCCACCCGCTCGCGGAAA
>DAONAJ010000182.1:0-2429 GCA_035400945.1 Spirochaetota bacterium
AGTAGAGCCTCTGGACCCGGTCGTTTTTCGCGTAGACCATGAGCATCTCGTCGGTCTCCCGCAGGCGGTCGGAGAGGAGCTGAATGACACTAACGGAAAACTCGTGGTTCTTCTGCACCGTCTTGTCGAAGGATTCGCGGTCCATCTTGATGAGGACACAGTCCTCGACCGCAAGGGCGTTCGCGGAACGGGGCATTGAATTGATGACCGCCATCTCGCCGATGAATTCGCCCTCGCCCAGGATCCGGATCTTTTCGTCGAAGGTCCCCATGCCCTTGCTGATCTGCACCTTACCCTTGTGGATCATGTACATCACGTCCGCCGCTTCGCCCTCGCGGAAGATGTAATCGCCTTTCTTGAAGTTAACCCCGAAGTACTTGACCAGTTTGCTCATACGCGCCTCCAGGAATAACTACGGCAGGGTGCATCCGCAGCTTAAGCGATAAACAGGCTTTTGGTCGAAAAAAACGGCTCCGTGGTAAGGTTTATCCCCAGCTTCCTGAGCCCCGCCTCATCGCCCGGCGTCGGGATATGGGTCATGTGCATCTCGCACGAGGCCAGTTCCTTCAGCTTCTCCATGGCGGCGTGGGCCGAGGGGTTCGTCGCCGCGCCGATCGAAAGGGCTATGAGGGTCTCCTCCAGGTTAAGGCTCAGGGACTTCGCCCCCAGGACGTCGCCCTTCATGCTCTTGATCGATTCGATGATCTGCGGCGACAGGAGATGGATACGGTCCGGAATTTCCGCGAGCTTCTTGATGGCGTTAAGGATAACGCTCGTGGCGGCGTGGAACAGGGGGGAATTCTTTCCCGTCACGATGGTGCCGTCTTTGAGCTCGATGGCGGCGCCGCAGTAAATGCCCTCGTTTCCCTTTCCCTGCTCCCTTGCCTCGACGGCCGCTTTCCGGGCGGGCGCGACCACGATCCGGTCCTCCTGCTTCACCGCCAGCTCGTCCATGAGGAGCTCCACCCTCTGCACCGTTTCCCTGCTGGCGAATCCGACGGCGTACTCGCAGGAATAGCGGAAGAACCGCCGTATCGCCTCCTGCCGCGCCGCCTCGCGCACCGCCTCGTCGTCGACAATGCCGAAACCGGCGCAGTTGACGCCCATGTCCGTGGGGGACTTGTACATGGATTTCCCGCCCATGATCCTTTCAAGGATCCTTCTCAGCACGGGGAAGGTGTCCACGTCCCGGTTATAGTTTACGGCGATCGAGCCGTAGGCTTCCTGATGGAAGGGGTCGATGAGGTTGAAGTCACCGATGTCGGCCGTGGCCGCCTCGTAGGCGATGTTGACCGGGTGCTTGAGAGGGATGTTCCAGATCGGGAAGGTCTCGAATTTCGCGTACCCGCTCTGGATATTCCGCTTGTGGTCATGGTAAACCTGGGAGAGGCACGTGGCCATCTTCCCGCTCCCGGGGCCGGGACCGGTCACGACCACCAGGGGGCTCTTCGTCTCGATATACTCGTTGGCGCCGTAACCCTCGTCGCTCACCACCAGGTCCACGTCGGTGGGATATCCCTTGGTGAAGCGGTGCGTGTACACCTTGATGTTCTGGCGCTCCAGCTTGTTCTTGAATATGCTCGCCGCCGGCTGGTTCTCGTAGCGGGTGATCACCACCGCCAGGATGTTGATGCCCCAGTCCTTCAGGTCATCGATGAGTTTCAGGGCGTCGGCGTCATAGGTTATGCCGAAATCGGCCCGCACCTTTTTCCGCTCGATATCGCCGGCGAATATGCAGAGGATGATGTCCGCGCTGTCGGAAAGCTTCTGGAGAAGACGCATCTTCACGTTCGGATCATAACCGGGAAGGACCCGCGCGGCATGATAATCGAACATGAGCTTGCCTCCAAACTCAAGGTAGAGCTTGTTGTTGAAGAGCTTCACCCTTTCCAGGATCATGCTTTTCTGCTGGTTGAGATACTTTTCATTGTCAAAACCGATTCTCTTCATCTGGTAATCCCCCATGGAGTCTTTTCACGGCACCGGCGAGGTAGACATAATACCATGTTTTTTTCATCGGAAAAAATCAAGACAAATTATGTAAGCATTGCTGATAAACATGTAAGTTATACTATTATTATGAATTCCTTGTTCCAAGCGCCGCAGTCGTGAACCTCTGGAATACCCTGAGATTCTCCGGCATAACAGCAATGCCCGTTTTTCAAATCAGCAGGAACAGCTCATGGTGAATTCACCACGAAAATGCAATTAATTTCCATTACATATTAAATCGCTGAAAAATTATGATTTTTATTCATATTTTCAATTAAATGCCGATAATCAATTCAGATGTCATTTAGCATCCTCTTTAATTCTGACGAAGAGCAGAATATACACAGAGAAATATACAAGTGCCATCACGGATGATGGCAGTGAATTTCAAGGAGGAAAAATATGATTATAAACCACAACGTTGCGGCCATTTTTTC
>DAONAJ010000183.1:0-2339 GCA_035400945.1 Spirochaetota bacterium
AACACAGAAGGCGGCAAGAAGAAAGCTAAATTTATTGGAGCTGGCCCAGGAACTTCAAATACAAACCTATCGGAAGCACTGATAGGGTATCTTCAGCAGAATAGGTTGATAAATGGCGGGATTGATATAGATTGCATAGAGAGCCCTGCCGGTACTGTATATCTCCTTTCCTGAATAATAGGCAAGATGAGACCTGGCCGGGATCAAGGGAAGGGACGGCGGTAGATATAATACCGCCGTCTTTTTCTTCCTGATCAAGGAAAAATCATTAAACTGGATGGTCTTTATTTTTCCGTCAAGGCTGCAGTAGATGATAATGTATTCTTTTATCGTTTCATTGAATGAAAGCGACGGTTCACCCATGACGTCATCTGCAACGGCTGCCGCGGCACTGATGGCGCCGGTCCAATGACCGTCTGCGTCAAGGAATTCATAGGATGCCCTTTTCTTGATTGACGACACCGGCACTCGTGCCATGAAAGCGGGAACTCTGTTCTTGGCCGCAGGGCCATGACCAATTAAAAACAGGTGGTTCCCCCGGCGGATTACCGCATCGCCGAAAACCGGTTCGCCCTCGAGGAACACCTTGGCCGTACGCTTGAAATTCACTGGATCTCCCGGTTTCCAGCCTCCCGGGATTTTCCATTCTGCTATCCCGACGCCTTTCACTCTGATGGGAAGTCCGGGATTTTCCTTTTTCGCGAGATTCTTATCTATGAACACAATGATGTAATAAACATACACCGTTCCTTCAATTTCTATGCCGTCGATTGCCCAGAATCGCCAGACTGACGGATCCTCACCGGGCATATTCTTTATGAATTGGGCGACCGTACCCTTTTCCTTGTAAAACGTGAAATCAAGATTCCTTATGCTTGTGTCATCGGGAATTTGCGTAAAGGCAACGGAATTGCTGATCATGCCTTTCATTACCGCAGAATCTTCAAAAGTGGCGTTTACCGTTAGATCGCCTTTCCATGTGCCGATGATCGTGTCCCCGAAAGTCCACATCATGGTGTTGCCGACCGGTATCGGCGTGCATCCGTCCTGGCCGATGACGCTTTGTTTCCGGTTAATCCCGAAAATGCCCATGTTTACGATCCTGGGTTCCTGGGTAGAGATTTTATCCCAGGAACCGCAAAAAAGAAATGACAGGGAAAGGGCGGCAACCATTATCAAGCAGGTAATGTTTCCATCGGTATGTCTTTTTCCGTTCATAGGATGTCCCGGCAGGCGTAACTGTATTTGTTCATATACATCATTGCAAATATGACAGGAATATCCCACTGGTCAAGGACTAATACGGGTATAGTGAATTTTAGCAATGACGGATAACAATAAAAGAAAACTTCGTTTTGACATGGTAGTAATTGGCGCCTCAACCGGGGGGCCTCAGGCTGTAAAAAACGTTTTGAAGGAGCTCCCGGCGGATTTCCCCGTTGGCATAGTCTATGTTCAGCACACAGAGACATCCGTCTACGGGCAATTCGCAGAATGGCTGAACCACCAGACAGACCTTGCCGTCAGGCTTGCCCGCAATGATGATTATCCGTCAGATGGAGAGGTCCTGGTGGCACCGGGAGGCCATCACATTCTTTTCAGGGGAGGAAAGCTTGTCCTGGAAGATACTCCGCCGGTCATGAATATACGTCCCTGCGTTGACTATCTCTTCATGTCAGCGGCTGAACAATTCGGCAAGAGACTTATCGGCCTCATAATGTCAGGCATGGGAAGCGACGGGGCAAGGGGATGCCAGGAAATTGTTGCCCGTGGCGGATTCATGATCGCCCAGGATAAGGAATCATCCGTCATATTCGGGATGGCCCGTGCCGCTGCTGAGCGCAATGGTGTATCATTGATGTTGCCTCTTGATAAAATCAGCGATCAGCTTAAGGATCTCGTATCTTATTGAACCGGCAGGGGCAGTATTCGAATACCATTGGACATTGAGTCAGCATTGCAGTATCCGGTTTTTCCCCCATTAAAAAAATCAATCTTGACAAAATATTATTATAACTTTTTGTTTCGATTTTGTCTCTAGATAGGATAACCTGATGCTAACCAGGATTATAAATCGCTGGACACTGTCGGTTCCATATCCGAATCAAAGAATTATTGAGCGAAATCGGTACCTATGAGCAGAAAAGTAGTTATCACAGGGATGAATATAATTTCAGCCCTAGGATTGAACCTCGAAGAAAACTGGGGCAATCTTACAGCCGGAAAAAGCGGGATCGTCCCCATAACCCTTTTCGACGCGGCCTCCTGCGAAACGAGAATAGCCGCCCAGGTCCCGGACGGTTTTGAGGCCTATGCTTCTAAATTCTGTAAAAGGCGCC
>DAONAJ010000184.1:0-2331 GCA_035400945.1 Spirochaetota bacterium
GTAAAACCGTCCCTGAAAAACTCCATGGAAGGAGTTTTTCAGGAAACTGTTAGAATAATATAGCGCCGGATTGACGGATTTCCCCCCCCTGTTTAATTGATAAAAAAAGCTTGATTGATTGCTTTTATTATTGTATCTCTATTATAGGGTTGCAGTCATGTCATATGTTATGTGAATAATGACACCATGAAATATCCGGGTTTTGGGCATTGCCGCACCATGATCAAGCCTCTGGTAGCCGGGCTCATGGTGATGCTTTTAACGATTCCAGCCTGCACTTCTCAATATCATTCAAATCCATCCTCTCCAAAGGTTAAACTCGGCGTCCTCGATCTGCGCAACTGGGAATTCGAAACAATGGGGCAGGTCAGACTTGACGGCGAGTGGGAATTCCACTGGAAGAAGCTTCACGCTGAAATTGCCGCTGATGCGAAAAAGGCATACATCGGCGTGCCCGGCAGATGGAGCGCGTCAAGGATATCAGGGAAGGACCTTGGACCCCATGGTTACGGGACCTACCGACTGACCATACTCCTGCCCTTGTCTAGCAGCGGACTTGCAATGAGGATGCCCGATGTTGAAACGGCGTATAATTTATACGCGGACGGCCTGCAGATCGGGTCTGTCGGCGTCGTGAGCTCTGACGCTAATTTTTCGGAGTGGCGTTTTGAACCGCGTATCTTTTCCGTCCCGGTAAAAGGGAAGAGCCTGGAACTGCTGGTCGAGGTATCCAATTACGTTTACAAGGGCGGGGGGCTGACCAGGTCGATCAAGATGGGACCGGAGGCAGCGCTTCACGCATCGTGGGAAACAAAGCTCTTCCTTGATTATTTCATGCTGGGGGGGCTGATCATCATAGGCCTCTACCATATTGGGTTCTTTTTTATCCGGCGGCGTGAAAAATCGACTATCTATTTCGGCATTTTCTGCATTATCCTGGGGATACGTGGCATCCTGGTGGGGGAACGTATCCTCAGCGCTTCATTTCCCTCCGTGCCCTATGAGTATTTCTTCAAGGCTGATATACTCACCATCTATACAACGGTGCCTCTCTTTCTTATGTACCTCTTCGACATTTTCCCCGAAGAGAGTCCCCGGCCGCTCAGGATTATCCTTGTCATACCCGGGATCCTGTTTTCACTCCTGGTACTGGCAACGCCGGCCCGTATATACCACTACAGCATCGACTGGTTCAATTTCATCATGGTGGTTTCAGGTTTCTGCATGATCTGGATAGCGGGAAGGGCGGTATGGAAAAAACGGGATGGTTCGGTGATCTTCATCATCGGGCTGATCATCGCCCTGGTGTCGGTCGGGAATGACATCCTGCGCACCATGTACCTGATCCAGACGCCAAACATTGCCTCCTTCGGATTCCTGCTTTTCACCATGACCCAGGCGTACATCATCTCGTTCCGTTTTTCCCGGTCCTATGACCTGTCTGAGACCCTCACGCACCAGCTGGAAGCCTTCAACAGGAGCCTCGAGATAAGGGTCGATGAGCGCACGGAGGAGCTTGCGGAGGAAAAGAAACGTCTTGCCCTGAGAAATAGTGAACTGGAACGGAGCGAAAAACGCTTCCGGGACCTCGTGGAGCTGCTACCGATCGGGGTGTACGAATCTGATGGTATGCACATGATCACCTACGCAAACCGGGCGGCGTCGGAAATCTTCGGATACAGTTTTGATGAGCTGAAAAAGGGTGGGCTGGCGATATTCACCATGGTCCCCGCGGATGATCGTGCCGACGCGGCCAGGATCAGGGAAGAAATCACTCCTGAAAGGCCGGTGGTGACCGTGGAACGTCTGGGGCGGAAAAGGGACGGATCCACCTTTCCGATGGTAGTCAGCGCGTGCCTTATTGATCCGGCCAATCCCTCGAAGGGGACCCGGGGAGTTATAATTGATGTTTCTGCCCAAAAACGCGCCGAGCGGATCATCAATGTCCGCCTCAAGCTCCTTGAATATGCCCGCGACCATTCCCTCGATGAACTTTTGCAGAAGACACTGGATGAAGTCGAGGATCTGACGGAGAGCCTCATCAGTTTTTATCATTTTGTGGATCCCGACCAGAAGACCCTGTCGCTCCAGGCGTGGTCGACCCGTACGACAAGGGATTTCTGCCGCGCTGAAGGGAAAGGACGTCATTACCCTGTAGATAAGGCCGGGGTCTGGGTGGAGTGCCTTGGCACCGGGAAGCCGGTTATCCACAATGACTATGCATCTCTTCCCCACCGAAAGGGGCTCCCGGAGGGTCACGCGCCGGTCGTCCGGGAGCTGGTGGTGCCCATCCTGCGCGGGGGCACTGTTGCGGCCATTCTCGGTGTGGGC
>DAONAJ010000185.1:0-2205 GCA_035400945.1 Spirochaetota bacterium
CTCATTGAAGGCAGCCATTCTTATTCTTTCAAGCCTCTTACATAGTATACCCCGGGGGTTGTTATTGGTATGGATTAAGGCTTCCGCCTGAGTTTTGCTCTGACCCTCCTGCGTATTATTTAACACTGGAAAACAATACAAAGTTAATAAAATCCCAATTTGCGTACAAATTTCATGATTTGCATATTTTTTAACCATACCGATAACTATCTGCATTTTTTATTCTTTTAATTGTAAATATATACCGAAAATAATAACATGTAATGTCTTTATTAATAATTCCCGTCGCCCTGAGCGTTGGGAGACAAGTTAAAACAGGCAAAGAAACAATTTTTTCAGGGGTTGATATATGGAAATCGGGATGCTAGTTGGAATGATCACAGGTATCGTTGTGCTGGCCCTCGGCATTATAACCGCAAAAAGCAGCCTACTTTTGTTCGTGGACATCCCTTCACTCTGGATTACCGTCGGGGGCAGTTTGTGCGCAATGCTGGTTGGCTATTCCATAAAGCAGATTCTGCTGATACCGACCTTATTCAGGGTTGCACTGTTTCCCCCAAAATATAACTTCAGCGAATTAATAGTTACGATTGTTTCCTTTTCCGAGAAGGCCCGCCGCGAAGGCCTCCTTGCCCTGGAAGACGACCTGGACGAGCTCGATGACGCCTACATGAAGAAGGGCCTCCAACTGGTGGTCGACGGCACCGACCCTGAGCTGGTCAAAAACATCATGGAAACAGAAATAGACCAGATGGTGGGACGCCACGACGACAACAAGCGGATGTTCGACGACTGGGCCAGTTTCGCCCCGGCCTTCGGTATGATCGGTACCCTGATGGGTCTGGTTATGATGCTGGTCAACCTGAGCGACCGGGCCTCCATAGGCCCGTACCTGGCTGTTGCCATTATCACGACATTTTACGGCGCGGTCATGTGTTACCTATACTTTCAACCGCTGGCCTCCCGCCTTGACGTCATGACCAACAACGAGGTGCTCATGCGCTCCATCATACTCATGGGCGTCCTGTCCATACAGTCGGGGGACAACCCCCGCATCGTCAAGGACAAGCTTATATCATTCCTTGCGCCGGCCATGAGGGAAGAGATTGCCGAAGAGGTGAGCGACTGATCCATGCCAAAAAAAAGGGAAAAATCAAAGATCAAAGGATCTCCCTCATGGATGACCACCATGGGGGACATGAACAACCTGCTCCTCTGCTTTTTCATCGTCCTCATGGGGGATGAAACGACCGTCAAGGGCTTTGAGTTCCTCTATGTGCTGTCGTCCTTCAAGGGGAATGTCGGCATCATGGCCGGGGGCAAGTCCATCTCCAAGGGAAACCTGATGGACCTGGGGCACAATATCACCGCCCTGCCCAGCAGCCAGCGCCAGCAGTACATGTCGCAGGTCATGAAGCGCGCCGTTGAGGCCTTCAAGCCGGAGATCGAATCGAAAGCCGTCCGGGTCATGGAGGATGAGCGCGGCCTGATCATCACCCTGAGCTCGGACGTGTTCTTCGATCCCGGAACGGCGAGGATCAAGGGCGAGGCGCGCCCTGTTCTGAACAAGGTGGGGCGGATAATTAAGAAGCTGGACAACTTCGTCCGCATTGAAGGGCACACGGACAATTCGCCGGTCACCCTTCCCCAGGCCAAGCAGACCTACAAGTCCAACTGGGAGCTTTCGTCGGCGCGGGCGCTGAACGTGCTGCACTATCTGGCCGATGAATCGGACGTGAACCCGAGCCAGCTCTCCTCGGTGGCCTTCGGCGAGTACCGGCCCATAGATGACAACACCACGCCCCAGGGAAGGGCCTACAACCGACGCGTCGACATTGTCATCCTGAAAGAACATTTCATGAAGAAATCCGCCGACAAGAGGATCCCGCGGCCGCTCCCGGACGAGGAATGGAGATAGACGCTAGTCCCCCTTCTTCCTGGTCCTGTTAACTTCCATCATGATGCGCTGGATATTGTCCCTGCAGTTCTTCTTGTATTCATCGATCACGCCTGACGGCGGGAGCTTTTCAAGGTCCGCGTTCAGGTCTTCGTAGATGGAGAGGGCGCGGGGAAGCTGGTCCATTTCATAGTAGAACCGGGCCTGGGTGAAGCGGGCCATGTAATTCTTCCTGTTGCGGCCCACCACTTCCTCTATAAGCGACAGCGCCTCGTTCTTCTCGTTCTTCTGAAAAAAGAGGAGGATTG
>DAONAJ010000186.1:0-2079 GCA_035400945.1 Spirochaetota bacterium
ATTCAAAAGAATTAAATACCATTGTGCATTAATTGACAATCGGACTGAGGAATTCAAGCCTAGGCTACAGGCTGCGGGTGACATGGTTATAATGCTTTTTCGATAGATCAAGAACTTTTTATCAACCGTAAACCTTACACATGTGGAGCGGTCCGGATTGCCCCTTCCGCCTCAGGATATGCCTCTCGCCTTAACGATTTTCCCTACCCCGGTCGAGAATTTCCGATCTTCAACCACCTTCAACCCGTGCCGGTCGAGGAAACCGTCAAGACCGCCCTTCCCCAGCCAGTCCCTGAAGTTGGCGTTATGCTCTTTTCCCGCGCTCATCTCGACAAAGCGGATCATTTTCCCCTGGATAGTGGACGGGTAAGGTGCGATGAAATCAGCAATGATAAATTCCCTGGCGACCTTCTTCGCCTCCTCCATCACCTTGTCCCGAATATTCGACGGGATTTCGTGAAGGAATTGCGTCATCACGGCATAATCATATTTTCGGGAGACCCGAGATGACAGTTCTGTGGCGGACACGTTCAGTATCTCGGCGTTGCCGATGGAGGCCGCGTCAAGCCTCTTCCGGGCAAAACTGACCATTTTGGGCGAAAGCTCGATGCCGGTCACATGGGAACAACGCCTGGACAGCTCGAGCACCACGCTCCCCGTGCCGCAACCAATATCAATGACTGAAGAATTTTCCGCCACGTAGCGGGAAACAGGCTTGGCGAATGATTTTCCCGCAATGGGATCGATAGTAATACTGTAGAAAAATCCATCGTACCAGCGTGATTTGTTGATGCTTTCATCCATAGAATATCCCCCCTGATATTTGTGTATTCCGAAAGTTATCGGTTAACTATCGATTCAATCAATTCACAGGCGTTCCGGTAAAACACACGGTCATAGAATTCAGGCGACAACCCGTAATCAGACAGCGTTCCAATCTCTGATTCACGGGGCATGATAAGGTTGGGGAAATCTGACCCGTACAGGATGCGGTCCTTATGTTTTTCGAGTTCAGCATTTCCGAGATCAAAGCCGCCCCTGCCCTGAAATTCCCTGAAAAATGCAAAGGCCGTATCAAGATAGAGGGCAGGATGACTCTCCAGGAGGTCCATGAACCCGCGGTATTCCATGGCACCCATGTGAGCCACGTTGGCGGGGATGTCCGGATAGCGGCCGAGAAGCTTATTGAACTCGGCCAGACCGACGAATTCATTACCCACCGGACCGGTACCCACGTGAAACAGGATGCGCTTCCCCCGCTCCATCACCTTCTCATACATCGGGAATAACCGTTCGTCATGGGGATAGAAGCGCTGCACCAGGAGCTGGAGCTTGAATCCGAGAACACGGGGGTGGTCAAGAACCTTATCCGCCATGGCAGGGCCATTTTCATCACCGGGATGATAGGCGGCAAAGCAGTAAAGGTCCGGGTTGTCCTCCAGGAGCTCCAGGTTCCATTCATTCAATGCTTCGGCAATCCCTTCGCGATGGGCATAATTGGAATAGACGATCTTTTCCACACCCCGCTCTCGCAGATAGGAAATACATTCCCGGTAATACATCCGGTATATGACATCCCACTTGTATCCCTTTGAGAAAAACCCCCAGATGGCGTCAAACATCCTGTCAGGGAACAGGTGGACGTGAAAGTCGATAATGCGTGGTGGTATACGATTAGCTGTCACGATAAAAAAGCCGTTCTATAGAGATTGATCGCATCATGTATCCAGGGACTTTTTTATGCTGTCAAATCTTTTAGATGATCTGTTTTGCGGCCCCATATAATTATAACTTTACTCTGACCGCTCAATCAAACATAATTGATGTACAACATTGACATTCTGTTTATTATTTTAAGAATAAATGAAAAACAACAGCTTTTTACTCTGACACCTATACCCAATATCCCCAAAAAATAAAAGGGCGGTCATCTGACCGCCCCCAATTTCCATAACCCGATAAAAGCTGTACCTTTAATAACGGTAGTGATCCGGCTTATAGGGGCCGTCTACCGAAACACCTATATAATCCGCCTGTTCTTTTGTCATTATTGTCAATTTTACGCCAAGTTTATCAAGG
>DAONAJ010000187.1:0-1914 GCA_035400945.1 Spirochaetota bacterium
GCCACGGCGTGCGGACCAGGAACGCCGTCGAAAAGCTCATCCAGAAAAAAAAGATAATAAACATCCTGGTGGCGGGGAGCAACAGGGACAATGACCATAAACATAAATTTTTCGCCATCGTGAGCATCAACCCCGACAACAAGCGGATAGGAATAACCTTTATCCCGCCGTCCTACAAGATACGGCTCGATGACGACGGCGACCACTGCGCCCGCATCGACGAGGTGGTGGTGTTCAATTTCAACCGGCTCCGGTATTCGCTCCAGAAGGATCTCCGGCTCAACATTCCCTTCTATGTTGAGATTTACGCGCCGGACGTGGAGCGCCTGGTCAACCTGATGGAGGGGATCGAACTGTTTGCCCTTGACCTGTCCCGGGACAAGGACCGGGACGCCCAGGCGCCGGTTTTCGGCGTCAATTACCTGGACGGACAGAAAGTGATGCGGTACATCAATACCGTTGATGAGAATTCAATTTACCTGAAGTACGACCGGATCCTTGACGTGATCATGACGCTCTACAAGGACCGTGAGCGGCTCGAGCGCTTCAACTCCATCAGGTTCATCGGCGAGATGATGAAGTCGGTCAAGACCAACCTGCTGCCCCAGGAGGTCATGGGGATATGCGAGCTCATCTTCAAGGACGGGGACGTGATGGCGACGGTCCTGCCGGGGTTCTTCAAGGATAATTATTACACCATGGATGACATCACGTTCAGGATTTACGAAAAGGAGTTCCTCGCGCTCCTGATCGTCGACCAGAGCCAGAAAGAGATCGACGCGTCGATCAAGATCAAGATCCTGAACGGCACCGATACGCCGGGACTTGCGAGAAAAATGCGGGAAAGCCTTATCCGCGAGGGGCTGAACGTGGTCGAGTTCGGCACGTCGCCGTACCGCAAGATGACCAAATCCGTCATCATCAACAGGCGGGGCAACGTGGCCGCGGTAAACAGGGTGGCCGAACTGACAGGCATACAGAACATTTATCATATCATTGACAACACGCAACTGCATAATATAATGATCATTCTCGGCGAGGACCTTGCAAAGTGACGGACCTGAAAAAAAGAACGGAAGAGGAGATGGTGGAGACCTACCGTGAATGCGCCCGGCTCCTGTCGGACAAGAAAGGCGCGGAGATCGTTTTCCTGGACCTGCGGGACGTCAACAGCTATCTCGATTACTTCCTGATAACGACCGGCAATTCACGGATCCATTGCCGATCCATGGCGCGGGAGCTTGAAAAGTTCATATACGGCCGAGGGCTCCGCGTCCGGAACAGGCCGGATTATGAATCCGGGTGGATCATACTCGACTGCAGCGAACTGATAGTGCACATTTTCACCCAGGAGCTACGGGAGTATTACCAGCTTGAGAAGCTGTGGGGCGACGCTAAAAGAATTTCATTTTGACGTAGGGACGGTTGTACTGATATGATTAAGCGCGTGTTCCTGCTTGTGGCGCTGGCCGTCGCGGCCTTCAGTGTTTCGTGCGGAAAAGGCCCTGACAGGCTCAAGGACCTGGACCCGCCCCATGTGGCGACGCAGTTTTTCGAGACATGGAAGAAGAAGGACTGGAAGGCCCTCTACAGGATCACTGACGCCGCCTTCATGCGGGCCCTGCGCACGCAGAAGCTCACGCCCGACCTGCAGCGGTTAAACGATGAGGAGCTGTTTGTGCGCCAGTTCACCGAGACCCAGCGCCTGAACCCCGACAGGGTTTTGAAATCGTACCGTGTTGACGGTATATCGCCCTACACAAAAGGCGATACGATGGTGTGGCTATACGCAACCGTCAACGGCAGGAAAAAAAAGATCGCCATGACGATAGACGGGATGGCGCTGAAGATAGATCTTACCCGGATTGAGGATGTGTCGGGCGGGGAAGTTCCGTCGACAGGCCAGAAGAAATA
>DAONAJ010000188.1:0-1904 GCA_035400945.1 Spirochaetota bacterium
CCCGATGGACAGGGCGATGAGGGTCTCCTCCAGGTTAAGGCTCACGGATTTGGCCCCCAGCACGTCCCCCTTCATATTCTTGATCGATTCGATGATCTGAGGCGATAAAAGATGGATCCGGTCCGGGATCTCCGCGAGCCTCTTGATGGCGTTGAGGATGACGCTCGTGGCGGCGTGAAAGAGGGGGGAGTTCTTCCCGGTCACGATGGCGCCGTCCTGGAGCTCGATGGCGGCGCCGCAGTATATGCCCTCGTTTCCCTTCCCTTTCTCCTCCGCTTCTATGGCCGCCTTGCGCGCAGGCTCCACCACGATCCGGTCTTCCTGCCTGACCCCGAGCTCATCCATGAGGAGCTCGACCCGCTGGACGGTCTCCCTGCTGGCGAAGCCCAGGGCGTACTCGCAGGAATAGCGGAAATAACGCCGAATCGCTTCCTGCCGGGAGGCCTCGCGCACGGCCCCGTCGTCCGTGATGCCGAAACCGGCGCAGTTCACGCCCATGTCCGTCGGGGATTTGTACATCGACGTGCCGCCCATGATCCTTTCCAGGATTCTCCTCAGCACGGGGAAGGTGTCCACGTCGCGGTTGTAGTTGACGGCGATCTTCCCATAGGCCTCCTGGTGGAAGGGATCGATGAGATTGAAGTCGCCGATATCGGCCGTGGCCGCCTCGTAGGCGATGTTGACCGGGTGTTTCAGCGGGATGTTCCAGATCGGGAAGGTCTCGAATTTCGCGTACCCGCTCCTTATGCCGCGCCGGTGTTCATGGTATACCTGGGACAGGCAGGTGGCCATCTTGCCGCTGCCGGGGCCCGGGCCGGTCACGACCACCAGGGGGCTTTTCGTTTCTATGTACTGGTTGGCGCCGTATCCCTCGTCGCTCACCACCAGGTCAACGTCGGTGGGATAGCCCTTGGTGTACCGGTGCGTGTAGACCTTGATGTTCTGCCGCTCCAGTTTGTTCTTGAATATGCTCGCGGCCGGCTGGTTTTCGAAGCGCGTGATCACCACCGCGCAGATGCTGATGCCCCAGTCCCTGAGATCGTCGATGAGCTTGAGAGCGTCCGCGTCATAGGTGATGCCGAAATCGGCCCGCACCTTTTTCCGCTCGATATCGCCGGCGTAGATGCAGAGTATGATGTCCGCGCTGTCTGACAGCTTCTGGAGAAGCCGCATCTTCACGTTCGGATCGTACCCGGGGAGGACCCGCGCCGCATGGAAATCGAACATCAGCTTGCCCCCGAATTCAAGGTAGAGCTTGTTGTCAAATAACTTCACCCTCTCCAGGATTGAATTTCTTTGCTCATTGAGATATTTCTCATTGTCGAAACCGATTGTATTCATTGAATAATCCTCTCAGGAGTCGCCCCATCCTTATCACCGTAAAGACATAATACAATGCTTTTCATCGGCATAAATAATCAAGAAGAATAACTTAAGCCACACTAATTGGCGATCAAGCCTTGCTATTGAATGATATATTCTCCGGTACCCAACTGTCGTCGCTTATTGTTATTCACCGGGATGAAAGAACGGGGCCCCATCAAAGCCCCGCACTGCCTGCGCTGAGCGAAGTCGACCTGAGCCTTGTCGAAGCAGGGCTTTTATCCGGGGGCGACAGGTATAATAGGCATACTTCATCATCTCAAACACTCTGAAGTATAAAATTAATTCATATTCAATATAAAATCGGTAATAAATAGAGATATTTAATTGTATTTTAATATAATCGTCTTTAATCAATGTATACACAATTTTAGCCTGCAATGCCAAGATGACGAATAGCAGAATATACATAGAAAAATGTATCAATGCCATCACGGATGATGGCATGGAATTTCAAGGAGGAAACATATGATTATAAACCACAACGTTGCGGCCATTTTTTCCCACCGCACTCTCAAGTT
>DAONAJ010000189.1:0-1775 GCA_035400945.1 Spirochaetota bacterium
GGCTTTATCCATATTCAACTGGTTCGCGCTGTCGATGGCCTGCGTGGTCAGGGCTAGGGCGGCAGCACGGTGCCCTCCCCCGTCGTAAGCTGTCGCCGCGAGCTGCTCTTTTGCCCTGACAAGGTTCCTGGCCTTGACCGGCGCCGCGGAAGACATCCGCGCCTTCTGGAGAAAAACCAGAACGGCCTGCATATTTTCGAGGGGCCCGGCCTGAGCCGCTGATCCGAGCATGATCCCCAGGACCGCGGCAAGGATAAGGGACGCTGTTTTCATCATACCTGTCATGATTTACTCCTCTTTAATTCTGGTTATCACTTCGCCGAAAATACGCAGGAACTGTCATAACCGCTGCATATATCAGCAACCACAAATATGGCTTAATGTCAAATATTATTGCGCTGATTCCGGCCAAAAACATCCTCACCCGGAATCAGATTGTATGACCCGGTCAGATCCCCTTTGAGGACAAAAAAATTATTAATTCAGCAAATTTTTTCCTTCCTGCGCCGGGGATAAAAATGGCCCAAGCTCAGGATTTTTTGTTGAATAAAACAGCGGTTATATATATATTATAGAATCACATGGCGCATAAGACTTACCTCTTCACCGGACAGCAATAATCGCCCCGCCCCGGCGGAAGGCCGATATGCAGCGGCACCGGATAAAGAAACAAGTCTATCAATTTACTTTTCCAAGGAGCTGGCTATGGATAACGATCAAAAATCTTATATGCAGAAATTATCAGACAAGATCCTGGAGTGGGACAAAAAAATCGATGAGCTGATGAAGCAGGGAACAGAGGCGGCTTCTGTCATGAAGGAGGACTACACCAAGCTGGCCGAAGACCTCAAGAAAAAGAAGGCCGAAGCTGAAATCAAGCTGAAGGAGCTGAAAAGCGTCAGCGGTGAAGGATGGCTCGAGATCAAGAAAGGCGCCGAGCAGGCGGTAAACGACCTGACCCAAGCCTTTGAGCGGGCCAAGGAAAAGTTCAAGAAATAATACTGGCATAGCGTAATCCGATGCCCCTGCATCCCCCAGGGTCATCGGATTTTTATAAGTAAACAACCTCCACCATCATAAAGACCGCATCGGGCAGTTAAATCGAATATTATTCATGTCAATAATATTGTTTATGAAAAATTGATCAGATAATGCATTTTAAACACAAAAACAAGGCACGTTTGCTCTGACACTAAAAAATTTTTTATTTTTAACCCGGTCGGGTTGACTCTTCCCGCAACATCATATAATTTTATTCGGAATGACCGCCCTTTGCATCATCGGTAATTCCCCCCCAAACAGATAACTTTTCAGGAGGATACAATGAAAAACAGAGCATTAACCAGGTCTCTGATTCTGGGCGTAATCGCCTCAATGACATTACTGGCGTCATGCGCCAAAGAATCCGAGAACAACATGGTCCCCGCCCTGGCAGCTGCGCTTGTGTTAGAGGATTCCAGAAGCTATGACGCGATGCCCCTGGTGCCGGCCTCCCTGGCATCCACCAGAGGATACAGCGGAGGTTCATCGGCGCAATCGGTGATTAACGACGCGGTGCCCCAGGGCAAAGCAACGAACAGACTCAAGCAGATATTCGCGCCGGTGCGTGGATCGATCCTCATCGGCAAGGAGCTGGTTCAGTTCGGCGGTAAGCTCATCACCAACGTGGAGGAATTGCTGGTACGGTATCCGGGGCTTGCGGCCCTACCCGGCGTCCCTTTTAATAGACTTGTTGCATAACTCCTATTTTGTCGCCAGATAATAATTCCACAGAC
>DAONAJ010000190.1:0-1706 GCA_035400945.1 Spirochaetota bacterium
GAGGTTGTTCTTCGTGTCAGAGGACAAGGTCATAGAAAAGATAGTTTGATGCATCCACCGGCCATAGTGCTGTATGTTATTAATAATTGTATTTGAGTATACGTATGTCTGAAACAGTAATATCAGTTGAAGGATTGTATAAGAAATTCTGCAGAAACCTCAGGCGCAGCATGGCCTATGGCTCGTTTGACGTTGCACGAAACATGCTGGGGGTATCTTACGATAAGGGGACACTGCGGAAAGATGAATTCTGGGCATTAGAGGATATCAGCTTCAAGGTAAAAAAAGGGGAAACGCTTGGCATTATCGGACAAAACGGCTGCGGCAAGTCCACGTTATTGCGCCTGATCAACGGGATTTACCCGCCAGACAAGGGGCGAATAGCAATAAAAGGAAGAATCGGAGCATTGATAGCCGTCGGCGCCGGGTTCCATCCTCATATGACCGGAAGGGAAAACATAATATTAAACGGGACCATCCTGGGCATGACCAAGGGAGAGTTGAAGAAAAAATTCGACAGCATCGTGGACTTTGCCGGCCTTGAGGAGTTCCTGGACGCGCCGGTTTCCACATACTCGTCGGGAATGTACGTGCGGCTCGGCTTTTCCATCGCGGTCCACTGTGAGCCGGACATTCTCCTCGTCGACGAGGTCCTGGCGGTCGGCGACGTGGGGTTCCAGACGAAATGCTTTGACAAAATAGGGCAGCTTAAAAATAGCGGCATGACGACTTTTTTTGTTTCCCATAATCTTCATCACATATACACATTTTGCGACAAAGTTCTGGTTTTAAACAAAGGGAACAGCATATTCAACGGCGACCCGGCGGATGGCATGTCCCTTTATAAAACGATTATAGCAGACCTTCATTCATCGGGTGAAATAGAGCGGATCAGGAACGGCACCGAAGAGTTCAGGGTGCTGGAATTGTCAATGCAACCGGCGCTGGTGGACAATACAATTCAAATTGATTCAGGAGATGATGTAGTCATCAAAATCAAATACGAGGCCTTGAAGAATTATAATGACGTTGAATTCGATATTCTTCTCAAGCTTCCGGTTCAGGCGCAGAAAGAATTCTGCCAGGTGAGCAACAAGTCCCTGTGTAAAAAAATAGATATTGCAAAGGGAAAAGGGACTCTGACGATAAGGATAAAAAGAATTAACCTGAACAATATCAGGGCATACCTGTTTTTTGCGCTCTGGTCGAAACAGCGGAGGGATAATCTGGTGTGGTACAGGAACATCCCCGTCGATGTCAAGGGAAATCAGCTCGAGTCGGGATGGAGCCATTTTGATATTGATTATACGGTCCGTTAAGGAGATTCACATAGTATTTCAGTGATACAAGGATGCGTTTAACCAAATGAAAAAGCTTAATGTCGTTTTAATATACCTGCCGAAGCCGTTTTTAAAACAGCCCGACGCCCAGGCCCCCCTGGGGCTGATGTATATCGCCGCTTCGCTCGAGTCCCGCGACAGGACCGTGGAGCTGAAAAATTACGCCACCTACAGCGATGAAGAAGCGATACGCGATCTTCCCCAGGCTTCATTGTACGGCATTACGGCAACCAGCCTGGAGATACCGCAGGCGTGCAGGTTCGCCAAAAAAATCAAGGCGAAATTCCCCCAGGCGAATGTCGTCGTCGGCGGTCCCGGCGTGTACGCCCAGGAGCTTATCGACTGGGACAGCATTGACGGCATCTG
>DAONAJ010000191.1:0-1579 GCA_035400945.1 Spirochaetota bacterium
TTTCCTGAAAAATTTGTCAATTAAAACTGACACTTCAGTTCTAAAAAACATCCCGCTAGTTATTCGATACCGTTTTATGATCATAAAATGGTGAAATCATTAATGGAAAAGATAAATTAATTTTGCTTGATTTCCGGCCAAATGTTGTACACAGTGCATTGCATACAAAAAAACAGGATTAATGCTATGCTGAAGAAAGGTGAACAGACCAGGGAGCGTCTTTTACACTGCGCGGAAAAGGCCTTTTCTAAAAACGGATATTACGAGACCCAGGTTTCTGATATTGTCAAATTGGCCCATGTCGCCAAGGGGACTATCTACCAGTATTTCGAAAACAAGGATGACGTCTTTAAAACTCTGTTGAGCACCTACCTCCGGCAATGGGAAAAGGCGGTTGCCCTGGACCTGAAAGGCTTCGGAGGCCCAAAACCCGGTTCATACTATGCGATGGAGTACCTGCGGCACCGTCTGAAAAAAACAGCCGAATTCTGGAGCGAGAACCAGGAACGGACCAATATTATTCTCAGGATCGCCGTGGGATTGAATGCGGAATTTGAATCGGTCATGAAGCATCTTGAAGAAAAAATACTCAAGGTGATCATGGCCGATATCGAGCTGGGTCAGCGCTGGGGGAATATCCCCGGGGATATTGATGTGGAGATAGCGGGCAATGCAATTCTGGGGGTCGTCTTCAGGCTGAATTATCATTTCTATGTTTTGAAAAGAAGAAAATTCCAGAAGATGAACAACGATGATCTGCAGAATGAGGTCCTGAAACTGGTGGCAAATCTGCTCAGGATGAAGGGATAAGCCGACGGGGAGGGGCCATGTTACCGGTCGATATAGGTGACCGCGCCGACGAAGCTTTTCCGCCAGTATTCCAGGTTCATGTCGGCGATGCCGACGCGCTTGCCCCACGATGGGGCGTGGATGAACCGGTCCCTGGTGATGAATATCCCCACGTGTGAAATCCGGTTGCGGTAGATCTTAAAGAACACCAGGTCGCCCGGCTTCGCGTCGTTGAAGTCAATTTTTTTCCCTTTATCAAATTGATCCACCGTCGACCGGGGCAGGGCGATGCCGTTCTGGCGGTACACGTACTGGACGAAGCCGGAACAGTCGAATCCCTCCGTGGTCATGCCGCCATAATTGTACCGGGCCCCGATGTATTTTTTCGCTGTATCGAGGATATCGGTGCGGAGGTCGCCGGCGCAGAGGACCGTGAAGGCGAGGATTGGGGCGGTGATGGCAAGGACGGCTACCCGGACTGGTTTTAACATTAACATTCCCATGATTGTTAAGAAGTATACATCGGCCTGAAGCGGGGGCAAGCATTTTTTTCCAGAAGGATACGGGGGCAGGGTGGATAGCCCTCGAAATGGCGGGATTATTCCGATACGGTACGGCATGAAGCGTGCCAATAATCTATTGACACGGCTGAATCACTCTGTATAATTGAAGAAGCATCCATTAAACAACTGATCCTGGTTTGGTGCCGTGGCAGCGAAAAGAATATTTATAGTTGAAGATGCCGGTATCGTGGCGATGGAGCTCCGGAGGATCCTCGACGGCCTCGGCT
>DAONAJ010000192.1:0-1512 GCA_035400945.1 Spirochaetota bacterium
ACCTTACATTTTTCTCGGCTAACGCCTCGAAAAATGGCGATACATCCATGTATCGCTTAGCAGTTTGCTGTTTTTCAGCAAACTGCTAAAACAACTGATAAATTAAAATATTACTATAAACTGATAGCGTCAAGTAAAATACCAATAAATAAAATCCCTGATTTGTATACAAAAAAAATCAATGATGATAAGGATTATGGGGCATTCCGACTAACCGCAGAGGTTGGACATTTTGGCTTAAATGCCCTCCACGACACCACGCATGAAAATTATAGCCAATATTTTCATTGACGCGTATCCGGTGCGTTGGAAACTGTACCCGGCACGATTCCCGGAAATGAACCCGGGGATCAGCCGCATTATCCTGTACCGTACAGGGTTCGGCCGTCAATAAGGCAGCCCGGGCACAATCAACCGATATAGGAGTGCAGCACATGGAGATAAAACTGTATCATATTGATTCTCTGGATTATTCAGGTTCCATCGATGTTTCAGAAGGGTCCTGGAAATACAGGGGCGTTGACAACGAACATTTGAAATCAGTCACCGAAGGAATGCCCCTCAAGGCGGTGCTCTCCTGCCTTGTCAACTTTGACCTCGTTTACGACGTGATCGAGTAACCGTAAAAGCGAACTACTGCCTGTTCTGCCTCCGGAACTTTTCCGGGGTGGTCCCCATGAACTTGGGAAAAATCCTGTTGAAGGTCCGCAGGCTCTCAAAACCCACCGAAAAGGCTATGTCTATGATATTATCATCGGTCTCCAGGAGCTTTTTCGCCGCGTCCCTCACGCGCAATTCATAGATATAGTCGCCCAGCTTCTGGTTGGTGCAGGTCTTGAAGAGCTTCCCGAGATTGTCCGGATGCACCTCGACCGACGCGGCAAGGCCCTCCCGGGATATGTCCGAGGTGTAGTTTTCCTCGATGAACTCCTTGACCTTCCGTATCTTTTCCTCAGTCCGCGACGTGATGCTGAGGGGCGGTGTCTTTTTCTGCGACTGCGACAGCCGGTCGCTCAGGAGCGCCTTCTCGATGACAAAACTTTCCAGGCTGGTGTTGAGGTCCTCGATCTCGTCCATCATGCCGATAAGCCGCGAGACCAGCACCAGGGTGGTCCCGGTGTAGAGCAGAAACGCCCCGTAGGGGAACAGCATGTAATCAAAAAGGATCCCGTAATGGAAATCATACCCGGTGAACTTGAACAGGTAGATGAAGCCGTCATGGATCGCGGTGATGACCACGGCGCTCCCGAAAAAGCCGAAGAGCTTGGCGTAGGGGCTTTTTTTATAGAGGGCCGAAAAGTGGCATGAGAAATTATAAAAGCCGATGCCGACGGTCACGGCGATCATCAGGATGCCGTGGATCCGCAGGGTCTCCATGTTGGTAAAAACCGCGGCCATGAAAATGACAACGGCCAGGTATATCCAGAGTATTTTTTCGATTTTCTTTCGCTGCATGCCGTAAATGCGGTGAAGGAAAATAGGGTGCACCACGTTGAGCGCGGCCCATCCCAC